>NZ_CP031555.1:0-600000 GCF_003403095.1 Thalassospira indica | reverse complement strand
CGCGCGAAAGCGCACCAACTGAGTATTCTGTCATGCAGAACAACGTATCGCCGCTTCACAGCGCAATTACCTTCCCGCTTCAGGTTCTGATTGAAGCCCTGATGGACGCGTGGAAAGGCATCAGCCTTAAATAAGGCTTTAGGGTCAGAACCAGTTAATTTGGTTCTGACCCTACTAATCCCTGAGCGCAATTCCAGCTCCCCCCGCTGGAAAGTGCGTATTTAAATGTCGGTCGCACCCCCTGTGACCGACATTTTTTTTTCGCACATCCGGAAATGGCGGCGCAGACTATTTTTTGGCGGGATGGCGCAGATACATCAGGTTTGCAGCATTGAGCACGGAATACATCACGGCGAACTGGGCATTGAATTCGAACTTTTCGGGTTTGGGATCAAACAGTTCGTAGATTTCACCAATCGAGCGTTTGCCATCAATGCGCGACAGGATCGCCGGCGACGCCGAGGGCATGGTCCGGGTCACAGCAAGGCCGGTAAAGGTGATCTTGATATTGCCGGTCTTGGCAACCGAACGGGCGAGTGACGGGCCATCCACACGGGTAAAGGTCGGGATCAGTTCGGGCGACGGGACCGGTGGTTTGACCTTGTTCTTGGCCTTGACGACATAAAAGGTGTGTTTGGTGATGTTGCCTGCCATCAATTCGGCAAGGGCTGCGCGTTCACGAAACGGCACGTGCATCGCCTTGTCCAGCACATCATGGCGCGAACAATAGGTGGTCGGGTCATAGCGCATCGGTTCGATAAAGTTTTGCAGACGCAGACCGGCCGCCTCGACAAAATCAAACACCTCGTCGACGCGATAGGCGCGATCCTGTTGATGCAACAACAGGTCATAAAACCCGGCATCACCGCCATGGATATGATCACCGACAAACGGGTTGCGTTTGAGCCAGTTGGTCCCGGGTAGTGAATTAAACAGTGCCTTGCCGAAATTAAGGCGCCTGGCCCCGCCCGCCTCGGCATTGAGGCGTTCCATCATTTCCTGCATGTGATAGACGCCCTGGCGGCCCAACTCGCCATAGACCATCAGGCCCATGCCGCCATTGGGTTTGAGCGCATCGGCAAGTGCCCTGAGCCCGGCATCGGGATCAGGCAGGTGATGAAGCACCCCGCAACAATCAATATAGTCAAACGGGCCGTACTCAGATGCCAGATCGACAAAGGACCCGGTCACAAACGTGACGTTCTTTTCCAGACTGCGGCGTTTGATACGCGCCTCGGCAATGGCGCGCGAGCTTTCGGACAGATCGATATAGACGATGTCGGCCTTGGCCTTGCGGTCTCGCGCCTGCTGGGCCAGCATCACCAACGCATCCCCGGTGCCCCCGCCGGCAACAAGGATTTTGATTTTGCCACTTTTGGTTTGTGCCGATGGATCGCGCCCGCCAAATACAAAATGGACGACCTCGTCCCAGTTGCCCGGTGATCCGGTGATCAGACGCTTGTCCTCATCCTCAGGATTGCGGGCCGGATAGGGATAGGTTTCATACTGATCACGGGTCTTTGCGGAAGACTGGACGTGATCGGGCCTTTTTTTGTCGTCGGGCATTCGGCGATTTCCGGCAGAGAAGTGGTTGGGACGGGCTCATCCTATACCAGCAATGTGTGTATTGAAATCCGCCTATTTACCTGTTTGGACGGCAATCAATCACCAGCTTGCCGGTCGCCGTGCGATCACGAATGGCCGTCAGGGCATCCATCGCATCTTCGAGGCGATAAACAGCCGAGATCATCGGCCGGATTGCCCCGGATTTCAGGCGCGCCAGCAGTTCTGCCATGCCCGATTGCGCAACATCGGGATTTTGTTCGAGATAGGCACCGAAATAAAAACCGATTGCGGTGACATTCTTGACCAGCAGGATATTGGCCGGGATTTGCGGCACCGTGCCGCTGGCAAAGCCGATCAGAAGCATGCGCGCACCAGGCCCAACGCAGCGCAGGCTTTGATCAAAGACATCACCGCCAACCGGATCATAAACAACATCGACACCTTTGGGTTGGCCAAGGCTTGCGGTGATTTCGCGCACCCGGTCGCGGATGTTTTCGGATTTATAGTCAATGACATGATCCGCACCATGGTCGCGCGCGATCTGACATTTGTCCTCCCCACCGGCCGTGGCAATCACGGTTGCGCCCAAGAGCTTGGCGCATTCGACCGCCGTCAGGCCGACCCCGCCAGCAGCCCCATGGACCAGCACAATCTCACCCGGCTTGACATCGGCGCGATACTTCAATGCAAACCAGCTGGTGCCATAGGCGATTTGAAAGGCTGCTGCGCTGTTGAAATCAACACCGTCGGGAAGCGGCATGACAAGGCATGCATCAGCCACGACCTGTTCGGCGTAACCGCCCCAATCGGGCATGGCCATCACCGCATCGCCGGGTTTGACATTACTGACACCATCGCCGACGGCACGCACCGTGCCGCTGACTTCAAAGCCGGGGGAAAAGGGACCTTCGGGACGTTTTTGATATTTGCCCTTAAGGATCAGGGTATCGGCGAAATTGACCCCGCAGGCGGCAACATCAATCAGAACCTGACCGGGTTGCAGCACCGACGGCGCCAGATCAGAGGCATCCACCCATTGCGGTACTTCGCCAAATGCGTTGCACACCCATGCCTTCATTCCGGTTTTCCTGCCTATTGTTATCCTGATTATCGGCAGTGTGCCGACTGCACCGCGTGCAGACAAGGCGACAAAGGGCTAAACCGGGCAATACCCCGTTAAGTGAAGAGCTCTGGCGAACGGGAGGTCAGAAAATGCGCTGACGCTTGCGCTTGCGGGTCAGCAGAAGAAGGATGGCGGATGGCACAAACAAGACAACCAGGGCCGGCGCCAACAGGATCGGGACAAAGATGGTGTCCCATGCCCAAACGGAAATGTAGCGCTGGATGACGGATTGCAACAGGTTCAGACTGCCGGTATCAAGGCGATACCAGAGCTCGCCGGCGGCGACCAGACGAAAACTTCCTGTTTGAAGCGCGGTAATGGAATCATCGACCAGCACAGCAATGCTGGCAAAAAGCAGTAACCATCCCAACGCCCGGAAAAACCACATTATCCGCTCCAAGCGACCTGTCAGGGTCGGTATATTAGAAAAACAACAAAAAGCCTAATGGTTTGCACATACAGGGTAAAGGGATGCATTTGTATAACAAAACATTACCCATGAGTTGCAAACACCTGACACCAAACCTTACGGATCAGACATCAACAAGAAGTAAAGATGCCGACAACGCCCCGTTTACCAAGGGTTTGCGGCGATTGAATGTCCGAAACACAGGCGATTTTACAGGCCAATCAGTGGGATTTGCGCAAAGTGAAAAAAGAGGCTGATTGGGCCTTGTCAAGCGCGGGCGTCTCGGCTAATGTCCGCCCGCTTTCGCGATATATCAAAGATCGCATGTGGAGAGGTGGCCGAGTGGTTTAAGGCGCACGCCTGGAAAGCGTGTTGGGGTGTAAGCCCCTCAGGGGTTCGAATCCCCTCCTCTCTGCCACATTCCCTTATATTTCAATGACTTACAAAGCACATTTTGCGATAACCGCAATTGTACCCATCATCGTAAAAGTGATGGCTGCTGACCTTACTATTTACCCAATCGCGGCCAAAAAGCGCTTCAGTGCGTGATAGGATTTACTATCAGTTGATCCATCAATTATCGCATCTTCGATAGTACCGGACGGGGTTTCGACACGCATCCAAACACGCTTTGCGTCAACAATCCGTCTGATCAAACTCAGCGGCACCAGATATGCTTTGCTTGATGTTGCAATCACTTCGGAATCGAAACTTGTGGAGGCTTGGCTCGGGTCCAACCTTATTTTTTCCCCATCGATATTGAGCAACGCTCCCGTAACCGCTGTAGTGTCGTTAAACACCGTGACGATAAGTAACGCCTGATCTGGGTGCTCATCGCTCCATTGCGCTCCAAGGCCTGTGCAGACCCAGCCCGTACATGCGTTGCCATGCGGCGGCAAATTAACAATCCTCGCGTCATCAAAACCGGAATACCCTTCTTGGGGAGCCGTGCCGATTGTGTTAGCGCACCCAGACAGGAAAACGAGAAATATTCCCGCAATCAATTTGTTCATTTTTAAGATGTTGCCCATTTTTCCCCACCTATGACTTTGAGTTGAACGCCACAATAATCATACACCACAAAAAGCAAAAACACGATTAGCTGGCGTATGGAATACCGTGCAAGCGGTGCGCAAATTGTTCAATCTCTGCCCTATTCCAAAGCGGTCTGCCATTGGCATCCCGTGAGGCAGGGCGGGGGAAGCTATCCCCCTCAGTGGGCCAGCCTTTGATCTTGTCTATCACGGTTTCAAATCCGATCAGGTCGTTTTCCATGACTGTCCCCCGTTAGTCTGCCAGTGCTTCACTCAAAGCAGCCTCAGCTTTACGTGCCGCGTCAATCGCCGCCTGATCCGCACTGACTTCATCTGGTGTGCCCGTAACCTGATCCATCAGCTTTACCGACTGAATGAAACTGTCATCAAGCAAATCAACAGTATATTCCGCAGCGTCGCGGAATTGCACAAGGTCAGGCAACAAACCGCTTTCAGCTTCATCACGCCAGCGTTTCATTTGTGCTTTGTCAACCCCCAAAAGCAAAGGATTGGTTGCGGAAAGAACAGCGCCAATAAGATCACTATCTTCACTTGCAATAGCATCCCTGAATACTTCCCGCTTTTCTTTGTTTTCCATTCCACGCAAGATAGAACGGATTTCAGCCGCTTGGGGGTTGGTGCTTTTCAAGCCAAGACGTTCATCAGCAATGTCGCCAAGTGCCTCGATACGTTTCTTCAAAAAGGAACTCGCCCGTTCGGCAGATTTTGACGCGGTTTCAATGGCCTTTTTGCCCGCAGCCTCAAGACGGGCACGGTTGGCCGTAGGGGTCAGGAGCGGGTCCGGCGCATTGATCATATTGGCGATAGCGTCCATGGCCTCAATGTACCGCTTGTGGGCTTGCCGTGCGATATTGATGTCCGGGTCATTTTTCCACTTTTCCCCAGCCTTCATTTCGATAATCGAATTACGGGTCATAGTCAGTGACGGGTGACGCTTGGTGCGTCGTGCCGGGTTCATTGCATTTGCCATTTTGGTATTCCTTTCGGGGTGTTAACGGGCGGTTGCGTAACCGATGCCGGTGGTGAGAATAGGGGCGCGGCGTAGGCACCCGTAGCGAAGTGCGTCTGCGCCGTGGTCGATGGCACGGGTATCAAGGTCTTCGGGGTTACGCGGATCACGTGGAAGGCTTGGAAGGGTCTCCCACAGATATTGGCAGTTCTTGGTAATGTAGAGGCCCGGAACGTCAGGCTGTCCTGCTTGGCTCATTAACGTCCGAAGTTCATTCCACCCAGACAGGCGCGAACCTTTTTTGGCTTTGCGGAAATGCACACCAGCTTTACGAAACTGATCGGCAATCGTGCCATCCTGTGAACCCACATTGGCGAAACATGCGTCATCCAAAACCCCTTCGGCCCGGATACCCCACCGCTCGGTCATGCTCTTTATGCTGGCGGCTTGTTCGGGGGCGGTCATCAACAGGCCTTGGGATGGATCGTCAATGCCTGCCAAGGCCACCTCGTCAAACACGATTTTGGAGCCTCGTGGATAGAAAATCCCTTCGTGTTCAAGACCCGGACTTTCTGCCATCGCAAGGTAAATTGCAGGTGCAGCGGTCCCGAAATCGCCAGCAATCCAAAACCGCCAGTTATGACGGGATTTAACCTCGCCTTGGTAAAGGAAAGAGTTGTCGTATTCTATTCCGACGCCCTTGGGTAAAGACTTCCATGGGTCCACCATTGATTTATCCGTCAGACACTCAAAGAAAGCACCACGGATCGCAGTCCAGTCGCCACTGAGCCATGCAAGAGCCAGTGCAGGATCGCCCGCACAGGACGCTTTCAAATTGCGTTCGTATGCAGCTTGGTCGATGAAAATATTGGATTCAAAAGTACCGTTGATGGTGACGAATGACGCGCCCGTTGCCTCATCCTGATAGGGCTCCCATTCGGCCCTGAGTACGTGCCGTTTTTTGATCCAGCCATGACCGGGGCCACCGGGGTTAGCTGTGATAATGTAACGGGTGGGAATGCCCTTTGGAGCACGTAAGGACGAACGCAGACGATCAAGCAAAGCAGGGCTTGGGTACTGCCCAGCCTCGTCGGCGATGATCAATCCAAACGAACGGCCTTGGAATTTCGCAAAGTCGTTTTCGTGGTCGAGTTGGTCGAGTGAAATCGTGCCGCCGTTGGGCAGGGTAAACCTATGTTTCTGGCTGTTGTACTTAACAGCGGCCCCGTATATTTGCCCAAATATCGTTTGGCATTCGCTTTCGATTTCAGCAAGGCCCGGAAAGCTGCGACGGACGATCAGAACTTTTGCATGTTTGCCGTACTGCTCACAAAAACGCAGTGCAATCAACAGGGCAACGCGCGTCTTGCCATAACCCCTACCGCCCAGTAGCGCCAAATCGAAGGCATCAGGGACCGCCATGATTTTCGCCTGCAAGGGCGTTAGTTTATCTGGTTCAATGGTAACCATTTCACTCATTACAGGCCAAATCCGAAGGGGTTTACAAAGCCAAACACAACACCAAATCCGAAACCAATGCAGGTCCATAAGGCGGCATTAAGTGCGCGGCAGGCGTCTTGATCAGGCCAAGCGCAAGGCTCGTCAAAATCGGTATATTCCGCAGGGTTTTCCTGCTTTGCTTCAAGGGGTTGCTGTCCATCCCGATCACTCATTTGCACCACCATCCGGCAGGGCCTTCTGCGCTGATTGCACGGTCTTCATGTACTCGCTGGGATCAAGCGCAGCAGGCAGGGTGAAATTCACAGTCACACCACCACCGCCACCAGTCGGTTGCTTTTCCGTGAGGCCATGCCGCACCGCCAGCAACGTGGTCGCCGCCTGCCTGTCGCCCCCATCCGCAAGGCTCCACAACTTGCCCAGCAATTCATCTTTCTCGATGGACAGGGCATTTTCCCAAATCTGCTTAGAGGCTGCGTCATCAGCAATCACACGCTTAAACTGGTCGATTGGCATGCCCAACGCAGTCGCCGCCTTGCTCTCACTCAACATTCCATTTGCCGCCATAGCCTCAAGATGATTTTTCGCACCAGCGGGCAGTGATGTATATGGACGCGCCATTGCAGAAACCTCGTTTACTGGCAGTTACGGGGGAGTTATTACCCCCTAATTACGGTATTATAATACCACAACAGAGGCTTATCACAAACAGGTTGTTGGGTAATTAAATGGGTAAATGAGCAATTAACCCCCAAATAACTGATAATTGACGGGTAGTCGCAGACATATAAGAAGTCGAACTGGTTTTTGGGGATTGTTGGGGAGATGTGATGACGGGTATTTCACCCCTGCTCTATCTATAGACAACCCAATTTTGCCAATTTTTTTGGGGTTTGGTTAAATGAGGCCCAATACGCCAAATAATAGAGATCAGGAAAGGGGATAGACAGGGAGGAGGGAGAGGTAGGAGGGATGGGGGTATATGTATAACGTTTAGGAGATAAGATGCTGATAACAATGAATAATATTGTTTAAAAAGATGACCCGAAATTAGATCAAAATGGGGCTTAATATTTGGCTTCCACGGGAATAATCATACCGCACTTTGTGGATGAAACTTCCATCATGATTTGGCCCAGAAGGTCAGCCTTCGAACGCGCTACCATAAAGCTATCGTGAACGGGCAAAACAACCACCCCAGCCCGCAACATTCGATCCATAACAGCCTGTGCGATGTCACCGTCGAGTGCCATCAATTGCGACCCGATTCCCGTAAAGAAAAATTGGCTAATCGGTTCGTGTAAATCGCATAGCTTTGCCAGAACCCCGTTAGCAGCGTTGTGGGCCTCGTGAGAGGCTATAACCGCCGTTCCTGTCTTTTCCATTACATCTTTCTTAGCGAGGGCCGAAACCGCGCCGTGACGTGATCTTGCATTCAACATGATTAGCAATGCAACTTTGGCGAGATCGCGGTGGAAGCCTGGAACGGCATAACAATCGGCTGGCGGGTTAATGCCGAGCCGTGCATAGAGCAGACGGGGATGCAGGTTTTTATAGTCGAGTTCCGAAACCGCTTCGCCATTGATTTTAACCGATGAACGTCGAAGATGCATTGGCACCGGATTTCCGTCTTCGTCAGTGGCTTTGCCGCGCAACTGTTGCCACGAACCGCCATCCGCGTAACCGCGCCCACCGTGCTTAAAATCGCCGTTGAATATGCGACGGATGCTTCCCTTATCGACGCCTGTGATTGCCGTATCATTCAGCGCATCATTATATTCGCAAAGGGATCGCCGCATTGATTTGGTTTTGGCGTTGTCCTTGTAATCAACAAGGTTTTTCTCCGCATCGCGCATGACGATAGGCTCGCGGGGAACGATCAGCTTTGCTTCGTGCCCATCAGTCACGATTGCATACTTTTCGATCAACTCAGGTGTGGCCGCGCAAGTGCTTTGCCATCCTCGAGTACCCTTTTCCTGCTTCCAGTTCCATATCAAGCCATCAGCGGCCAACCGATCCATACCACCGGCAACCTTTCGGTGCGAATACAGACTGGTTCGATAACGCCCCGGCATGCTGTAGTGGTGGGGATTGCGGCTGTATGAACACACCTCGCCACTTTGGCACAGCGCGACAATAATCGCGGCCTCGGTGTCGGTCAGCCTACGCCCTACCAGATCGTACAGAGCGGATTTGATGGGTTTGAAGTCGTGGTGCAATGACAAAGGACGGTCACGGTTTCCGTTTTGTTCTTGCGAAAAGTTGTCGTTCTCGCTATTATTGCCCTGCTCTGAATACGAATTTACAGCCCCGAACGCGGCACCACCCGCGCCGGGGTTTTCCTTTTTATTGGGCATGGCATTTAATCCGCGCCCAACAAATCACACAGCCTGTTTTCGTAACGTGCGATATCCTCGGCTCGCCACTTCGGGCCATCCTTGGTCTTTACAGGTTCGGGGAATAGATACAAGTCTCCCGGCCAGTCAGAAAAACCAACGAGCCTCTCCGCAACCTGATCAAATGTTAAGAAAGTGCCGGGGGTGATTTCGGTTCGGGTGAATTCCGCGCGCCCCATCATGCCGCACCCCCGATTTTATTATTTTCCCACGCCTCAACGTCAGCAATACGCCAACGCGAACAGCCGCTTGCTAATTTTATGGGATTGGGGAAATCGCGGGTTTTGACCCACCGCCAGATTGTCGAACGCGCCACCGAATACCGGGACGCAATCTGCTTATCTGAAACAAATACATGTGCCATTTCAAGGCCCTTTCATCAAGGACCACCGGCACGAAAAGAATCACGAACCGGTGGCCGTTACAACCACATCGTCATCGAGATTTCCTTTCATTATTTCACCGGCGCATCGCTGCGGCGGCGGGCACCTCTGCCCAAAAGGGATTTCTCCCCTTTTCAAATTCGAATTTACGTTACATCATAACATCAGTCAACACAAAATATGGCATATCAGATTTATTTCGGCGCAATATGTTGCATTTGTCATGCCCGTGCCCTTTCCAGACCAACAACATTATCAGCATCAACCGGCGGATTTTTCAGGAAGGCACCCCAGCGAGCCATGAGCGCACCGCGTTGCTCTATAAGTTCGTCTCGCTTATAAGCTGTTCGGGTTGCATCGGAATTGACGTGCGCCAACGCAAGCTCTGACACTTCGTCCGCAAAGTCCCTTTGTTTTCTGGCCCATTCTGCAAACGTGGAACGGAATCCATGTGCAGTCACTATTGCGTTGTCTTGTTGGGGATCAGTGTATCCCGGCCCGCCTCTGGCAACGTCCTGATCGTGCATCCGGATCAAAACATTGCGCATTCCGTTATCCGATATTGCTCCGCCCTTTGCAGCATTGAAAACAAGGTTAGAACCAGCCATACGGGGCATATTTCCAAGGATCGCCACCGCCTCTTCGCACAACGGCACAACATGCGCCCGACCCGCTTTCATCCGGCTTGCTGGGATTGTCCAGCGGCGGTGTTTGAGATCAATTTCGGACCATTCCGCTTTCCGAATTTCACCCGGACGGGAAGCTGTGAGAACGCCAAAACGTAGCGCGATTGCTGTAATAGTGTCACGTTCTCGCAGGTCACACATGAACCTAAACGCATCATCAACAGGAAGCGCCGGGAAATGCCGTTTCTTCGCCTTTTTCAACTTACTAGCATCGGCCAGAAGCGGTTTCACCAAGGCCAGCGCAGCGGGATTTGCAGTGTCGCGATAACCAGCGGAAATTGCCCAGTCCAGCACGTTTGCAATGCGTCCACGTACTCGGGTCGCGGTTTCGGTTTTAGATTGCCAAATGGGCTGCAACAGGGACACGACATGGGCCGTGTCAATGTCACCAACCCCCAGCTTGCCGATCACTGGAAACGCATAATCCTCAAGTGTTTTTGCCCACTGCGCCAAGTGTTTTTGAGATTTCAGGACGGGGGATTTGATTTCTTCTATATATGTACGCGCTGCCTGCTCGAACGTGAGCGCCTTGCCCTGATCCCTTATCAAAGCCTGTTTGGCTTGCTTGCGTTCGGCCACCGGATCAATTCCCGCCTTTATCTTGGCTTTGATTTCCCGTGCCGCCTCGCGGGCATCAGAAAGGCCAACGTCAGGATAACCACCCAAACCGATGTCACGGCGCTTGGCACCGACAACCGTTCGTAAAATCCATGATTTCGAACCCGAAGCCGTTTCTGATACTGGCGGGCGACACTGCAAAAGCAATCCCGACACACCACCAACGGCGTGATAACGTGGTTTCCCGCCCTCGCCCCACGACAAGCGGCGAACGGCGGCGGCACTCAGTTCGGGGGCCTTTTTCGGCATGGCGGTTTTCCTATGTTGGCAAGCATCAAGGGTATCGGTTTCTTCCTCTTCCACACCTTGATAACTGCTATATTACCCAACATAAGAAATACCATTGCGTGCAACATGATGCAACAGCATAAGACAATGTATTTATGGTTATTGTTGTTTTACAGATACTTATGATACTGAACGAGACAACTTAGGACGGCAGTTCGCCAGACCTCCTCTCTGCCACTGACCAAATTCCCGAAAAAACCGACCAGGCACCGCGACAACAGCCGCACCGATTGGCATGGCCGGATTATTCCGTTCCTGGGTTTTGCGAACCAATTGCCGCCAGCCATTTGCGCAGCAGGTCATCAAGCTGGTCGAGCTCTTCGGGGTTTAGTGCCTCGAGCATCTGATGCTGGTTGGCGACATGCTGGGTAACGGCAGCATCAATCAGCTCAAACCCCTTTTCCGTCAGGGCGATGACAAAGCCACGTCCGTCTTCCGGGTTGCGCTGACGGGTGATCAGCCCGGCCTTTTCAAGCCGGTCAAGACGATTGGTCATGGTGCCCGATGTCACCATGGTCCAGTCAATGAGCTCGGACGGGCTCAGCGCATAGGGCGGGCCGGACCGGCGCAGTGTCGCCAGAACGTCAAAACTTGCCAGCGACAGATCGTATTTTTTGAAAACACGTTCATGTGCGGCACTCAAATGGCTGCGCAGTCGTCCTATCCGGCCAATGACGCCCATTTGGGTGACATCAAGGTCCGGTCTTTCACGGCGCCACTGCGCAAGAATGCGGTCAACTTTATCCATGGTTTAGAGTCTTTTCAGAATTTTATCTTGACGTCAAGATTTCTGAATATATCTTGATGTCAAGATAAATGGAGATGCCACCATGAACCGAACAACCGATTTATGCCTGACTGCTCTTGCCCCGATCATTTGGGGCAGCAGCTATATCGTCACCACGGAAATGCTGCCTGATGGCTTTCCACTGACCGTCGCCCTTCTGCGTGCCCTGCCGGCCGGATTGATCCTTTTGCTTGTTGTGCGGCAATTACCGCCTGCTGGCTGGCGCGCCCGCGTGTTTATTCTGGGCGCGCTGAACTTTGCCGTTTTCTGGTCGATGCTGTTTGTCGCGGCCTATCGCCTGCCGGGCGGTGTGGCGGCGACACTTGGCGCGATCCAGCCGTTGCTGGTGCTGTTTCTGGCGCGCTTTGCGCTGGGATCCGGGATTACGATGCTGGGCATTATCGCTGCCATTTCCGGCTTGATCGGGGTAGCAATGCTTGTGCTTGGCCCGACCAGCAGCCTTGATCCGATTGGCATTGCAGCCGCCCTTTTTGGTGCCGCATCCATGGCAGCCGGCACCGTCATGACCCGCAAATGGCAGCCGCCGGTATCACCGCTGACCTTTACCGCCTGGCAATTAACCGCGGGCGGGATCCTGATGATCCCGGTAGCCCTGATCCTTGAGCCCGGCTTCCCGGTGCCGACCGTAACCAATCTGGCCGGTTTGGTGTGGCTTGGTCTGATCGGGGCGGCCCTGACCTACTACCTGTGGTTCCGGGGCATTGCGCGCCTTGGCCCGACGACGGTGACAAGCTTTGGCTTTTTGAGCCCGACCAGTGCGGTTTTGCTCGGCTGGGTCATTCTGGGCGAGGCCCTGAGCCCGCTTCAGATGGCAGGCGTGATTGTTGTGCTGGTCAGTATCTGGCTGGGTCAGCGGGCAGCGCGTCCTGCGCCTGCACCAGTGGCTGAACCAGCACCAGCGGCGATCAACGAACCCGCCCCGCGCACGACATAAAAACAAAACGCCCCACAAATATAAAGGAAACGTCCGATGAAGATTGTTCTGTTTGGTGCCACCGGCGATGTCGGTACCGCCACCCTGCACGAAGCCCTAAAGCGAGGCCATACCGTCACCGCGATTGCGCGCAATATCCACAAACTGGCCGATGTGCCTGATAGCGTCGCGCGCGAAAGCGTTGATGTGCTGGCCAAGCCAGACCGCGTTGCCGAGCTAATGACAAGCCATGACGTTGCGATCAGCGCACTTCGCCCGATCAGCGGATCAGAAAGTTTGCTGGTCGAGATGAGCCGCGTGTTGCTGGATGCGGCGCGTAAAACAAAAGCCCCGATTTACCTGACCGGTGGGGCTGCGACCCTGAAACTGGCCGATGAAAGTGGTCATACTGTTCTAACCGCGCCAGACTTCCTGCCCGATGCCGTGCGCCCGATTGCAGAGGCCTGTGCAAAGCAGGATGCGCTGTTTAATCAATATGAGGATGTGCAATGGACCTGCCTGCGCCCACCGGCGATGCTGATCGAGGGGCCGCTGACCGGGCAATATGTGCGCGGCACCGATACGCTGATCCCCGATCACGACGGGGTTGCGCGGATTTCCTATGCCGATTTCGGTTATGCCATGGTTGATCTGATCGAAACCGGCAATGGCGGTCAGCAGCGCTTGACGGTTGGGTATCAGAACAGGGCGGCGGCCTGAGAGCTCAGCACGCATTATATAAACAACAGAAAAACGGGCGGCCTTGTTGGTCGCCCGTTTTGCGTTGCTTGACGGTGCTTACCCGGAGGCCTTGATCCGGGCAAAGACTTCATCAAGGGCGGTATGGAGGGCATCTGCACCCTTTTCGCGGATGAAGGTTTGCGCGACCTGCTCATTCAGGCCGCCCGCCGTGATGTGACCCGCATAAAGATCAGCAAAACTTTGATCGGGGGATTTGTCGGTATTTTGCGCAAGGCTGGAAAACAGCGCGGCAAGGTAGCGCCTGGCATCGGCATAGTCGGATCCCTGTTTGACCATCCACTGGGCGGCACTTTCCAGTACGGTGAAATAGGTCGCCATCAATGCACTGCCCGCCGCGTAGCCATCAAAGGCATCAATGGTTTCAGCCGCCACCGCCCCGCCCAGCTTTTCAAAAAGGGTCATTACACCGGGCGAGCCGGGATAAACCGCCGTGACACAGGCATGATGTTCGACCGGTGGCAGGGGAATGGCGCGATCACATTGCGCGTTGGTGCCAAGCCAGACTTTGAGATCAGAAATCGGGATGGTGGCGATCAGACTGACAATCTGTTTGTCATCAGGCACGCGAAGGGCGGACAGCACATCACCGGCAATCTGCGGCAGAACCGCCAAGAAGATCATATCGGATTGATCAATGATCGCCTGATTGTCGTCTTCGACCCGCACCCGATCAAAGTCGGCGGCGAGCTTTGCCGAGATATGTCCGCTTCGGCGTGAGACGATGATTTCATCTACTGCGTAATCAGATGTCAAAAGACCACGAATGACCGCATCGCTGATCGCGCCAGTTCCGATAAAGCCAAGTTTCATTGAAAATCCTCTGTTGCGAAGGCCTCTGAGAGGTCTGGCTCAGGAAGCGGCCCGTCCTTGCCGTCATAGGCGGCAATCACGCGAAATTCCGGACCATCCGCCGTTGCGTGGCTTTCATACAAACAGAAACGATCAACGGTGAACACCCGTGATGACACATCCCCATGATCGACAATCGCCTGTTCGACGACGGCACGCGCAGCGTCACGGTTACGCCCCAACGTAATATGCGGGGTGAATTTGCGCATATCCATATCCGGGCATTCTTCCAGCGCCAGAAGCGCATTTTCCACCCGATTGGCAAGTGTGCGCAGAGCCGGTTGATCCTTTACCCCGGCCCAGAAAATGCGAACCTTGCGGTTTGAGGCAAACATATCAAGGCCCGATACCTGCAGATCAAAGGGCTCGAACGCCACTTGTGACAAGGCCTGATCAATCTCACCCGCCAGACCCGGATCGACATTGCCGATGAATTTCAGGGTGATGTGCATGTTTTCCGGGGTCTGGGCATCAAGCCCCTTGATCGCACGCCCCAGCGGATAAAGGTCGGTCGCAATATCGTGGGGAATTTCCACACCAACAAACAAACGCATGTCTTCAATCCAATTCTGATGCGGTAATTAGCCGGTCGAACGTTCAGGCAGTGGCAAGGCGTCATCTTCGCCATCAATCTGCGGGAACTTGCCCGCCGCCCAGTCGGCTTTGGCGGCCTCAATCCGTTCCTTGGAACTGGCAACAAAGTTCCACCAGATATAGCGCCGGCCGACCGGCAGGCCGCCCAGCAACATCACCCGGCAACCGGTTTTGGCAACGATATCGGGGATTTCTTCGGGTGCAACATAGACAAAGCTTTCTGGCTTATAGCTTTCGCCGTCAATCAGAAGCGTGCCTGATACGACGTAAATCGCCCCTTCCTGATTTTCACCCGGCAGAAGAAGCTGCGCGCCTTCGTCCATTTCGACATCAAGGTAATAAAGCTTGGATTTGACCGGCACGGGGGCGGTTTTGCCAAAGGCCTCACCGGCGATCAGTCGCATGTGAAGCCCGGCATCCTCGATCACGGGCAGGTCATTCTTGGCCACGTGGTAAAAGGCGGGATCGGATTCCTCTGCCTCGTCAGGTAGTGCGACCCAAAGCTGCAAACCATCGAGTTCATGAACGGAATTGCGGACCGCATCGGTTTCGCGTTCGGAATGGGTAATGCCGCGCCCGGCACTCATCCAATTGAGATCGCCCGGTGTGATTTCAAGATCACTGCCCAGACTGTCGCGATGGAGGATCGCGCCCTTGAACAGATAGGTCACGGTCGCGAGACACGTATGGGGATGCGGCGGCACATCAATGCCCTGACCGGGTTGGAATTCAACCGGCCCCATATGATCGAAGAATACGAACGGACCGACAGAACGCACATCGCGATGGGGTAAAACGCGACGGACGGAGATACCCCCCAGGTCGGATTCCTTGCCAAAGATCAGCTTAACCATATGTCGCCTCCGTTCTGGTGGTGGGAAAAGCGGCGGGATAAACCGCCGCCTTTCAAAAGTCTGTGGTCAAATCCTGAGAGCAAAATCTGACCATCCTGTGACCTTACGGGCAGGGATAGGTGTAGACCTGATGGATGTTTTCGATTTCTTCGAGAACGCTGTCCGACAGGGTGATGTTGGCCGAGCCGATATTGGATTTCAGCTGTTCCATGCTGGTCGCGCCAATGATGTTGGACGTCAGGAACGGGCGCGAATTGACATAGGCCAGCGCCATCTGGGCCGGATCAAGACCATTGTCCCTGGCGAGCTTCACATAGGCTTCGGTTGCCTTGACGCCGCTTTTCGTCAGAAAGCGCCCGAAATATTGCGGCCAGACCGACGA
Organism: Thalassospira indica; assembly: GCF_003403095.1. Taxonomy (NCBI): domain Bacteria; kingdom Pseudomonadati; phylum Pseudomonadota; class Alphaproteobacteria; order Rhodospirillales; family Thalassospiraceae; genus Thalassospira; species Thalassospira indica. Next base: position 583,907 of record NZ_CP031555.1, on the reverse strand, counting down.
CCGCGCGCCTTCCGGGCGCGAACCGCCAAGATACTTGCCCGACAACGCTCCGCCACCCAGCGGCGAATAGGCCAGAAGACCGGCATCTTCGCGGATCGAGCATTCGGCAAGACCGACTTCATACTGACGGGTCAGAAGGCTATAGGGGTTCTGAACCGAGACAACGCGTGGCCAACCATTCTTTTCGGCCAGTTCAAGGAACTTCATCAGGCCCCACGGGCTTTCATTCGACAGACCGATATGGCGAACCTTGCCAGCCTTGACCAGTTCATCAAGGGCACCAAGGGTTTCTTCGATCGGCGTGAATTGCTCGTCAGCGTCATGGGTATAGCCGAGCTTTGAGAAGAAGTTGGAATTCCGATCCGGCCAGTGCAGCTGATAAAGATCGACATAATCGGTCTTAAGGCGGGTCAGTGACGCGTCGATGGCTTCAAAGATCTGGTCACGGGTCAGACGCGGGCCACCACGGACATACGGGAAACGGTCCGCCGGGCCGACAACCTTGGTGGCAAGAACCAGATCATCACGACGCCCGCGTTTTTCAAGCCAGTTGCCGATGATGGTTTCGGTGGCGGTGAAGGTTTCCTCCATCGCAGGGACCGGATACATTTCGGCGGTATCGATGAAATTGACTTCGTTGGCAGTGGCGTAATCAAGCTGTTCGAACGCTTCGTCCTGTGTGTTCTGCTGGCCCCAGGTCATGGTGCCGAGACAAATTACGCTGACATCAATGTCAGTACGCCCCAATCGACGATATTCCATATGAAATTCCCCTGTTTTGCGCCGCCCGACGCACTGGATCGGTGCGACACATGATTTTGCAATGGATTGAATATATCCGCTTGTCCGCGCGAGATGAAACCGTTCGGGGGAAATTTCTTATTATCGGGTTTTACGCAGCGTCAGATAAACAGGGTCAGAACCCCGGTATAACCGTAGAAGCGGTCATTGCAGATTTCGCCATTGCCGTAAAAGCCTGTCAGCGGCAAATCACCCAGTTCATCACGGATGATCATCATTTCCCGGCTTTCGGTGCCAAACAGATGCGGGCCACGGGCGACACAACTGCAATAAAGGGCCCCGCGCGGTTTGCCTGGCAGGCGTTTTTGCAAATCGGCCAGCATGCGACGCAGATCCTGTTCGGCCGCCGCCCCGTCACGGCGAACAAAACGGATGGCATCGCCCGCCTGTACATCCCCGCTGATCGCGATCATGTGGTTATTGGGATCAATCCCCATCAGATTGCGCACGACAAAATCACCAGTATCGGACCCCGGCACCATCAGGGCCGCATGATAACGACCCGACGCCATGGATTGTTCGCCGCCATCTGCTTCGAGTTCTTCCTTAAGCACATCAAGGGCAGGACGATCATCAAGGGTGGAGACAATTCCTTCGCGGCCTTCGGTGACGCGATGAACCGGACCGACCGGCGTGCAGGCCTGACTGATGCCAACCTGAACGCTGGTTTTGCCATCAAACAAAACGCCTGACAGCCCGCCATCAACAACGCGATCGGCAATCTGTGGCGCGCCGCGTTCGCCCGATGCGATCCCGCCCACAAGATAGGTCGACCCCAGACGTGCAAGTTCGGCCAGTTGCCCCAGACTGTCAGGCGCCCCGGGATCACCATGGACAAGTCCAAAGATCGGCTGCAGACGATCAATTGCCTTTTGCAGTTCTGGCGTATCGAGATCGGCTTCGGTCTTGAGCGGTTCAAAGATATGAAAATCTTCACTGGCAAAGGGTGCCACCATGACAGAGGCCGCTGGCACCCCGAAATAGGCCCGGCCCGATCCGCACACCCCAACGCCAGAGGTTCCGATCCAGTGTTCAATCGACAAACGCGAGCGCAGGAAGGTCAGGATACTGCCAAGATCCGCAGCGAGTGGTTCGGAGACATACAAAAAAGCCAGGGCCTGACTTGGCAGCGGCTCTTTTTCCAGAAGTTCGGCAAGCTCGGATGCGACCGAGGCCCAGTTTTCACCGCTGGCATGTGCCGCCCGAAATTCCGCCGTCATGCTGTCTCCCGTTATTGTCTGGCCAAGGTGCCCGGGTCTTGTGCCCGGTCGATAACCAGAAATCCACTTTCATACATCTAAGCATTGCGCCAACCCTTCCACAAGGGCCTGAGCGGCGGTTTGTCCACAAACGCAAAACGGCGGATCAGGAAACGTGCTTGCGCAAAATTTCCATGGCGGCATTTAGTTGGGTCATGCGCTGGTGGGAGCCATAATTGCTGTCCGGATGGTGGATGGCCGCAAGAACGCGGTACTTGGCGCGGATCGCACGCATATCGGGCCGCGCACTGGGGGCAAAGCCCATGACATGCAGCGCTTCGTTAAAGGTCGTGACACCCCGATCAAGCGGATCAAAAGCCAGATTATCAACGATCTGACGCAGGCGTTCGAGTTCTTCACGCGATTGCAGAAGTTCAACAGGCGGCTCTGCCTGACGTTTTTTAAGTGCGCGGGCTTCTTCAAGGGCTGCACGTTCGGCGGCGAGAACGTCGGATTTCTCAACCCGCATATTGACATCACCCGCATCGAAATCGATCGCCATTTGCAGTGCCTTGCGCACGGTGATTACCGAAAACCCGGGCGGCAGGCGCAATTGCAGGCGGGGTTTGCGCCGCCAGGGGCGCCCCTCGGCCGGGCCAGATTTCAAGACGATGGTTTCGCGATCCCCCTTAGGCGGGTCGCCGGGATCCTGATAATCCTCAATCACCTTTTCGGGCACAATCAGCATCACCGAGCGCGCCAGATCAGCGGCATTCACCCCACGCCGTTCTGCCAGGTGCAGCACAGCGTCACGAAAGATCGAAGAACAGGGAATGGTGTAGGACTGTTTGACGGTGGAAGAAGACGACACTGAACAATCCCTTTAAGGCATTGAAGTATATAACTTAAATCTGACATCCCCGGACACCGAAAGCGCAGATCAAACGCGCCTTTCCGCCCGATAAGATAAAGTGTATCGACGGATTTGAACCCCTGCAACTGCATTTGCAGTCAAAATTGAATCGCTTCCGATTCATTCACAGGCCTATCGGCGACTCGTTGGGAATCCATGGAGTCCCCAGAAAAACGCCAACACATTGATATGACGGGATATTTGGTCAACGGCGTGCATTTCAGGCATCCAGGACACCTGTTTGGTTTCCCAAGAGTTATCCACAGGCCATAAATATCACCTGATTTCGGGAAAATTTATTAAGTTGTTGATATTGTGTGATTTATCACATGGTGCACTTGCGATGCCCAGCCCTGCCGGAAAGGCAAAAAAGGATCAGAAACCCGATAATTGGATAACAGCGTTGGAAGAGGCTTTTTGAAAAACAACATACGCAGTAGCAGAAACGCTGTTCGAAACAGAACCGAAAGTAAATGAGGTGTTAATTTTACACCAAACAGCGTGTTTTGGTCCCCAAATGAGGATTTTCAGACAAGATTCACGGTATTTGCGACACATGCAAAAACCACTTAAATTATTTATTTATATGATATATTCGTCTTTTTACCGCGTTGACTTCGCCTTCTGAAGGTCCGGCCACTTAATCATTTCGGGTTGTTGACGTTTTCTATCTACATACGTAGTTTTTTACGGTTCATAAGCGTCGAAATTGCGCCAATCTGTGTCTTTGTGAAATTTTATAACCTGTCGGGACGCGCACAAGCCCTTGGAAAACCGTCGGTTTTGCGCCCCAGATCATGAAGCGCCGGCATATAGCCAAGCAGGTGCTTCGCGCTTAGCTGGCGTCAGAGGTTTGCAGCAGGTCGACGACATCAGGCAGGATGCGTTTGACGATTACGTCCACGCCGTCGGCATTGGGATGCATCCCGTCATCCTGATTAAGCTCCGGCTCGGCAGCGACGCCTTCGAGGAAAAATGGATAGAGATCAACCTGATAGCGGCTGGCGAGATCGGGATAGATGCTGTTGAATTCATCGCCATATGCCGTCCCCATATTGGGCGGAGCCATCATACCGGCCAGCAGGACATCAACATCCATGCCGCGCAGCTTTTCAAGGATTTCTGCCAGGTTTTCACGGGTCTGGGATGGCTCCATGCCGCGAAGCGCATCATTGGCACCAAGTTCGAGCAAGACCGCATCGGGTTTTTCAACCAGCGCCCAGTCGAGACGCGCCAGTCCGGCCGCCGTGGTATCGCCCGAGACGGAGCTATTGATCACCCGGACATCGTGGCCTGCTTCCTTAAGGGCCGCTTCAAGCTTGGGCGCGAAACCGTTTTCATGATCAAGGCCATAGCCCGCCATCAGGCTATCGCCAAACAAAACAAGGGTTTTTGGCGTCTGCTCGCCATCCTGTGCCTTGGTTTCATAAGCAAACCCGGTCATCCCAAGGGTTGCGAGGGCAAGCGTGGCAAGGGCCAAACCGGCGGATTTGCGAAAGCGTGATACCAACTTATGCGTGAACTTGATTACAGTGCGACCTTGCCCAAACGCCAAATTCATTACAAATCTCACCTTTACATGCTGCGAACTTGCCGGAGCGGTTTCCGACCGTTTACCCTTAAAGAAGTTATTCAGATCAAAAGAAGTCTGAACCAGAAACGTCCTGATCCGTAAGCTTATGTAGCCTGCTTTGTTGATCTTGCAACGGACAACCCGATAGGACCCGAAATGAGTGTGACCGAAACCACCACGATACCGGAACAAAATGTCGCCGCGTCTGGTGAAGCGCCAAAACAGACAATTGATGTGCAAAACCTGAAGCTGCGGCTGCAGGGTCCGGCCGGGATTGTCGAGATCCTTAAAAGGGTTGATCTTGCGATTGGTGCGGGCGAGCGTGTCTCGCTGGTCGGTCCGTCCGGGTCCGGCAAAACATCTCTTTTGATGGTGATCGCCGGACTGGAACAAGCCCAGGAAGGTGTGGTGAAGGTGTGCGACAAGGACCTGCGCGCCCTTGATGAAGACGGCTTGGCGCTTTATCGCCGCCATCATGTCGGCATCGTGTTTCAGGACTTCCACCTGATCCCGACCATGAGCGCGCTGGAAAACGTTGCGCTTCCGATGGAATTTGCCGGGCGTGCAGATGCCTTTGAAAAGGCACGCGAAGAATTGGAACTTGTCGGGCTGGGTCATCGCACTGATCACTATCCCGGCCAGCTATCAGGCGGGGAGCAGCAGCGCGTTGCGCTTGCACGTGCGCTTGCGACCGACCCGGAGCTTTTGCTGGCCGATGAGCCGACCGGCAACCTTGATGGCACGACCGGTGAAACGATTATCGAATTGCTGTTTGATCTGACCAAACGGCGTGGCTCGACCCTGCTTTTGATTACCCATGATCCCGCCCTTGCCAAGCGGTGCGACCGCACGGTGATGCTGCGCGACGGCGAAATCGTTTCGCATCTGGAATCGCAGTCATGAGCATATCTGTTTCCCCCTCTGACGGTGCAGACCGCCTGTGGTCCATTGCCTGGCGTGTCTGCCGGCGCGAGTTGCGCGGCGGGCTTTCGGGCTTTCGTATTTTTCTGGCGTGTCTTGCGCTTGGCGTCGGGTCGATTGCAGCTGTCGGAAACGTTTCGGAATCCGTTCTTTCGGCACTTGAGCGTGACGGGCGGAAGCTTTTGGGCGGTGATGTTGAACTGCGCCTGACCCATCAGGAAGCCACCGGTGATCAGATCGAGTGGCTAACAGCGAACACTGAACGTGTGGCCGAACTGGCGACCATGCGCACCACGGCCTATGGCCCGGACCAGCGCCGGTTGGTGGAGCTTAAGGCAGTTGATGATGCCTATCCGCTTTTTGGCGAGATGGAGCTTGCCGATGGGGTTCCCTTTGACGGGATCCTTGACCAGAAAGATGGCGTCTGGGGTGCGGTGACCGAGGCCGGCTTGCTTGAACGGCTTCGCATCAATGTCGGGGATACAGTTGCCCTTGGCGATATTGATGTTCAGATCCGCGGTGTGATTGCGACCGAGCCTGACAAGGCAGTTGGCTTTTTCAACTTTGGTCCGCGCCTGATGGTGTCGATGGACGGATTGATGGAGACCGGGCTGGTGCAGCCGGGCAGTCTGATCCGCTATTATTACGCTTTGGATATCAATGATAATGAAACCCCGATCGCCTTTCGCGAACGGCTTGAAGAGCAGTTTGAAGATGCCGGCTGGCGCATCCGTGATACGGCCAATGCTAACCCGGGCCTCAAGCGATTTATCGAACGTCTGACCCTGTTCCTGACGCTTGTCGGGCTGTCGGCGCTGCTGGTTGGCGGCATTGGTGTGGCCAATGCGGTGCGCAGCCATATCGAAAGCAAAACATCCGTCATCGCCACGCTTAAATCGATTGGCGCGTCGCATGGCTTGGTGCTTCGGATTTACTTCCTGCAGATCCTTGTGCTGGCCCTGATCGGGATTGGCATCGGGCTTTTGATCGGTGCGGTGACACCGGCGTTGATCGCGCCACTTTTGTCCGGGCGCCTGCCCATTGATGTGACGCTTGGACCGGCATTGCCATCGCTGATCATTGCGACGAGCTTTGGCGTTCTGACCACCTTGGTCTTTGCCCTTCCATCGTTGCTGCGTGCGCGTGAAATTCCGGCAGCACGTTTGTTCCGGTCCAGCGCGGGGCTGTTTAATGGCAGCCCGGTGCGCAAGCGTGACTTGCCCTATATCGGGGTGCCGCTGGTTCTGTTGCTGATCCTGACAGTGCTGACCGCGACCGACAAGGTGATTGCCCTTGGCTTTATCGGCGGGTCGGCGGCGGCCGTGGTGATTTTCACCTTTGCCGGACAGGGCATCGTATCCCTTTCGAAACGGTTGATTACAGGTCGCAGCGCCTTTTCCAGACTGGCATTGGCCAACCTGCATCGTCCAGGCGCAAGCACCGTGCCGGTTGCGCTGTCGCTTGGTTTGGGTTTAACGTTGCTCGTGACGATTTCAGGGATCGAGGGTAACCTTGATAACGAGATCAACGAGAACCTGCCGGATTCTGCCCCGGCCTTCTTCTTCCTTGATATTCGCCCTGATCAGATCGAGCAGTTCCGAGGCCAGCTTCTGGCACAGGATAATGTTTCGGATATCGAACAAACACCGATGCTGCGCGGCCGTGTAACCGCCGTTGACGGCGTTAATTCCAACGATGTCGGGCCAGGCGATGATCGCTGGTTCCTGCGCGGGGACCGCGGACTTACCTTTGCCGCCACCCCGCCACCGGAAACCAAACTGGTACGCGGCGAATGGTGGCCAGCCGATTATAACGACGCGTCCAAGCCACTGGTGTCGATCAGTGCAGATATCGGTAATGCGTTTGATCTGGAGCCGGGCGATACATTGACCGTCAATGTGCTGGGCCGCGATATCACCGCCGAGATCGCCAACTGGCGCGAGATCGAATGGCAAAGCCTGCGTATGAATTTCGCGATGGTGTTTTCACCGGGCCTGATCGACAAGGCGCCCTATAGCCTGATCGCCACCGCCCACATGCCGCGCGAAATGGAAGAACCGGTTGATCGCATGATCGGCATGGATTTCCCGAATGTCTCGGCCATCCGGGTACGTGAAGCGCTGGAAGCGGCCAATGCCATTCTGGCGGGGATCGGAACGGCGCTTAATGCCACCAGCATGATTGCGATTGTCGCCGGCGTGCTTGTGCTTGGCGGGGCGGTTGCGGCCGGCCGGCGCAAGCGCATTTATGATGCCGTGGTGCTCAAGACCCTTGGCGCAACACGGGCCAACATCCTTTATGCCTATGCGCTGGAATACGGGATCCTTGGCCTTGCCACCGGGGTGATTGCCGCCGTGGTCGGATCGGTTGCCGCCTGGTCAGTGCTGGTGCTGATCATGGAAGCCAACTGGGTGTTGTTGCCGATGACCATTCTGGGTCCGATTGCGATTGGCCTGTTTGCCACGCTGGCGGCTGGCTTTGTCGGCACCTGGCAGGCATTGCGCAGCCCGGCAGCACCGTTGTTGCGCAACGAGTAGGCCCACAACTGCCAAAACTTGAAACAGACAAGGCCGGATCCTGATGGACCCGGCCTTGATTTTTGCGAAAACCGTTTCGAAAACGATCTGAATTGACTGATTGAGGATCAGGCGATGTCGCGCAGTGCCCGCCTGACGACCTTGCCGGTGGTTGTCATTGGCAACTGATCAAGGAAGGCGATCTCGCGCGGGTATTCGTGTGCGGCCAGACGGGTTTTCACGAAATCCTTGATTTCGCTTTCAAGCGCCGGGCTTTGGGCAAAACCATCGGCCAGCACGACAAAGGCCTTTACGATCTGGCCGCGCTGTTCATCGGGCTTGCCGATCACACCGGCCATGCGCACAGCAGGATGGGCGATCAGGCAGTCTTCGATCTCGCCCGGGCCGATACGATAGCCTGCCGAGCTGATGACATCATCATCACGCCCGACAAAGCGGATATAGCCATCCTGATCAATGCAGCCCATATCGCCGGTCAAAAGCCATTCACCGACAAACTTGTCGCGGGTGGCTTCGGGATTGCGCCAATATTCAAGGAACATCACCGGGTCGGGCGCGCGCACGGCAATGCGGCCCATTTCACCGGGCTCAAGCACCTTGCCACCCAGATCAATCACTGCAACGTCATGACCGGGCACGGGACGGCCCATCACACCGGGTTTGGGGTCCATGATCGACTGACAGGAACTGACCACCATATTGCATTCGGTCTGGCCGTAAAACTCGTTGATGGTGACATCAAACACCCGACGCCCCCAATCAAGCAGTTCCGCACCCAATGTTTCACCACCGCTTGCGATAGAGCGCAATTTGAAATTGAATCTTTGCGCCATTTCATCACCGGCGGCCCGCATCATCTTTAGCGCCGTTGGCGGCAGGAAGGTATTGCGCACGCCATATTCAGCCATCAGGCGAAAGGCATCTTCGGGTGTGAATTTTTCAAACCGGTGGGCGACAACGGGCACCCCGTGATGCCAGGCCGGCAACAGCACATCCAGAAGCCCGCCAATCCAAGCCCAGTCGGCCGGGGTCCACATGACGTCGCCTTCTTCCGGGAAGAAATCATGTGACATTTCGACACCGGGCAAATGGCCAAGCAACACGCGGTGCGCATGCAAGGCCCCTTTTGGCTGGCCAGTGGTTCCGGATGTGTAAATGATCAGGGCCGGTTCATCGGCCCGGGTGTTAACCGGTTCAAATTCGTCACTGGCCTCGGATGACAGGGCCTTGAAATCAAAACAGCCGTCCGGCGCACCATCAATCACATAGACATATTCAAGGGCCGGCAACAGATCACGGATTTCAGCGATCTTGGCGGCACCTTCCTTGTTGGTCACCAAAGCCTTGGCCGCACAGTTGCCCAGACGGTATTCCAGCGCATCCACCCCAAACAGGGTAAAGAGCGGCACGGCAATACCACCCATTTTATAGGTCGCGACATGGGCAATTGCCGTTTCCGGGCTTTGTGGCAACAAGATCCCCACCCGGTCGCCGCGCCGTATGCCATGACGGCGCATGACATTGGCAAAGCGGTTCGACAGGCGTTTGATCTGTGAAAATGTGTAATCACGGCGCGTGCCATCGCGCCTGCGATGCATCAGGGCCAGACGATCCGGATCATCCGCCCATTTGTCGCAAACATCGACGCCGATATTAAAGTGGGTTGGTACGTTCCAGGCAAATCGAGAACGCACCGAAGCATAGTCAGAACGACTGCCCAGCATATTTCCTCCCTGTATTCGCCGCTGTTCTTGTTTTTTTGGCTGCGGCAAATGTTGCAAGGCATGCTAGTTGCAATCGTCCGAAATTGGAAGGTTTCTCTGTTCCTGACCCTAGCTGCCCGGATCCAGCAGGAAGGTAAAGTTGGCAATTTGCCCGGCATCACTGGTTGCCCTTGCATGACAGCCAAGGCAGGTGGCGTCCGACTGATCCTGCATGAAGCTTTCAAGCGTGCTGTTGGTCAGAAAGCGCGGCACTTCACCAACACCAAAAGGCGCCCCGCCCGGATTGCCGATCCATTGCGTGCCAAGCAGCATGTAGTTTGCAAGAACGCTACCCGACAGCCTGCCCTGCCAGACAAAGTTGCTTTCTGCCGTGCCGGAAAACAGCCGCCAGCATCGCACGATATCGGGCGATGTGGCCCGCCCCCCGGATGACAGGCGGGCATAGGGCGTGTGATCGGCCCATTTCAGGGTTCCAGAGATCGGCTGATTGGCAGGATCGCCTGAAGCCCCCAACCCACCATAAAAAGCATATTGCTGATCCACCGCACCTGGCGCCAGACACCCGTTTTCAAACGGTTCCTTGGTAATGATGCTGTTGGGACGTCGCGCATTGGCCGCCATAGGGACATTGTCGATATGTTCGAAACTCGACCAGATCCAGCGATCCCCATTGCCACTGGCAACCCGTTGCACAAGATGCATGCCAACCAGCCCGACCGTGACATCAAGGCATTTCGCCCGACCATCAAGCGTCTGATCACCGGAAAGCGATATCCGGGCGGGGCGGGTTAAGTAACGGCTATTCTGCGTTGCATCGTCGGTTGGCAAAATGCGCCATGCAAATTTCAGCAATTGCGCCCCCATCACGCCGGGGGCAGCGACCGGGATAATGGGGCCGACGTCGGATATTGCGTTGTTCGCAGGATCATTGGCAGCAGCAGCCTTGGTCGAAACCGCACTCACCACCTTGGCCAGATCGGCCTGCAAATGGCCGGTCGGGAAATCAATGGCCTGCCCGGATTGTGCAAAAGCCGCCCGGCCGGAGCGCGTTTGCAGATTATTGGCGGTGATATAGTCTGCGGCGACCGGATTGATGCGCGTTTCAAACAAAACGAAGTTGCCGGTCTGATCGATCAGGATATCCCCGGTCGATTGCAGATAGCTTGCCAGCAACAAATGTCCGTCTGGCAGATCCTTGCCGCAGGCCGGGTTGGGATAAGTGACCTCGGCAAACAGATCGCGCTTTGTCGGAAAGGTTTCCCAACGTGCGGGCTGGTTCGGGCGATGCAGCGGGTCCATCAGCGATGTGAAGGCCTGCCAGGAAAACCGATCGAACGGGCGTTGTGCGTGATAGGCGAGAAAACGGTAGACGAAGCTGGCATCAAATTCCGGGACATCGACCGGGGCGATGGCGCAAGGCGCATCACTGCTGCCATCCGCACAGAATTCCGATCCGTCATAGGCATCGGTAAAGACCGGAATGTCACCATCACCCGGGGCGCGTTGAAGGCTGGCATTTTGGGCCTGCCCGACCGAAGCGCCAAAAGAGCTTGCGGCAAACAGACAGCCCACGATCAACCCGCCTATAGCCAACCCACGCCCAAAAACCCGAAACCGGAACGGGTCTGAAAGCGATATATTGGATATGGTTGGACGTGACATTGGGCCGGACCTGTATGCGTTTAAACAAAGCTTTGCGAGTCCCGCAGTGGCACCATCATAGACCGGTTTACATAACCTGTCGTCATCGGACGATTTCACGATAGCGTCATATCAAGGGTGAACAAGTTCACATCTGACGGCGGCCCAGCGCAGGACAATCTGTCAAACCGTTGCTTTTCCCGGAAATCCTGCCATATTTTGATCATCGCAGAATTGTATAACTATGTTCTGCTCACAATTGGATCAAAGAGGGATTTCAATGGCTTTTGAAACGCGTCAACGCGGCTATGACGTCTCGGTTGGCCGGTCGGCGGCCGAGATCGATGAAGGTCTCCGCGCCTATATGCTGCGTGTCTATAACTACATGGCATCCGCACTTGCCCTGACCGGTATCGTGGCAATGGCTGTGTCGACCAGCCCGACCCTGATGCAGGCTATTTTCGGCACCGGACTGCACTGGATTGTCATGCTGGCCCCGATTGGGCTTGTGTTCTTCCTGAGCGCGCGCATCCACAAGATGAGCTTTGGTGCCGCACAGGCGACATTCTGGATCTATGCCGGCCTGATGGGTCTGTCCCTGGCGTCGATCTTCCTGGTTTATACCGGTGAGTCGATCGCGCGCACGTTCTTCATCACCGCGGGTACCTTTGGTGCGATGAGCCTGTTTGGCTATACCACCAAGAAAGATCTGTCGGGCTGGGGCAGCTTCCTGTTCATGGGCCTGATCGGTATCATCATCGCAATGGTGGTGAACATCTTCCTTGCCAGCACGATGCTGCAGTTCGTCATTTCGGCGGCTGGTGTTCTGATCTTCACGGGTCTTACCGCCTATGACACCCAGAAAATCAAGGAAGAATACCACGAGCACGATGATGCAACCACGGCAGGCAAAAAAGCCCTGTTCGGTGCGCTGCGTCTGTATCTTGATTTCGTAAACCTGTTCATCATGCTGCTGCACTTCTTTGGCAATCGCGAATAGAAGTCACACGGCATACGCAGTCAAAACCCCCGCAGCACCTGCTGCGGGGGTTTCTTTTTGTCCGGGCAAAACGGCAGGCAAAAATCAGGAGGCGTCAGCGGTGTCCTTGTCTGTCGCCGCATTACCATTTCCACCCGTGGCATCCATCACCGCCTTGCGATGGCCAAGTTGGGAAAGAAAGTTTTCTGATCGGGTATAGCCGCCAGAAGCAGTACGTGCCGCGCCCTTGGCGCCGGCTTCGGTGAATGCCTCGTAAGACTGAGAGTAGCTCATCCGCGCATGGGTGAGCATTTCGATATCCTTATGCAGGTTGCCATTGGTCAGATAGACGGTCGCGAGTGCAAACATGATGCGGCCCCAGATATAGGGATGATCGCGACGCGTGCAGACCTTGAGCGCTGCCTGAAAGACCGGAACAACCTGGGTATCGGGGATGGTAACATCACGGATGGTCGCAGACGACACAATCGCCTCGGCCAAACCATAGGCGATTGTTGCATATAGCGGACCGTGCACGCGGGCATTGATCATGCCAAGCGCCCGTCGGTAATGGCCAGCCCCCTTGTCGACAAGGCTGGCATCTTCCTTATCCTTGCCGGTAAGCACCATGGCCTCGCCAAGTTTGCAGATCGAAAGGGCCCGATCCACCGGCGATCCCATGGAGAGTTCGATGCGGCGCTCCAACATGCGCCAAATCGCAACCGCAAGAGCCCCGGAGCGCGTTTTAAGATTGGCGACCAAGGACCAGTTCACAAGCGACCCGTAAAGGGCGAGTGCTGCTGTGGTGCGCGGGTCTACCTTGGAGAAATCACTAATCCGGTCGAGAAGATCGGACAGCTGGTTTTCCTGCCCGCCCTGATCATTTCCATCGAGCGCCTCGCCCTTAAGTCCGCTCGGCGCTGCGGTTTTGGTTTTGCCGGCTGCTGCCGTCGGTTTATCAGCGATATCGCTGACCATCTGGCGGATATGGGGCTCCATAACGCGCAGCGCCGTCGCGCAATAGGAACGATCCCCGGTTTCCGAAAGGACGAATGCCCCAAATCCATAGGCAAGGGCCACCCCGGCACCCGCCTGTGAAAAGGTATCACCTCCAAGCACGCGGTCCTGCAGGTCTTCAAGAATGGCTGCCAATCGCGCAATCTGAAGGGCACGCTGTTCGCCACCACGTGATTTCAGCACAAGCTGAGCATTCAAAAGGACACGCAGCGCCTCGGAAACATCAGCATGGCTGGGCTGGCGGAAACTGTAGGTCTGGGGCAACATCAGGTCATAAAGCGACGATGTCAGTGCGTCACTGACCATATGCAAATCGACATAGCCGTTGCCGGGATCCTCACGGCCCCAGAAAACCGTATCGGAATCCTTGCGATGTGCGACGTTGAGAACCCCCAACTGGGCTTCTCGGATGGCTTGGAACAGATCGGCAGCATCGGGATTTGGTGAAAAGAACTGATCGATCCTGATCCCGCTGGTTTCCGGAACAGATTTCAAGGCAGCGCTTACAAGTTCGGAAACGTTATCGGCAGAATCGGCGCCAATATGGGCATTGGTATCAGCAGCGGTGAAACGGGCAATGCCATATCGGCACAGAACATCATCGGCCGCCAGATCATCCCCGGCGCCATCCCCCATGTCATCGACAGTGTCAGAGCCCGTGATCAAGGATTTGAACACGAGGCCAACTATTGACCAGAAACCAGCCATTCTTGTCCTTATCCGTCCCCTGCAGTTCAGAGCCTGGATAACAGGGGCCTTAAGACTTTTGTCGGATCATTTTCCTCTTACAAATCAGGATGGTCAATCCTGCGCGTGGGAATATACCTCATACCCAAGAATAGGATACCCGCCCCCAAAATAGGTGAGCAGACCATCCAACCACACAGATTTTTGACGAATTCAGGATTCCCACGGACGCTTGCGCTGTCGCGACGCAGAACGACCTTTCGCAACAGGGGTCTGTGATTTACGTGCCCATGGCCCCGCAGATCTTCCTGGCTTTGCAACATGTGCAGGCTGGCGGATCGGCCCGCGTTGTGATCCCTGCGCATTTCCGCCCGACGGACGGGTCATGGCCTTGAGACGTGCAATTCGATTGGCCATGTTGGGATGGGTTGAAAACAGGCTATCAACGCCCTTTCCCGACAAGGGATTGGCGATATACATGTGCGCCGTTGCCGGGTTGCGTTCAGCATCCATGTTCGGCACAGCATGCACGCCCTTATCAAGCTTGTTCAGCGCACTGGCCAGCCACATGGGATGACCACAGATTTCGGCCCCGATCTTGTCGGCCTCGTATTCGCGGGTGCGTGAAATCGCCATCTGCACGATCATCGCCCCCATTGGGGCCAAGATGGCAATCAGGATCATGCCGATCCCGCCCAGCGGATTGTTGTTGTCGCTGCGTCCCCCGCCAAACATTCCGGCAAACATCGCAAAGTTTGCAAGGGCCGAAATGGCACCGGCGATGGTCGCCGTGATCGTCATGGTCAGGGTGTCACGGTTTTTCACGTGCGCCAGTTCATGGGCCATGACGCCCGCGATTTCATTGCGATCCAGCAGCTTGAGCAGCCCCGTCGTCGCGGCCACCGCCGCATTTTCCGGATTGCGTCCGGTGGCAAAGGCGTTGGGTTGGGGATTTTCAATCACATAGACCTTGGGCATCGGCAGATCGGCATTGCGCGCCAGCCCCTGCACCATGCCAACCAGTTCAGGTGCGGTTTTGTCATCCACCTGGCGTGCACTGCGCATGCGCAGCAACATGGCATCGGAATTCCAATAGGCAAACACATTCATCGCGGCTGCAAACAGCAGCGCAATGATCATGCCCTGTTGCCCGCCAATCATCATGCCAACCGCGCCAAACAGCGCGGTCAACCCGGCGAGTAACAAACCTGTACGGATGTAATTCATCCTCGAATACCTTTTTGGCTAACAGTCTTTGCGAAAGATAGGGCGTGGTTTTGCGTTGGCAAGCACCCGGCAATTATGAACCGGTCTTTCCACAATAGTATAGGCCATCTCCCGTTTGGTGTAGGCAGTTTGTTCCCTCTAACCATCTGACTTCACGGAATAATTGCGTCCTTGTTTGCCCACGTGACCAACATCACAGAACAGGCACCAAAGATATCAAAGGATTCCCGCGCTACACGCATGAGTGGCACTGATATTGCTTGTTTTCCCAACCGTCACAGCAGGAGATATCGCAATGGTCAACATTCAGGGACAATTTTCATTGGTTGGGGCGCAGATGCTGCTGCTCAATCGGCCGATTGACATGAAAACCGGTGAATACACCACCGAATATAGTGCCGAGGAATGGAAAGAACGCATGCTTTCCCGTCAGGCAGAGTTCAAGGAAATCCGAAAGAATGCGGAAAACAACCTTTCGAACTAGCTTGATGACAACAGCGATGCACAGGTAACCCGTGCCTATTATCTGGATGGGGAACTCACCGCCGTTTTTGGCACCGAAAACACCAATGTTTCGAACGGCATGGATTACGGCTTTGAGTACAGGCTTGCCAAAAATGACGGTGAACAGCGCGGGCTGAGTGGCGATGAGCTGAACGAATATGTAGAAAACCGCATTGAGTTCGAGCTCAAAAGCAAATATGGCAACCGCCTGGAAGTCAGGGAAGGCGCTGCAGGTACAATGGGCACGGTTGGCGACTACCGTGAAGCGCTGTTTGGCGGGGAACGCTGGCCATCAGTCGAAAACATTCCACAACATCCGGAAATTGACTGGAACGCACCGTCACCGAAACAGGCTGGCACATGGAAAGGCCCGATAGACCTTAATACAACGGCGTTTCTGGCGATGCGCGAGCAAGCCAAAAACGCCTGACAGGAAAAGTAAAACAGCCGGACCGGCGGGGTCGGGGGAAAAAGACGGTCCGGCTGCTTATGCAACGATATCGGTCACTCCGCAGGCTGATGTGCATCAGCCTCATCAAGTGAACGAACATCGTTACGCCGGCCAATCATGCGTACAAGAACATAAAAGACCGGGGTCAGGATCAGGCCAAATATCGTCACACCCAGCATGCCGGAAAATACGGCAATACCAATCGCGTGGCGCATCTCGGCACCGGCACCACTGGACAGAACCAGCGGGACGACACCCATGATGAAGGCCAAGGAAGTCATCAGGATCGGGCGCAGACGAAGTCGGCTGGCCTCGATCGCGGCCTGAACGGTGCTGCGGCCCTGATGTTCAAGTTCGCGGGCGAACTCGACAATCAGGATGGCGTTCTTTGAGGCCAGTCCGGCCAGCACAAACAGGCTGATCTGGGTGAAGATGTTGTTATCACCCCCGAACAAATAGACACCAAAGACAGCTGACAGGATGCTCATCGGGACGATCAGGATCACCGCCAATGGCATGGTCAGGCTTTCATACTGAGCCGCCAGAACCAGGAATACGAGCAGGATACAAATCGGGAAGACAAAGATCGCTGTATTGCCCGCGAGGATCTGCTGATAGTTCAGTTCCGTCCATTCATAGGACATGCCCGGCGGCAATGTTTCATCGAGGATCTTTGTAATCGCCGCCTGTGCTTCGCCACTGGAATATCCCGGTGCCGCATTGCCATTCAGATCGGCAGAACGGAACGCGTTATAGCGCATGGCCGTATCGGGCCCGAATGTTTCAGAGACCGAAAGCACGGAGCCAAGCGGCACCATATCCCCGTCTGCATTGCGTGTTTGCAGTCGCAGGATGTCTTCCGGGCTTGAACGGTATGGCTTGTCAGCCTGTGCGATCACCTGATAGGTGCGGCCAAAGGCGTTGAAGTCATTGACATACATCGAGCCGAGATAGACCTGCATGGTCCGGAAGACTTCATCAACCGGGATGCCAAGCTGCTGGACCTTGGTACGGTCAAGCGTTGCCTGAAGCTGTGGCACATTGATGTTGTAGCTTGAGAACACACCGGTCAGTTCAGGAGCAGCCCATGCCTTGGCCAGGACCTGTTTCATTGCATCATCAAGTGCGCGATAGCCCTGATCGGAGCGATCCTGCACCTGCAGCTTGAAACCACCGACGGTACCAAGGCCCTGTACCGGTGGTGCCGGGAAGATGGCCACAAAGGCCTCGTCAATGGCACCGAATTTCTGTTGAAGCTTGCCAGCGATGGCAAGGCCCGACAGATCGTCACTTTTGCGTTCGGCAAAGTCGGTCAGCGTGACAAACACGATGCCCGCACTTGAGCTGTTCACAAAGCCGTTGATCGAAAGTCCCGGGAACGCCACAGCACTTTCAACGCCGGGTTCGTTCAGCGCGATATCAGACATTTCCCGAATGACATCTTCGGTCCGGTCCAGCGTCGACCCCTGCGGAAGTTGGGCAAAACTGACAAGATACTGCTTGTCCTGAAGCGGCACGAAGCCGGTCGGCAGAATCTGGAAGCCCTGATAGGTCAGAACGAGAAGACCGGCATAAAGCACCATCATGATGGTCTTTACCCCGAGCAACCGTTTCACGCCACCGGCGTAAAGTTCGGTACTGCGGTTAAAGAAGCGGTTGAAGCCGCGGAAGAACCAGCCAAAGACAAAGTCCATACCGCGTGTCAGCCAGTCTTTTGGCGCATCATGACTGCGTAGAAGCACAGCCGACAAAGCCGGACTCAGCGTCAGCGAGTTGATGGTGGAAATGATCGTCGCAATGGCAATCGTCAGGGCAAATTGCTGATAGAATTGACCGGTCAGGCCGGAAATGAAGGCAATCGGCACAAACACACCGGTGATCACAAGAGATGTCGCAATGATCGGTCCGGTGACTTCGCGCATGGCGGCAACCGTTGCATCGCGCGGCGACAGACCACGTTCGATGTTACGTTCGACGTTTTCAACAACAACAATCGCGTCATCGACCACGATCCCGATGGCCAGGATCAAACCGAACAGCGACAGCACGTTGATCGAAAAGCCCAACAGCAGCATCAGCGCAAAGGTACCAATGATCGATACCGGCACGGCCAGCAACGGAATGATCGAGGCACGCCACGTCTGCAGGAAGACGGTCACAACAACAACAACAAGGGCAATCGCTTCAAGCAGGGTCATGATGACCGACTTGATGGAACCACGGACGAACACGGTCGGGTCATAAACGATCGAGTAATCCAGATCGTCAGGAAAGCTCTGTTTGAGTTCTTCCATGGTGGCGCGGACGTTGCTTGAAATATCAAGCGCGTTCGAGCCCGGCGATGCGAAGATCGGGATTGCCACCGCCGGCTTGTTATCAAGGAGGGAGCGCAACGCATATTGCTGGGCTTCCATTTCGATGCGGGCAACATCGCCCAAACGCGTAATCGTACCGTCAGTTTCGCGTTTGATGATGATGTTTTCGAACTCTTCGGGGCTCTCCAGACGACCACTGATATTGATCGGCAACTGGAACTGCACGCCAGTGTCATAAGGTGCACCACCGATGATGCCGGCTGCGACCTGAACGTTCTGGCTTTGGATGGCGGAAACCACCTCGCCCGCAGTCAGGTTGCGTTCGGCAACCTTGTCCGGGTTGAGCCAAACACGCATGGCATAATCGCCCGAGCCAAACAGCCCGACCTGCCCGACACCGGTGATACGCGCCAGACGGTCACGCACGTTCAGTGTCGCGTAGTTGCGCAAATACAGCATGTCGTAGCGTTCATTGGGCGAGCGCAAATGCACAACCATGGTCAGATCAGGCGACTGCTTTGACACGGTCACACCAAGCTGACGCACAACATCAGGCAGACGTGGTTCAGCCTGTGATACGCGGTTTTGGACTTTTTGCTGGGCCAGATCCGGGTCGGTGCCGATTTCAAACGTCACGGTAAGGGACAGATTGCCGTCGGTGGTGGCCAGCGAGTTGATATAAAGCATCCCCTCGACCCCGTTGATCTGCTCTTCAAGCGGGGAGGCAACGGTTTCGGAAATCTCGGCCGGGTTCGCACCGGGGAATTTGGCTTCTACGACAACGGTTGGCGGCACAACTTCCGGATATTCGGAAATCGGCAAACGCCACATCGCAATCAGGCCCGCCAACAAGATCAGGACCGACAGGACGCCGGCAAAGATCGGGCGATCCACAAAAAAGCGGGAAAGGTTCTGCATGTTTTTCAGCCTTGCTTTAAAGCGCAGTCACACATCGATTACGATGCGGAGGCCTGCAGAATTTCCGGCGCGACAGGCATACCCGGCCGGACCTTCATGATGCCGTTGACGATAACCAGATCACCTTCGTTCAGACCCGACGTCACAATGCGCATGCCATTGATCTCCGAGCCCAGCGTTACCTGACGGTAGGCAACCGTATTGTCGGGTTCGACGACATAGACAAACTTGCGGTCCTGATCGGTGCTGACAGCCTCTGGCGAGACCATGATGACATTGCTTTTGGCCAATGTGCCGACCTCGAGGCTGGCAAAGGTGCCAGGCAGAAGACTGCCATCAATGTTATCAAACAGCGCACGGGTCCGTATGGTGCCGGTCCGCGGATCAATGCGGTTGTCAAAGCTGTGCACGTGACCGGACACATGACGACCATTCGACAACGTCATATTGACCGGAATGGTTTGGGCGGCGGCGTCGATTTTGCCGCTGTCACCAAGACTTGCAAAGAAGGTCTGCTCATCCAGGTCGAAGTCAGCATAGATTTTACCAGTAGAGACAATCGTGGTCAGGACCGGGGCATTGGGGCCGGCATTGACCTGGTTACCGACGGTCAGCTCAACCCGGCTGACACGACCATTGATCGGTGCTTTGACATAGGCATGATCAAGCTGGATTTCAGCCAGTTCAAGCTTGGCCTTGGCGCGGCTGACGTCACTTTGGGCAACCTGATGGGTGCTGAGACGTTCGTCATAGACGCGCTTGGAAACTGTGCCGTTTGAAACGAGTTTTTCGGCCCGTTCCTTTTCCTTTTTCGCAAGCGACAGATTCTGCTGGGCAGCGGCCAGTTCGGCACGGGCTTCGTCGACCGCGGCCTGATAACTGCGCGGGTCAATGACAGCAAGGATATCGCCCTCGTTGACCAATTCACCGTCTTCAAAAAGGATTTCGACAATCGCACCACTGACCTGCGGGCGCAGCTGAACTTCCTCGACCGCACTCAGACGGCCGGAAAAGTTGCTCCAGAGGCGGACAGATTGAGTTTTGACACCCGATACGGTGACCGGGGTTGCCGGTGGGGCTGCTTGTTCGGTTTGAACCGCGACCTCATCAGCGGCGGAACCGGTGATATGCAGGCCATATCCACCGGCGGCAGCAACCAGCGCCAAGGCGGCAGCTGGCAGCAAAATTTTGCGTTTTGATCGAGACTGCATCATTCCATCTTCCAAATAGGTTACGCCGCGCACAGGCAGCACGTTTGGAAGAAAAATGGATACCGATCGGTATGTTGGCAAGTGAATTTAGAGAAAAAAGTGAACTATTTTCTCTGGACAGCGAAATTTACAGGGGATTTAGGTGGCTGTTTCCGCGTCTACATCCCTGTATTTGCATTGCAAATTAAGGATTCGGCAGATGCCGTTACGGATGTCAGACCGAACGGTATCAAGATCATTGAAAACCTGGCCATAGGTTAGCAAACCGTGAACATACTGGAAAATCAATCGCGCCAAAGTTGTGGCGTCGCCATCTTCACCCAGCATGCCCTCGCCTTTCAGGCCGCGCACCATGGACGCCAGATATTTGATCTGTTCTTCGGCAAGTTCGCGCGAGCAGGCCTGGATCGGCTCATCTTCCGGCCCGACCTGACCACCGGCGGTGAAGATCGGGCAGACACAAACTTCATTTTCCCCAGGGACGGCATAGCGTTCCTGCTTGTTGCAAATGAGCTCGATATAGCTGTTAAGCTGTTCCAACGGTGGGACATCCGGGGAAAAGATGGCGCGAAGTTCGTCCTTGCCCTTTTCCCAGTGATGGCGGGCGGCGGCGGCAAACAGCTCTGCCTTGCTGTCAAAGTGATGATAGAACGCACCCTTTGTCACCCCGGCATGCTTGCACACATCACTGACTCCAACGTCGTGGTAACTGCGTGTCGCCAATAGCTCCATCGCCGTTTCAAGCAGCTTGATCCGGGTTTCTGTGGCGTTCCTCATAACCTTAACCTGTTTTGTTTATATGTCTCAGATATACATACCGGTTGGTATTTTTCAAGGAATACACCGGCCATATTTTGATCCCATCATATAATAATGGCAGCAGAATGACAGGATTTCCCATTAATTTCCGTGATCTAGCGCAAATCACGCTGCATCGCCTTTTTTGCCAATCGGCGGTATGTTTTCTCAACGACGCGCTATGAGCACAGGCCATTGATTGAAAATAAAAGAAGGGCGCCCGCTACAGGCGCCCTTCCAGTTTTTCAAAACAAGGTCTTCCGACCTGCCAGACGTCAAGCCCCGATCAGGGCGCGGATCTGACGGTTGGCCACCGTGATCATGGCAAGATCGATTTGACCGGCCGAACGCAGTTCGTTGATCAGATCATCACAGCGCGCACAGCCACGCTGACGATCTTGCACCCAGATATCGACAAGGTCGGCGCCGGACGAGCCTTTTTTGCCCGCGGCCAGAACCGAACGGGTCAGTTCGCGTTGATGCCCGAACAGATCGTCGATCACTGCCGCACGTGCCAGTTTCTGCCAATGGGTATCGGCTTCGATCGACTCCGCGGCGGAGCGCATCAGGCCCAACTGGAAACGTGCGCCGACTGCGAAATAGGTGGCCGACACTTCGATCACATCGCGACCAGTTGCCTCGGCGATACGAACCACGTCACAAATCGCCACCAACTGGGTCGCAGACGCCACACGCCAGGCGAGGTCGTCGGGGACACCTTGGGCGACCAGCGATTTGGCCTTTTGTTCCAGCGCCTTGCGTGCAGCAGCATCCTCGGGGACGATTTCATCAAAGCTTTCAATCACCTTGGAAACCGCCGGGCGGAAAATCTCGATCTTTGCGCCGACATTAAGCTCCTCGCAATTGCGCAGGAACCACTGGGTAACATCGTTCACCATGCGATTGATTTCGCGGAACATGCTGGTCTGAAGTTTCGCCAGCACGACGTTATCAAGCGCTTCGATGCCTTCCCACATTTCACGCAGCCCGAAGACAGACCGCGTGATCAGATAACCGCGCGACACATCAACTGCCGACATGCCGGTGGCTTCCATCATGTCATGGACGAACGTGCCGCCAACCCGGTTGACCAGGCTGTTGGTCGCTACGGTTGCGATGATTTCGCGTCTCAGACGATGGTTAGAAATCGCGTTTGCGTATTTCTTGCGAAGCGGTGTCGGGAAGTAGCGCACCAGTTCCTCGACCAGAACCGGATCATCCGGCAAATCGGATTCAAGGATTTCGTCATAGAGCCACAGCTTTGCATAAGGCATCAGAACCGAGACTTCCGGACGGGTCAGGCCTTCATGCGCGTTGGCACGACGGGTGAGTTCCTCGTCATCGGGAAGGTATTCAATCTCGCGGTTCAGACGGCCTTCGCGTTCGAGCATGCGGATCAAACGGACCTGTGCATCAAGAATATCGGCCTTTTCCGCATCGGCATTCGAGATGGCCTGGCTTTGCAGATAGTTATCGCGCAGCACCAGTTCGCCGACCTCGTCGGTCATGTCGACAAGCAGCTTGTTGCGTTGCTTTTCGGTCATGTCGCCAGCCGCAACCACCTCGCCCACGAGGATCTTGATATTGACCTCGTGGTCAGAGCAGTTAACACCCGCCGCGTTATCGATTGCATCAGTATTCAGGCGACCACCGGCATGGGCGTATTCGATACGGCCCCGCTGGGTCGCACCAAGGTTTGCCCCCTCGCCAATGACCTTTGCGTGGACTTCGCGACCATTGATGCGGATGGCATCGTTGGCACGGTCACCGGCATCGGCGTTGGTTTCAAGACTGGATTTGATATAGGTCCCGATCCCGCCAAACCACAAAAGTTCGACATCGGATTTCAGGATGGCTTTCATCATGTCCGCCGGGGTGACCTTGCCACTATCCAGCCCCAGAACCTTGCGGACCTCTGGCGACGGATCAAGGGTCTTGGCCTTGCGATCAAAGATGTCGCCACCCTTGGACAGGACCTTTTTGTCATAATCGGTCCAGCTTGAACGCGGCATGTCAAACAGGCGTTTGCGCTCAGCAAAGCTTTTGGCTGGGTCCGGGTCAGGATCGACAAAGATGTGCATATGGTTGAAGGCGGCAACAAGCTTGATCTGCTCTGACAGCAGCATGCCATTGCCAAACACGTCACCCGACATATCGCCGACACCAGCCACGGTAAATGGCGTGGTCTGGATATTCTTGCCCATTTCGCGGAAATGGCGCTTGACCGATTCCCACGCACCACGTGCCGTGATGCCCATTTTCTTGTGGTCATAGCCCTGCGAACCACCAGACGCAAAAGCATCGTCAAGCCAGAAGCCGTAATCACGGGCAACCCCGTTGGCGATGTCCGAGAAGGTCGCCGTGCCCTTGTCAGCCGCAACAACCAGATAAGGATCATCGTCATCAAGACGCACAACGCGTTTTGGCGGCACGATTTCACCGGCAACGATATTGTCGGTGATGTCGAGCATCCCGCTCATCAGCGTTTTGTAGCAGGCAATGCCTTCCTCAAGGAACGCTTCACGCGTGCCATCGACCGGCGGACGTTTGACAACAAAGCCACCCTTGGAGCCGACCGGGACAATGACCGCGTTCTTGACCATCTGGGCTTTGACCAGACCGAGGATTTCGGTACGAAAATCTTCCTGACGGTCTGACCAGCGAATGCCACCACGGGCCACCGGACCACCGCGCAGATGGACAGCTTCAACCCGCGGGGAATAAACAAAGATTTCACGCCACGGACGCGGCAGTGGCAAATCTTCGATCACGGCTGAGTTGAATTTGACCGACAGATAGGATTTCGGATTTCCATCCGCATCATGCTGGAAGAAGTTGGTGCGAAGGGTCGACTGCACCAGATTAAGGAAGGCGCGCAAGATGCGGTCTTCATCCGGGTTCATCACGTCTTCGAGGCGGCTGATGATGTCAGCCTCAATCGCTGCAACCTCGTCACCCTTGGCCTGGTCGCGATCCGGGTCAAAGCGCGCAATAAACAGTGACACCAGAGCGGATGCCAGCGCCGGATTGTTGGCGAGCGTCTTGGCCATATAAGCCTGCGAGAAAGCCGATCCGGTCTGGCGGGTATAACGCGCATAGGCGCGCAGGATCACCACTTCGCGCCAATTCAGATTGCCCAGCAGCACAAGGCGGTTAAATGCATCGTTTTCAACCTCGCCATGCCAGATGCGGACAAACAGTTCCTGGAACTTGTTGCGCACATCATGGAGGCTGAACTCGCCGTCAACCTCGACCCCGAAATCATGAATGCGAACATCAATCCCGACATCACGCGGACTGACCGTGAAGGGATTTTCGGTAATGACCTTAAGCCCCATGTTTTCCAGCATGGGCAGGACATCCGAAAGCGGTACTGGCGCACCGGGATTGTAGATCTTGAAGCGTAGTTCATTCTCGGCAGCTTCGATCGGGCGATAAAGATTTACCCGCAGGTCATTGGCATTAATGACCTCTTCGATACGTTCGATATCAAGTTCGGCACTTTCGACCGTGAAGCGTTCACGATATTCCGTCGAGAAGCTTTCGCCATAGCGACGATGCAGCGCCAGGCCGCGTTCCTCACCCAGTTCACGCACAAGGACCTGACGCAGGGTATCGGACCAGTCTCGCGCCACCTCGACCAACTGGCGCTCGATATCGGCCACACTGTATTCGGGCAATTCACCGGGATTGGTTTTGACCAACAGGTGCAAACGCGCAAGCGGGCTGTCGCCGATCAGGGTGTAGTGCGCCGTGACTTTGCCATCAAAGGCGTTTTCAATCACCGTCTGGAACTTCAGGCGCAGCTTGGTGGTAAAGCGATCGCGCGGACAGAACAGCTGACAGGAGACAAACCGTTCAAACGCATCGCGGCGCACGAATAGCGCAATGCGTTGACGTTCCTGCAGATGCAGGATGCCCATGCACGTATGATACAGATCGTCCAGATCGACCTGAAACAGCTCATCACGTGGATAGGTTTCCAGAATGTTGACCAGCGCCTTACCATCGTGACTTGCTGGCGGGAAACCAGCACGCTTGACGGTTTCGGCAAGCTTCATGCGCAGAAGCGGGATCAGACGCGGGGACAGGTTATAGGCGACCGAGGTAAACAGGCCGACGAAAAGGTGCTGACCAACAACCTTGCCCTTGGCATCGAACTGTTTGACGACAATCGTATCAAGATGCACTGGACGGTGAACCGTCGATTGTTTGTTGGCCTTGGTCACCATCAGCAGGTTCGGCTTGGCGACGAAATCCTGTACCTCGGCTGAAAGGTTGCCAATCTGGCGCAACTCATCAAAGACGTGGGTTCCTTCGCGCGACAGAATGCCGAGCTGATTTTTGACCTCGACATCCACCGGCCCCTTTTTGCCGGCATTTTTAAAGCTGTATTCCCGGTAACCCAGGAAGGTGAAGTGGTCATTGTGCAGCCATCCAAGGAAGTCCTGCACCTCGCGGCGGTCCTCGTCTGGCGCGCCTGCCTTGACATCGCCAATCTCATCAAGAACTTCGGTGACCTTTTTAAGCATCGGCTGCCAGTCGCGCACAGCAAGTGCGACGTCGGTCAGGCTGTTTTCAAGTGCGTCATGGACCTTGGCCAGAACGTCCTTGTCGGTCTGCTCGTCGATTTCGACATGCATGACCGATTCACGCGGATCGTTGGTTTCTTCAACGCTGGCAACACTTTGCAATTCACCCTTGTCATCACGGGCAATGCGCATGATCGGGTGGATGACAAGATGAACGGTCAGATCAAGTTCATGCAGGGCGGCTGTCACCGAGTCCACCAGGAACGGCATATCGGTATTGTTGATTTCGATCACCGTGTGATCAGACGTCCAGCCATGTTCTTCGAGATCGGGGTTATAGACCCTGATTTTGGCCGTATCGGCCGAGGGGCGCTTTTGCGCGAATTTGTAAAGTGTAAGTGCCGCGCCATAAAGCGAGTCGACCGAGCGACCCGCCATGTCGTCAGGCGGAACATCCTTATAAAAAAGGCGAACGAATGCTTCTGCACCCTTCGCCGTTTCACCAGACATTCGTTGATGGATCTTTTCGACAACCTTGTCGATGACTTCCCGCTTTGGGTCGCCGTTTCGGGCTTTCATGACCAATTTCCCTTTTTCCCGGCTCTGTTTACCAGAACCGAAACACCGATCTTTGCGACCGGTGTCACACACCACTGATTTGTCTCGTTATTTGGGAAGGAAAGCAGGAATTTCCACCATAGACCCACCTGGAAATCCCCTGTGTCCCTTCACGCTTACACATAACGGATCATCTGCCTAAAAACTATGCTTCTGCACAAAAAAAATTCATTTAACCAATAAGCTAGCCTTTGGTCGCCAGATCGTCGGCGGACATGAACTGTCACAGAATTTTGCACTTTTTTGCGGCGCAAAACCCGCTACACTTTGAAATACGCCCCGATTTGAGAATTTCTTCGCACTCGCACATGATCCGAAAGGAACCACGGCATGCTTGAAGGCAAAAAAGGGCTAATCGTCGGAATTGCCAATGAAATGTCCATCGCCTGGGGCTGCGCGCGCGTTTTCAAGCGCGAAGGTGCCGACATCGCGGTGACCTATTTGAACGACAAGGCCAAACGCTTTGTCGAACCATTGGCCAACCAAATCAATGCCCCGATCTTCGCCCCGCTTGATGTCCGCAATGTGGCACAGGCAGACGCGCTGTTTGCCGAAATCGAACAGAAGTGGGGAAAGCTTGATTTCGTGCTGCATTCGATCGCCTTTGCCCCGGCAGATGACCTGCACGGTCGGGTAACCGATTGTTCTCGCGACGGTTTTCTGGCGGCGATGGATATATCGTGCCATTCGTTTGCGAGGCTCGCCAAACGGGCAGAGCCATTGATGAGCGATGGCGGCGCGCTTTTGACCGTGACCTATATGGGATCGGAGCGCGTGATTGATCATTACGGGGTCATGGGGCCGGTCAAGGCAGCCCTTGAAAGCACGACTCGCTATATGGCGGCCGAACTGGGCCCGAAAGGCATTCGCTGCCATGCAATTTCACCCGGGCCGCTTTTAACCCGCGCAGCATCCGGGATTGCCGAATTTCAACATCTGATGGACCAGGCCACCGACCGCGCGCCGTCCCGTCGCCTGGTGACAATTGATGAAATTGGCGAATTGGCTGCGTTTTTAGCCAGTGACCGGGCAAAATCGTTGACCGGTGATGTGGTGCATATTGATGGTGGCTACAACATCATGGGCTGAGCCACGGGTTAGCAACGCAGGCTAGCGTCGCTTGATCGCATCCTCGGCCTTGGGGGCGACGCGCTTGATCTGGCGCGCCAATGCCAGTTTGGCTTCAGCTTCCGGGTCGGGTGCGGCGGCGGCAAAAAGATCGGGGACATCCCCGCCGTTGATTGCGATCATGCGGGCATCGGTTTCCGCCTGACTTTCGACCCGACCATCGACCAGATGGCAAAGATCAAACCCGGCATCTTTCAGGGCTGGCGCAATCAGAAGCGTGCGATGACAGTCCAGCGGGTCCTTTTCGGCACACATCAGACAGATGCGATATTTTTCCGCCCCAGAAACCAGCCGGTCGATCCCCGATTTGAAATCAGGCTGATCTGCCATCAGGCCATAATCAAGCTGCCCATCAGGGTAAAGTTCCGGAACTTGCGGCTTTCCGCCCATCACATCGCCCATGAACACATAGGCAATACCGTTTTCGCGAAGGAACGGCCCGAAGCTGTCAGAGTCGAATGCCGTCCAATAACTTGATCGTTTGAAGGTCCGAATATCCGCCACCGCCGTGATGCCATGGGCCTTGAAAAGCGCAAGCAGGCTTTCACGGTCATGGCCCGCATAGCCGACTGTGTAGATCATGCGCCCTGATGACGTGGATTTTGCATTATTCGGATCAGACATCACAGAAGCACACGACAATTCGCATTTGCTTGCAAGCGTGAAACAGTCAACGGCCTTGGCCCAAATGCAAAAAGACCGCCCCGAAGGACGGCCTTTTATAACTTTCATCATGGAGCGGGCGAAGAGATTCGAACTCTCGACCCTAACCTTGGCAAGGTTATGCTCTACCCCTGAGCTACGCCCGCATCATCATGAAAGCGATGATATGTGAAACCGGTCTGATGGAGCGGGCGAAGAGATTCGAACTCTCGACCCTAACCTTGGCAAGGTTATGCTCTACCCCTGAGCTACGCCCGCGTTCATCAGATTGTTTCTGCCCCTGTGGAGCGGCGCGGATAATAGCCCAACAAAGAGCGATTGCAACCCTTTTTTCTTTGAAATCGCGACATCAGGAATTTTGGCGGTTTTCCTTGACTTTAAGCGTCCCAATTGTCGAAATCCGACCCGATTTATGCAAATTTGCGTCCGGTTTTGAACTTGGTTATCTTTTGGCGCACAGCCACAAGGGAAAGAGCATGAGTGATCCATCAACCCCGCTTTTCGATCATCTGGCCAAATTGGGTATCGAAACGAAAACACATGAACACGAACCGTTGTTTACGGTTGAGGATTCGCAGGCACTGCGTGGCGACCTGCCGGGGCTTCATTCCAAGAACCTGTTTGTCAAAGACAAGAAGGGCGCGTTGTGGCTGGTGGTTGCCGAGGAAGAGACCGAAATCCGCATGAACCACCTGCACAAGCGGCTGGGATGCGCGCGCCTGTCGTTTGGCAAGCCGGAGCTTCTGATCGAAACGCTTGGCATAAAACCGGGGTCCGTCACCCCCTTTGCGTTGCTCAATGATCGGGACCGCAAGGTCAACCTGGCCCTTGATGCCAAGCTTGCCAACGGGGATCTGTTGAACTTTCACCCCTTGCGAAATGACCGCACCACGACAATTTCCTCGGCAGACCTGTTAACCTTCATCTGCTCACTTGGTTATGAGGCGATGATCATTGATTTTGATGCCGAACCCGCCACGGCCGATGATAAATGAACCACGGACATCTGAGGTAAGCCCTTAAATCTTCTTATATTCAAGTATAAGTGACACGCAATATCACATAGCTGCCTCTTGTCGTCCGGGCATGGCGGTATCATCTAGAATTCAGAATTAGCGAGTGAACAATAATGTCGATCATTCTTGATGCGAATGCGCCGGATGGCGCCACCACCCATAATCAGGATTCTGACCTGATCAAGGACAGCAGTGTCGAAACCTTCGTCCAGGACGTTATCGAACCGTCGATGGAAGTGCCGGTGGTTGTCGATTTCTGGGCGCCATGGTGCGGTCCGTGCAAAAGCCTGACACCGGTGATCGAAAAAGTCACCCGTGAGGCTGGCGGACGCGTGAAACTGGTCAAGGTCAACATCGACGAAAACCAGGAACTGGCGATGCAGCTTCGCATTCAGTCGGTACCGACCGTGTACGCCTTCAAGGGCGGCCGCCCAGTCGATGGTTTTCAGGGCGCACAGCCCGAAAGCGAAGTGCGCGCGTTTTATGAAAAACTTGCCGGTGGTCCGATTGAAAGCCCGATCGAGGGACTGCTTGAACAGGCAAGTGCCGCACTTGCAGAGGAAAACTTTGAAGTAGCCCATGGTCTTTATGTCAGCGTTCTTGAACGCGAACAGGACAATGAAACCGCAATTGGCGGCATGATCCGTTGCATGGTGGGCATGGATGAAGTTGAAGAAGCCCGCCACTTCGTTGACAACATGTCCGATGTTGATCGTCTGAAGGCACCGATTGCAGCCGCGATCAGCGCGCTTGAATTGGCCGAGACCGGGGTTTCGGGTGAAGACCTTGAAGCTGCGCGCGCCAAGGCAGAAGCCAACCCGAACGACCCGCAGGCGTTGTATGATTACGGCATGGCCTGTTTTGCGAAGAACAAGCGCGAAGAAGCGGTCAACGCCATGATTACCATCATTCGCACCAACCGCGAATGGAACGAGGACGCAGGACGCACCCAGCTCCTGAAGTTTTTTGAAGCCTGGGGTCCGATGGACCCTGCCAGCGTCGCCGGACGCCGTGCATTATCGACGGTATTGTTCTCATGAGCATATGCGGCCCCTTTGATCCTGAACTTTCGGACCTTCCGGAAACCATGCCGGTATTCCCGCTAAGCGGTGCCCTTCTGCTGCCGCGTGGGCATTTGCCGCTCAATATCTTTGAGCCGCGCTACATGAATATGATCACGGATGCGCTTGGACAGGACCGGATGATCGGGATGATTCAACCCCGACCGGATCAGCGTAACGCCTATTTCATGGACCCGGATCGCCCGGAGATCTTTTCGACAGGATGTGCGGGCCGCATTACCGCCTTTAGCGAAACCGATGATGGACGTTTTCTGATCACGCTCACGGGTGTCTGCCGATTTACCGTGATCGAGGAATTGCCCGAAAATTCCGGTGGATATCGCCGGGTGCGTGGTGATTTCGCGCCGTGGAAGAAGGATCTGACCACACCCAAGGAAGACGATACGCCGATCAATCGTGATCGCCTGCGTATGGCGCTTGACGCCTATTTCGCGCAACATTCGCTACAATCATGCTGGGACACACTGGCTGATAGCGATGATGAAATGCTGATCACCACCATTTCCATGGGCTGTCGCCTCAGTCCGCTTGAAAAACAGGCTTTGCTCGAATGCACAACGCTGTATGATCGCGGCGATATGCTAACGTCGTTGCTTGAAATGGCAGTCCATGCCGATCCCAAGCACGCACACAGCAATGCCAACTGAACATAATTGCCGCCGCACACGGCAAATCCAACCCGAAGGCTGAATTGATGACTGCGACCCATAGCCCGGTAGACCCGAAACTTCTTGAAATCCTTGTCTGTCCGGTGACCAAACAGGCGTTGGAATATGATCGTGAAAATAACGAACTGATCAGTCCGAAGGCCGGTCTTGCCTATCCGATCCGCGACGGCATTCCGATCATGCTGCCCGACGAAGCTCGTGCCATCGAAGACTAAGGCAAAGGTTGCCTTCCACCATGCCCAGCGACGGTTTTACGCCCGCTTTCACCCCGGTTGAAATCAACTATCTGCGTGATGAACGCATTCTGGAAATCATCTGGGATGACGGTGTTCAAACACGCCTTGGCGCCGAGCTGCTTCGGGTGGAAAGCCCGTCCGCTGAAGTTCAAGGCCATCATCCGTCAGAAAAGAAGATCATCGCCGGCCGCCGGCATGTCGGCATCATCGATATTGTGCCAGTCGGGAACTATGCCGTACGCATTACCTTCGACGACTTGCATGATAGCGGCCTGTTTAGCTGGCAATATCTGCGCGAATTGCACGACAATCAGGAGAAGCTCTGGAACGACTATCTCGCCGCACTCAAAGCACGCGGCCTGTCACGCGACCCCGCCAAGCGCTAACCCCCCCTTCTTTCTAAAAGTCCCAAAACAAAAACGGCCCTGCCAAAGACAGGACCGCTTTAGTGTCTTGCTGTCCGGGGAGGTCATCCTCGGACGCACGCTTTCTTAGAAGCGATAGCCAATACCGAGACCGAAGACCCACGGGTCAAGATGGGCTTTGGAGGTGTTCGCACCGTTATTGATGCTGACATCGGTATCAAGGAAAATCTTCTTGACGTCGAGGTTGACAGACCACGGACCAGAAATCGCATAGTCAAAACCAGCCTGGAAAGCATAGCCAAAGCCGTCGTCATATTTGACAGAATTGAACTGGCCCGGCTTGGAGTCATAGAAGAAGGTGTAGTTGATACCTGCACCAACATACGGGCTCCAGCGGCTTTCCGGCATAAAGTGATACTGCAGGGTCAGTGTCGGCGGCAGAAGGCGCACAGAACCAGCATCAAGGCTCGGGTTCGACCAATCCAGATCATGCTGCGTGGTTGCTGCGATCAGTTCGAGCGCGATGTTGTCAGTCAGGAAGTAGGAAAAATCGACTTCCGGAACAACGTCGTTGCTAAGTTGGCCTTCGCCAGAACCAATCGTGTCATCATAGGTATCTTCGTCCGGCACCATAGCAATGGCACGGGCACGAACAACGATGTCGCCAGCCTGTTTGGTTTTGAATTCGGCGGTCTGTGCGGAAGCCGGATTGGCAGCAACAAACGAAGCGGCCATCATGCCACCCAACAATGCGGCACCAAGGAGTTTGGATTTGAATGACATTATCTGTCCCCTGTTAGTTTGATCAACTCGACGGGGACATTGCGCCTTTCTGTTTGCTGACTTGTTGACACAAATCAACACTCACCCACAAAAAACGACATGTTTTTGAATGGTTTTAAATGACCTTTGATCACCTATCGCCATTTTTCGACCGGAATCCCTGGCAACAGTTCCCGGTTAGGGCAAAAGGCGATCCGGTTACAACGGCTTGCCCTGCATCAGTTTTGGCAAGGTACCGGCATAGCCCATCGCATGCGACATGAAGGTCTTTTTAAGGGGCGGGATTTTCTCGACAATCGCCAATCCGATATCACGCGCCCAGCGGATCGGCGCGATATCGTTCGAGAACAGGCGCGTGGTGATATCGGTTACCGCCAGCATCACCGTGTTGTCGAAACGACGCCATTGTTCATATTCTGCCAGCACATCGGCACTGCCGATATCACGACCGAGACGACGGGCATTGACCAGAATTTCTGCCAGAACCGCAACATCGCGGATCCCCATATTCAGCCCCTGACCGGCAATCGGATGCATGCCGTGCGCCGCATCACCAATCAGCGCCAAGCGATCCTGGGTATAGTGATAGGCGTGCTGCAACCCAAGCGGATAGCAGAAGCGTGGCCCGATAACTTCAAGATCACCGAGATAGCCGTCAAACCGGCGATGCAATTCATCAAGGAAGGTCTGATCATCAAGATTGACCAGATAATTGGCCTGATCCGTGCCCTCGGTCCAGACAATCGAGCAACGGTTATCTGTCATCGGCAGGATTGCAAACGGGCCTGCTGGCAGGAAATGCTCGACCGCCAGCCCGTTGTGGGGCTGCTGGTGCTTGACGGTACAAACCACCGCACTTTGCTTATAGCTCCAGTTATAGGTCTTGATGCCCGCCCATTCGCGCAACATGGATTTGCGCCCTTCCGCCCCGATGGCAAGTGGCGCACGCACGACTTGCCCGCCGGCAAGCGTAATGGTCATGGCACCCTGATCACGTGCAATCGTTTCGACCTTGGCCGGTGCAATCATTTTGACCAGATCGTTTTTTTCAATCGCACGATAAAGCGCGCTGCGCGTGACAAGGTTTTCGACGATATAGCCAAGCGGCTCGTTACCGACATCATGATGGTCGTAATGCAGGAAAAGCGGGCTTTGACCGTCGGCAATGCGGATATCGAGGATCGGCTCCGCGCCATCGGCCATGTTTTCCCAGGCACCGATCACTTCCAAAACCGATTTGGAGGCGGCGGCAATCGCGCACGTACGGCCATCGTAATTGGCCGTCAGGATGGTTTTGGGGTCTGCATAATCAATCACCACCGACTTGATGCCGCCATGGGCCAGCGCCAAGGCCATAGAGGCACCGTTCAAGCCGCCCCCAAGAATAATGACATCGGTTTGAAGTGGCTGCTGATCATGCATATCGCAATTTCCTGTGTCGTTTGGCCTTGGCCAGTGATGCCGGTTTACAGTGCAGCTCGGCATCCTGCGTTGACCTGACGCAATAGGGCGTCGTGAAAGCGTTGTTTGCACATCTTTACCCTGCCAGATACGCAGCCACAACCCGCACCGATCATCGACGCACAGTTATCACACCTTTGCCGGCACAACATCGGGGCAAAACCATCTTTGACAGTCGTGAATGCGCCATCGCCACCTACCAAGTCATATCACCCCTTGGTTGCGACAAAGCCTGCGGAACCAGAATGCGAATTGCCACAGAGCCTTGAGCTGTAAGCGCTTTTCAATTACGCGACTGGTTGATTAAAAAATATGCATATTTTTTGAACAGCCACAGATTTTGTGCAGATTTTAATCCGGTCATGACAGAACGAAGTCATAATTCCGTCAGATCGATTCATCATTTTATGCAACAAAAACAGCAATTTACGATTTTTATTCTGAGTCTGGCACGATTCTTGGTTTGGAGACTGCGACTGCGAAATCGTGATTACCACGTTGGTACTCAACGGATATGCCGGGAGGTCGCATTATTATGAAACTTGTTACTGCTGTCATTAAGCCGTTCAAACTGGACGAAGTCCGTGAAGCGCTTAGCGCACTGGGCGTCCAGGGTTTGACGGTCACCGAAGTTAAAGGTTTTGGTCGCCAGAAAGGTCAGACCGAAATTTATCGTGGTGCTGAATACATGGTCAGCTTCCTGCCGAAGGTGAAGCTGGAAGTCGCCATCACGGATAATCTGGTTGATCAGGTTGTCGAAGCCATCACCAAAACTGCTCAAACCGGGAAAATCGGGGACGGTAAGATTTTCGTTCTTGATGTGAATCAGGCGGTTCGTATCCGTACTGGTGAAACCGGCGACGACGCCCTGTAAGTCCAGAGACAAGGGGAGACATTATGACTATTTCCATGAAGAAAACCGGCCTTGCTGCGGCTGCAGCTACCGCCCTTCTGGCAATCGCTTCTCCGGCTTTTGCTCAGGACGCAGGCGTTCCGGCTGAAACCCAGTTCATTCTCAACAGCTTTAGCTTCCTGTTCAGTGGCGCAATCGTCATGTTCATGGCGGCCGGCTTTGCTATGCTTGAGAGCGGCCTGGTTCGTACCAAAAACGTTACCACCATCCTGCTGAAGAACATTTCGCTCTTCGCAATCGCAGGCATCATGTACTACCTCATCGGTTACAACCTGATGTACATGGATGTATCTGGCTGGATTGGCTCGCTGAGCCTGTGGAGCGCAGATGACTCCGCTGCCCTTGGTGGCGACTTCTCTGGCGGTTATTCCGCAACGTCCGACTGGTTCTTCCAGATGGTCTTCGTTGCCACCGCAGCTTCGATCGTATCGGGTACTGTTGCCGAGCGTATCAAACTGTGGCCGTTCCTGATCTTCGTCGTTGTTCTGACTGGCGTTCTGTATCCGATCACCGGTGCATGGACCTGGGGCGGCGGCTGGCTGTCGGAAATGGGCTTCTCTGACTTTGCCGGTTCCACCATTGTTCACTCGGTCGGCGGCTGGGCTGCTCTGACCGGTGCGATCATCCTTGGTGCACGTAAAGGCAAGTACGGCGAAGACGGTTCGGTTCACCCGATGCCGGGCTCGAACCTTCCGCTTGCAACGCTTGGTACCTTCGTCCTGTGGCTCGGCTGGTTCGGCTTCAACGGCGGTTCCCAGCTTGCTATGGGTACCGGCGCTGACGTCATCGCCATTGCCAACATCTATGGCAACACCACCATGGCTGCTGCCGGCGGTGTGGTTGCAGCAATCATCCTGACCCAGATCCTTTACAAAAAGGTCGACCTCACCATGGCGCTTAACGGTGCACTGGCTGGTCTGGTCTCGATCACGGCTGCTCCGGACACCCCGACCATTGGCTCGGCGATCATCATCGGTGCAATCGGTGGTATCCTGGTTGTTGTTGCGGTTCCGCTGCTCGACAAACTGAAAATCGACGACGTTGTCGGTGCTGTTTCGGTTCACCTTGTTGCTGGTATCTGGGGCACGCTTGCTGTTCCGTTCACCAATGACGGTGCTTCCTTCGGCACGCAGATCACCGGTATCGTTGCAATGGGTGCCTTCACCATCGTTGCTTCGTCGATCGTATGGCTGGCTCTGAAGTTCACTGTTGGTATTCGCCTCTCCGAGGAAGAAGAAGCCAACGGTTCGGACGCGACCGAGCTTGGTCTGGAAGCCTATCCAGAATTCGGCAAGGGTTCCCAGCGCTTCTAAGCAAAACTTTCTGACAGGTGCCGTGTTCGCACGGCACCTGATCGATCAGATCAAAAGCCCGTCCGGGGAAACCCGGGCGGGCTTTTTTGTTCCATGCTGCCTTTTTGGGCAGCGTTTTGATCACTTGGAAGGCAAAGACGTTTTTCACCCCCATAAACGGACGACACTCTACGGCACTCAAATACCAAGCAACAGCCTTGGCATTTTACGCTTTGCTGCCCGGTTTTGTGGCATTGGCACGAAAATTGATCTTGGCTGCCCCGAACCAGAGTCCGGCTGCCCCGACAAGACCGGACCGAGAGGAAACGCTATTTGAAAAGGGGGACGCCTTATGGGGGCCTTCCAGACTGCCTCGGACGTATTTTTCGTCCTGATGGGCGCTATTATGGTGCTCGCAATGCATGCCGGTTTTGCCTTTCTTGAAGTCGGCACGGTTCGCAAAAAGAACCAGGTTAACGCACTGGTTAAGATCATTGTTGATTTCGCTGTTTCGACCATTGCCTATTTCTTTGTCGGCTACAGCGTTGCATATGGCGTTGATTTCTTTGCCAATGCTGGCGTTCTGAGCGGTCAGATCACCCCCGAAAACAGCCCAGCCTTTGCTGATAGCGGCTATGATCTGGTCAAATTCTTCTTCCTTTTGACGTTTGCAGCAGCGATCCCGGCCATTATTTCTGGCGGCATTGCAGAACGCGCACGTTTCTATCCGCAGCTATTTGCCACCGCCATTCTGGTGGGTATTTGCTATCCCCTGTTTGAGGGCATGGTCTGGAACAACAATTTCGGTTTCCAGGACATGATCGAAGCCACTTTTGGTGCACCGTTCCATGATTTTGCCGGTTCCATCGTCGTTCATGCGGTTGGCGGCTGGATCGCACTTGGTGCTGTGATCAATCTCGGCGTTCGTCGCGGGCGATATACCAAAACCGGCGGCCTCGTCGGTATTCCGCCGTCAAACATTCCCTTCCTGGCGTTGGGGTCCTGGGTTCTTTGTGTTGGCTGGTTTGGCTTTAACGTCATGTCCGCACAATCGATAAGCGGTATTACCGGACTGGTTGCGGTT
Source organism: Thalassospira indica (assembly GCF_003403095.1). Lineage (NCBI taxonomy): Bacteria > Pseudomonadati > Pseudomonadota > Alphaproteobacteria > Rhodospirillales > Thalassospiraceae > Thalassospira > Thalassospira indica. The sequence continues at coordinate 546,650 of NZ_CP031555.1, read as the reverse complement.
AACTCGCTGATGGCGATGGTCGGCGGCATTCTGACGGCATTGATTGCCGGTCGAAATGATCCCGGTTTTGTCCATAACGGCGCACTTGCCGGACTTGTTGCCGTTTGCGCCGGGTCAGATGTCATGCATCCGTTGGGGGCACTTGTGACTGGTGGTCTTGCCGGTGCCCTGTTTGTCTGGGGTTTCAATCAGTGTCAGGCAAAATGGAAAATTGACGATGTTCTCGGCGTTTGGCCGTTGCACGGGATGTGCGGCCTTCTGGGCGGAATTGCCTGTGGCATCTTTGGCCTTGAGGCCCTTGGCGGCATGGGCGGTGTTTCGTTCAGCGCACAGCTGGCAGGATCGCTGATTGGTGTCGTTTTTGCGACCGTGGTCGGCTTTGTTGTCTATGGCGCCCTAAAAGCCACCATTGGCATCCGTCTGTCCGAAGAAGCCGAGTTTGATGGTGCGGATATCTCGATCCACAACATCGGCGCATATCCCGAGGATGATCTCCGCGCGAGCTAAGCTGCGCGACCCGCAACAGAGTTAATACTCTTTAAAGCCCGGAAAGCGCATCTTTCCGGGCTTTTTGCGTTGGCTTACCCGTGCTCTTAAATGTTTCTTTGCACTTTTGGCATAGGGGTAAAGTCAGGGGATTTTACCCATCTTCCGAATAACGGGACCGCGAACGGCGGACCACAGATCATGCTGGATTGACGACGACCATGTTTAACGCGCGCCTGGATCAATTGCCTGCCTATCCGTTTCCGCGATTGGCAACCCTGCTTGACGGGATCGAGCCCGGTCAGCCGCCGCTTGTTATGTCGATCGGCGAGCCACAGCATGAACCGCCCGCCATGATCACCGAGGCAATGGTCAAACATGCCAGCCTTTGGCACAAATACCCGCCCGGTGCCGGTACGCCGGAATTGCGCGACGCCATCAAAAACTGGCTTGATCGCCGCTATAACCTGCCCAAAGACATGATCGACCGTGATGATCACGTCCTGCCGGTCGCAGGCACGCGCGAAGCACTTTATCTGATTGCCACCACCGTCATTCCGCAGGATCAACCGGGTCCCAAACCAAAGGTCTTGCTGCCCAACCCGTTCTATCAGGTCTATTGCGGCGCGGCGGTGCTGAATGACGCGGAAATGGTGCCGCTGGCAGCGGGGCCGGAAAACGGGTTCCTGCCCGATCTTGATCAGATTGATGCCAAGGATCTTGATGCCTGCGCGCTGTTCTTCCTGTGCTCGCCCGCCAATCCGCAAGGGGCGATTGCATCGCGCGCGTACCTCGAACAGATCATTGCATTGGCGCGCAAGCATGACTTCGTTCTGGCGATGGATGAGTGCTATGCCGATATCTATGACAGCACCGCACCGACCGGCGCGCTTGAAATCTGTGCCGCACAGGGTGGAAACATGGACAATATCCTTGTCTTCCACAGTCTTTCGAAACGATCCAGTGCCCCAGGCCTGCGTTCAGGGTTCGTTGCCGGTGATGCAAAAATCGTCAAACGCTTTACGGCACTGCGCAGCTATTGCTCGGCCACCATTCCGATGCCTGTCATGGCCGCATCCACCGCACTTTGGAATGATGATGCCCATGCGGAGGCCAACCGGGATATCTATCGCGCCAAAATCGACATTGCCGAGGAAGTCTTTGGCAACCGGTTTGGATTCTATCGCCCACCGGGTGGTTTTTTCCTGTGGCTTGATGTCGGCGACGATGAAGCCGCCACCCGGAAAATCTGGAAAGAAACCGGGGTTAAGGTCATCCCGGGCAGTTACCTTTCCTTGACCGATGCCAAGGGTAACAATCCGGGCAAACAGTTTATCCGCATTGCCCTTGTCCACGATCTTGAAACCGCGCGGGAAGGACTGACCCGCATTGCGAAGGCATTGGAAAGCTAGGCTTCAAACTTCGCACCCAGCTTGAGAAACAGGACTTAACCAGAACGGATACCCAGATGAGCAGCCAGTCAAACACACTTGGAACCGCATTTATGCCCGGCAGTCTTGTGACGCTCCTTAAGCGCAGCGGCTTGCGGTTCTGTGGCCTTGGGCTGGTGTTGCTGGCCATTGCGTTGTTCATCATGCTGATTGGTTTTCATCCGGGTGACCCATCCTTTAACCACGCCACTGACCGCACGACGATTTTCAATCCGCTGGGTATTGTCGGGGCTTATGGCGCGGATATGATGCTCCGCACGCTTGGCTTGGCATCCGCACTGATTACCGTTTTGCTTGTCGCTTGGGGCCTTCGCCTGATTGCGGTCAAACCGTTCCGTTGGATGTGGGCACGTTTCCTTGTTTTGCCGCTGGCACTTCTTTTGGTGGCAGTTTCGGCAGCAGCCATTCAGCCGGGCATGCATTGGCCGCTGACCGTTGGGTTGGGTGGCTTTGCCGGTGACTTGTTGCTCGGCAAACTTCAGACCGGCTTTGCGATGATTGGTATTCCCCGCGCACGGGCATTGATCGCGTTGGCATCCATGGTTCTTGGTCTGGCGCTGACGATCTTTTGCATGGCCTATTCGCTGTCGGAATGGGGACGGTTGGGCACCGCCCTGTCCTTTGTCGGTGGCAAGGTAGTTGCGGGCATTCGCGCCATCATCCCGACCGGCAGCAATGACGAACCGATTGCCAAGCGCGCACCGGGTTCGCGCCAGGAGCCGTCGCTTGAAAAAGGCAAATCCAAACTTGGTGCTGCGATCTCCACCCGTAAAGCCGAACCCCAAGCATCCCCGGACGAGGATGACGAATTTGACGATGAAGACGGCGATCACGAACCGCCGGTCCATATCGTCGCCGCCCCGGCTGCCAAGCTGCAACCAAGCCAGAAGGCGACAGCCCAACGTCAGGCATCGTTTGATCTGGGCTCGGATGAATATCGTTTTCCACCCCTTGATCTGCTTGGCGAACCCGATCCGGCTGATGCCAACCAGATCGATCAGGAAGCCCTGGCCCAAAATGCCCGTTTGCTTGAAACCGTCCTGCAGGACTTTGGCGTAAAGGGCGAGATCGTACAGGTCCGCCCGGGCCCGGTTGTTACGCTTTATGAGTTGGAACCGGCGGCCGGTGTCAAATCATCGCGTGTGATTGGTCTGGCCGATGATATTGCGCGGTCGATGAGTGCGATTGCCGCCCGTGTCGCGGTCGTGCCGGGGCGCAACGTGATCGGGATCGAGCTTCCAAATTCGCGGCGCGAAACCGTGCATCTGCATGAAATTCTGGCGTCCAGCGATTTTGAAAAGAATACCGGTAAGCTTAATATGAGCCTTGGCAAGGATATCGGCGGCACGCCCGTGATCGCCGACCTTTCCAAAATGCCGCACTTGCTGATTGCCGGTACGACAGGTTCAGGTAAATCGGTTGGTGTGAACGCGATGATCCTGTCATTGCTCTATCGTCTACGCCCCGAAGAATGCCGTTTCATCATGATTGACCCCAAGATGCTGGAACTTTCCATCTATGATGGCATCCCGCATCTGTTGACGCCGGTTGTGACCGATCCGCATAAGGCAGTTGTGGCCCTTAAATGGGCCGTGCGCGAAATGGAAGACCGTTATCGCGCCATGAGCCAGGTCGGTGTGCGTAACATTGCGGGTTATAACAAACGCATCAAGGAAGCCGCCGCCAAGGGCGAGCAACTGACCCGGCGCGTTCAAACCGGCTTTGATCCGGAAACCGGTAAACCGATCTTTGAAGATCAGGAATTGCCGATGGAGCCGCTGCCCTTCATCGTTATCATCGTGGACGAGATGGCCGACCTGATGCTTGTGGCAGGCAAGGATGTGGAGGCATCCATCCAGCGTCTGGCCCAGATGGCCCGTGCAGCTGGCCTGCACCTGATCATGGCGACCCAGCGCCCGTCGGTTGACGTCATTACCGGGACGATCAAGGCCAACTTCCCAACGCGTATTTCCTATTCCGTGACGTCCAAAATCGACTCGCGCACCATTCTGGGTGAAATGGGCGCGGAGCAACTTCTGGGTCAGGGCGATATGCTTTACATGGGTCAGGGTGGCCGTTTGCAGCGTGTCCATGGCCCGTTTGTGTCGGACGAGGAAGTCGAAAGCATCGTCAAACACCTGCGCGATCAGGGTGACCCGGCCTATCTTGAAACCGTGACCGAAGAACCCGAAGAAGACCCGGTTGCAGCCTATATGGCCGGCGGCAATGCTGGGGCATCTGGCGGAGCAGGATCGGACGATGATCTTTATAATCAGGCGGTCGGGATTGTCCTTCGCGAGAAGAAGGCATCGACCAGCTTCATCCAGCGCAAACTTTCGATTGGTTACAACCGCGCGGCCCGCATCATCGAACAGATGGAAGAAAACGGTGTCGTTTCAGCCGCCAACCATGTCGGCAAGCGTGAAGTCCTGATGGAAAACATGGATGGCAGCCCTTACGAGTATTGATCTAAACAGACTCGAAAACCGGTCACAAATGACCAAAAAGTATAAAAACCCCCGCCCTTTCGGTGGGGGTTTTAGTTTTTGAAAACAACCCACGGGTGCATATTATTAGCATTATTAAAATTAATTTTTCTTTTTTATCAAGTGCTTATGACACATTGACCGAGGCTACTTGGCATAAATCAACGACTACCATTGCGGGAAACGCAATTTAAGCACCTGGTTACCGTTCGCATCAAATGACGTCGACGGAACAACAAAACAATTAACAGGTGCGTCATGAAACTCTCAGACTTCTCTTTCGCGTGGAAACTACGCGGCGTCATGATCCTCGTCGCGTTGGCACTTGCGGCAGTGTCGATTATTGACCTCTATTCGCTCTACACGACCATGATCAAGGATCGCGAGCAAACCTTGCGATTTGTCATCGATCAATCGGCATCGATCATTGATGATTTTGCCAAGCGCGCGGAGCAAGGGGAGATCTCAGAAGATGAAGCCCAAAAACTTGCCTTGGAAATGGTCAAAGCGCAGCGCTTCGATGGTCAGAACTATGTGTTTGTTGCAAGCCTTGATGGCAAGATGCTGATGCATCCGATCAATGCGTCACTGAATGGCAAACCGGTCTCGACGGTTAAAGACCCGACTGGTGCAACGCCGGTTGTCGATTTGGTCGAAGCAGCACGCAACCCCGAAGGCGGTTACGTCAATTATGTTTGGCCGCACCCTGAAAACAAAGAGATCACGCCAAAACTGGGATATGCAAAGGCAGTTGGCGACTGGGATATGGTTGTTTCGGCTGGTGTCTATATGGACGATGTCATGGCCGCGTTCTGGCAAAGCACCACGAACGGCATCATTGTCTTTGTTGCTGTTCTTGTCGTCATTGGCGGCCTTGGCTTTGCCATTGAAAAAAGCACAACCGCACCGATGCGCAGCATCACCGCAGCCCTGTCGCGGGTCGCAGAAGGCGATATTGCCATTCAAACCGAGGGCAAAGATCGCAAGGACGAAATTGGTGACCTTGCCCGTGCCTTGGAAGTTTTCCGGGAAAACCGCGAGAAAGCTGACCGTCTGCAGCAGGAACAGGAAGCGGCCAATCGGACACAGATCGAACGGGCCGAGAAAATCGATCAGCGCATCAAGCAGTTTGAAAGCGACGTCGAAAGCAATCTGGCGGTCGTCAACGCGGCGCTTACGCAACTGCGCAGCACTGCATCGGAAATGGCCGGTCAGTCTGATGAAACCACCAGCAAAGCAGCCACAGTGGCGGCCGCAACAGAACAGGCGGCAACCAATGTCGACACCGTTGCCGCCGCGGCAGAGCAATTGGCAGCGGCGATTGACGAAATCACCCTGCAGGTTTCACGCAGTTCGGAAATTGCACAGTCCGGCGCAGATGAGGCAGATGATGCCAGCAATATCTTTGCCGAGCTTGCCAATGCATCGGACAAAATCGGTGAAGTGGTCGAACTGATCCAGTCGATTGCCGAGCAGACCAACCTTCTGGCACTTAACGCCACGATTGAGGCGGCCCGTGCCGGTGAAGCTGGCAAAGGCTTTGCCGTGGTTGCGGCCGAGGTCAAAAACCTTGCCAACCAAACCACCAATGCGACCGAAGACATCGCCGGGCACATCAGTGGCATTCAGGAAAGCACGCAAAGTGCACTTGGTGCGATTGAACACCTTTCCGGACGCATGAAAGAGCTTAATGAAGTGGCGGGCGGAATTGCGGCTGCGGTCAGTGAACAGGATGCGGCAACTGGCGAAATTGCGCGCAATGTAGCCGAGGCAGCATCGGGCACGAAAGAGGTGGCGCACAACGTCGTTGGTCTTCGCGAATCTGCCGAGGAAGAACGTCAGGCATCCAATGAAGTCCTGCAGGCATCTGACAGCATGACCGATAAGTCACAAGTGCTGCTCAGCCAAATTCAGGAATTCCTGAAGGATATCAGGGCCGCATAAAATACCAGCCCGCTGAAGTACCTAAGGACATCAAATGAAAAGGGGCAGGCTGATATTCAGCCTGCCCCTTTTTCGTATTCTGTGATCGATGAAGATCAGATCGACTGGTTGATCCAGTCGACAAGAGCGCTTTTCGGAAGGGCGCCGACTTTCATCGCCGCGACTTCACCACCCTTGAAGATCATCAGGGTCGGAATACCACGAACACCGTATTTCGCCGGGGTGTTCGGGTTTTCGTCGATATTCACCTTGGCGATCTTGAGCTTGCCGCCCAGTTCACCAGCGATTTCATCGAGATATGGGGCAATCTGTTTGCACGGACCGCACCACTCAGCCCAGAAATCGACCAAAACCGGGTCGTTGGAACCCAGAACGTCGGTATCAAACGAACCGTCGGAAACTTTAATCGTGGTCATACTTTCAGATCCTAGTTGTTACGAGGCAAGGCGGGCGAACCCGCAAACCTCGATCCGCTTTATGAGGCCAAGGTAGGCAGCACGAACCCAAACGTCAAGCGCATTGGGCGATCCGCGCGAAACCAACCGTCGCCAAAGCAGGCGTTCCGCAGAGTCGGTTCTCTAACCAAATGTCAGAATATGATCGGGCAACTCCACCATCCACGGCCCGTTGGTCCAGAGGATAAAGCACCTGACCTTTTTGCCCGGATACATCTGAGCCAGCGCCGCACGATAGATCGACATCTGACGGCGATAGGCGCGCGGGGTATCATCGACATCGCGCGGCGGCGGACGATTGGTTTTGTAATCGACAATCATCACTTCATCATCGCGCACCACAAGCCGGTCAATCTGGGCCGAAACTACATCGCCGCCCACGATGCCGACCAATGGCACCTCGGCCCGTGATCCGGGTGCAAAGACCGGGGCGAAGGCCGGATTATCGAAAATACCCAGCGTTTCATTGGCAATTTCAACCTGCTGGTCGGCCTCAAGCGCATGGACAGGCTGGGCAAGGAAACGTTCGGCCGCCTTGCGGCGTGACGGCTCAGGCAGATCGGGCAGAAGTTCGAGAAGCTTGTGAATCAGAAGGCCACGTTTGAAGCTTTGCCCCTGATCACCGCCGAGTGGCGATTGAACAGCCGGTTCGTCTTCGAGCGGGCGACTAGGCGCCAGTGGCTTGGGCGGGAAGGATTCTGTGGGCGCAACTGCACGAATTAATTGGCGTTTTACCGATTGTTTTGAATCCGAAACATCATCTTTGCGATCCGGTTTTGGCGCCTGGCTTTGATCAGTTTCCCACACCCAGCCTTCCCCGTCCCAGCCCGATCCGGAATAGGCCGAAAGATCAATCTGGGCCGGTTTGGCGTAGCCTTCCATCGCTTGGCCACACAGATTGTACCAACAATGCTCCGGCGCCTTGCGCCGCCCCTGCCAGCCGCAAATATATAGCCGGTCTTCGGCGCGCGTCAGCGCAACATAGAGCAGGCGGTTATATTCCTGATCACGTTTGAGCGCGATATTATCGCGCAGGCGCGCAACAATATCGGTTTCAAGTGCCACACGCGGCAACCAGAACATCAGATTACGATCTTCCTGCCAGAACAGATTGGGCGCCTGTGTCGGCACCTGCATGGTATCGGGCAGGAACACGATGGGGGCCTGAAGGCCCTTGGCACCATGCACTGTCATGATACGGACTTCATCACGCCCGCTTTGTTCAAGGTCACGTTTGATTTCGGCATCACCTGCCATCAACCAGTGCAGGAAACCTTGCAGGGTGGGGGCGTGATCGGCCTCATAGCCCATGGCAAGGTTGAGGAATTCGTCAATTGGATCATTAGCCTCGATGCCCAAACGGCCAACCAGACGGGCACGCACACCGCGGGCTTCCTCGCCCCGACCGCCAAGCAGTTCGGCATAAAGTTCGAACGGGCGTTCGTAATCCACCCTACCCAACCACTTGAACAGAAACGCATAGGCGCGCGCAAACGGGGATCCGTCTTCGACCATGGCAGCCTTTTCACGCAGCGCGTGCCACAGGGTTCTGGTTCGGCTATGGGCAATTTCAAACAGCTGATCGTCATCAAGCCCGATCAGCGGGCTCTTAAGCACCTCGGCCAGCGTCAGGTCGTCTTCGGGCATCAACAGGAAACGCCCGAACGCCACCAAATCCATCACTGCGAGCTGATCGGTGATCTGCATACGGTCAACACCCGCAACCGGAACATTGCGTTCCTTCAATGCCTTGACGACCTCATCGACAAACGCGGTACGACGGCGCACAAGGATCATGAAATCACCTGCCCGCACCGGACGCCCCCGCGATGTCAGGATTTCCTTTTCATCGATCGCATGACGGATACGCCCGGCAATGACGCGGGCCAATCTGATTTCCGGGTCTTCCAGACGAACGATGCGGGTTGGCGGTGTCCATGGGTCTTCGGGTGCGCGCTCTTCGGGCTCGACGGCCGGCCAAAGTTCAATCCGCCCGGCCTGCCCGACACGAAACGGGCTGTGCAGAACGTCATCGCCATCATCGCCGACCCCTTGCCGTGCGACGGGCCCGGCAAAGACACGATCCACCGTACCCAGTACCGCATCGGTAGAGCGGAACGAGATGTTCATCGGCACTTCGCGCCAGTCGGCTTCGATTTCGCGCGCCCGTTCGCGGAAATAGCGGCGCATTTCAGCAAACTTTTCCGGATCGGCCCGCTGGAAGCTATAGATCGATTGTTTGGCATCGCCGACGGCAAAGATGGTGCGCGGCTTATCGGCATGGCGCCCGGCATCGATAAAGAATTCCTCGGCCAGAATGCGGACCACTTCCCACTGTTCGGGGTTGGTATCCTGCGCCTCGTCAATCAGGACGTGATCAAGGCCATCATCGAGCTTGAACAATACCCAACCGGCAATCCCGGCCTGACGTTGCAAAAGCTGCAAGCTGGTCAGGATCAGATCATCGTAATCAAGGCGGGCATGCAGCGCCTTTTTGGTGGCATAGCGATCCAGCATCGCATTGCCGATGGTAATCAGGGCCGATGTCGCCCCGGCCATGGCGGCGGCCTTGCGCTTACGATCCACCTCAACCAGACGCGCGCATTCCTGTTCAAGCGCATCTGCCCCCATTGGATGGTTTTCGGCTGCCCCCTTGGTGATCAGCTTGGCACGTGGTTCACCTGCGGTGGTGAAAAAAACGCTGCGATAGTCGTTAAACACCGCCAAGCGATCTTCGACCGTCGTCTTTTCAAGGAATTGCGCCAGTGCCGGAACACGCGCCTTATCGGTTTTGGTTCCGGCCTCAAGGGCTGCCAGCCCACGCATCAGACCATCGCGATCAAAGGCGTCATCAGACAGCGCCTTGGACAGAATGGTTTCTTCATCCAATCCGACCGGCACGCCAAGCGCCTTATAGACCGCATCTCGCATGCGATTGGCACCACCCAGATTGGCGAGCATCCGTTTGAGGCGCCCGCGTTCACGGGCCAGTTCGCTCATGACCTCGCCAAAGGCGCCCTCGCGGACCTGTCCGGTCACAACCGACAGGGCATGGGCCAGATCGTCATCGCGTCCGGTGCGGGCGAAAGCCAGGACCTCTTCCTGCACATCGGCCATGGTTTCGGCCGCTGTGCGATCGTCCATGATTTCAAAATGCGGGGCCAGACCGGCTTCGAGCGGGAAGCGGCGCAACAGCGACTGACAAAAGGCGTGAATGGTCTGAATTTTCATCCCACCCGGCGCATCAAGGACGCGGGCAAAAAGCTGCCGTGCGCGGATGGTTTCATCGGCACTGGGGGCCGTTCCGGCAAGATTAGCCAGATCAGCCTGAAGGTCGCGATCCTCCATGGTTGCCCAAAGTCCCAGCCGTTCATTGACACGGTTGGCCATCTCGGCGGCGGCGGCCTTGGTAAAGGTCAGACACAGGATGCGATGCGGCTCAGTTCCCGACAGCATCAGGCGCAACACACGATCAGACAACACCTTGGTCTTGCCCGCCCCTGCCGAGGCCGAAACCCAAACCGATGCCATCGGGTCAGAGGCATTTCGTTGCAGGACGTTGGGATCAGTTCCGCGCATTTCGGTCATGACTTATCCCCTTCGCCAACATCCTGTTTTTCTTCGATGTTAGCGCTATCATCAACATCCTCGCTGCCCATCCATTCACGCAGGCGCGCGAGATGGACATAGTCGGAATATTTCGGCGCGTGATCGGGATGCGGAACACTGAGATACGGCGTATCGGGATCAGCAAAGGCCGCCGCCAGCCCATTCACACCATCCACCGCCGCGTGGGCGAGTTCGGCCGGGGTCGTTTTCATCCGGCCTGTGTTGATTTCAACAATCTCGCCTGCCGGATCCCCGCCCGAAAGTTTCCAGAACGCCATGCTGGCCGGGGGGCCGGCGGGCACATCGCCAAACCCACCCTGTTCGGCAATGGCAGCTTCAAGCGGCAATTGCGGCGCAAACCCGTTGGCAACATCGCCCTGACTGGGTGGTGCGCCGGTTTTATAGTCAATGATCGCGATGCCGCCGTCGCGCAGCTGATCAATGCGGTCGGCACGGGCATAGACCTGAAAACCGCTGCTGGTATCAAGGGTGCCGGATTGTTCGGTATAGGATTTGCGCACGGCATCGCGACGCGCTGCTTCGGTCTGGATGAACCATTTGGCGATGCGTTCGAACCGAGGCCACCAGAAGGCCCAAAGACCGGGACGTGCGGCAAGCGGTTTGAACACATCGCGACCAATGATCAGCAATTCATGTTCGCCATCCGGTGGTAAATGTTCAGGATGGCGGGCGATGAACTGATCAAGGGCATCGTGAATCAGGTTGCCGTAATCGGCTGCACCGGGATCTTCGTCGATCCCGTCAAGCTTGCGCAGGCCAAGGATATGCCGGGCATAGATCGCATAGGGATCACGCATCCACGTTTCGATCTGGGTCACCGACAGGCGAGCCGGGCGGGCGGATACCGGTGGTTTGGCAGCCGGGCGCCCGATCTTGATACGCATATCAGGTGCCGGTTCGTCAATCAGATCGGCCAGTGCACGCCATTCGGCAGCATCGGGCTTTTCCATTGAAACACCCGATTTGCGCAGAATGTTTTCAATCCGTAACAACCAACGGGACGGCACGGTCGGCGTGCCTTCGATACGCAGGGCACGGGTCATCACCACATCGGGCGAGCAAAACAGCTGCTGGAAATCATGGGCTGATTGCCCGACCCGATGTTCGGGGGCAGGCAGCCCGAAGTTACGCCGCATCGGGCGGCTCATCCACGGATCGGCCCCGGCTTCGGGTGGCCAGACACCTTCATTAAGCCCGCCCAGAATGGTCAGATCGGCTTGCTGCATCTGGGCTTCGACCGTTCCCCAGATAAACAGACGCGGATGCTTGCCATAACGCGGGCGCACGGCGCGGTCCGCCATCAACGCATCCAAGAACGCACCATACCGATTGCCCGGCATCGAGGCAAAGTCAGAAAGCGCATTAAGCAATTCATGGACGAAATCCGCCAGCGCCTCGCCCGCTTCGCCGCGCCACAGGCGATCCGCACCGGTTTGGGTGTCGCTTGCTGCCAATGCCTCCGCCGCGGTGACATGACAGCTCAGCAGATGAACCGGCGCATGGGTTTTATCGCCGGTCAGATCGCCCAGCGAATCAAGACAGGTTTTAAACCGGGCAACCAGATCGCTCAGCCGCGCATGATCATCGCGAATTCGCTCAATCCGGCCAATGGCGCTGTCTGATCCGGAATTACTCAGGCGGGAAACTGTATCCTCGCACCAGCCATCAAGGGCGGTTTGCAACCCATCCAACCCGGGGCCGGGTCGCGCGCCACGCAGAACTTTCTTTTCGAGCAATCGGGTCAGAACGCGGAAGGTCTCGGGTGGCAGGCCAGCTGCCGATAGTGGGTGTTTGAGCAATTCCAGAAGCGGAACCGGGGCGAATTCTTCCTGCACGGCGCGCACGACAAGGCCCAGATAGATCGCCGGTGCCGTGTCATGCAGCGGGATGCCCGCTGAATCGTCGATTTCAACCTCCCACCGGCGGAGTTCCGTCGCCACCCGACGGGCAAGACCACGATCAGGTGTCACCAGTGCGCAGGTCTTTTCAGGATGTTCGAGCGCCTCGCGCATCATAAGCGCAATCGTGGTTGCCTCTTCACGTGCGCCAGAGCAATCAACACGCAGGACGCCATCCATCACATCCGTGGCGAAGCCTGTGATATGGCGCCAGTGATGGGTGGTTTTGGCAGGTCGTAGTGCCTCGCGGGCCAGACGGCGGCGCTCAATCGTGGCATCGCTTTCGGGATCAAGGGCCGGCCAGGGCAGAACACTATCGGCATGGCGACCAATATGGCCAAGTGTCTTGCCCAGAAGATGTTGTGGATGGGCAGCATCATCGGCAATCGCCGCCCAGTCTTCGTGACTCAGCCCCGCCATCAGACCGGGCAGAACCACGCGGCCCTGTGGCATGGCGAGAACTGCCTTCATCAAATCGCGCAAGGCCGGAAACGGGCCGGTGGAGCCGACAATCAGAACGGGCGTTTCGGGCGGGTTTTCGGCCCAAAGGTCAATCTGAGCCTTGATCAAAGCGTTGCGCCGCATGGCCCGGTCACTCACATCCTGTGCGGCAAGAATACCCGGCCAGTGGATGGTGAGAATTTGCAGAAATTCGAGGGTGAGCTGCCAGTGTTCGGCGAATTCTTCGGGCACCAATCCCTTGAGATCGTCAAAGGCACAGTTTTCGGTTTGCACCTGATCAAGAAAGCGCGCGAGTTCACCCGCAAGACGGGCGGCCTGATCGGCAGTTGGCTTTTCACCGCGATGATCAGGACGCCCCATGATCAGCTGGGTGAGCAACAATTTGCGCTGCAGATCGGGGATGGCCGGCGGCAGATCAAGGGCCGCCTGTTCCCCGCCCGCGCCATAAATCGCCAATTCATCTTCATCCGCCTCGCCCAGCGGACGAATGGTTGGAAGCAAGGTGACCGCCCCCTGTGATTGCCGCAAAAACGCATCGCGCATGACCTTTGCGGATCGGCGGTTTGGCACCATCAGGACATAGTCGGGCAAGGTATCTGGCTGATCGGCGGTTTCCGCCATCAGTTGTTTGGCGATCAGATCGGCAAAGGCAACGCCGGGCGGAATGAAAAACAGGTTTGAGGGCGGCGTTGCCTCCCCCGCGAAGGAGGCTTCGTCATAGGCGGGCACGTCCATGTAATCAAACAGGTCGGCCATCAAACTCCCCCGGATGCGGCTTTCTTGGTGCGCTCTACCTCAAGCGCCTTGGCGATGACAGGCTCGGAATCCTCGAGCGCATCTGGCGTACCGATATGGAAATACCCACCATCATGCACCAGACCATAACACCGACCAGCCACAAGCGCCTTGTCATAAACGACATTGAGCGACCAGGCACCATCGGGCGTGTTTTCAAACAGGTGCGGTGCGAGGACCTGCACGCCGGTAAAGAAATAAGGGGCTGACGGCGCTTCACCGCGCCGTTTCAAACGCCCATCCACCTGCCAGAAGAAATCGCCAGCCCCGTCATAACCATAGCCATCTGCCACCGGATAAAGGGCCAGGAGCGCGTCCATATGGTCCGGGTCAAAGGCATTGATCAGGCGATCAAACAGCGGCTCCGCGCCCTCGGTCCAGAAAACATCGGCATTGGCAATCAGGATTGCGTCTTCGTTGAGTTTCGAGAGCGCATTTTTCACCCCGCCGCCGGTTTCAAGCAGGTCTTCCTCCGGCGAGGTGATGATGGTGGGCGCGGTTCTGTCGCCAACATGATCAATGATCTGCTGACCAAGATAGTGCGCATTGACCACCGCCTGCGTGACACCGGCACTTGCCAGTTTATCAAGCACGTGATCAAGCATCGGTTTGCCCGCGACCGATATCAGCGGCTTTGGCATGGTATCGGTGATCGGGCGCATGCGCTTGCCAAGGCCCGCCGCCAAAACCATGGCCTGTGCCTTTGTTTCTGGTGCGCTCATGACTTTACCTCGTTGCCGGATGGGGTTTGGGGGTGTGCCAGTGCCGGGACAGTGCGGGCATCAGGTGGAATATGGGCATCCACCCAATCCTGAAGGGCTGGCAAGTAGTCCGGAGCCCCACGGAGGATCATGTCCCAGCAGCGCGGGATAAAGTCGAAATAGCGGGTTTTGCCAGCCTTGATCGCAAGCCAGCCAAACCGGCCAAGAATACGGAAATTACGCACCATCGAGGTCGCGATATAGGCCGTTTCGAAATCAGAACAATCGATATCCGGGAACGCCGCGAGATAGAATTCCTTCATTCGGGTTTCAAGATCCGGGCCGATATCATGGCGCACATCGCGCAGGAGCGATGCAAGATCATAGGGCCTTGGTGCAATGGCAGCGTCCTGAAAATCAATGATGCCGCAATCATCGCCGCCCTCGCCATTTTCGACCAGCATCAGATTATCAACATGATAATCGCGGTGAATGATCACTTCGCCCACCTGCCAACAGAGCGGCAAGACGGTTTCAAGAAGCTGATCAAAAGCGGCACTTGCCACCTCACGCTTGGTCGCATCCGGGATGATCAATGGCAGGTAATCGGTCTTGAAGCTGACCAGCATGCGGCGCAGGTTTTCCGGACCATAGCGCACCAGACCGCAATCGTTCATCCCGCCCGCGTCGCAGAAGCGATGCAGGGTAATCAGCTGTTCGACGGCACGCAGGTAAAGCGCATCCGCAGTTGTGCCATCAAGCATTGCGCTTCCTTGAAGCGCCTCGGTAAAGGTGATGTCACCAAAATCCTCGATCAGGACCAGACCGCGCTTTTCATCCGCCGCGTAGATTTCCGGCACCCGCCAACCGGCCTGTTGGAACAGGCTGGTGGTTTGCAAAACCGGACTTACCGAGGCCGGGCGTTCGGGACTGTCATGAATACCATGCGGATCGACATGAATGGCCGAGGGCGGAAAATCCATCAGAAGGGCGGTGTCATGACGTCGTTCCAGACGGAAATATTTCCGGGCGGAGGCATCATCGACCAGCGGCATGACCTGCGCGGTCTGCCAGCCGCAGGTGACCAGAAAATCCTGGCGCTCGGCGTTGCGGCGTTCCTGATCGGGGCTTGCGCGGTTCATGACGAGCTTACCACCAGATCATTGATCCGCACAGTCCAGTCTTCGCCATGCGGTTCAAGGTTAAACACACGCCCATCGGGGGTCGATCCGGGTTCGATATGAATATCGAGACGGCTTTCCGGAGTAAGATATTCCAGCCTATCCGGCCATTCGATCAGGCTGACAGCATCGGAAAAGGCATCCTCGATATCCAATTCATGGACTTCTTCGGGATCAGACAAACGATAGAGGTCAAAATGCCAGACCGGCACGCGATCAAGCTCATAGATCTGTACCAGTGTAAAAGTCGGACTGGGGACTTCTTCATGCGGGTTTTCGGCCACCGCCCGGATGAAGGCCCGGCAAAAGGCGCTTTTGCCCATGCCCAGTGTGCCATGCATCAAGATCACATCTCCTGCCCTGGCAACAGCGGCAAGTTTGGCGGCAAGGGCTTCGGTCCCGTTCTGATCGCTGACAGTGACTGTCTTGCTCATAATGTCCGTCTTTTGAATGGCTCTTGCCTTCTGTTTTAGGGGGTTGATGTGGCACTTCGCAATGATTTTGCGAAGCCGATTGAGGCGTGTGGTTCAAATCACGGCGCAAACCCGGAAAAAGGCCGGTTTACATTGCGATATCGTGTTCCAGATGCTATCTCGCTGCATAAGAAATCCCGCACACCGCCGGGCTTGGGGGCAGCCCCCTACCCAAATTCGATTTTATTTGGATGGAAGAAGTATGTCAGACGCATCGCATAGCACAGATATTGCCATTATTGGCGCAGGCCCTGTGGGGCTTTTTGCGGTTTTCGAAGCCGGTATGCTGGGGCTTAAATCCCATGTGATCGACGCGCTTGATATGGTCGGCGGCCAGTGCAGCGCACTGTATCCGGAAAAGCCGATTTTCGACATTCCGGCCCATCCGCAGATTGCCGGTCAGGACCTTATTCACGAGCTTGCCAAACAGGCCGATCCGTTCGAGCCGACCTATCATCTGGGTCAGCAGGTCACCAAGCTTGAGAAACGCGATGATGGCCGGTTCACGCTGGTCACCACAAAGGGCACGGTGATTGATGCCGGTGCGGTTGTGATTGCGGCTGGTTGCGGTGCCTTTGGCCCGAACAAACCGCCAATGGATGGCCTTGAAGAGTATGAAGGATCGGGTGGCGTTCAGTATTACGTCAAACGTCGTGCCGACTTTGCCGGCAAGAACGTCGTGATTGCCGGTGGCGGTGACTCGGCTGTCGACTGGGCCCTGTCGCTTCATGATATCGCCGCCAAGGTGATGGTGGTTCATCGTCGCCCGAAATTCCGTGCGGCCCCTGACAGCAGTGCAAAACTGCAGGCACTGGCAGAGGCGGGCAAGATCGAGATGGTCATTCCCTATCAGCTTAAGGGGCTTAAGGGTGAAAACGGCATTCTGTCACACGTGGTTGTCGCAACGCTGAAGGGCGAAGAGCGCGAGCTTGAAGCCGATCACCTTCTGCCGTTCTTTGGCCTTGCCATGGAACTCGGTCCGATTGCCGATTGGGGCCTTAATCTTGAGAAGAACCATATCGGCGTAAAACAGGCGACGATGGAAACATCCGTCCCGGGCATCTTTGCCATCGGCGATATCGCAACCTACGAGCACAAGCTGAAACTGATCCTGTCGGGCTTTGCCGAAGGTGCGAGTGCGATCCACGCTGCACGCGCCTATATGTTCCCGGACAAGGAATTCCATTTCGAATATTCGACCACGACGGGTGTTCCGAACGAATAACCCGACATTTGGTCAAAGTTTTCAAGGAAGCGCACCATGACCACAAAACATCCCGAACATCCTGGGGGTTGTCTTTGTGGCGCGGTGCGCTTTGTTGCATCCGGGGAACCGATTGGCGGCAATCACTTCCATTGCGGCATGTGTCGCAAGGATAGCGGTTCGGGTGTTTCAACCTTTTTTGCGTTCCCGGCCCATGCCGTCACATGGGATAGCAAGCCGCACGAATATGAAAGCTCTCCTGGCAAGTATCGCGGGTTTTGCCCGATATGCGGATCAAGCGTTACCTGGCGCAAGGGCGATGATGACAGCTTCATCGATTTCCGATTGGGCACATTTGATGACCCAAGCCGGTTCAAGGCACAAAAACACCTTTGGATGAGCACCGCACTGCCGAGCTTTGCCGGAATTGATCCCGATATCGAGCATTTCGACTGAATTATCTCAGATCGACACGCCAAGATGTTCAGCCAGAACGTCGACAATCATGCCGTGATCTTCGTGCGATGCGAGGCCGGATACTGTAATCGCGCCAATCACGCCGACACGGGCAACACGGACCGGGAAGCTGCCGCCGTGATCGGCATAGTCGGCAAAATCGATCCCGTGATCGGCAAGGGTTTTGCCCTTGGCCTTAAGCTCCGCGCCAAAGCGCATCGAGCTTTGATGTTCACGTAGCACCAGATTGCTTTTGCGACGCACCCAGGCATCGTTGGCCGGCTTGGCACCCGCAAGCGATGCGTGAAACAGGGTGCGGTCTGGAGTCCGAATATTGATGGCAACCGGGGCGTTTTTGGCCTGCGCGACGCCAACCAGTTTGGAGCCGATTGACCAGGCGGTGTCTTCATCAAAGTGGTCAAACACCAGAACGTCTTCCTGGGTGGCAAGCTGTTTTGAATTCATAATTCTTCTTTTGACCTTCAGTTCAGGTTTCGTCGTGAAGTGCAAGGAATGATAAACCGAGGCATTTAGATATAGTCGCAAAAAGGGAGATAATCTGACGCTTCAGCATATTCTGATGAGGAGGTTTTGCAGCATCTGCAATTAGCAAAAGCTCGTCCAAGAAACACAGTAGCCATTCCCTCTCGTCATGCAGGCTACAAGTGTCATGCCCTTGCGCATTCTGGTATCGCTTGGACAAACTTGCGAGGAGTCTCCTGTCAGCTTTTTCATTCTCAACAATTGAATGCGCAAAAACCTTCGGATCAATGAACTGCAAGAATGCTATGTTCCCGTATTTTTTGTTAGCGAAATCGCATTCGTGCAAAACTTCATATTTGTCTTCGTTTCTGAGAAGTTCATCAACGTAGGATTGTGCAAACTCACTCATACGTTGCCTCAGCGCATCAGAGTTAGCTGATCTAACAAGAGTATAGATGGCTTTGAACGAATCGCTTTCTGCGCGTCTGAACGCCAAACCCGCGAAACCGGTACCACCCCCGATTCCGAAGGTCTCATCGCAGTACTGAAACTCTCCATCTTCCAATAGTTTGCGCACGTAATTTTCAAAGAACTTTACTACGCTCTGATAGGGACTTGTAACATTCCCTCCCATCTCTTCGATCTCAATGATGGACCCTGCAGCTAACAACAATGGTCCTGGGAACCTGATGTCCTTATTGATGAAACTACTTAGGGTTTCTTGCACTAGTTCTTCGTACTCTTTCCTGTCTAAGTTATAGAAGCTCCATAGCCTACGCCATATAGGCACGGCCTTTTTCTCAACGACACTAGGGTGGACCAAAAGATGACTATTTAATTTCTCATAATCAAATTGCCCTCTTACAAGTATATCTGCAATTATTGCATACGGTAATATTGGATTTCTAAAATCAAAATTTTCATGTTTATCAAATAATTTTTCTATCCCAGTCTTCTCCTTACCCTCACCATTTTGCTCCATAAACCGATAGGAGTGAAAGTAAAACCCGCGATCCATTTCGAGTATATCTTCTTTAGTTATATTATTTGCCCTGTACTCCAAACCAACTGCAATCATATAGAGTAGAATTTCTCTTAATGCGTTTTTGGAGCGAAGAACCTTTTTATCAAGCAACGATGTAACTCGCTCGAAATCCATCAAGATTGAGCGTAAACTTCTAAAATTCAATATCTCCGATTTTTGCAGACAACTCGAAATACCATCGCAGTTATCTAAATAGAAATCCGTCATCTCATTCCTTGGAATAGATTCAATTATTGAGACAACCAAATTGCTAATGTCAGGTTCAAACTGGATCGTTTTACCTACAACTTTTTCTTTTATTTCAAGGTAATTAGAAGATTTTTTCGACAGCTTTTTTTCTTCCGCCAGCAAAATAACCTTGAGCTTCTCGTGTTCAATGTAATGATTGATGTAGCCCATCATTTCTTCCGCCGATAACTCACACCGTTCAAGGTCATCAAATACAAGAATTTGATTTTTGGTACGCGACAACAACTCTTTGGATATTTTACTTAAACCACCTCCAAACAGAGAAACCCCGGAGTAACCCTGCAGAACACTTGAGCCTGCAGCTCCTATCAATCTGGCCGCAGTAGAACTCAATAAAGGGTTCAGTTGAGCGAAGAACTGATCGCTAATTTCGGAAACGTTTGAAACACCATTCAGACTTGCATAAAGATATGACTGTCCCTCTAGGGGATCGTTTTTACGTGCTGCGCTATCTCGTCCATCAAGATAACTCTTGATGAAATGGGTTTTGCCAGAACCCCACTCCCCCATAATCAACACAGCGGACCTCTCATCAGATGACAAATAATGATCCAAATAGCTGCTGAGATGATTATTAGACACTGTTGTCTCCTGAGAACTCGACAAACCCAAGCTCCAACCCTACTACACACACGATCAAATAAAAAAGGCTGCATCCTGATCAGGAATACAGCCTTTGTTTCGAAATTGTAATTTCGGCTTACTTGTCGTCGCCCATCTTGAGCGCGTTGATAAACGCCGATTGCGGAATTTCGACCTTGCCGAACTGACGCATCTTTTTCTTACCGGCCTTCTGTTTTTCAAGAAGCTTACGTTTACGCGAAACGTCACCGCCGTAACATTTTGCCGTCACGTCCTTACGGAGTGCTGATACGGTTTCACGGGCAATCACCTTGCCACCGATGGCGGCCTGAATGGCGATGCGGAACATCTGGCGCGGGATCAGGTCCTTAAGACGCTTACAGATCTCACGACCACGGTATTCAGCCGCCGAACGGTGCACCATCAGGGCCAGCGCATCGACCGGTTCTTCGTTCACAAGGATGGAAACCTTGACCAGATCGCTTTCATCGTAACCCGCGATCTCGTAATCGAAGCTGGCATAGCCGCGCGAAATGGATTTCAGACGGTCATAGAAATCAAATACCACTTCGTTGAGCGGCAGTTTGTAAACCGCCATTGCCCGGTTGCCGACATAGGTCAGATCAAGCTGAACACCACGGCGTTCGGTGCAAAGGGTTAGGATGCCGCCAAGATATTCGTCTGGCACCATGATCGATGCCTTGATCCATGGTTCTTCAATGGCCTTGATCTTGGTAACGTCCGGGAAATCAGCCGGGTTATGCAGCAGGATTTCTTCGCCCTTGCTCAGCGTGATCTTATAGGACACGGACGGTGCAGTGGTGATCAGATCAAGCTCGAACTCGCGCTCAAGACGTTCCTGAATGATTTCCAGATGCAAAAGACCCAGGAAGCCACAACGGAAACCAAGACCAAGTGCGGTCGAGTTTTCCGGTTCGAACTGGAAGGACGCGTCATTGAGATGCAGCTTTTCAAGCGCATCGCGCAGCACTTCATATTCGCTGGTATCCACCGGGAAAATGCCACAGAACACAACCGGGATGGACGGCTTAAAGCCGGCCAGCGGTTTGGCGCACGGACGTTTTTCTTCGGTAATCGTGTCACCGACTTCACATTCGGCCACGGTTTTCATACCGCAGTTGATAAAGCCGATTTCACCCGGCCCCATTTCATCAATCGCAAGCGGCTTTGGCGTGAACACACCAACGCGTTCGATCTGATGGGTGACCTTGGCGTTCATGAAGCGGACTTTCTGACCCTTTTTGAGGGTGCCTTCTTTCACGCGCACCAGAATCATCACACCGAGATAGGTGTCATACCAGCTATCAACCAGAAGCACTTCAAGCGGTGCGTTCGCATCACCAGTCGGCGCCGGAAGACGGTGCACCAGTGCTTCAAGCACGTCAGGCACGCCGAGGCCGGTTTTGGCCGAGATCATCACTGCGTCAGAGGCATCGATGCCAATCACTTCTTCGATCTGTTCCTTGACCTGATCGGGTTCGGCTGCCGGAAGGTCGACCTTGTTCAGGACCGGTACGATTTCGTGATTGTTTTCAATCGCCTGATAGACGTTGGCAAGCGTCTGGGCTTCCACACCCTGTGCTGCATCAACCACCAGAAGCGATCCCTCGCAGGCTGCGAGGGAGCGTGATACCTCATAGGCAAAGTCAACGTGACCCGGCGTGTCCATCAGGTTGAGCGTATATTCCTGCCCATCCTTGGCGGTGTATTTCAGCCGCACGGCCTGGGATTTGATGGTGATGCCACGTTCACGTTCGATATCCATCGAATCGAGAACCTGATCGGCCATTTCACGTTCGGTCAGGCCACCGGTCAACTGGATCAGGCGGTCGGCCAGGGTGGATTTACCGTGGTCGATATGGGCGATGATCGAAAAGTTACGAATGTTCTTAAGGTCAGTCATTTTTGGCTGCTTCTGGCACTAAAATTGGCTGGCATTTCGCCGCGTGGCACATTGTTTCGAAACGGTGTGATCACCAGATACCCGGTTGATACATAACGCGCAAATCGCATTCTTTCCAATATCCCCTACCCTGTCAGCCAGCCAATTTCGGCAGCGACATCAGGCCTTATCGCATCACGGATGCGAAGGGGCATGATCGGAAAAACCAGCATTGCGTGATCATTGCATCGTTCGGGAAATCGGTTCTGATATATCCCGGATCAATCACCAGCGGGTTTATAGGGGTTTTTGCACGGAATTAGAAGCGTTGTGTTATGTTCACGGCGTCTGTGAAAAACCCGCAGTCTGGCACGGCCATCACTTGTCGGAACGTGATCACGTTAAGGGTCTTGGTCACGAGATGTCGGGTGCATCACAAAACAGGCCTTTAACGCTTACATTCATTTGTTTGCATCCTTTTCAACCGCGCGAAAAGGTCTTAAATTTCAAGGTTGAGGAAACCATAACTCTGTCTGGCAGGGGCACGCCAATAACATGTTCATAATGTCAATCGAGCCATCCCTGTCCCGGCGCAGTCTTGTCAAGCTCCGCAAACGGCTTGCCGCCTTGACACTGACGGGTGTGTTTGTCCTGCTGTTTTCCTTCTTTTTCATTCAGAAAACGCTTTATGACAGTGCCGTTGAGCATGCCAGTGCCCAACTTGAAGCAACCGCCTTTCGGTTGGGATCGATGTTGTTGCTTCATAATGATGTCGACCTGCAAAAGATCGTGGCGGACAATTCCGACATTACCGTTGGCCTGCTTGATAACCAGCTTAACCAGATCAAGGGTTTTATCCCGCCGCATCTGACCGGCGATCTGGGCGACTATATCAGTACCCAACAAACTGATCGCGATTCCCTAGTCTGTGTTCACAGCAGCGAAGTCATGGTTCTGGCTTATAGCAAACTGCCACAAATCAACCGGATCGTGGTGGCTTATACGCCGCGCAGCGCGCTTTTGAATAACTGGCGCGATGCCTTTATCCTGCACGCGCTGATGTTTGTCATGGCGATGACCATTCTTTGTGGCCTGGCGGTCTGGTTGTGGCATCGCCTCAAACGGCAGCACATGCGTGCTGCCCATCTTGCCGAACATTTCAGCGACACGGAAAATACCTTGGCGGAATGCGGCTGTGCCGTGATCAGCTGGCCGGTGGAGACCAGCGACGGAAAACTGACGGCGCAGCTGAACTGGCCGGAAATCCTTGGTCCGACAGCCGAAAGCATCGAACCAACCATGACGGATTTCCTTGATCGGTTGTCACCGGAATCCCGCACAAAGCTTCGCGGACCGCTGATTGACAATGTCTGGCAAGATGCCCGGATTGGCACGATGGTCGATATCCGCACGGCCAAAAACCAGATGCAGCGTTTCTACCTGATGGCGCATCGCTACAGCGAAGACAATCGGGAATTTATTTCGGTTTTGCTTTTGGAAACTGCGGCCCAACAGGAGCTCTGCCATCCGTTTGAAACCTACCTTCGCCATACCCCGGAACCGGCCATTGTGGTCAATCAGGACGGCATCCTTAAGGGGTTCAGCCCTGCCCTTGAAGAGCTGATGGGGTTGCCGGTGCATGACATCGTCAACAAACCTTTCTTTATGCTGTTCGTTCCCGAGGACCAACAAACCGCGATGACGGCGATGCGCCAGAAAAACGGCACTGCGACGATCAGTGATGGCAAATCAATCCTGCGCGTACTCGACCGCAAGGGCAATGTTCGCTGGCTGGCATGGCATTGCGTGGGCCCGTTTGACGAGATGATCTTTTGCAGTGCGCGGGATGTGACGGAGTTTGTCGAAAATGCCAACAAGCTGCGCGACACACTTGATCAGCTCAAACGCAGCAACGAAGACCTCGAACAATTTGCCTATGTGGCATCCCACGACCTGCAACAGCCGCTGCGCATGGTCGCCAGCTATACGCAACTTCTCAAGCAGCGTTACAGTGGCAGCCTTGATCAGGAAGCCGACGAATATATCGACTTTGCCGTCGATGGTGCCAAGCGCATGCACAAGCTGATCAGCCACCTGCTTGAATATGCCAAGACCGGTACGCGCGAAGATTTCGCACCGATTGACTGCAATCAGGTGCTAAACGAGGCGCAAGCGGACCTCAAGGACGTGATTGGCCGTGAACATGCGACCATCACCCATGACGATCTTCCGACCGTCAAAGGTGACCGGATTGCGCTTTCGCGGCTGTTCCAGAACCTTTTATCCAATGCCATCAAGTATCGCCGCCCCGGCGTATCACCGCATATATCCATCACGGTCGAACCCGACCCGGTGATGCGCGACTATTGGCGTTTTTCGGTGCGTGATAACGGTATTGGCATTCACCCCGAGCATGCACAACGGATTTTCCGGCTGTTTCAGCGCCTGCATAAGGACGAGTTTTCCGGAACGGGACTTGGCCTGTCTCTGTGCCGCAAGATCGTTGAACAGCATGGCGGCCGCATCTGGCTTGATACCAGCCGACCGCTCAGCGACCCGGGCACGACCATCATCTTTACGCTTCGGGTTTACCACGCCGAGGCATCCCGCATTGGGCAAAACAATCCTTGAACGGCTCATAACATTGCAGCATGGCAAGCATATTGCTTGAGACTGAGAGTTAGACGGGCAGACAGGTAAAAGCTGCCCTGTGCCTGTTATGGAGCGTTAGATGTTCAAGACCATGATCCTGTCCCGCCCTGTATTCAAATCTGTTCCGGTGATGCTGGCCCTTTTGGCGCTCAGCGCATGTGGTTCGGACATGCGCACCATGAATGACAGCCACATGCAGAAACTGGCTTATTATTTTGCCGAACATGAACCGGGCGAGCCGCTGCCGCGGGGCTGGAGACGTCTGGATGGCGCAGAAATCAATTACCGTTTTGCAAACGAAACATATGCCGTGTATTCAATTGACGAGGACGAGCAGATCCTGGTCATGCATCTTTACGACGATGGTACGGGTCGACTGGAAGCCGATGATGATCGTGAACGTTGCGAATGGAACAGCATGGTCGATCAGCTGACCATCGAATGCGACGATACCGATATGGAATGGCATGTCTTTACCAATGGGCCGGATCTGATCGCGCTTGATCTGGATGAGGACGAATACGCCATCCTGCGCAAACGCCCCGGTCGGTAAATTTGACCGATACCCCACAAACAAAACGGGCTGCCCAACATTGGAGCAGCCCGTTTTTATTCGTATCTTTGGCGAAAGATCAGGCGCGCAGAGAGCCACCCGTGGCTTTCTCAACCGCTTCGACAACCTTTTTGCAGACCGCTTCGATTTCTTCTTCGGTCAGGGTTGCCTTGGTCGGTTGCAGCGTGATCGAGAAGGCGAGTGACTTTTTGCCATCCTCAATCCCCTTGCCGGCATAAAGGTCGAAGATCGTTACATCCGTGATCAGATTGCGATCGGCACCTTTGGCGGCCTTAATGATCGCCTCTGCCTTCACAGCTTCATCAAGCAAGAAGGCAAAGTCGCGTTCGACCGACTGGAAGCTTGATGCGTTCAGCGCCGGACGGGCTGTGCCCTTTTTCTTTGGCATCGGGACGTTTTCAACAAACAACTCAAACGCAACAACGCGGCCTTTGACGCCAAGTGCCTTAAGCACTTTCGGATGCAATTCGCCGAAATAGCCCAGAACATTTTTCGGACCCAGCTGCAGGGCTGCCGAGCGGCCCGGATGATACCATTCCGGCGCACCATCGGTATTGACCTGAACATTGGCGGCACTGGTACCCAGTGCTTCGATCAGGGCTTCGGCATCGGCCTTGACGTCAAACACGTCGACATCACGGCGTGAACCGGTCCAGCTGCGCGGAGTTGTTGCACCGGAACGCAAGCCTGCGGCCACCAGACGCTGATCGCCCGGCTGATCGCCAAAGAATTCCGGACCAACTTCAAACAGCGCCAGATCGGAAAAACCACGGGCCTGGTTACGACCGGCCGCCGCAATCATGTTGATCAAGGCGTTCGGGCGCATGATATCAAGGTCAGAACTGATCGGGTTCGCCAGATACAGACCGTCTTTGAGTTCACCAAACAGCTTGGCCCAACGCGAGTCGGTAAAGGACCAGGTCACGGTTTCATAAAGACCGCGCGATGCCAGAACCCGACGGGTCAGGCCAACGCGTTTCTGGAACGGCGACAAGGCCGGAACTGGCAGGCTGGTTTCACGTTCCAGCGGGACTGTCGGGATTTTGTCATAACCGACAATGCGCAGGACTTCCTCGACCAGATCGGCTTCACCGATGATGTCCGGACGCCAGGTCGGTGCGACGGCGTTAATAACCGGTGCAGAACCGCTAACCTCGAAGCCCAGCGATTTCAGGATTTCAATCGCCCGATCTGCTTCAACGGCAACGCCGCCCAGCTCACGAATACGATCAATGCGCAGATCAAAGGCGTTGCGCGGATTTGGTACTTCGCCCGCCTTGACGACATGGGATACTTCACCCCCGCAGATCTCGGTGATCAGATGGGTGGCAACTTCCATGCCCCAGGCAACCGACTGCGGATCAACGCCACGCTCAAACCGATAGCGTGCATCGGAATTGATCTGAAGCTTACGACCGGTCTTGGCAATGCTGATCGGATCAAACAGTGCGCATTCGACAAACACATTGGTCGTTTCTTCAAGGCAGCCAGTTTCTTCACCACCGATGATGCCACCAATGCCCAGTGCCTTTGCCTGATCGGCAATCACCACCATGGAGTCGGAAAGTTCGTATTCCCTGTTATCAAGGGCTGCGATCTTTTCGCCATTGGTCGCGTAACGCACATTGATGTCGCCCGACAGTTTGTCGGCATCAAACACATGCAGCGGACGACCAAGGTCATGAGTCACAAGGTTGGTGATATCCACCAGGGCGGAAATCGGACGCAGCCCGATGGCTTCCAGACGGGCTTTCAGCCATTCCGGGCTTTCGGTGTTTTTCACACCGCGGATGTAGCGGCCATAGAAGGCCGGAACGGCATTGTTGGATGCAATCTCGGTACTGATCGTAACGCCAATCGGGCTGTCAAACGCACCAGCAACCGGCTCTTGGCGCGGATCAGCCTTAAGTGTGCCGATGCCAGCAGCCGCCAGATCGCGGGCGATCCCGCGAACACCGGTACAGTCCGGGCGGTTCGGGGTCAGGCCGATTTCAAGGATCGGATCATCCGCACCAAGGACAGACGCAACCGGTGCACCGATTTCGGCATCTTCAGGCAGTTCGATGATGCCGTCATGGTCTTCACCAAGGCAGAGCTCGCGGGTTGAGCACATCATACCCTGGCTTTCGATACCACGGATTTTGCCCGGCTTCAGTTTTGAGCCATCAATCGGAATGATCGCGCCCGGCTGTGCCAATGCGACCTTAAGTCCGGTACGGGCATTCGGCGCACCACAAACGACCTGAATGATTTTTTCGCCGGTATTAACCCGGCAAAGCTTCAGGCGGTCAGCATCGGGATGTTGTCCGGCTTCTTCAATGTGGGCGACACGGATGTCGGCAAGGGCTGCCGCGCGGTCGGTCACGCCTTCGATTTCAAGACCGATATCGGTCAGTTTTTCGGCAACCACCTCAATCGACGCATCGGTATCAAGGTGCTGTTTCAGCCAATTCAGTGTGAATTTCATAATCTCAGCCCCTTACCATGTTCGGTACATCCAGCGGCACGAAACCATAATGTTTCAGCCAGCGCAGATCGGTATCGAAGAAGGTGCGAAGATCGGGAATGCCGTATTTCAGCATGGCGATACGTTCGATCCCCATACCAAAGGCAAAGCCCTGATATTCTTCCGGATCAAGGCCACAGGCGCTCAGCACGCGCGGATGAACCATGCCGCAGCCAAGAATTTCCAACCAGTCGTCGCCTTCACCAATCTTGAGCTCCCCACCCTTGCGCGAACAACCGATATCCATTTCGGCACTCGGCTCGGTGAACGGGAAGAAGCTTGGACGATAGCGGACCGGCACATCATCAAGTTCGAAATAGGTTTTGACGAACTCGAGCAGACAGCCCTTGAGATGACCCATATGGGTTTTCTTGTCGATCACCAGACCTTCGACCTGATGGAACATCGGCGTGTGGGTCATGTCACTGTCTGAGCGATAGGTACGACCCGGCGCAATGATGCGGATCGGCGGGGTTTTGGACTGCATGGTCCGAATCTGCACCGGCGAGGTGTGCGTTCTCAGCACAAGGCGCGAACCGTCTTCCTGTTCGGGCAGATAGAAGGTGTCCTGCATTTCGCGCGCGGGGTGTTCCGGCGGAATGTTCAATGCGGTAAAGTTATGGAAGTCGTCTTCAACATCCGGGCCTTCGGCCAGGGCAAAGCCCATTTCGCCAAAGATCGAAACGATTTCATCGATCGTCTGGCTGATCGGGTGAATGCGGCCTGCGGTTTCATCCGGACGCGAGGACAGGGTGACGTCAATCCGCTCGCCCGACAGACGCGCCTCGAGAGCGGCATCTTCTAGGGCAGTTTTACGGGTTTCGATTGCGCCAGCGACCTGGTCCTTGACGGCATTAAGCGTCTGACCAAATTCACGACGCTGGTCAGGGTCCATCTTGCCAAGGTTTTTCATCAGGCCGGTAATGCGGCCTTTCTTGCCAAGGGCGCTGATGCGGACGTCTTCAAGCGCGGTCAGATCCGCTGCCTTTTCGACTTCCGCCAGAACCTCTTCGCGCAATGCTTCGATGTTTTCCATAACTTCCGACGCTTTGGCTTGGGTTTAAAAATCACAAAAAGAAAAGGGACGGCCAATATGGCCGCCCCTGATCAAATCAGGCAAGTGCCGATGAAACCTTTTTACAAAGGTTTATCAGTCCAGTGCAGCCTGCGCCTGGGTGACCAGAGCTTTGAAAGCTTCCGGCTCACGCACTGCGATGTCGGCAAGAACCTTACGGTCCAGTTCAACACCAGCCTTTTTCAGGCCATTCATGAACTGGGAATAGCTCAGACCGTTCTCACGTGCGCCAGCGTTGATACGCTGAATCCAGAGCGAGCGGAACTGGCGTTTCTTAACGCGACGATCGCGGTATGCATACTGCAGACCTTTTTCCACAGCCTGAACGGCGGTGCGGAAAGTATTGTTGCGGCGACCGCGGTAACCCTTGGCAGCCTTAATAACCTTGCGGTGACGAGCGTGTGAAGACACGCCCCCTTTTACACGAGCCATTTAACTCTCCTTCAACCTTAACCGTACGGCAGGAATTTTTTGACGATGCGGGCATCTGCGTCACAGAGAATCTCCGTGCCACGTGCCTGGCGCTTCATCTTGGTCGGTTTCGCAGTCAGAAGGTGGCGCTTGTTTGCCACGTTGTGACGGACTTTTCCGCTGGCGGTCAGGCGAAAGCGTTTTTTCGCACTCGCTTTGGTCTTCATCTTGGGCATTTTTCTATCCTTGCAAAAGCAATGAAAACGAAATCCCCTACGGCGGCTGGGCATGCCCTGAAGGATCTATATAAACCTTCCAGCCTCACCACCTGTTTTGGGGACGGGTGGTTATAGACTCCGACTTTACCTTTTTCAAGGGTCAATTCAGCCCTTTCCCCTTGCTTTTTGGGACATTGAGCCGCCATTGTGCGCAGGCACCACTTTTTCAGACCCAATCCATCATCGCGCATTCTGCCATCTGACTGATCACATGTCGCAAATCACATCAATCATTTTGCCATTCTTTGCACTGATCGGCCTTGGCTGGATTGGCGGCAAGTTCAAGATCGTATCACCCGACGGGATGCGCGGCATCAACGGGTTTGTGTTCTACTTTGCGCTGCCCGCCCTGTTGTTCAAGGCACTTGCGACCCGAAGCCCGTCAGAGATTTGGCAGCCTGACATCATCCTCGCCTATGGCGGTGGCACTCTTGTGGTTTATGGCATTTCGCGGCTCATCGCCTCGCGCGTGTTCCATCTTGATCCGGCCAGCCAGACGCTGTTTTCCTTTGCCGGAACCATGGGCAATGTCGGCTTCATGGGGCTTCCGCTGATCATCGGGTTGCTTGGCCCACTGGCGACTGTGCCGCTGATTGTCGCGCTTGCAGTTGATTTGATTGTGATGCTGCCGCTCTCGCTTTTGTTGCTGGAAGGGACAAAGCACGCCAAGGGCAGCCATCCGACGGGCAAGATCATCAGAGGCACCCTGACGAACCCGGTTGTACTTGCAATTATCATCGGTGTGCTTGCAAGTTTGCTTGATCTGGATTGGCCCGACGGCGTTGAATACTTGCTGGACTTGTTGGGGCAAAGTGCAGGCCCGGCGGCATTGTTTGCCATTGGCGTTGCGCTGGTTGGGCGACCGATTGCCGAAAAGCGCGCCGAACTTGCCACCATGTCGGTTGCCAAACTGATTGTGCATCCGATTGCGGTATTTATCGGGTTTTGGATTGTTGGCTCAGCAAGCGGACTTGAAACAAAGGCCGTCTTGTTACTGGCAGCTCTTCCGACAGCAGGAAATGTGTTCGTAATAGCAACGACCTATGACCGCTATATCGTGCGCAGTTCCTCGATCGTGCTGGTGACCACCGCAATTGGCGTCGTCAGCTTTTCCATCTTCTCGGTCTATATTGAGACAATTGTCGGGTGGCTTGGCCAGTAAGAGGGTCAGAGCGGCCCGAGATCAGAAAGAATATCCGAAAACATCATCGGGCTTTAGGCCGCAATTAGATAGCGGTCTTGATGGTATGCGCCCGACCGATCCATTTTTCGATTCGGCTCATAAGCTTTTCGCGATTGATCGGTTTCAGCACGAAATCATTGCCGCCGGCGGCAACACCACCCCGCAAATCTTCTTCCCCCTGGCGCGCCGTGACATAAATGATTGCACAGGCCAGATCGGGAAACTGGGTCCGGACATTAATCGCGGTCTCGAACCCGTTCATGTCAGGCATCATGATATCCATCAGGATGATGCGCGGACGTTTGGTCTTGAGAAGTTTAAGAAGATCCTTGCCAGAGGAAGCACCCTGAAACGTGAACCCGCCGCTTTCGACGATTCGTTTCAGAAGAACCAGACTTTTGGGGTCATCATCGACGCCCACGATCAAAAGATCATTTCCGACTGGCATGGCATTCCCTCTTTGGCTTGAACCTTGGGGTAAAAGGCAAAACGCCGCGTCTTAACGCGGCGCCAGTACCATAATCATAACACGGCCTTCCATCTTTGGCATCATCTCCGGTTTTGCGAGGTCCTCAAGGTCCCCCGAAAAACGCTGCAGCATGCCAAGACCGAGGTCCTGGTGAGCCATTTCACGTCCGCGGAAACGCAACGTGACTTTCACCTTGTCTCCACCGCCAAGAAACTTCTGCGCAGCACGCAGTTTGACGTTGTAGTCATGGATATCAATGTTCGGACGGAGTTTGATCTCCTTGACCTCGATAACCTTCTGTTTCTTTTTGGCCTCGTTCTGCTTCTTGCTTTGTTCGTATTTGAACTTGCCGTAATCAATCAGCTTGCAAACTGGCGGCTCGGCATTCGGAGCGACTTCGACAAGATCAAGTCCAGCTTCCGCTGCCATTTCAATGCCTTCACGCACCGTCATCGGGTCGGACATGTTGCCTTCAGAGTCAACAACACAGATGGAACGGGCTTTGATATCCTCGTTGACGCGCGGACCTTCCTTGGTCGGCTGCATCGGTTTGCGTGGTCGTGCTATGGATAATCTCCTATGGTCATCAAACAAATCGGTTAGAAACAGAAAAACACGCAAGGACGTTCTCGGATGTTTTCCTTGAAACCTGACCTAGCATATCCACGTGCGTTCAGAAAGCAATGATTTTAGGCAATTACAGCGCCCTCAAAGCGCCATTTTCCGCGCCTTTGTACGAGATCGCCAAATCAAACAAATCCTGCAATCCTAGTCGGTGAGATCAAGGCGCTCACGAATGACATCCATCACCCGGTTTACAGTCAATTCTCGCAGATCACTCTCGCGTATAATACTGACTGCATTAGGAGCGTGCCCACGGGGAGCGCAGCGCTTTGGATCGGACTCACGTGAAAACAAAACCACTGATGGTGCACCGGCCGCCGCGGCGATATGCATTGGACCGGTATCATTTCCGATCGCCAGAACCGAACGCGCTGCAAGCGATGCAATATCAAGAAACCCGGTACGCCCCATCAAATTGCGTGCCTTCGGGCACATCTGATCAATCCGGTTCAAAACATCTGCTTCGCTATCGGTTCCGATCAGAACCGGGGTCAAACGGTAATCGGCCAATTTCTTGGCAAGAAGACCGAACCGCTCAGCCGGCCAGCGTTTCGCCGGACGGTGTGGCGCTCCGCCGGGGCAGATCAGAACAAACGGGCTTCGAATGCCAAATCGGTCTAGGTCTATATCGGGCCCTGAAATGTATGGTGCTGGAACATCCTTGATACCGGCATCAGCAAGCTGGTCCGCATGTCGATCAATCGTATGCATATTTGAGCTCTCAGGATTGGCATGTGGATGAGAGCACCCACGCGCAATCCCTGACCATTCCGGCTTGGGTCCCGGCCAAAACAGTTTATAATAAAAGCCGGTCCGGTCGGACGTCTGCAGATCATAAACCCGGTCAAAATTACCGTTCCGAAGAAAGCGTCGCAGCGCCAAGACTTCACGCACTTGAATCAGTTTTGGGCGACGGTCGATAGCGATCGAATCAAAAAATCCGCTGGCCTTCATCAGATCAACATAAGGCCGCGTGGTCAGCACCGTGATATGCGCATCTGGATGGGCGGCACGGATGGCCGCAAACGGACCCATCGCCAAGACAACGTCTCCAAGCGCAGAAAGTTTGATGACAAGGATACGCTTGCGCTTGGACTCTTCCGTCCCTTCCACAGGCTGTTCATCAACCCAGAAATCATCAGGATTCACGGACATGCTTTCGGTTTTATTGTCGGTCATGCGGCGTTCCTGATGACCCGTTTCAGCGCCTTGGCATAAACATTTAGTGTCCGCTCGGCCATTTGTTCCAAAGAGAATTCTGCAATCACATGATCGCGACCTTTAACGGCAAGTTTGGCGCGCTTTTCGGGTGTAAGGCTAAGAACCTGAACCAAAGCACGGGACAATTGATCAACCTCGCCTGGACTGACCAACCAACCTGTTTCGCCTGGAAGAACAGTTTCCATTGCACCACCATGCGCCGTCGACACAACCGGTCGCCCCATTGCCTGCGCTTCAGAAGGAACACGGCCAAAAGCCTCTGGTTCCATTGATGGGCAGGCAACGACATCTGCCAGCATATAGGCTGCTGGCATATCGTTGCAGTGATCCACAATATGGACGATGTCTTCCAACCCAAGCTTGCGAGTCTGGCTCAAGATCTCTTCGCGATAACCTGTCCGCCCTTGATCCGATCCAACGATCAGACATCGTACTTTGCGATGGCCAAGTTGTTCAAGAACGGCGGGAAGCGAACCAATTAGGAAGCCATGCCCCTTCCAGCGCGTGATACGCCCCGGCATCATGATGACATATTCCTCACCATTCAGGCGCCACTGGTTGGAAAGCGCAATCAGGCGTTCCTGACTGACATTTTCCGGATTAAACAAATCCACATTTGTTCCGCGCGGCACGATATTGAGGCGATCCGGATCGACCTTGTAATATTTGTTGATGTGATTGGCGATGTGCTTGGAAATCGCAATCACCTGATCACCCATGGTCATGATCGCGTTATAGCGACGCTTGAACGGGTTGTTGTATCCGGAATAAGTGCCGTGGAAGGTCGTCACAAACGGAATGCCGGTCTTGCGCGCCGCAAAATAGGCACTCCAGGCCGGTGCACGTGAACGGGCGTGAATGATATCGACACCCTCTTCACGGATCAGTTTGACGAGCGCATCAATGTTCTTGCGCATGGTGAGGATGTTCTTTGATTTAAGCGGCAGGGTGATGTGCTTGGCACCAAACCGATCAAGTTCTCGTTCGAGCCGGCCGCCCTGGGATGCGACAAGCGCCTTGCCACCGCCATCGACAATAGCGCGCGCGATATCAACTGTTCCGCGCTCCACACCGCCGGCATCAAGTTCGGGAAGCACCTGTAAAATAACGGCAGGCCGATAGTCCCCACCTTGCGCTTGGGGCTCTGATCGATAGACTGTTTCTGTCATTACTTCTGACGCGCTCATGCAACTCCAACCATCAACACCCAAGGACAAATGCCCCGGATGACCCATGACCTGCCAACGCCACAGCCTGCAAAGCCCGAATATCTCAACCGTCCAGATGGTTTAAAAATCGCATACCATCACGTGCCGGGCAAGCCATCTGACGTACAGGTGCACAATACACCCGGTGTAATGTTTCTCGGCGGGTTCATGTCAGACATGACCGGTACCAAGGCCACTCACCTTGAGGCGCATTGCATTCGGCAGGGGGTGGCTTATACCCGCTTTGATTACACTGGTCACGGACAATCGTCGGGCAAATTTGCCGACGGCACCATCGGGCAGTGGGCACGCGATGCCGTTGCTGTTCTTGATGAAATCACCTCTGGCCCGCAGATTCTTGTCGGTTCTTCGATGGGCGGCTGGATCATGCTTCTCGCAGCCCTCTCCCGACCGGAACGCATTGCCGGATTGGTTGGCATTGCTGCTGCCCCCGACTTTACCGAAGACCTGATGTGGGCGCAGTTCAGTGAAGAACAGAAAAACACCATCATGAGTGAAGGTGCATTGATCGAACCGACCGAATATGGCGATGATCCATACACGATCACCCGCGATCTGATTGAGGATGGCCGAAAACAGCTTTTATTGCGCAAGCCGATTGATCTGAAATGCCCGGTCCGACTGGTTCAGGGCATGCAGGACCCGGATGTGCCGTGGCAGACAGCGATCCGCCTGACCGAGGCGCTGGTATCTGAGGATGTCCGCGTGGATTTGATCAAGACCGGCGATCATCGGCTTTCGGAGCCAGATCAGCTTGACGTTATCACCATGCATATCGAAGAAGTGATCGCAAAGACGGCGGGATAACGCGCCGTCTCGCATAAATTACGTATGGCGACAGGCGATTAGGCCAGAACGACCTGATCGTCCTTTATTCTCACCGCAACCGGTTCAAGCATATCACCCGCGCACGGGCCGGATACACATTCGCCATCCTCGATCCGAAACCGTGCGCCATGGGTCGAACAGATGATTTCATTGCCAAAGTCGCTGATGAATTCATCTGGTTCCATATCCAGCGGCACACCGATATGCGGGCAACTATTGATGTAGCCAAAAACGTCATCGCCACTACGGACAACAAAAATACCGGTACCACCAAGATTAAGGCCTTTGGCACCGGTGGCATCAAGATCGCTGAGCGCGCAAAGCACCGTGCCGGGCGCAGGCAAATCACTCATGGATCGACCCCGCCCATCTCGCAGATCGCCGCCCAGGACGCGTCATCAATTGGCATGACCGATAGACGCGATTGTTTAAGCAAGGCGAGATCGGAAAATCGCGGATCGGCCTTGATATCGGCAAGGGTCACTGGCGTTTTCAACGGTTTGACCGTTTCGAAATCAACCTGAACAAACTTGCCCTTTTCATCGGTCGGATCCGGGTAGTATTCCCGGACCACCTCGACAATCCCGACAATGCGTTTCTCGTTCACCGAGTGATAAAAGAACGCCTTGTCGCCGATTTTCATCGCGCGCAGGTTCTTGGCTGCCTGATGGTTACGCACACCATCCCAGCCTTCGACCCCCTTCTTGACCTGATCGTCCCACGACCAGCTTCCCGGTTCGGTTTTGACCAGCCAATACGCCATGGATCAGAAGACCTTCTTGAACGGACGAATAACAACGGATTCGAACAGGCCAGCCTTGGCATAAGGATCATTGGCAGCAAATTCGCGCGCGTCTTCGATGGCATCAAACTCGATGATAAAGACCGAGCCGTTCATGCCTTCCATGTCGGGATCAAGGGTCGGACCAGCTGCGACAATGCGATCAGCAAAACCGCCTTTGATATAGGCCAGATGGTCTTCGCGATTGGCCTTGCGCACATCAAGGTGGCCAGGCTTGTCAACACAACGGATGTAGAAATGCATGAACGGTTTCCTGCTTCTTTATGGGTTCAATATCCATAAATTGACAGAAGCCCAACGCATTCTCAAGCCGAACTGCGCGGTCAATAACCGCAAGGCCAGAATTTAATAGGCGTTTTCAAGCTCGTCGCGGAACGGGCGCTGCAACAGGGCATTGATCGTGCTACGCAGATCCGCATCGTGATTGGCGACCTGATCAACAGCCGCACAGATCGGCATTTCGACACCATATTTGCTGGCAACGGCGGTGATGGATGCCGCGGTATGCACGCCTTCGGTGACTGAACGGCGTTCGGCCAGAATGTCCTGTGCCTTGCGGCCTTCGCCCAGTGCGACGCCAAAGGTGTAATTGCGTGACAACGTGCCGGTACAGGTCAGGGTCAAGTCGCCAAGACCCGCAAGTCCCAGCATGGTTTCAACCCGGCCACCCATGGCAACCGCCAGACGTGACATTTCGGCAATACCACGGGTAATCAGGGCTGCACGGGCGTTGTCACCCAATTTCAATCCGGCCACCACGCCACTGGCAATCGCCAGAACGTTCTTGATCGCGCCAGCCACCTCGACACCAGCGACATCGGTACTGAAATAAGGACGGAATTCCGGCGTGCCGATCAACTCGACCAGGCGTTTGCCCAGGGCACGATCTTCACAGGCCAGCGTGATTGCGGCTGGCAAGCCGATCGCAACCTCCTTGGCAAAAGTCGGCCCCGAAAGGACCGCCACCGGCACGTTTCCAAGGGTTTCGGACACCACCTGTGCCATCAGGGCACCGGTTTCCTTTTCAATGCCCTTGCAGCAAATTACCGCCGGAAGCTGATCTGGCCAATGCGATGACAGCTTGATCAGGGTCTCACGCAAATGCTGCGCAGGTGTCACCAGTAAAACCGCATCAGAATCACGCAGACCTTCGTAATGCGTAGTGGCCCGCAAAGCACCCGGAAGCTCTATACTAGGCAGGTAAAGATCGTTCTCACCTTTGGTGTTGATCCGATCAGCCAGTTCTTCGTTGCGCAAAATCAGTTCAACGTCTTCACCTGCCCGCACAGCCTGCACAGCCAGAGCCGTTCCCCAAGCACCGCCACCCACAACTGTAATGCGCTTTTTCATGATGTTTGTCCGGCAAAAATGAAGTTGTTTCGAGGATCGGCAAATACGTCAAACGCGGCAGATGGGCCTTACGCCTTGACCCCGGCACCCGGGCGTTTGGGGGCCTCAGGATCCAGTGGCCAGCGCGGGCGCGGCTTGAAATCAAGATCATCGCGCTCACCCAGACGGAACCGCTCCAACCCGGCCCATGCAATCATCGCGGCATTGTCGGTGCAAAGATGAAGCGGCGGTGCGACCAGTTCCATCCCGGCCTGATCGGTCAGTTCCACAAGACGCCCACGCAGATACTTGTTGGCCGCAACCCCACCGGCAAGCACCAGCGTTTTGCCACCGGGGTAATCGCGCATGAATTCAAACACGGCATTGCGCGCGCGATCAATAAGGGTATCACCCACCGCGCGCTGGAAAGATGCCGCAAGGTCGGCCTTGACCTCATCAGTTTGTTGTTCGACCGGGAAGCCATCCAGATAAGTCCGAACGGCTGTCTTGAGGCCCGAGAAGGAGAAATCGCACCCCGGCCTTCCACGCAATGGGCGCGGCAAACCGAACCTGTTCGGATCCCCCTTCGCGGCAATCTTTTCAAGTGCCGGACCACCGGGATAGCCTAGCCCCATCATCTTGGCGGTTTTGTCAAACGCCTCGCCGACCGCGTCATCAATGGTGGTGCCAATGCGCTTGTACTTGCCAACACCCTCGACAATCAGGACCTGACAATGCCCACCGGACACCAGCAACAGCAGATAGGGAAATGCGACGTCGTCGGTCAAACGCACAGTCAGCGCGTGACCTTCCAGATGATTGACGGCAAGGAACGGTTTTTGGGCGGCAAAGGCAATCGCCTTGGCCGTCATGGTACCAACCATCACGCCACCGATCAGCCCTGGCCCCCCGGTGCAGGCCACGGCATCAAGATCATCAAAATCCACACCGGCATCATCCATGGCCTCGGCCGCCAGACGATCAAGATGTTCAAGATGGGCACGCGCGGCAATTTCCGGCACCACCCCACCATAGGGTCGATGATCGTCAAGCTGAGACAACACACGGTTTGCCAGAATTTCGCGCTTGTCGTTCACGACAGCAGCGGCCGTTTCGTCACAGCTTGTTTCGATACCCAGAACGATCATGATCCTGATCCGTTTTACCAACTCTGCCGACACGGACGGCAATCGGAATCCTATTACAGGTGTGACGATGATGTAGCGGAAAGTTCCTGCGCTTTCCACCCCCGTGCAGCGCAAGTGCCATATGCAGTTATCGCGTTTCACGAAGGCAGCAAAGATTTTGAACCGCGACCTAAATCAATGCAGCCCAGTTTCGAGCGATTACAATAACCGAAAATTCAGCCCTTTGCCGGTGGCAATAGGCTGCCCGCAGACCTTGTTTTTAAACAGTTTTAAGACTAAGACTTCACTCATGACAGATACAGCAAAACTTCGCATCGGCACCCGCGGTTCGCCCCTGGCTTTGGCACAGGCGCATGAGGTCCGTGACAAACTGGCAAATGCCCATCCGGAACTAGCCGAAGAAGGCGCAATTGCCGTCACAGTGATCACCACAACCGGCGACAAGATCCTTGATCGTGCCTTGTCGGAAATCGGCGGCAAGGGGCTGTTTACCAAGGAAATCGATGACGCCCTTATGGGGGGTGATATCGACCTTGCGGTTCACAGCATGAAGGATGTGCCAACTGTTCTGCCCGATGGCATGATCCTGCCAACCATCCTGCCACGCGAAGATGTCCGCGATGCATTTATTTCGCTGAAATATAAAAGCTTTGCCGAAATGCCCGCCGGGTCCGTGATCGGATCGGCCAGCCTTCGTCGGCAGGCCATGATCCTGAACAAATATCCCGACCTCAAGGTCGTGACATTCCGCGGGAATGTGCAAACCCGTTTGCGCAAACTCAGCGAAGAACAGGTTGATGCCACACTTCTGGCAATGGCGGGCCTCAACCGTTTGGGGCAGCCTGACATCGCCACAGCCCCGATTTCCGAAGACGATATGTTGCCGGCGGTTGCGCAAGGCGCCATTGGCATTACCATCCGCGAAGATGATGCACAGTGCAAAAAATGGCTTGCTGCGCTTCATTGCGAAACCTCTGCCATTCGCGTGGCAGCAGAACGTGCAGCGCTTAAGGCACTTGATGGGTCATGCCGCACCCCGATCGCAGCACTGGCCGAGTTTCAGGATGATGGCAGCCTGCGCCTGCGTGTATCGATTGTGCGCCCGGACGGCAGCGAACGCCTTGATACCGAACGCATGATCGCCAAACCGGATATCGCAACGGCGATGGCGGCTGGCACGGATGCCGGTGAAGAGCTCAAACAGCGTGGCGGACCAGATTTCATTTCCGCCTGACGAGAATCAGTACCCTAGGCAACAGACAGGGACGCAGATGGGACCCTTGGTTCTAAATACCCGGCCCGATACCGACTCTGCCGACCTTTTGGCAGCGCTTGATAAGCGCGGCTATCGTCACCTGTCTGCGCCAATGCTGAATATTGTCATTCCAGTGCCGACAAGCCCGCTTGATATCAAGAAATACCAAGCAGTGATTTTCACATCGGCGAACGGGGTCCGGGCATTTGCCAAACTGACCGGGGATCGGTCACTTCCGGCGTATTGTGTTGGTGATGCGACAGCCAGAACGTGCGCCGCATTTAGCTTTGATGATGTTTATTCGGCAAATGGTGACATCAACGATCTGGCAGCGTTAATTCGCAAAAAAGTTGATCCTGCACATGGACCACTTTTCCATCCAGCCGCACGTAAAACGGCAGGTGATCTTGGCCAGATGCTTTTGACTGATGGATATAACGTCGATCGGCAAACCGTTTATGAAGCACAAGAAAGCAAGTCGTTCCCAGAAGACGTTTTAGAGGCGCTTCGCAACCATCATATTGAAGCTGTTTTATTTTTCTCTCCCCGCACTGCGGAAACCTTTGTTAAGCTGGTCCGCAGCTATAAGCTGGAAAGAGACTTGTCCGGAACAAGCGCGATTTGCCTAAGTCCGGCGGTGCAATCGAAGATATCCGATCTTACATGGTATAGAACACGCGTTGCATCACAACCGACACAAGAATACCTTCTTTCCGAGCTAGGGTCCCTGTCGTAATGGCTTCCTGCGCCTGACGCCGTCTTGGGAATAACCGCAAACTGCAATGGTCTGATCGTGAAAACACCAGAAACGCCAAAAACCAATGCTTCCGCAAAATCGGCCGACACCAAAGAGTCGTCCGACACGATTTCCGTAGATAGCAAAGGCAATGCGAAATCGTCCGCCAAAACGGACGACACCGGCACCCCCCCCAAATCCAGCGTGCCAAACTCAGGCACGGTCAAATCTGGTGAAACCACTGCGAAAAAGGACGGCAGCCCTGCGGACAAACCCGCAAGCAGCACAACTACCGCAGCAACTGGCACGTCAAAACCCGACACCAAAGCCGGTGACGATAAAAAGGCATCGGCAGCGAAATCGAGCGCGCCCGCAAAACAGAAAAGCGGCGGTGGCAAAGCGCTGTTTTTGTTTGTGATCATTATCGTCGGTGCCCTGGCAGCAGGCTGGCTGACACGCGCAATCTGGTGGCGCGATGCAGAACCGGTTCTGACCCAGTATATACCAAACGAAATTCTTGCCGAAATCGCACCTGAGGGCTACGGCCCGGATGCGACCAATGGCAACGAGATTACAGTCACCAACGCGCCGACAGAAAATGCTTCATCTGATCACGCAACACCTCCTGCGCCAAACGAAGATGCCACCATGGCCGAAAAGGATGACGGCGTGTTGGCAACCGAGGGAATGCTTCCAACTGCTACAGATAAAAGCGCCTCGACCGCGAACTCCAACCCCATCCCGGATGGATCTGTCGTCATTGACCCGGACCTGACCGAACGCCTTTCGCGTTTGGAAGGCACGATTGATGCTCTGCGCGAACGTTTGAACAATGAACGTGGCGATACACTGAACAACACGGTTGCACGTCGCATGGCAGAGATCGAAACCCGTACCGCCCCGATTGAGGAACTGGCACGGGTCGAAAGCGAACTGGCTGGTGTCGCCAATGAAATGCGTGAGCTGTCTGCCCGCCTGTCGACCATGGAGGAAGAAATCCGTGCGACCAGCGGTTTGCGAGTTGAAAGCCGCGGTCAGGCCATTGCCATGGCTGTTACCATTCTGCGTGATGCCCTTCAGCGTGGCGGGCCGTTTGTCATTGCCCTGAACCAACTTGAACGCAGTGCAGGCGATGACGAAGTCATTGCAGAACAGATCGCAACCCTGAAACCGTTGGCAGATCAGGGTGCACCAACCCTTGAAAAACTGCGTCAGTCCTTCCCGGCGATGGCACAAGAAGCAGTTGCGGCTGCCACCGATGATCATTCGGGCAGTGTCCTTGATGCAACTTGGGCGAACATCAAAAAGCTGGTCCCGATCCGGCGTGTTGATGCCGCAGGCGAAGAGTCACTTGAAGGCCGTCTGGTTCTGGCGGAAAACGCGTTGGCGCAGGATGATCTTGATGCTGCCGTTGCCGCCCTTCAGGGTATAGAAGGCGATCATGCCGCAGCCTCCGTCAGTAATTGGCTTGAGGCTGCCGAAAACCGTCAGACCCTCAATCAGGCAATTGCGACGCTGAGTTCACACGCGATTACCATTCTGACCAGTACCAGTTCGGAGGGCAGTCAATGATCCGCCTTCTGATCTTTATCCTTATTACGGCAGCACTGGTTTTCTGCACCGTCTGGTTTGCCGATAATCCGGGCCGCATGACGATTGTCTGGCTGGGATATCGCTTTGACGGATCGATCGGCATGGTAGCGCTGGGCCTCTTGGCGCTAACGGCCGTACTCGTCCTGCTGTGGCGCGGCTGGACAATCATTGCCAATTCCCCGGGCTGGCTTGGCCGCCTGCTGGGCAGCCGCCGCCGCAAGAAAGGCCAGCAAGCCCTGACCATGGGATTGCTGGAACTGGCGTCAGGAGACGTGCGCCAAGCACTGAAACATACCCGTGCGGTCGACCGGTATCTTGAAGACGATACCCTGACCCGGCTTTTGACAGCACAGGCGGCAGAATTGGACGGCAATAATGACGCCGCCAAGCGCCAGTTCGAAGCCATGCTGGAAAAACCCGACTCCGCATTCTTTGGGCTGCGAGGCCTTTTGCAATTGGCGTTGAAGT
The DNA here is from genome assembly GCF_003403095.1 of Thalassospira indica. Classification (NCBI taxonomy): domain Bacteria; kingdom Pseudomonadati; phylum Pseudomonadota; class Alphaproteobacteria; order Rhodospirillales; family Thalassospiraceae; genus Thalassospira; species Thalassospira indica. Next base: position 504,385 of record NZ_CP031555.1, on the reverse strand, counting down.
CCAATGACCGCGAAGCCGCCCTTGATTATGCCGAACGGGCACACCGTCTGCGTCCACGCAATCCGGCGGTCATCGTTACAATGTTTGACTTGCTGCTGACCTCAAGACGCTGGGACCGGGCGCTTAGCCTGTTGGTTGATGCAGAAAAGGCCGCCGTATTTAGTGAAACCGAACTGACCCATCGCCGTGCACTTTTGATCACGGCCAAGGCAGAAGACGCGATTGCCGAAGGCGAAAACGCAGAAGCCACCAAGCTTTTGCGCAAGGCGCTAAATTCTGCACCCGGCTTTACCGGTGCGGCTGTGCTTCTGGCCGGGCTCTATCGTGATATAAAACAGGATAGCAAGGCACGCGACGTCGTGATGCAAAGCTGGCGAACAGCCCCGTCGGCGGCATTGGGCGCGATTTTCCGTGAAACGCTGACTGGCGATCCGTTGGCAAAAGTCAAAGCGGTCGAAAAACTCGTCGCGACAAACCCCGGTCATGTCGAAAGCCAGATCGTTCTGGCCGAAGCAGCGCTTGAAGCCGATCTTTGGGGTATTGCGCGCGGCAACCTTGAAAAGGCCATGGCAACCAAGGCCGAAGCCCGGCATTACCGGCTGTTGGCCGATCTTGAACTGCGTGAAAATCAGGATGGCGCGAAGGCCCGTGAATTGCTGATCAAGGCAAGCCATGCCAACCCGGATCCGGATTGGCGTTGCAGCGCCTGTGGGGCCGAAACTGACCGCTGGGTCGTTTCCTGCCCGTCCTGTCATTCGTTTGGCAGTGTCGACTGGCGCGCACCGCTCCGCGTTCATCAGGATGACGCCGCCAAGGAAACCGCAGAACCGGAAACGGCAAAACCGTCTGCGATTACACAGACTGGCGTCCTGATTGATCAGGATACAGATTCGGATGACGCCAAAGATGGCAAGGCAACCGTTAAGGCCTGATTTTCAGTTCTGATGCAATCAACACAAAACCCCGCAAGGCATCCTTGCGGGGTTTTGCTTTTAAAGTCCGAAGCGCCTAGTGGCGGAAATGACGCATGCCGGTAAAGACCATGGCAATGTCATTTTCATCAGCTGCGGCGATGACTTCTTCATCACGCATGGAACCACCCGGCTGGATCACTGCGGTCGCACCCGCCTTGACTGCGGCGAGAAGGCCATCGGCAAACGGGAAGAACGCGTCCGACGACACGACTGAGCCCTGGGTGCGCAGATCGCTCTCGCCAGCATTCTTGCCAGCTTCTTCGGCTTTCCACGCGGCAATGCGCGAGCTATCGACACGGCTCATCTGACCAGCACCGATACCAACAGTCTTGCCGTCTTTGACATAGACAATGGCGTTTGATTTGACGTGCTTGCCAACGCGGAAGGCAAACAGAAGGTCATCAAGCTCTGCCTCGGACGGCTTGCGCTTGGTCACGACCTTAAGCTCTTCGCGTTTCACGCGACCCGCATCGCGGTTCTGAAGCAGGTAACCGCCTGCCAGCGAACGCAGGGTCATGTCTTCACCTTCCGGATCCGCCATGCCACCGGTGACCAGAAGACGCAGGTTTTTCTTCGCTGCCAGAACTTCCTTGGCCGCGTCATCTGCATCCGGGCAAATCACGACTTCGGCAAACAGTTTGGCGATTTCTTCGGCCGTCTGTTTATCAAGGGTACGGTTGACCGCAATGATGCCGCCAAAGGCCGATACCGGATCACAGGACAGAGCCTTGTGATAGGCATCAATAAGGCTGTCACCCTCAGCAACGCCGCACGGGTTGGCATGCTTGATGATCGCAACAGCCGGCTTTTCATCAAACTCGGATACCAGTTCGAACGCGGCGTCGGTGTCGTTCAGGTTGTTAAACGACAGTTCCTTGCCCTGAAGCTGGGTCGCGGTTGATACACCCGGGCGGTTTTTGCCGTTGGTGTAGAACGCGGCCTGCTGATGCGGGTTTTCACCGTAACGCAGCGTCTGTTTCAGTTCGGCAGAAACATTCAGACGCTGCGGGAAGGTTTCGCCAAGTTCACCGGCAAACCAGCTTGAAATCGCCGAGTCATACGCACCGGTGCGGGCAAAGGCCTTGGCCGCCAGAACACGGCGGGTTTCAGCTGTGGTGGCACCGCCATTGTCATTCATCTCGGCAACGACGCGGTCATAATCGGACGGATCAACAACCACAGTCACGGACTCGTGGTTCTTGGCCGCAGAGCGGATCATGCTTGGCCCGCCGATATCGATATTTTCGATGCAGGTGTCGAAATCGGCACCCTTAGCGACGGTTTCTTCGAACGGATAAAGGTTCACACAAACCAGATCGATTGGGGAAATGTCGTTATCTTCCATCGCCTGCATATGGCTGGAAAGAGAACGGCGGCCCAGAAGGCCGCCATGAATCTTCGGATGAAGAGTCTTGACACGACCGTCCATGATTTCGGGAAAACCGGTGTGATCGGCAACTTCCTTAACTGGCACACCAGCAGCTTCGATCGCCTTGGCGGAGCCGCCAGTCGACAGAATTTCGACGCCCTGGGCGTGAAGGGATTTGGCAAATTCGACCAGACCGGTCTTGTCGGAAACGGAAATAAGCGCGCGCGCAATACGAGCAGTCATTGGGTTCGCTTTCATGCATCAATGTGATGAAGGTTGCGGACCCATTGATGATATATCGGCCCACAAAATCAGGAATGCGCATGGCTGCTCGTGCATGCGAAATGAAAGTGTGCGGGCAAACCGGCCTTTAAAAGGGATCGGAAGAAGGTTTATCCAATCCGGGCCGACACATGATCAATGAGTCCGAACCATGTTTCGCGCGGAGCTTTAGCATGTGCGACGCAAAATGTGGACCCCGAATTCTTGCATGGCGGGTTTTAACAATCAGGCCAGCAAACCTTATCGACCAGCAAAAAACGGGACCGCATCGCTGCCGCCCCGTTCAGATTTTACCAAGTTTCGGATCATGCAACGTTTTTACGCACGCCCAGTGTTTTGAGCGCATCAGCAAGTGAGGCCTGCTCGAGCCCGGCATAAAGTGCAAGTTCGTCAAGAACCGGCGCACCAAGGCATTGTTCGAACACGTCCTGGTTGGATTGTTCTGAATAGTTTTTCTGCTCGTCACTACCAAGATTCGATTGGAAAATCCCGGCCGCACTGACTGGCAGGAAATCCTCGTAAATGATCGGATCGGCGCGCAGATAGCCCGTATCGACCAGTTCATTGATCGCAGTTGCCGGATCAAGATCGCCTTTCTTGGCGGCATTCAGACCAGCCTTGGTCGGGCTATAGCGGAAGAAGGCCAGCTTTTCGACGCGCAAGGTCTCATAATCATCCGGGAAGGCACGGAAACGCTCTGCAAGTTCGGTCTCATAATCGCGCGCATTCGACCCACCGGCATTGATCTGCACCGCATGACGGGTCGAGGCCAAGAGCGTGTCATAAAGCTTGCGACCCTCGGCGGTCAGGGCAATACCGCGCTGCTCGATCTCGCCAAAGCGGGCGGTATGGGTGCGGACCGTTTCATCACGACGACCACCGATAAAGTTCACCCGTTCTTCAAGCGCCTTGAAGCTGGTCTGGCGCAGCAGGATCGGACAGGACCGCGCAGGTGGCCCTTCAACGATTGCCTTTGGCGTGATGCCGCACTTGGGCATGTCTTGCTGCACGGCATCGATATCAAGGGTGCGCGGCGTCAGGTGGTTGATATGCGGCCCCTTGAAGCAGACCACATCGGCAATCAGGCGATGGGCGTCATGAAGTTTCCGATAGGTTTCAAGCGTGACGGTCGCATCGCTATGCCAACGGAAAGTTTCCAGTGCCTCGGCAACGAACTGTTCGGCCTGTATACGGGTCAGCCCGCCATTTTTCTCTGCCAGATAAATCAGCTTAGTGGCATCCGCGGTAAAGATGTCGCGCTTTGCCAGAATGCTCTCCGCTTCATTGCGCAGATCTTCGTCTTCAATCAGTTCAAGACGCAGCAGCGAGGTGAAGACACGGAATGGATTGCGTTTAAGCGCTTCCTCGTCTATCGGGCGAAATGCGGTTGAATGCACTGGTACACCGGCAACAGACAGGTCATAATAGCCCACCGGATGCATGCCCATAACGGCAAACAGTCGGCGCATATTAAACAGCTCTTCCGGTTTGCCGAGCCGGATCGCGCCGTGGCGTTCAAGGTCGATACGCTCAAGTTCGCCATTATATTCAAGGCTGTCGGCAAGCTTTGGTTCGGCTTCAAGTTTGTTCTGATTGATCTCGGAAACCAGCTCCATCAGGGTGCCGTATTGTGGCACTTCACTGCGATACATGTCGGACATCGCGCTGGAAAACATCGAACGAATTTCATCGGGATGGACAAAGGCGTCTGTCGACATGGGGCCTCCAAAAGACGGGATCATATTGAACCTGTGGAATGGCCTTATTCGGCAAGATCATTCCCATTCATCATCAGGATGGGAAAATATGGCCCGGTTTCGGGCATGACAAACGACAATTTGGCACGAATTCATTCCATCACAGAATGAACGTGCAGATAATTGAAACAACAATTGGAAATGCGGTGAAAAGCAGCTTTTAAGATGCTGCCTCGGTTTCGCTGCCGTTGCTATCTGCAAAGATCGATTTCACACCGATCTCGGGCGGCTGGAATTCAGGCACCAATTGGCTGATCAGCTCCAGCGTTTTGGAAGTGTTTCGGTTGGTGGCACTGTCTTCGAGCGCATCAAAAACCTGCTTGATCAGGCCATAATCCACCACACGCGGGGCTGCCAAAAGCACCCCATCGGTCTCGGTCGGGACCGGTGGCTCGGAATCGTGGAAAAGCTCTTCATAAAGCTTCTCACCCGGGCGCAAACCGGTGACCTTGATTTCCACATCCTTGTCAGGCTGCAAGCCCGACAGCAGGATCATCTGTCGCGCCAGATCGATGATCTTAACCGGCCGCCCCATATCAAGGACGAAGATCTTCCCGCCCTCGGTCACCCCGTGGCGCCCCAGCTCAGCTGATTGCAAAACAAGCTCCACGGCCTCGGCGATCGTCATGAAGTAACGGGTGATACCTTCGTGGGTCACGGTTAGCGGGCCACCTGCCTCAAGCTGACGCTTGAACAGGGGCACAACAGATCCGGTAGAACCCAGAACATTGCCAAACCGCACAGTCACAAACCGTGTCGACCCACGCTGATCAAGCGGCAAGGTTTCCAGCGCCTGGCAATAACATTCCGCCAGACGTTTTGATGCGCCCATGACATTGGCGGGGTTCACCGCCTTGTCGGTTGAAATCAAAACCATTGTGCCAACACCAGCGGCACGGCAGGCCTCGGCCACATTGCGCGTCCCCAGTGTGTTGGTCAGAATGCCTTCATTGGGGTTGTGTTCGACCAGCGGGACATGTTTGTAGGCCGCGGCATGGAATACGATTTCGGGCTTGTAGAGATCAAAAACCTGACCGATGCGGGTTTGATCGCGAACATCACCAAGAATGCTTTCGCGCGGCAAATCGGGGTACTTTTCCGCCATCTCCATATCTATGGCATAAAGCTGAAATTCCCCTGCATCCAATAACGTCAGGCTGTCCGGACCATAGGATGCAATCTGACGCACCAGTTCCGAACCAATTGACCCGCCAGCGCCAGTCACCAGAACACGCTTGCCGGCAATCATTTCGCGCACACGATCGCGATCCAGTCTGGCCTGCGGGCGACCAAGCAAATCTTCAATCGCCACCGGGCGGATTTGCAGCGGATCGGCTAGGCCTTCGCGCAGATCGCCCAGCTTGGGCAGACGGGCCAATGTCATGCCATAGCGATCAGCAATCTCGACCCACTTGGCATTGTCTTCATGACGCAGTGCATCACCACTCAGCACCAATCGGCGCGGCAGGCCATGCCTGCCCTTTTGTAATTTCTGAATGACATCTTCAAGCTGATCGACGGTCGCCAGAACGTCAACACCATGCATGTTGCGACCAACCCGGCCCTGAGTCAGCGAAACGATGCCAATGACCTTGAACGGGGTATTAGCGGATCGTTCAGTTTCACGGATGAAGGCTTCTGCCTCGTCTCCCGCCCCAATCAACAAGACCGGAACACGTGCTGTTCCCTGACGCACCAGTGCACGTGCAGTCGATTTGTCCTTGGCAATCCGATAGGTCAGGCGTGCCCCGCCAAGCAAGGCCATCAGAAGGAACCACTGAATGATTGGTGCCGAACGTGGCATCCAGTCCAGACGTGCGGTCAGAAACAGAACTATAAAAAGAACCGCGACAGCAACCGATACGGCCTTGGCAATACGGATGACATCGTTGAGCGATGCATAGCGCCAAATGCCGCGATACAGACCGAAATACCAGAAGGACACGGCTGCGATCAGCGTGAAAATGCCCGACGAAAACAGAATATTTTGCGGCGCATAATAAACCACGCCATCCCCAACCCGCAGATACAAGGCTAACGGGAAGGAGATTGCCGCCATGATGATGTCATGGACAAAGGCAATATGGCTTCGCTGAAATGTTCGCAGCATGCGGTCCCTTACCGGCAGATTTCTGTTTTTATAAGGATATACCCGCTTGGCGACAGACGGATAAGGGTTTCTTTTCGCGCTCTGCTCACATCAAGTCAAGCAATGCACGTAATAGTCTGATCGATCAGGTGCCGCGTGTTTCGCGCACAGGCATCCGCACCATCATGCCAACCAGACCAAGCACAACGATCAGTGCTGCGATCACCCGCATCCAGTCCGGCGTATCACTCTGGGCAAAACAGACACCGATCAGAATAAGGTTGCTGACAAGGATCATGAGCGACACCCATGCATGCGAAAACCCACGCTGGGTGGCTTTCTGATAGAAATGTTCGCGATGGGCCTGCCAGATTTTCTCGCGCCGCAGAGCGCGTTTGATAAGGGTGAATGTTGCATCAAACAGATAATAGGATGGCAAAATCAGCGCGATGGTCCACGCCCCTTCGGAGGCGACCTTTAACAACAGCCATCCCAAAATAAAGCCAAGCGGGATTGATCCGACATCGCCAAGAAACAGCTTCGCCGGATGCCAGTTCCAGATCAGAAACCCGATCATGATCGCAAGAATGCCAAGCCCGATATAGCCAAGCCCGATGAATTGCGGCAACGGCACAAAAAGCGCGAGCACAAAAATCCCAAGGCCGATTGACCCGGCCTCGACCCCGGTAATCCCGTCAATCCCGTCCATGAAATTGAACAGATTGATGAACCACACCCAAGCCAACACCACCAACACGTGATCCAACCAGATCGGCACCAGTCCGCCAAGAACCGGTTTATCAAGCGCCAACATGCCAATGATTACGGCGACAAATTGCAGGGCAAACCGTTTGGCGGCAGACAGGTCATGACGATCATCAAGCCAACTGAGCAAACCAAGCCCCGCGCAAGCGGCCAGCATCAACCAGTCACCAATATCCGAAACACCGTTAAAGACAAAAACGACCGCAACCAGCACAATCAAAAGCGGCGTCACGGCAAGCCCGCCACCACGCGGGGTCGGTACAGCGTGACTGGAACGGTGATTTGGCATATCAAGGATCGCCTTTCGGCGCAGATAGTTCAGAACCACCCACGTCAGCAACATCGAGCCGATCAGAAAGATGCTTGCAAAGGTCGCAAGTCCGGCAAAAGTCATCGTTGGATCGCCCTTGTCCCTGTCCCCATCAGATTGATCCGTCTGGATTAGCCGGACCCATTCCCTATCGCAAGGCTTTTCAACCTGCCAGCCCCACCATCCTGCCACCATTCCCGACACAGCCGCACAGAGCAGCCATGCCACGCAAAACCATGCTTGATGCTTTACAGTTTGCCATGCTGGGCTTAACTACAGCACATAAACTAAAACCGGAGATATTCCTTTGGCAGAACGTCGTTCCCGTCCATCCCAGCGCAATGCCCCCCGCAAACAGGCGGTCGAGGCGCCCGATCCGCGCTTGCTTGCGCTTAAAACCCTGCAGGAATTGCGCGGCGGCGAAGTGACGTTGGACGAACTTCTGTCAAAGCATGGCTATGGCCTGCCGTCGCTTGATCGCAATTTCCTGCGTCAATTGCTTGGCACCACGCTGCGCCATCTGGGCGAAATTGATGCCGTACTTGCCCCGCGTTATCAACCACCACAGGACCGGGTCGCGGCGCGCTTGACCAACATCCTGCGGCTTGGTGTGGCGCAGCTGTTCTTTATGGATACGTCTGACTACGGTGCGGTTGACAGTACGGTCAATCTCGCGCGTGATGCGGGTTTGCATAAATACACCAAACTGATCAACGCCGTTCTGCGTGGCTTGCAGCGTGACGGCTTTGAATGGCCGGAAGGTGTCGAAGACTGGCAGCTCAACATCCCGGCATGGCTGCGCGGATCCTGGAAAAAGGCCTATGGGGCCGAGATCGCCCAAGGCATTGCCGAAGCAAGCCTTGGCCACGCGATGCTGGATCTGTCGATCAAGGATCGCAGCCAGACCGCCGAGTGGGCCGAAAAAATGGATGGTATCGTCCTGCCGACCGGATCGGTGCGGCTTGAACCGGGTCGACGCATCCGTGATCTGCCGGGCTACAAGGATGGTGACTGGTGGGTGCAGGACGCAGCAGCCGCCATTCCGGCAACTCTGTTTTCGGCCTACAAGGACAAAACCATCTATGACCTGTGCGCGGCACCGGGTGGCAAGACCATGCAGCTTGCATCCCTTGGTGCGAGTCCAATTGCGGTCGATAAATCCGAAGGTCGCCTGAAACGTGTGTTTGAAAACCTGGAGCGTGTATCGCTTGGTGCGGCTGTCGTAACCGGCGATGCCACCGATCTTGCACCTGATACGCCGCGCGCAGATGCCGTCCTGCTGGATGCGCCGTGTTCGGCCACCGGCACTATTCGCCGCCATCCGGACATTCTGCTGCGTCAGAATGACAAGCTGATGCAATCGCTTCTGCCTATTCAGACCAAGCTACTTAATCAGGCGGACAAACTTTTGAATGTCGGTGGCGAGCTGATTTATTGCACCTGTTCGCTGCAACCCGAAGAAGGCGAACATCAGGTCAAATCGTTCTTGGCGGATCATCCGAACTATGAACGCAAAGCCATCACCGCCGACGAACTGGGTGGCTGGGATGAGGCAATCAACGATGCGGGTGAATTGCGCATTCTTCCAATCCATATGGCCGATTTTGGCGGCATGGATGGATTTTTCTGTGCACGGCTTGTCAAAAAATCCTGATTTTCAGCCACAAAATCACGGTTTAACGCAGACAAGGCAGCCATGAGTCCCATTCGGGTGACATAGGGGGCAATCTGGGGTATGAAGGCCGCGCATTTCCCATATCCCGCATTGCTTCAGGACCTGTGACGCATGACCACGTCAAATATTAAAATTGCACCTTCGATCCTTTCGGCGGATTTCGCCCAGCTTGGCGTTGATGTCCGCGCTGTTGACGAAGCCGGTGCTGACTATATCCATATCGATGTGATGGATGGTCACTATGTACCAAACATCACCATTGGCCCGGATGTGGTCAAGGCGCTGCGCCCGCACAGTGACAAGGTGTTTGATGTGCATCTGATGATCGCACCGGTCGATCCTTATATCGAGGCATTCGCCAATGCCGGTTCTGACATCATCACCATCCACGCCGAAGCCGGCCCGCACCTGCATCGCTCGCTTCAATTGATCAAGTCACTGGGCAAAAAAGCCGGTGTCTCGCTCAACCCGTCGACCCCGGAAAGTGTCATTGAATATGTCATGGACATGGTTGATCTGGTTCTGGTCATGACCGTGAACCCGGGCTTTGGCGGCCAGAAATTCATTCCAAGCCAACTTGAGAAAATCAAACGCATCCGCAAGATGATTGATGCCACCGGCCGTGATATCGACCTTGAAGTCGATGGTGGCGTAAACCCGGAAATCGCCCCACAGGTGATCAAAGCCGGTGCGAACGTGCTGGTTGCAGGTTCCGCCACCTTCAAAGGCGGACCGTCTGAATATGCCAACAACATCAAGGCCATCCGCGGTGCATAATCTGCGACAGCGTTGATCGCCCAAACAAGAAAGGCCGGTGCATATCGCTCCGGCCTTTCTTATATCTGTCTCACACCCTGCACTCAGAAATCAATGCAGCGGCCCTTGTTTTCCCAATCGCCAAAGCGGGTCGGCTCCGGACCTTTGGGTCCGCCGATTTCGCGGGCCTTCGCTGCAGCTTCCTTTGCAGCCTTGGCTTCGGCAAGCGCATTAATCGCGTCCTGAGACAATTGTGGTGCGGCTTCTGCTCCCGCAATCTCGTCAGATGCCGTATTTGTTTCGGCCTGCGGCTCTGCCTTTTCCTTGGGTACTTCATGGATGACGGTTTCGCGGAACTTTCCGGCCATTCGTCTTCTCCTGCTTTGGGCACGGCCCGGTAAATCACATTTGCCAAAGAAATAACGTCCCCAACCGTGATCGGCAAGTCCGCTTGGCTTCGGGGCCAAGTGTCGACAAACCCAAATGATTTCAGGCCTTTGGAATCAAACAGGGAATCCTGATGTGGATGTCGACAAAAATTTGGGAAAACAGAGTCTTTCCCGGCACGCTCAAAGCCGCTATTCCAAGCATACGAGCAAAACAAGGAGAAACCATGCGTCCAATTCCCCAGCGTATCGCCGAAGAACTTTCGGTTCGCCCGGAACAGGTCATTGCCACCATCGAGATGCTCAATGAAGGCTCCACCGTTCCGTTCATCGCCCGTTACCGCAAGGAAAAAACCGGTGGGCTTGATGACACCCAACTTCGTACGCTGGAAGAACGCCTGCGCTATCTGACCGAGCTTGAAGAACGCCGCGCATCCGTGCTTGAGAGCATCCGCGAACAGGAAAAACTGACGCCGGAACTTGAGGCCGCAATCAACGAGGCAGACACCAAGACTCGCCTTGAAGATCTTTACCTGCCTTACAAGAAAAAGCGCCGCACCAAGGCCCAGATTGCCCGCGAGGCCGGGCTGGAGCCGCTGGCAGATAGCCTGTTTAACGACCCGACGCTGGATCCGGAAACCGAGGCGGCCAAATTTGTCGATGCCGAAAAAGGCATCGAAGACACCAAGGCCGCCCTTGATGGCGCGCGCCAGATCCTGATGGAACGCTTTGCCGAGGATGCCGACCTTGTTGCCAAACTGCGTGACCATCTGTGGAACGAAGGTGAAATCACCGCATCGGTGATCGAGGGCAAACAGGCCGAAGGTGCAAAATTCTCGGACTATTTCGAACATTCCGAAAAAATCAAAACCTGCCCGTCGCACCGTGCACTGGCGCTTTTCCGGGGTCGCAACGAAGATATCCTGCAACTGAAACTGACCCTTGGCAAAGAAGACGAAGACCGTCCGCGCAGCCAGCCGGGTCGGGCCGAGATGATGATTGCCGCCCATGTCGGTATTGCTGACAAGGGCCAGGCAGCGGATAAGTGGCTGATGGATACCGTGCGCTGGACCTGGCGCGTCAAACTGTCGCTGTCGATTGAGCTGGATCTGTTTGGCACGCTTCGTGACTCTGCCGAGGAAGGTGCGATCAAGGTCTTTGCCGATAACCTGAAAGACCTGTTGCTGGCGGCCCCCGCCGGGCAAAAGGCGACCATGGGTCTTGATCCGGGTGTGCGTACCGGGGTCAAAATTGCAGTGGTTGATGCCACCGGCAAGCTGGTCGATACCGCAACGGTTTATCCTTTCCAGCCGCGCAATGACGCCGAAGGCGCGATCAACACCATGGCTGCACTGGCGGCCCGCCATCAGATCGAACTGATCGCGATTGGCAATGGAACCTTTTCACGTGAAACCGACGAACTTGCCGGTCAGATGCTTAAACGCTTCCCGGCGCTTAAGGCCACCAAGGTCATCGTCAACGAAGCCGGTGCTTCGGTTTATTCCGCATCGCAGTTCGCAGCCGAAGAATTCCCCGACCTTGATGTTTCGCTTCGTGGTGCAGCCTCCATCGCACGCCGCCTGCAAGACCCGCTGGCAGAACTGGTGAAGATTGAACCGAAATCCATCGGTGTCGGCCAGTATCAGCATGACGTATCGGAAACCAAACTGGCCCGGTCGCTTGATGCCGTGGTTGAGGATTGCGTGAACGGTGTCGGGGTTGACCTTAACACCGCCTCCATCCCGCTTCTGACCCGTGTGGCTGGCCTGACCGAAACGCTGGCGCGCAATATCGTTGGTTATCGCGACTCCAATGGGGCGTTCCAGTCGCGTGCGGATCTTAAAAAGGTCGAGCGTCTTGGACCAAAGGCGTTCGAGCAGTGCGCGGGCTTCTTGCGTATTCGCGGCGCCAACAATCCGCTTGATGCATCGGCTGTGCACCCGGAAGCCTATCCGCTGGTCGAAAAGATCAGCGCCAAGGCCGCCAAGCCGTTGGCAGAACTGATCGGCGATTCGGCCTTTATCAAGACACTCCGCCCCGAAGATTTTGCCGATGACACATTTGGTGTCCCGACCATCCGCGACATCATCGCCGAGCTTGATAAGCCCGGCCGTGACCCGCGCCCGGAATTCAAGACCGCCAAATTCACCGAAGGTGTCAACGAGATCAAGGATCTGCGTACCGGCATGAAGCTTGAAGGTACCGTCACCAACGTCACCAATTTCGGCGCGTTCGTTGATATCGGCGTGCATCAGGATGGCCTTGTCCATATCTCGCAGCTGGCCGACAAGTTTGTCGAAGATCCCCGCCAGGTGGTCAAGGCAGGCCAGATCGTGTCGGTCACTGTTATGGAAGTCGACGCGCCGCGTAAACGTATCGGGCTTTCGATGAAATCTGCACCGGATTACGAAGGCACGCGTGAAAAACGCGCCGACAATCGCGGCGATGCACCGCGCGGCAACCGTCCGCAGCATTCATCAGGCCCGCGCCATCAGAGCGGCCAAAGCCGTGGCAATGCCCCTGGTAACGCTGGCGGCGATGGCGGTGCAATGGCCGCCGCACTCAAGGCCGCGATGGAACGTCGCAAGTAACCTATCAAAAAAAAGTCTTCGAAACGGCGGGATGGCATATACTATTCCGCCGTTTTTCTTTTGCCCAATCATGCCGATCGGATGAATTGACAGAAGACGGTTTAAAACCCATGTTGAGCACTCACCAAGGGGAGCCCCGACAAGGGGGCTGAGAAACTGCCGCGCAGTGACCCTTTGAACCTGATCCAGTTCATACTGGCGTAGGGACGGTGCGAACGCGGATTACGACGTTTTCCATCTTTCCGACTTCGAACTGGGTCTCCATACGCAAAGTTTCTGCAGTGGAGCCTCGACATGACGACCGAAATTTCCCAGACCGCGACTGAGCTTTTTGAACGCATGCGTGCCACCAATCCGTTGATTCAGTGCATCACCAATTATGTTGCGATGAACTACGCCGCCAATGTTTTACTGGCCGCTGGCGCCTCACCCGCGATGGTTCACACGCCTGAAGAATCCGGTGAATTTGCCGCGATTGCCGGGGCTCTCACGGTCAATATCGGCACTCTTTCGCCCAACTGGGTTGAAGGCATGATTGCCGCGGCCAAGGCGGCCAATAAAGCTGGCAAGCCCTGGGTACTTGATCCAGTGGCGCATTTTGCCACCGGGTATCGCCGCGATGCCGTGGCAGAGCTTTTGAAACTCAAACCCAGCGTCATTCGCGGCAACGCATCGGAAATCATTGCACTTGGCGGCGGTCAAAGTGCCGGTCAGGGTGTCGATAGCGGCGATCCGGTTGAGCAGGCCGAAGAAGCCGCACGCGGCCTTGCCATCGCACAAGGTGCCATTGTTGCGGTTACGGGTGAGGTTGATTTTGTCACTGATGGCAAACGATCCGTGCGCATTGCCGGTGGATCGGACCTGATGCCGAAAATCACCGCCACAGGCTGTTCGCTGACCGCACTTGTTGGCGCCTATCTTGCGGTTGCACCCGATCGGGCGTTTGAAGCCACCATTGCCGCCCTTGGCAATTTTGCCGTGGCGGGTGAAATCGCCGCCAAAACGGCAAACGGCCCAGCATCCTTCATGACCGCCTTTATCGATGGCCTGCATCGCCTTGATGGCGCGACTTATGCCAAGAACCTTCGGGTCAATGTTCAATGAAGTCGTTTGATCTATCGCTTTATCTCGTGCTTGATACCGATCTGTGTCGCGACCATTCGATGGTGGAAACCACGATGGCCGCGATTGCAGGCGGTGCCACCCTCATTCAGCTGCGCGATAAAAAGGCCGGGACCGAGGGCCTCATTCGCGTTGGTCGGGAATTGATGAAGGCGATGGAAGGCACCAACATACCACTGATCGTGAATGACGACATTGATGCCGCCATTGCCATTGGCGCACATGGCCTGCATGTCGGTCAGGATGATCTGCCATCGCAAATTGCCCGCGACCGCCTTGGCCCGGACAAAATCATCGGCCTGTCGATTGAAAGCGAAGATGTCGCGCAAAAGGTGGACCACACGATTGTCGATTATGTCGGCATCGGCCCGATATTTGCCACCGCGACCAAGCCCGACCATAAACCGGCAATCGGATTTGACGGGCTTGAAAAACTGGTGCGGATGGTCGGCCTGCCATCGGTTGCGATTGGCGGGCTTAAGGGTGAACACGCCCTGCCGGTTCTTGAAAGCGGTGCGAACGGTATTGCCGTTGTCTCGGCGATTTGTGGGCAGACTGATCCCGAACAGACCACCGCATATATCGCTAAAAAACTTAAATCAGCGCGGGCTTATCTGTCGCAGTAACCTTGGGCTTTCGCGGTTCAGATTTGCAATGATCAGGGCTGTTATGGGGCGCAAAACGCATGGCTGTTGCGCCCAAATAACAATGACCGGCACGGAAATGCCCCATTTGCGCCGTTAATTTTTCGGCTTCGTAGCGCAAGTTAGCAGGCATCAACCAAGAACAACCGCGCGAGGAAGCCATGCTGAGATCTCTGCGTAGTAAGCCGGTTGCCATTGCCCTGATTGGGCTTATGACGATCACGACAGCCGGGCTGGCTGCAATCAAGGTCGCACCCAAACCGACCACCGACAGCGTTACCATCCATTCCGAAATGGTCCGGGGTGAAGTGACCCTGCGCCACCCGGATGGCACCATCGCCATCAGGCGCGATTGCGTCCGGTTCCCGTGCAAAATTGACATCTCGTCGCTTGAACGCGGGGACTACGATGTCACACTGACAAATGGCGACGAAAGCCAGAAGATGGTAGGACTCTACAAAGAATAGGCATCCCGCCTGCGCCACGACCCAAACCGTTCAATTTTTTCCGGAAAATCCGGGAACGTTTTGATGGCCTGAATGTTCATCATATATCGAACCATTCAAAGGTAATGTGGCGATGCGTTGCATAAACGCTCGTGCGTGCTAGATAAAGTAGCACGGGTGTAACGACCCGGATGCGCCAGTCGGCCCTGCAACAAAGGTTTCCAAGATGTTGCACGGGATTTTCACTTTTATCGACGGCGAAAAAAGGGATATGTTGCGTTACCGCACAGATTAATAATGAAAGTCGAGGAACTGTATCATGGCATTTGAACTCCCAGCACTTCCGTATGCATATGACGCGCTTGCGCCGGTCATGTCTGCTGAAACCCTTGAGTTTCACCATGACAAACATCACAACGCCTATGTTGTGAACGGCAACAAGCTGCTCGAAGGTTCGGGCCTTGAAGGCAAGTCGCTTGAAGAAGTTGTTGTTGCATCTTACGGCGACGCTTCCAAAGCAGGCCTGTTCAACAACGCTGCTCAGCACTGGAACCACATTGAGTTCTGGCAGATGATGAAGGGCAATGGCGGCGGCGCCATCCCGGGTGAACTCGAAAAGAAAATCGTTGAAGATTTCGGCTCTGTCGATGCCTTCAAAGAAGCCTTCATTCAGGCTGGCGTAACCCAGTTCGGTTCTGGCTGGTGCTGGCTTGCGATGGACAAGTCCGGTAAACTGGTTGTCACCAAGACCCCGAACGCGGAAAACCCGCTTGTTCACGGTCAGACCCCGCTGCTCGGTTGTGATGTTTGGGAACACTCCTACTACATCGATTACCGCAACGCGCGTCCGGACTATGTCAAAGCCTTCCTCGACAGCCTGGTTAACTGGGAATATGTCGCAGAGCGCTTCTCCAAAGCTGGCTAATCAGCCGACGCTTTGAGACTGAATTACAAAAGCGGCCCCTTCGGGGGCCGCTTTTTTGTGCGCGCAACACAAACAAAGAAAAACCCCGCCAGCGAACCGGCGGGGTTTGGATCGAACATAATCAGACGCGTGATCAGATATCGAATTTGATGCCCTGAGCCAGCGGCAGCTCACGGGAGTAGTTGATGGTGTTGGTTGCGCGGCGCATGTAGCCTTTCCATGCGTCTGAACCGGATTCACGACCGCCACCGGTTTCTTTTTCACCACCGAAGGCACCACCGATTTCCGCACCGGACGGACCGATATTGACGTTGGCGATACCGCAATCGGACCCAACCGAGGACAGGAACAGTTCGGTTTCGCGCAGATCGGTCGAGAAGATGCACGACGACAGACCCTGCGGGACGTCATTCTGAAGCGCGATGGCTTCTTCAAGCGTCTCGTAGGTCATCACATACAGGATCGGTGCGAAGGTTTCGTGGCGCACGGTCTCGGTCTGGCCCGGCATTTCAACCACCGACGGGGTGACATAAAACGCGTTCGGATATTCCGATTCCAGGGTACGTTCGCCACCATGCACGGTGCCACCGTCTTTCTTGGCATTGGCAAGTGCGGCCTGCATGTTGGCAAAGGCTTCTTCGTCGATCAGCGGACCAACCAGAACACCATCGGCCAGCGGATCGCCAATTTTCACCGACTTGTAAGCCGCAATGATTTTCGGAAGAAGCTGATCCTT
This sequence comes from Thalassospira indica, assembly GCF_003403095.1. Classification (NCBI taxonomy): domain Bacteria; kingdom Pseudomonadati; phylum Pseudomonadota; class Alphaproteobacteria; order Rhodospirillales; family Thalassospiraceae; genus Thalassospira; species Thalassospira indica. Next base: position 487,558 of record NZ_CP031555.1, on the reverse strand, counting down.
AACGTCCTTGTGAACGATCAGGCGACGAAGCGACGTGCAACGCTGACCACAGGTGCCAACAGCGGAGAACACAACCGCACGAACGGTCATATCCAGATCCGCCGACGGGGTCACGATCATGGCATTGTTCCCGCCAAGTTCAAGAATGGTACGGCCAAAGCGTTCGGCAACACGCGGGGCAACTTCGCGGCCCATGCGGGTAGAACCGGTGGCTGAAATCAGCGCGACGTCGCGGCTGTCGGTCATGATTTCACCGATTTCACGATCACCGACAACAACCTGATGCAGGTTGGCCGGTGCATCACCGAATTTGGCAATCGCCTTTTCGAGGATCTTCTGGCAGGCAAGGGCAGTAACCGGGGTTTTTTCCGACGGTTTCCAGATCACGGCATTGCCGCAAGCCAGTGCAAGCGCTGTGTTCCATGCCCACGGTGCGACCGGGAAGTTGAACGCGGTAATCAGGCCAACAACACCCAGCGGATGCCAGTTTTCCATCATTTTGTGGCCCGGGCGTTCGGACGCGATGGTCAGACCGTAAAGCTGGCGCGACAGACCAACTGCGAAGTCGCAGATGTCGATCATTTCCTGAACTTCGCCAAGACCTTCCTGATAGATCTTGCCGCATTCAAGCGACACCAGACGGCCCAGTGGTTCCTTGGCTGCGCGCAGTTCTTCACCCAGAAGACGGACCAGTTCGCCACGACGCGGACCGGGAACCTGACGCCATGCGCCAAATGCCTTTTTGGCGTTGCCGATAACATCGGTCATCTCGGCCGGGGTGGTTTCGGTGACACTTGCGAATTCCGAACCGTCAACCGGGGTCTGGACACTGAGGGTGCCATTGGCAATCTCTGCTTCGGACAGACCAAGTTCGGTCAGAATGGATTTGTAGCTCACAGTAAAACTCCCTTCGTTTTAAACTTTCCGGCGTGGATCACCGGCAAATTCGATCTCTGTTCGATCCCTAGAGGGCGTCGCTTTTAATCTCTGCCACCTTGGGCAGCAGCTTGGCGATGATGGCAAAGGCCTCATCAACCTGATCAAACGGAATAGTCAAAGGTGCCAGCAGGCGCACCACATTTGCGTGTTCACCGCTTGGCATTAACAATAGCCCGTTATCACGGGCCAGTTGCAACAAGCATTGCAGACGTTTGGGTGACGGTTTGCCGTTATCTGCAATCAATTCAAAGGCACGCATAGCGCCAATCCCGCGCATGTTGCCAATCACATGCCCACCGGGCAGATCGCGCAACCATGCGATATGGGTGGCGTATTTTTCACCAAGCTGCTTGGCACGGGCGGTAAGCTTGTCGGTTTTCAGAACCTCAAACACGCCGGTTGCTGCCGCGCACGCCACCGGATTGCCGGAATAAGTACCGCCAAGCCCACCCGGGGCCAGCGCATTCATGACATCCTCGGCACCGGTGATGGCGGCCAGCGGAAAGCCCCCGCCAATGCCCTTGCCCATAACAAGGATATCGGGCGAAACCCCGGCATGCTCAACGGCAAACATCTTGCCCGTCCGGGCAAAGCCGGACTGAATTTCATCGGCAATCAAAACCATGCCGTTTTCGTCACACATATGGCGTAGCGCGGTCAGGAATTCACCATCGGCGGCACGAAAACCACCTTCGCCCTGCACCAGTTCAATCACTACAGCCCCGACCGATGCCGGATCTGCGGAAACGGCAAACAGTTTGGCAATGGCGGCCATTGCATCATCAACCGATACACCGGTTTCCGGGCAAGGAAATGGCAGATGCCAAACCGGTCCCGGCAACGGGCCAAGCCCGGTCTTATAGGGTTTGGTTTTACCCGTCAGTGCCAGGGTGGCCAAGGTTCGACCATGAAAGCCGCCCTCAAACGCAATCACACCCGTGCGACCGGTAAAGGCGCGCGCAAGCTTCAGCGCATTTTCCATCGCCTCTGCCCCAGAATTGGTCAGCATGGATTTTGCCGGACCTTCAATCGGGCAGTTTTCAGCCAGCCATTCGGTCACCGCGACGTAGGGTTCGTGTGGCAACGCATTATAGCAGCTGTGGGTAAATCGTTCGCACTGGGCGGCAACGCGGTCCATCACAACCGGGTTGCGATGCCCGACAGTCAAAACACCGATCCCGCCGATGAAATCGATATAGCGTTTGCCATCGACATCCCATGCCTCGGCATTGAGCGCGCGATCAAGATAGACCGGATGCACATTGCGCACCCCGGCCGATACCGACGCGATTGCGCGCTCGCGCATCTGCGTGCTGTCTTGGGCTGGTTTGGTGTTTTCGTCACGGGGCATGTGGGGCTGCTCCGACCTTTTTGTTGATGGTTTAGATAACGTTCAGTTCAAGCACCGGCGCGTTGTCGCGAATGCGCTCATAGCCAAACACCGACAGATCAAGGGTTTCATAGCCGTTTGTTGCAATCAGTTCGGCAATACCACGACCGACCGCCGGGCTTTGTTGCAGGCCATGGCCCGAGAACCCGTTGGCAAAGATGAAGTTTTTGACGTCCGTGTGACGGCCCAAAATCGCGTTCTGATCCAGCAGGTTATAGGAATAATGACCCGCCCAGGCATTAACGACCTTGATCGCCTCAAACCGCTCACACCGCTCATACAGGCCGGGCCAGATGATGTCGTCAAACAGGCTGTGATCGACGTCAAAATCCCAGCATTCCGGATCACGATCCTTGGGCGGTGCGATGCCGGTAATAAAGAACTCGCCTTCCGGGCGGACATACAGACCACTTGGATCAATCAGCATCGGGCAGGATGCACTGATGTCTTCCGCGTCCCGGCAATTGAATACAAAGATGCAGCGTTTGCGTGGCTCGACCGGAATTTCAAGGCCGGCCATCCGTGCAACCTTTGATCCGCCGGTGCCCGCGGCATTCACAAGCTGGCCACAGCCAAAACGACGACCGTCCTTAAGAACCACACCCGTAACCTGATCACCATCCCGCATGACCTCGACGACTTCGCCGTCAATGTAATCAGCACCAAGGCGACGTGCCTGTTTGCGAAATGACTGCATCAGGCAATAGGCATCAAACCAGCCTTCGCCCGTGCGTCCCCAGCAACCGGCCGCCAGATCCGATGTGTTCATCCACGGATATTTCGCGGCAAGGTCATCGGGCTCCATCCAGACGATGTCACCACCAAATTCGGTTTGCGTTGCATGGTTCTGACGCAGGATATCGCGGCCCTGATCAGTGGCCAGAATGAGATAACCCTTTTCATGCAAGGCAATATCGACATCCGGGTCAAGATCGCGTTTCAGGTTGCGCAGGAACTGAATGCCATAGGCCGACATTTCAATATTGATCGGAGTCGAGAACTGCTGTCGGATCGACGCGGCTGAAAGCGCGGTCGAACAAAACTCATAGGTCGAGTCTTTTTCGATCACCAGAACCCGGCCGTTGAAATCATCTCGGCCTGTCAAATGCCATGCGATGGAACTGCCGATCACGGCACCACCGACGATGATCACATCATAATTTTCGTCAACAGAACCCATTCTTGCCTTCTACCCGATGCAATTTGTGGTCGTCCGGCCCTTGAAGGTCCGGTGTTTTGCAATGCTGCGCTGGGTACCGTCACCCGAATGAAAGGAATCTATCCTTCCAAAAAATTCCAAAGTAACAGCATTCCAGCGCGCCGGCCTTTCAGCCCAAGCACCTGATAGGGTGGCGCGAGGGGGCGTAGAACCATTTAAAATCCTATGTCTTGGATGAAAAGCAAACAAACGATATATTCGCACCATATCATTCCGTTTTGTTATGAACTGGTTTTACCCATGCGCCGCGTCCTGCCATCCCTTACCGCCTTGCAATTCTTTGAAAGTTCGGCCCGTCATCTGTCTTTCACCCGCGCGGCAGAGGAGCTCAATGTCACTCAAAGCGCAATCAGCCGTCAGATCCGTGCGCTTGAGGAATATCTGGGACGGGATCTTTTTCGCCGTGTGAAGAAACGCCTGAAACTGACCGCGGCCGGTGAAGCCTATGCCGCACAGGTTCGCGACCTTCTTGATCGGGCCGAAGCCGCCACGCTTCAGGTCATGGCTTATTCCGATGCAGGCGGAATGCTCAATGTCGGGACCCTGCCGACCTTTGGCGCGCGCTGGCTTGTGCCGCGCCTTGGTGATTTCAAGGCAACCTGGCCGGACATTCAGCTCAATCTTATTACCCAGACGCGGGAGTTTAATTTCGACCGCGAGGGTATCGACATCGCCATTCACTTTGGCGAAGACAACCTGCCGGGCTGCGTGACCCACCGTTTGATGGGGGAAACCCTGATTGCGGTCTGTGCGCCCAAGCTGCTTAAGGAAAATGACGATCTGCCGATTGCCCGCGAACGCGTGCGCAACTGTACTTTGTTGCAACATTCCACCCGTCCGCGTGCTTGGCAGGACTGGCTTGCGGCCACCGGCGTTGCCGTGGTCGATGAACTGGCTGGCCCCCGGTTTGAGCATTTCCATATGGTCATTCAGGCCGCTGTCGCAGGCCTTGGGCTGGCACTTTTGCCGGAATTTCTGGTGCGTGAAGAACTTGAAAGCGGGCGTCTGGTCGCACCCTTTGATGTCTCCATCCCCAACCAGCATGCCTATTACGTGGTTTATCCCAAGGAAAAGGAAAATAACTTTGCGGTCCGCGCATTTCGCGACTGGCTGATTGCAACCTGTCGCACCGAACAGGATGACCGCCCCATCCCGTCGGGCACCGCTGCCTGATATCCGCCTGAAGTCAGGCAGATTGACTGATCAAAATGACTCCACCCGCCGGGTCATTAATTGACCGGATCCGGCTTTTGAAAACTGATGACAGCAAGTCCGGTGTCATGACGTCTGATACCGATCCCTGTGCGACGACTTCGCCTGCGCTAAGGACAGCGACCTGATCGGCATAGGTCAGGACCTGATTGAAGTCATGCAGGATCATCAGAACACCAACACCGCATTCCTTCGCCTCACGCCGAGCAAGGGATAAGACCGCATGTTGATGCGCCACATCAAGACCCGCCGTCGGTTCATCCAACAGCAAAAACCGCGCAGCAGATATTGAGCCATCGCTTGCCACCTGGGTTAGGTTGGCATCCGTCATGCCCCAAAGCTGAACCAGCGCACGTGCCAGATGAACGCGCTGTTTTTCTCCACCTGACAAGGCCGGATAGGTCCGATCCGCCAGATGGGTGATATCAGCAAGCTTGATCGCACGAATAACTTGTTTTTGATCAAACTGGCGCGTTGAAACCTTGCGAAATGGCGCACGACCCAGTGCGACAACATCAAACACCGTGAACGGAAAGGTCATCGAGGCGGCCTGTGGCATTACTGCGCGTTCCTGCGCCAGATCAAGGGCCGAAATGGTCGAAAGGGGTCGGCCATTCTGAAAGACCTTGCCACCACTTGTCGCAAGTTCACCCGCCAAAACCTTGAGCAAGGTGGACTTCCCCGCCCCGTTCGGACCAAGGATGGCCAGAACTTCGCCCGGCTCGACTGTAATCGATACATCACGCAGCAGGTAACGCCCACGCGCCTTGAAATCAGCCTTATGCGCCATAAGGGTCATAGGCGACGCCTTTTCTTTTCAACAATCAGCAACCCTAAGAAAAACGGGCCACCGACAATGCCGGTGACAAGCCCGATGGGCAGTTCGGCCGGAAGGACGATGATTCGTGCCACCGCGTCTGCCGCAGTCAGAATAATCGCCCCGCCCATCGCTGATGCTGGCAGGACGTAACGGTTATCCGGCCCGGTTGCCAAACGCACCAAATGTGGTGCCACCAACCCGACGAACCCGATAATCCCCGAAACCGCCACCGCCGCCCCGACGACAAGGGCTGTGATCACCGTGGCGCGACGTTTCAGATGTTCGACCTCAACCCCCAGATGGCGTGCTTCGGCCTCGCCCAGCAAAAACAGATTAAGTGGGGTTCCAAGCCGGACTAGGTAAACAACCCCAAGTACCATCACGATCAAGGCGGGCAGATCAGTCGCACCATTACCCGAAAGCGCGCCCATCTGCCAGAAGGTCAGGCTGCGCAACTGGGCGTCGTCGGCCATGTAGGTAAAGACACCCACACCGGCAAAGGAGATGGCATTGATTGCCACACCAATCAGCAACATGATCGCCGCATCGGTACGGCCATCCTGACGTGACAAAACGCTGATCACAACAGTCGCCAAAGCCGCACCACCAAAGGCCGCAACCGGCACGCCATATGGCCCAAAGGCCGCATAGTAACTGCCCAGTATCAGGTGACCTGCGACAATCATCGTCACAGCCCCAAAGGCGGCACTGGCCGAAACACCAATGATCCCGGGATCGGCAATCGGATTGCGAAACAGGCTTTGCATTACGGCACCGGCAAGTCCCAACCCGGCCCCAATGACAATCGCCCGCAGGATGCGTGGTAGCCGCAAACTATCAAGGATACGGGCGTCAAAGGCGTCAATGCCGACCTCGGTTGCGCCGATGCGTTGCCCAAGATGAACAAACACATCCCCAACCGAAATCTCGACCCCGCCCATACCAAGCGACACAATGGTGGCAGCACAGAGCCCGACCATCAAAAGGATCAAAAACAGTGCCGATCGGCTGACCGGTAGCTGCATTTGCAGGGCTGCAACCATCTGTTTCACAGCGATCACGATCCCTGTTCTGCCTTACGAAGATGGTCGGCAAGCGCACGGATTTCCGCGGCTGATGACGGGCCAAAACCAAGAATGGTCGATGCGGAAATGGCAAGTACCCGACCATTCGCCACCGCCTTGTTCAAACCAAGGACCGGATGGGTCTGAAGCCCTTCAATACCGCCCAACTGATCGATGGTCGACTGCGTTACCAGCACATAGTCGGATGCGTCAGATGCAATCACCTCGGGCGAGACGGGCTTGAAACCATCAAAACCCGCCATGCTGTTGGCCCCGCCGATCATTGTGATGATTTCGTCGGCCGTCGTTTCGTGCCCGGCCGATAACGGTTTGCCATGGCCGACCGCCATCAGGAACACGATGCTTGGTCGGTCAGCGCCATCATTGCCCTGCAATTGCGCCAGATCATCCTGCACCCGGTCAGAAAGTAGCTTTGCCGCATCCACCCGACCAAGCGCATCCCCCGCCATCGCAATCGCATCAGACAGGTTTTCCATCTTTGCAAGTGACGGCAGGATGACAATCGGAATGCCAAGATCGGAAAGCTCGTTCAGAACCACATCCGGCCCGGACTTTTCAACACCGACAATCAGATCAGGCTTGAGGCCAATGATGCCTTCGGCCGCCAATTGGCGCATATAGCCAACCTTTGGCAGAGTTGGCACCGGGTCGGGTCGGGTGCTTGTGCTATCAGTTGCAATCACGCTGTCACCAGCGCCAAGTGCAAAGACGATCTCGGTCGCGGGTGCCCCGACAGTGATCACACGCCGGGGTGTGCCATCGGCAATGGCGGGCATGCACAGCCCGACAATGCCGATGATCAACAAGACAAATCCGGTGAAATGACGCATGGCCCGATTACTCCGCCACTGCTGCCATAGTGTTTTCCAGACGCGGCAAGCTTTCAGCCAGCTTCTGCCAATCGGGATTTTCCGGATCCTTGCGCTTGCGCTCCCCACAGAAGATCGCGAAATTGTTCAGATCACGGTCATAAAGTTCAATGGTGGTTACCATGCCTTCGCGGATCGGTTTGCGTACAATCCATGCCTCAAAAACCTGATCCATGCGCAAATGCAGGGTAAAAGTCGGATCCATAATGTTGATCCAGTCGCCCATTTCGCGAATGGTCTTGATCGGACCCGTATGGATCTGGATGGCGCCACTGTTGCCAACAAAGACCATGATCGAAATGCCGCTTTCCGATGCCTTTTCAAGCAAGGTCTTCAGCGCATCCGCACTCAGCCGTTCGGCAAACTCCGGCCCAGCCAGACGCATGCCTTGCTGACGACCGACGTTAAAGTCCTTGAGCATCCCGTGATACTGATGGACGTCCGTCATCCGGCGCCAGTGCGCACGCAGGTTTTCAACATCGACATCCTGATCAGGAAGTGTCACGGCTTTGGGTAGCGGCGGCAGGACCTCGATCCCCGGCAACTGGGTATCGGCCTTGAAATCGCCAATCAGTTTGTCATAGGCGGCTTCATCGGACTGATCCGTCAGGAAAATCTTGTGAACGGCGCGCCCGTCATGGTCGAAAATCTGGAAACTGCGGCGACGCCCGGCGCGCGGGTTGTCGGTTTCAACCGCAAACGCATGGCCCCAATGGCCAAGAAACAGGCGCAAATCAACATCATGATTAAGCACCAGACCCATCTCGCCATTGATGCTGATCTTGCCAAAAGTCCCGATCTTTTCGTGCACGACACTGGGATTGCGCGTCAGGATCTTGACCTGCCCCAGTTCTTCCAGACGGGGGATGAAATCACCCCAATCGGCATCAAGCCGCACAACGTTGGTGCCGATGCCAGCGGCAACCAGTTCACCCTCGCTTAAGCCCAGTTCGGCGGCGATATCAACGGCATATCCCTTGGCCTCACCCACAGCAAAGGCGGTCCAGGCTTCGGTGGCAGTCGTGAAATTGTTTGAATTGTTATCGGTCATGGCGTTTTGTCCTCCGTACAGAACGGACGGCGCGCGGTAACGCACCGTCCGACCCGGTTTAGAATTTCATGCTTGCAGAAATTTTGAAGTTGCGACCCGGCTCATAGATGATCGCGTCACTGGTGCGGTAGGTCTGATCAAGCAGGTTGTCGATGCCGGCATTGACCTGCAGGCCGTCGACATAATTACTGGCATCCCATCGCGCAAAGAGATCAAGACGGGTATAGCCACCGCGATCCGCCGTGCCGTCGGGCATTCGATCCTGCTTGGCGACCATGGTCGCACGACCACCCAGTTCAAGCCCGTAATCCATCAGGCGATAGCCACCCAACAGGCTCAGCTTGTCACCTTGGATGTTCGACAGGTTTTCACCCGTTTGGCTGTTTTCACCACGCAGGATAGATGCTGCCGCACCGGCAAAGACAATGCCGGTGTCGTAATTCACATCGGCCTCAAAGCCCTTAATCTCGGCTTCGGGCAGGTTGCTGCTGGTTGTGGTGCCGGTGAAACCGCCAGTCACACTTTGTTCGATGTAATCGGTGATTTCGTTACGGAAGACCGCAACCTTGGCCCGCAGACTATCACGGCTGGTAAACAGCTGATCAGCCTTGAAGTTCGTACCGAATTCCCAGGTTTTGGCTTTTTCCGCATCCAGATTGGGGTTTGGAACAAACCGGTTATTCCCGAAGTGAATGCCATCATTGTATAGCTGGGTCAGTGATGGCGCATTGAAGGCCTCTGCATAGCTGACATAGGGTTGCATCCAAGATGTCAGGCGATAACTTGCCGAGAAACGCGGCGAAAGCGCATCATCCGTGCGGTCGTTGCCACTGGCAGAAGAAAGATCAAAACTGTCATAGCGAATACCGGCTGTCAGTTGCAACGCGTCGGTAACATCTAACTGGTTGTCGATATAGAAACCCGAAATCAGCATATCGGCATCAGGATAAAGACCCGGGGTCGGCGCGCCATCACGGCGACCTTCCTGTGTATCCTGAAAGACTTCCCCACCGAGCGTGACCGCAAGGTCGGACGAACCAAGCTCGAAACGGGCGGTGTTGCTACCTTCGGCACCAAGAGTGACCAGATCACGCTCGTCCAGTCGGGTCTGGCTCAGACGGCTTTCATAAATGTTGGTGTTCATGCCATAGACATTGACATTGGCATCAATCAGATCGCTGCTGTCCGAGTAATAGTCGAACCCGAGCACACCGGTGGTCTGTCTGGTTTTGCGTTTGACGATTACCGTGGTTGAACCGACCGCGCTATCAGGTGACGTCGGCAAGATGTGATGGTCGGCATAGCGCTGCAACATCAGGTGGATATTTCCGGTATCGCCAACATCGACCGCCCCCTTGAACAACCCATTGATATAGTTGTCATCGGTATATTCTTCTTTGAAGCCATCACTGGTTTCATAGTTGCCGCTGTTCATATGCGACAACGACACCAGTACGTCGGAACCTTCCGTCGGTTTGGCATAGGCCATGGAATTAAGCGTCAGTGCGCTATCCACCGATGCGTAACCGGTTTTGACCCGTGCACCGACACGCTCGCCATCTTCAAGCATGTCATCGGCGGTTACGGTTTCAAACGCAAGAACACCGCCAAGCGCACCCGTTCCCTGCATGGTCGATGCCGGACCACGGAAAACTTCGACCAGCTTGAGCGTTTCCGGATCAAGGAACAGCCCGCCTTTATGACCTGAGCGGAAATTGGCGCGCGCGCCATCAAGACGGATCACCACGCGGTCATCGGTCAAACCACGAATACTTGGCATCTGCGCCGTCGCACGCGGGCCACCAGACGTTTCAACACCCGGAAGACTGCGCAAGATATCGCCAAGATTTTGCGGCTGATAACGATCAAGTTCGTCGTCATCGACGATGGAGATTGATGCTGGCGCATCAATGACAGAGGTTTCGACCTTGCTTGCGGTAACTGTAATCGTATCAAGAACGACCGCTGTTTCAGCAGCCGGTGCAGTTTGGCTGTCGGTGGTCTGGATATTTGTCGCCACTGCGGATGTCGGTTCTTGGGCGTGGGCGGCAACGCTGAGCGCGAGTGTGGAAACTGTCGCCAGAAGAAGGCGCACAGAAGTGGTTCGAACCATAATGATTCCCCTGTAAGGCAGCTTTAGCTTTTTACCGATTTCGGCTGGCTGGCTGGCTTGTGCAGGGCACTGGCGCGCTGGCTGGCAAATGGTGTTGTGTGAGAAGGCGTTTAAACGCCTATTTTGTCAGGATCAGTTTATTGTTTGATGTCAGACGCAATCTGTATTCTTCCCCCTGATGGACAATGATGACTTCACGGTCATCACCCATCAGTTCATGCACCTGCATCTGTTTTACCGTGTCGGACTTTCCTGCGTGCCCCGGTTTTGCTGCGATGTCTGGCATCGCAAACTCCTTGCTGGATCGAATGTTATTAATAATGATTTGCATTCCTATAGGTTTGTTGAGAATGCAAGTCAAGTTCATTCTGGCGAACCTTGGTCTCTAGTGATCAGGGTCACTCAGAAAAAAGGCACCCCAGAGTAACCTGAGGTGCCTTTGCAAAGCTTCGAAGACTTTGAAATGATGCTACTCCGCGCTTAACCCGCGCCAATCTTTGCGGACGATCCTGCACGCATCGCTGCACAAAGTTGCACCGCCACAACAACAAACAGGAAGTAGAGTGCCACTTGCCAGTCGCCCAGAAGGTCATGCAAGGCCCCAAACAAAACTGGCCCAATGGCTGCAAACAGATAACCCACTGATTGCGCCATGCCTGACAGTCGTGCCGACGTTTGCGGATCTGCTCCGCGCATGCCGACAAGGGTCAGGGCAATACTGATCATGCTGCCTTGTCCAAGCCCCATGCATACAGCCCAGACATACGGTAATTCGGTGGTGGCAAAGACAAAGCCCGGAATGGCGATGATCAACGGAATATGCAGCACCAGCATCGCCAGTTTCTTGTTGGCAATCCTCGAATAAATCAGCGGCGCACCAAAGGCGGCCGGAATGCCAAATACGTTAAACAGGGTCAGAAGGGTCGCGGCTTCGGCCTCGGAAATGCCGTGATCAATGAACACTTTGGCGACCCAGGCGGTGCCGGTATAGAACATCAGCGACTGACAACCAAAGAACAGCGCCAGCCACCAGGCTTCGACATTTTTCCAAAGCGAAATACGCGCAACCGGTGTCGGCGCCGCTCCGACATGGCGATAGCGTAACATCGGCAGCCAGCAGACAAAGGCAATGGCGGCAAGCACCGCCCAAACGCCGAGCGACCAGCGCCAATCCCCATCTGCCGCATTTCGGATCGGGATCGAAACAAATGCCGCAATCGTCGCGCCACTGGACATGGTGAAGGTGTAAAGGGCAGTCACCAGTGCCACATGGGTCGGGAAGCTGCGCCGTACCAGTGATGGGGTCAAAACGTTCAGAACCGCAATTGCCGCCCCCAAAATGATGGTCCCGAGCACCATGATGTCATAGGCCCCGCTGGCGCGAAGCCCCTGCCCGATGGTGATGAACAGCAACATCGTCAGTAGGGTCGCTTCGAGACCGAATTTCTGCCCCAGACGCGGTGCAAACATCGAAAGCACGCCAAAGCTCAGCACCGGCAGCGTTGTCAGCAAACCAAGCTGGGTGCCTGAAAGCGACAGATCAGTACCGATGATTTCCGCCAACGGCCCCAAACCGACAATGCTGCCCCGCATGTTCGCCGCCAAAAGCAGGATCGCCAGCAGAAATCCGATATGCGCCCCCAAATGATGGAATCCACGCCCGGCATTCGATGCGGCATTCTTTCCCGGCGTTGTAGTCTCGGAAGGATTGGTATGTGGGGCCGTCTTGTCAGTCATCTGGATGATCCATGTTATGTCGCGATGGTGGCGCGGACAGAAATTCAGTTCAGCATAAATTCAAAAAGCGGGCTTTCAGATCGCAACAACACCCCACAGTACCCGAAGTGCAACCAGCACAAACAGAACGGCAATGATCCGCTCAATCCAGGCAGCGTGATCGCGCAACCAGGGCAACACCGCCCCGTGCGACAATCCGACGGCGACAAGGCAATACCACGCCCCGTCGATTACAGCAGCGGTGAACGCCAGAAGGAACTTGCCACCCCATTCAAACTCGGGCGAGACAAACTGGCTGAAAAGGGCCAGGAAAAACAGCGCGATCTTGGGATTGAGAAACGCAATCATGAACCCGTCGCGGGCGGCCTGCAGGATCGAACCCGATACCTTGCCAGCACTATCCACATCAAACTTCGCACCCGCCTTGGCACCGCGCCACGCCTTGATCGCAAGCCAGATCAGATAAAGCGCACCCAGGATACTGACGGCATTGTGAAAGACTGGCACCGTCTGAAACAGAATGCCAAGTCCGGTCATGGTGATTACGGCATAAAAGCCGATACCCAGCGCATGCGCCAAGGCGCAGGCAAATCCGGCCTGGCGGGAATGACCGACGGAATAGCGCAATACGACGGCCAGACTTGGACCCGGTGTCATTGCGCCAAGTACACAGATGGTTGCAACCGACAACCAGGCGGCGAAGCTCATAACGTTTCCTTTGGGTGACGCAGGTTTATTCCCGCTTGGTTTTATCGAAAGCTATCTGCTTGCCAGAACCGTTTCAACGGAAATGAACTGTCGCTATGATGCGCATCCGCGCCAACCCGCCACCTGAACACAGCATTTCGTAAAATACGGTTTTAAAACATGTTTCTGTTGCTCAAGAACGCCAACGTCTTCGCCCCGACGCCGCTTGGCATCAATGATATCCTGATCTGTGACGAGAAAATTGTCGCCATTGCCCCGGATCTGGTGGTTTCTGTTCCGGCCGAAATCAAGACCATCGACCTTGGCGGCAAGATGACTGTACCAGGCTTTATCGACGGGCATGTCCATCTGATCGGGGGCGGTGGCGAAGGCGGATTTGCCACGCGTACGCCCGAAGTTGCGGTTGGCAAACTGATCGAAGCCGGCATCACATCCGTTTGTGGATTGTTGGGCACAGATGCCGCAACCCGCCACATCGCATCGCTGTATGCCAAGACCAAGGCGCTTCGAACCGAAGGTATCTCTGCCTGGTTCTTCACAGGTGGTTATCGCGTACCGTCGCCAACACTGACCGGTAATATCGGTGATGATGTGACGTTTCTGGATGCCTGTATCGGTTTGAAAACAGCGATTTCAGATCACCGCAGCAGCCAAAGCACGGTTGAGGAGCTGACCCGCATCGCATCCCAATCGCGCATTGGCGGTATGACATCGGGCAAGGCCGGATCGGTTGTGGTTCATCTGGGCGATGGTGACGGGCACTTTGATCCCCTGATTGCTGTGATTGAGCAGACCGAAATCCCGATCGGCCAGTTCATCCCGACCCATGTCAACCGCAAGCGCGCCTTGCTTGATGCTGCCAAACTCTGGGCCAAACGCGGGGGCAATATCGATTTCACCACCGGGATTGATGCAGAACCCGATCCCAAGGGGGCGACCAAAACATCGACCAGCATTGCCGAATGCCTGGCCGATGGCGTTGCGCTGGATCGCATTTCAATGACATCGGATGGCAACGGGTCACTGCCGGATTTTGATTCCGATGGCAATATGATCGGGCTTTTGGTGGCAGGCTTTGAAACCGTGCCGCGCGAATTTGCCGATCTGGTCGAAGTCGCAAAGCTTGATATCCCCACCGCCTTGGCCCCGATTACGATCAACCCGGCACGCATGCTGGGCCTTGCGGCACACAAAGGGCAGCTCAAGGTCGGTTATGATGCCGATATCCTGGTTTTCGATAATGCTTTGACCCCCGATAGCGTCATTGCACGCGGAAAACCGGCCATGATTGGCAAGGAACGGCTGCTCCGCGGCAATTTCGAAGATTAATTTGGTCTTTGGACCGGATTACGGCAGTTAAAAACGCACCGAAAACCAATAATTTGCGGATTTGGTGCCTTTTTATCGTCATATCTGCCCCAAATAGCCCCCAATGCGGCCAAACCTCGTGCCTATTTCCTCGGCAAGCTTTGAGATCAGACACAGGTCCAAGAATGACCTGTGCCCAAAAACCTTGGAAAGGACACGAGAGATGCGACAGACAGCCATGATTTTGGCCGTTGCAAGCGCATTGGGGCTTTCGGCTTGTAGCGGATTGAATGACCGGGACCAGAAAATGCTGAGTGGCGGCGCGATTGGTGCCGGTGTGGGTGCTGTTGGCACCGTGATTACCGGCGGCTGTGTTACCTGTGGCGCGGTGATTGGCGGCGCGGTGGGTACCGGTGCGGGCTATATCATGCACGAGAATGAGAAGGCCCGGAAATGATGAAACGGATCATTCTTCTGGTCGCTGCATTCGGCCTAACCCTGCCATTTGCAGCACCTGCGCCCGTTAAGGCCGACCCGCCGTCATGGGCACCTGCCCATGGCTATCGTGCCAAGCAGCACAAAGGCCACAAACGCAATTATAGCCGCCACGGTAACGAGCTTTTTGTCTCCGACGGTGGTTTCCTGCGCTGTAACCGTGATGTGGTTGGTGCCATCATTGGTGGTGGCACAGGCGCGGTTCTTGGTTCAACCATCGGCAAGGGAAGCGGCCGGGATGCGGCCATGATTGGTGGTGCCATTCTTGGTATGCTCAGTGGCTACTCGATTGGCCAGAGCCTTGATCAGGGTGATCTGGCTTGTACCGGCTATGCCTTGCAGCGTGCCCCTGATGGGCAGGCCGTCCGGTGGCAAAATCCCGATTCGCAACACAGCTATAATGTTGTGCCGACCAACAGTTGGCGGAACGCCGACGGACGCTATTGCCGCGAGTATAGCGCAACAGCCCGAATTGGTGGAGAACTGCGGAAAACATACGGTACGGCATGCCGCCAGGCTGATGGTTCCTGGCAGATCGTTTCCTGAGAACCAAACACGCGCCAAGCATATTTCAATCTGGGGCCATGCCCCGCAAAAAGCCCGGCACTGCCGGGCTTTTTCTGTACGTTATCTTACACGTAGCGCATCTTAAATTATTTCAATTCAATGTCTTATAGGTGGCCATACTCTCGCAACCGTTATTTATTTTACGTTAACGTCACTTTGCGTTACAGTCCTGTCATAATCAAAACAAAAATACCTGCTGACAGAGGGAGGCGTTCGTGGATGACATCCTCGAAACCGTAAAAGAAAAACTGCCGCAACTGCGCGGTCTCAATGCTGTCGTCGCCTTCGATTGTGGCGATGATGGACATATCGTGATTGATGCCACCGGCGACGAGCCGGAAATCAGTGATGATGATCCGTCCGATGCCGATTGCATTCTCAAGATCAAGAAAGCCAACCTCGAAAAGCTGATCGCCGGAAAGCTTGACCCGATGCTTGCCTTTACCATGGGCAAACTGAAGATCAAGGGCTCCATGGGTGTGGCAGCAAAGCTGTCATCGATGCTCGACTAGCTTTGTCGGTATGGTCTGTTTGACGAGGGAAACATGCGCAGTCGCATCGCAAAAGGCAGCATATCGGCCCTGATTGCCGGCTTTACGATTCAATATGCCACCGCGTCGCTGGCATCCGGATCGGAAACGCTCAATTTCCGCGTCCTCAAGGACGGGGAGCCGATCGGTTATGAAACCGTCGAAATTGCGTCAACAGCGAACGGTCAAACCGTGACGGTCAAAACCCTGACCGATGTGCGGGTTTTATTTTTGAAGTTCCATTACGACCATCAGCGCACCGAACAATGGCAGGACGGAAAGCTGGTATCGATCGAAACCACCACCAATGATGACGGCACACACTACACCTGGCAGGCCAGCTATGACGCAGATTGTTATGCGCTGGCGGGCAAAGGTGTCGGGAAACGCGACGCCTGTGACGCGGCCTGGCCGCTGACCCTGTGGCACGAGGATGTCACGGGTAAAACCGATCTCTTTAGCGTCATCAATGCTGAACCCTACACTGTGCACACTCAAAGGGTTGGCGAAGAAAACGTCATGGTCGAAAGCCGGGAAACACCGGCAGTCCATTACGAAATGTCTGGCGATGTCGAACGGCACCTCTGGTACGGCATCGACGGAAAACTGCTCAAAACGAGTTTTAAAAGGAAGGGTTACGACATCGATTTCATCAGGGTCGATGCGATAAACCCTCAGCAATAAAAGCGGGCGTTTTAAATCAAAGATTTGAAACGTTTAAAGATTAGGGAGAAACAGATGTCCTACTTCAAGAAGAGCCGCCTTTGGGGTGCAGCTTCAGGTACTGCACTTCTATGCGCACTCGCCACTGTTGGCACCGCGCAAGCGTCCGGTTTTCAAGTGCGGGAAACCAGCGGTACACTGCAGGGTTCAAGCTTTGCAGGGATGACCACACTGTCAACCGACGCATCGACGATGTCCTATAACCCGGGCACGGTTGGGCAGTACAAGGAAACCAGCTATAGCGCTAGTTTGACGGTCATCCGTCCGGTTGCGAAAGCAAAAGATATTGTTGCTACTGACGGCAACTCACCGCAATTGCGCAAACCGGTGGTAGCTACAAAGACATGGCGCAAGATGCAGTCGTTCCGAATGCACACGCAGTATGGAAACTGAACGAAAACATCAACTTTGGTGTTTCAATTACAGCTCCATGGGGTTTGGTAACGGACAACGACTCGGACTTTGCCGGGCGGTTCTTTGGTACGACATCCAAGATCAAAACCGTCAATATCAAACCGGTTGTCGCTTATCGTTTCGACAATGGCCTGAGCATTGGTGCCGGACCACAGATTCAGCGGTTTGAAGCATCCCTGAGCAAGGCGGTTCCCAAACTTGGCGCGGCGCCGAAAGAAGAAGGCAACTCTACCGTTGAAGGCGATGATATCAGCTATGGCTGGTCCGCAGGCCTGAACTGGGAAATCACCGACAATACACGCTTTGGTCTAGCCTATAACTCCGAGGTCAAACACAAGCTCGAAGGTGATATCAAGTTCGACCAAGCGGCAAAAAACCTGTCTTATATTGATCGAAAAACAACCGCCAAAATCACCACACCGGAAGCAATCGCATTCGGCGCGTCACACGATCTGACAGAAAAACTGACGCTGATGGGTGACCTGCAATGGACAAACTGGAATTCCGTCAAAGACCTTGTATTCAATTACGATGGCAATATTCACAGTGCGCTATCTTCCAGCACAACTGAGAACTACCACTGGGGTTCCTCTTGGTTTGGTGCCCTAGGCGCACGCTACCAGCATGATGGAAACTGGTCGTTTACTGGTGGTATTGCCTATGACGAAACCCCGATCAAAACCCGGAACCGCAACGTTCGTCTGCCAGACTCCAACCGCTACTGGGTATCACTTGGTGCCACATACAAGGCTGCCGACTGGGCGGATGTAACACTGGGTTACACGCACATCTTTGCTGATGAGGCGCGGGTAGATCACGCGTCGTCGTCGCTCGGCAACTTCGCTGCCGACTACGAAGCCAAGGTCGACATCATCGCGTTGCAGGCGAAATTCAAGTTCTGATTTGCTATACTGTTCGATGCGGGGTGCTTTGGCGCACCGCATCGGGCTCCCTTTTTTTGCCCGTAAAGTGACGTTAACGTAATGGAGTTAACGCAAGTGAACAAAGTAAACGTCGAAGAATCCCCAATCCTGCGCGATGGCGTTGATATCAGCTCGCCGGTAAGAACCTGCCCGGTTCATGAGATTTTCGATAAAGCGGCGGCGCGGTTCCCGTTGCGCCCGTGTCTGGATTTCCTCGGTCGGGTCTATGATTACAAGACCATTTCCGAGCAAATCGACCGTGCTGCCGAAGGCTTCAAACAGCTTGGCGTGCGCAAGGGTGACAAGGTCGGGCTGTGCCTACCCAATACGCCCTATTACGTGGTTTGC
This sequence comes from Thalassospira indica, assembly GCF_003403095.1. Taxonomy (NCBI): domain Bacteria; kingdom Pseudomonadati; phylum Pseudomonadota; class Alphaproteobacteria; order Rhodospirillales; family Thalassospiraceae; genus Thalassospira; species Thalassospira indica. Next base: position 469,107 of record NZ_CP031555.1, on the reverse strand, counting down.
TATTACGCGATCCTGAAATGTGGCGGTGTGGTCGTAAATTTCAATCCACTCTATGCCAAGCGCGAGATCGCATATCAGATCGAAGATTCAGGCTGTCGCCTGATGGTGACGCTGAACCTCAAACAGATCTATCCAAAGGTGGCGGCATGCCTTGATGAAACCTGCCTCAAGCGGATCGTTGTTTGTGAAATGAGCGGCATCTTGCCGCCAGTTAAAAGTGTCCTGTTTTCGCTGTTCAAGCGCAGCGAACTGGCCGACGTGCCGACGGATCTGCGTCACATCCCCTATTCACGGGTCATCGGATGCAAACCGATTGACCGCGTGGTGGATATTGATGTGAACGATCTGGCGGTTCTGCAATATACCGGCGGCACAACCGGTCGTCCCAAGGGGGCAATGCTGACCCATGCCAATCTGAGTGCAAACGTTGATCAGCTAACCCGCTGGATGCCAGACGCCAAACCGGGCCACGAAGTGACCCTGTGTGTGTTGCCATTCTTCCATGTTTTTGCGATGACCGTGGCGCTCAACACATCAGTCAATCTCGGGGCGGAAATGGTGTTGCAGCCCCGATTTGAGTTGGGTTCCCTGATCAAGGCGCTGGACAAGAAAAAGGCCACCATCTTCCCGGGTGTTCCGACGATCTATACGGCGATCAACAATTCGCCGGAAACACTCAAATACGATCTGTCACACATCCGTTGCTGCATTTCGGGTGGTGCGCCGCTGCCGGTTGAAGTCAAACACCGGTTTGAAGAAATTACCGGCTCCAAAGTGGTTGAGGGATATGGCCTGTCAGAGGCGAGCCCGGTCTGTACTTGCAACCCGCTCAAGGGGGAAAACAAGGAAGGCTCGATCGGGCGACCGTTGCCCGGAACTGAGATCGAAATCCGGTCGCTGGATCGGCCGGATACGGTCGTAGCGCTTGGCGAAAAGGGCGAGGTCTGTATTCGTGGCCCGCAAGTCATGCCTTGCTACTGGCAAAACGAAACGGCTACCAACGAGACCTTTATCGATGGTTGGTTGCGGACCGGTGACGTCGGCTATCAGGATGAGGATGGCTACACCTTCCTGGTTGATCGCCTGAAGGACGTCATCCTGTGCAGCGGTTACAACGTTTATCCGCGTGCCATCGAAGAGGCACTTTATCTGCATGACAAGGTCGCCGAAGTCACCTGCATCGGGATCCCCGATCAATATCGTGGTCAGGCGCCAAAGGCGTTTGTTCGCCTGAAAGACGGTGTCACCGATGTGACCGCCGAAGATTTGCGGGCATTTCTGGATGACAAGATTTCAAGAATCGAAATGCCACGCGAAATCGAAATTCGCGAAGAACTTCCCAAAACCATGGTCGGCAAGCTGTCGAAAAAGGAACTGGTCGAGGAGGAACGACAAAAGAGGGAAGGAAATACGGTTTAGTCACAATGCGTTGACGTCACGATACACACACTGAAAAAACTTAAGTGACGTTAACGTAAACTAATTGACGTATACTGAAAAATAGATACCATAAGGGGCGAACAATGACAAAAATTGACGAACGGTTTTATACCGTTCCCGAACTGGCCGACGATCTTGGCATCACGCCGCGCACCATCCGGTTTTACGAGCAAAAGGGGCTTTTGAACCCGCAGCGTGCCGGCACCACCCGGGTATATACCCGACAGGATCGCGCCAAACTGCTCCTCATTTTGCGGGGCAAGCGACTGGGCTTCAGCTTAAGAGAGATCGCGGACTACCTTGATCTTTACGGCGCAGACCCAACCCAGGCAGAGCAAATCAAAATGCTTCTGGAACGCGTTCGGGAACGGATTACTGATCTGGAAGAACAGCGTCAGGCACTGGACGTCACTTTGGATGAACTGCGTGATATCGAACAGCAATCGGTTGATGCACTTAAAGAAAAGGGACTCGATCCGGTATCGTAACAAGTTTCCCGGATCAGAGGACAGCTCAGGAAGGAAGACATAGCCATGACCAACGCCGTAATTGCCGGATATGTCCGGTCGCCCTTTACCCCGGCCCGCAAAGGGGCCCTTGCAAAGGTCCGCGCTGACGACCTTGCGGCACAGGTCGTCAAAGGTCTGGTCGAAAAGACCGGCATTGATCCCAACGCGATCGAGGACCTGATCCTTGGTTGTGCCTTCCCTGAAGGCGAACAAGGCTTGAACGTTGCCCGCCTGATCACCTTTATCGCCGGTCTGCCACGTTCCGTTGGTGGCGTGACGGTCAACCGTTTCTGCGGATCGTCCATGCAGTCGATCCATCAGGCCGCTGGTGCAATCGCGATCGGTGCCGGTGATGTCTTTATCTGTGCCGGTGTCGAAAGCATGACCCGGATTCCGATGATGGGCTTTAACCCCCTGCCCAACCCGGAGCTTTATAAAGTCATGCCCGAAGCCTATATGGGCATGGGCGATACGGCCGAAAATGTTGCTGCCAAATACAGCCTGACCCGTGCCGATCAGGAAGCTTTTGCAGTTGAAAGTCACAAACGTGCCGCCGCAGCACAGGCTGTTGGCAAATTCACGGATGAAATCATCCCGATCCAGACCAAGGATGGTGTTGTTTCCGAAGATGGCTGCATCCGCGCAGAAACAACCGCCGAAGGCTTGGCTGACCTCAAACCTGCCTTCAAGGCAGACGGTGTTGTTACTGCTGGCACCTCTTCCCCGCTGACCGATGGTGCGTCGGCTGTTCTGGTGTGCTCCGAAGACTATGCCGCCAAAAACGGCCTGACACCGATTGCACGTATCAAGTCGGTTGCAGTTGATGGCTGCTTGCCGGAAATCATGGGGATTGGCCCGATTGGTGCATCGAAAAAAGCGCTATCGCGAGCCGGTCTGACCTCGGCCGATATTGATGTCACCGAGCTTAACGAGGCCTTCTCGTCCCAGGCCATGGCAAGCATTTCCGATCTGGGTCTGGATGGTGCCAAGGTCAATATTGATGGCGGTGCACTGGCGATTGGTCACCCGCTGGGTGCGACCGGGGCCCGTATCGTAGGCAAGGCGGCTGCAATCCTCAAACGTGATGGCGGTAAATATGCTTTGGCCTCGCAATGCATTGGCGGGGTCAGGGGATCGCGACCATTCTGGAGGCGATGTAATGCCCAAGGTAGCCAAAGACATTAAACAGGTCGCCGTCATTGGCGCCGGTGTTATGGGGGCGGGGATCGCTGCCCATATCGCCAACTCAGGGACATCTGTCCTGCTGCTTGATATCGTGCCCGAAGGGGCCAAAAACCGAAATGCGGTTGCCGAGGGCGCGGTTGCCAAAATGCTGAAAACCGATCCGGCCCCGTTCATGTCCAAACGGGTCGCCAAGCTGATCACCTGTGGCAATATCGAGGATGACCTTGATAAAATCGCCAAATGTGACTGGGTGATCGAGGCCGTCATTGAACGCCTTGATATCAAGCAGGATCTGTATCGCAAGATTGATGCGGTCCGTGCCAAGGGGTCGGTGGTGTCGTCAAACACATCGACCATTCCGCTCGCAACCCTGATTGACGGGATGGACGAGAGCTTCGCACAGGACTTCATCATTACCCACTTCTTCAACCCGCCGCGCTATATGCGCCTGCTGGAACTGGTTGGATCGGGTGTCACCCGCGATTGTGTGATTGATGCGGTTGCCGATTTTGCTGATCGCAAACTGGGCAAGACCTGTGTCACCTGTCATGACGAACCAGGCTTTATCGCCAACCGTCTGGGTGTCTACTGGATTCAGGCCGCCATGGTCGAGGCCATGGACCGCAAACTGACCGTCGAAGAAGCCGACAGTGTCATTGGCCGTCCGTTCGGCATTCCCAAAACCGGGGTATTCGGCCTGATGGATCTAGTTGGTCTTGATCTGATGCCTCACGTGCAATCAAGCATGGCCGGTCTTCTGGACAAATCCGATCCGTTCCACGCCATCTACCGCGAAAGCGAACTTGTCAGCAAACTGATTGCCGATGGCTATACCGGTCGCAAGGGCAAGGGTGGTTTTTACCGCCTGAACCGCGAAGGTGGCGAGAAGGTCAAGGAATCGGTTGATCTGCAAACCGGTGAATTTGCCAAATCCGAAAAGGCGCGGCTGGGCAGTGTCCGGGCCGCAGGCAAAGATCCGCGCAAGATGATGGAAGCATCTGACAAGGGCGGCCAATATGGCCGCGCTGTTATGGGCAAAACCCTTGCCTACGCGGCCTTCATTGCCGAGACCGCGGCAAATTCCATTGTCGATGTCGATGACGCGATGAAACTTGGCTATGCTTGGAAAACAGGCCCGTTTGAGCTGATTGATGCCATTGGCGTTGATGCGCTGATTTCGATACTGGAAGAGGACGGTGTTGAAGTCCCCGCCTTGCTGAAAAAGGCAGCTGGCAAGTCGTTCTACAAAGTCGAAGATGGCGACCTTTATTATCTCGGCTTTGATGGCGACTACGCCAAAGTCACCCGCCCCGATGGGGTCATCCTGCTTGAAGACATCAAACGCAAATCCGAACGCGTCGCTGGCAACCGTGCCGCATCGCTTTGGGATATCGGCGATGGCGTTGCCTGCCTTGAATTCCATACCAAGATGAATGCCCTTGATGCAGATGTTCTGGGCGCGATCAAGACATCGATCCGGACTGTCAAAAAGCAGTTCAAGGCGATGGTGATCTATAACGAAGGCAGCAATTTCTCCGCCGGGGCGAACCTTGGACTGGCGCTGTTTGCCGCCAATATCGCAGCATGGCCGGAAATCGAAAATCTGGTTGAGACCGGTCAGGAAACCTACAAGGCGCTGAAATATTCACCCTTCCCGGTGGTCGGTGCGCCAAGCGGTCTTGCCCTTGGCGGTGGTTGTGAGGTCCTTCTGCATTGTGATGCGGTTCAGGCGCACGGCGAAACCTATATCGGACTGGTTGAACCCGGTGTTGGTCTGATCCCGGCTTGGGGCGGGTGCAAGGAAATGATCCGTCGCTGGGCGGAAAATCCGAAATTCGTCAAAGGCCCAATGGCCGCAAGTGCCAAGGCGTTTGAGATCATCTCGGTCGCAACCGTTGCCAAATCGGCCATGGAAGCCAAGGAAAACCTGTTCTTCCGCGAAGGCGACGGCATCACCATGAACCGCAATCGTTTGCTGGCCGATGCCAAGGAACGCGCGCTTTCGATGGTCGAAGGTTACGAAGCGCCCGAAGAATTCACCTATCGCCTGCCAGGTGAAAGTGCGCGGGTTGCATTTGAAATGGCCGTCGATGGGTTCCACCGCCTTGGCAAGGCCACCGATTATGACCGCGTTGTTGCCGGTGAACTGGCAAAGGTTCTGGCCGGCGGCGATACCGACGTGACCGAGGAACTGTCCGAAGACGAGATGCTTGAACTCGAACGCGAAGGCTTCATGCGACTGGTCCGCAATGAAGGCACCATGGCCCGGGTTGAGCACATGTTGCTGACCGGCAAGCCGTTGCGCAATTAACCGGTCCAGGAGGAAACAGAAAATGGCTCAATATAAAGCACCCCTGCGCGATATGCGCTTCGTCCTGACCGAGCTGTTTGATTTCAACGATATCAATCAGATGCCCGGTTGCGAGGATTTCACCCCAGATGTCGTTGACGCGGTTCTTGAAGAAGCCGCCAAGGTTTGTGAAGAAGTCCTGTTCCCGATCAACCGATCAGGCGACGAGGAAGGCTGCACCTGGGATGACGGGGTCGTTACGACACCGAAAGGTTTCAAGGAAGCCTATCAAACCTTTGCCGAAGGTGGCTGGACGGGCATTGCCTGCGATCCCAAGTATGGTGGTCAGGGCGCCCCGAAATCCATCAATGCCCTGGTCGAGGAAATGATTTGTTCGACCAACTTGTCTTTTGGCATGTATCCGGGTCTGTCGTTTGGCGCCTATGCGGCGCTACACAGCCACGCATCAGATGAACTCAAAGACAAGTTCCTGCCCAAGATGGTCGATGGCACCTGGTCAGGAACCATGTGCCTGACAGAACCGCATTGCGGTACGGATCTTGGCATCATTAAAACCAAGGCAGAGCCGCTTGGCGACGGGTCCTATTCAATTTCCGGCACCAAGATTTTCATTTCCGCCGGCGAACATGACCTGACGGAAAACATCATCCATCTGGTTCTCGCCAAACTGCCTGATGCACCGGCGGGAACCAAGGGCATCTCGCTGTTCCTCGTTCCTAAATTCATGGTGGGCGATGACGGATCACTTGGCGATCGTAACGCGGTCAAATGCGGTTCAATCGAGCACAAGATGGGCATCAAGGCATCTTCGACCTGTGTCATGAACTTTGATGGCGCGGTCGGCTATCTGGTCGGTGAGCCCCATCAGGGCATGCCCGCCATGTTCACCATGATGAACCAGGAACGCCTTTCGGTTGGTATTCAGGGTCTTGGCCTTGGCGAAGCGGCCTATCAGGGCGCACGTGCCTATGCCAAGGATCGCCTGCAGGGCCGCGCCCTGACCGGGGCCAAATCCCCCAACCAGCCAGCGGACTCCATCATCGTACATCCCGATGTGCGGCGCATGCTGCTTACGGCAAAGGCAACCAATGAAGGCTGCCGGGCGATGGGCATGTGGGTGGCACGCGCACTTGATACCGCCAAACACCACGAAGATCCGGTCAAACGCGAAGAAGCCGACGAGTTCGTTCAACTGATGACCCCGATCGTCAAGGCTCTGTTCACCGACTGGGGCTTTGATAACACCAACCTTGGTGTTCAGGTCTTTGGCGGGCACGGCTATATCCGTGAATGGGGCATGGAGCAGTATGTTCGTGACGCCCGTATTGCCCAGATTTACGAAGGCACCAACGGCATTCAGGCGCTTGACCTTGTCGGGCGAAAAATGCCGAGCAAAGCCGGTCGTTACCTGCGTCGTTTCTTCCATCCGGTGCAGGAATATATCGAAGCCAACGTTTCAAACGGCGAGCTTGGTGAGTTTGTTCAGCCGCTGGCAAAAGCCTTCATGCGCCTGCAACAGGCCACCGGGGAACTTGCCCAGCGGGGCATGAAAAACCCCGATGAAGCCGGTGCTGCCGCCACCGAATTCCTGCGTCTGTTCGGTCTGGTTGCTGTCGGCTTCATGTGGGCCCGGATGGCGGAAATTGCACTCGCCAAACAGGGTGATGACGAAGACGGTTTCTATAAGGGCAAACTGATCACGGCCAAGTTCTATATGGAACGTGTTCTTCCGCAATCAGGTGCCCTGTTCAGCCAAATCATGTCGGGGTCTTCGACCATGATGGCGCTTGACGAGGAGCTGTTCTGATCATGGCTGTGGGCCGCACGCATAAAGACCTGTCACCCGGATACGGAGCCTTGTCGTGAACCTGATTTTCCGACTGATCCGTGTGATGATCCTGTCCTTGTTGCGGCCCCGCCTGCACCCGCTTGATCCATCGACCCTGCATTTCCGGGCATGGCCGCTGGATATTGATATCAATGTGCACATGACCAATTCACGCTATTTCGCGCTGATGGATCTGGGCCGAACCGAACTGATCATGCGCAATGGTATTGCCAAGCAGATGCTGAAACGCAAATGGCAGCCGGTGGTGTCCGGATCGACCATGCGGTTCAAACGCGCGATCAAACCGTTTCAGAAATTCGCACTCGAAACGCAGGCTTTGTATTGGGATGAAAAGGGCTTCTATCTTGAGCAACGCTTTGTGGCCAAAGGCAAGACGCTGGCCCTTGGCGTCGTAAAAGCGGTTTTCGTTGGCCCGGATGGCATTGTCGCGCCTGAGGAAGTCTGTCGGATGGTCGGCGCAGATGAGACGTCCCCTTCAATGCCCGACTGGCTTTCTGGGTGGCCCGATATGGAAACCGCAATCGAAGCGCGACTGGCGATTTAACACACACACACGAACAACCGGAAAACCGGGAGAATTGCGGAAAAACACCGCGCAGGAGGAAACATCATGGCATCCGATGACGCCGTATTGCTCAACATCACTGATGCGGTCGCAACGATTACGCTGAACCGCCCGGATCGCATGAATGCCCTTGATCAGGCGATGGTCAGTGGCTTGGCAGCTGCCATGGACAAGATCGAAGCCAACCTTCCCGATATCGGAGCTGTCATCATCGAAGGATCGGGCGGCACTTTCATGGCCGGTGGCGATGTGAAGTTTTTCCATCAGGTATCAAAAAGCCCGGTCGAAGACGCCCGCTCCTCAATCGAAGCATTGATTAATCGTGTTCACGAAATTGTTTTGCGCATCAATGCCCTGCCCCGCCCGGTGATCGCCAAGCTTGAAGGCGCGGTTGCCGGATTTGGTGTCAGCCTGATGAATGCCTGCGACCTTGCAATCGCGGCTGAGGAAACCGTTTTCACCCTGGCCTATATCCATATCGGCACCTCGCCCGATGGCGGTGCAACCCATTCGCTGACCCGGTTGGTCGGCATGAAAAAGGCAAAGGAAATCGCGTTGCTTGGCGATCGGTTCGGGGCCGATGAAGCCCATGATTGCGGCCTGATCAACAAGGTCGTCCCGGCCGACCTGCTGGCATCAACCACCGCGAAATACGCCACCCGTTTGTCCACCGGACCGCGTGATGCGATCGCGCGCACCAAGGCGTTGCTAAATGCCGCCCCCGAGACCGATCTGCAAACACAGCTGAAGGCCGAGGCCAAATCATTTGCTGATTGCGCCGTAAGTGCCGATTTCCGCGAAGCCGTCACTGCTTTCGTCGAAAAACGAACGCCTCGTTTTGGCAAATCATAAGAAGAATTCAGGGAAGAATTTGATGACGAGTCTTAAAGGCAAAACACTGTTCATCACCGGCGCATCGCGCGGCATCGGCAAGGAAATTGCCCTGCGTGCAGCGCGCGATGGCGCCAATGTCGCGATCATCGCCAAAACCGATGAACCCCACCCCAAACTGCCCGGGACCATCCACAGTGCCGCGGCCGAGGTCGAGGAAGCCGGCGGAAAGGCACTGGCCCTTAAGACCGACATTCGCGATGAAGACCAGATTGCCGCGGCGGTAGCCAAAACCGCCGAGACGTTCGGCGGGATTGATATTCTGATCAACAATGCCAGCGCGATCAATCTGACCCCGACCCTGCAAACCCCGATGAAACGGTTTGATCTGATGCATCAGGTCAATACCCGCGCAAGCTTTGCCTGTGCGCAGGCCTGCCTGCCCCATCTTCTGAAATCGGACAATCCGCATATCCTGACACTGTCGCCACCGCCCAACCTGTCGCCACAGTGGTTTGCCAATCACACGGGCTATACGATTTCGAAATACGGCATGAGCCTGATCACCCTTGGCCTGTCTGCCGAATTTGCCGATGAAGGCGTGGCTGTGAATTCGCTTTGGCCGGTCACGGTGATTGAAACCGCAGCGCTGAACATGATCCCCGGCCTTGAACAGGGCCGTGCCCGCACACCGCAAATCATTGCCGATGCGGCGCATGCGATCCTGACCGCCCCTGCGCGCGAGGTTACGGGTGGTTTCTTTACCGATGAAAGTGTGCTTGAGGCCATCGGCGTGACCGATTTCGAACAGTACAACCTGACACCGGGTAAAGCGCCCTATCCGGACTTCTTCCTGGAACTTGATCGCAACGGTAAGAACGATCCGGAGGTTGCAAAATTGCTTACAAAACTGGGCCGCTTTCACAAAGCAGCCTGACCGTCATGGCGCCGGGGAAGTGTGTGCTTCGGCGTCTCGTAGGAGCCTGATTTTACGGCTGTAGATGATCTGCACTGGAAATCGGGCTCTCTCGCCCGCTGAACTCAACCCGCCCTTTGTGGCGGGTTCTTTTTTGCGGCATCCACACATAAAGGCACCGCCACAGGGGAGAATGGCGGTGCCGCCTTCGCATTAAACGCTAGACGTTGAGGGATATGATGAAAAAGCGTGAAGCGAAGGAGTAGTTGTTAGCTTCAGGAAGCGCGGCGTTCCAGTGACTGACGCGGCATTTCACAAGCAACAAGACTTGGCGTCGGCAACATCATCTGTACCGAAAGTGCCATGTCGAGGTCGCGGTGATCGCGTTTGGCATCCAGGAAATGCTCCGACCAGATGCCGTCACGGTTGGCTGACAGAAACGCACAACGCAGCATCGAAAAACGGCTTGATCCATGGCAGTTATGTTCGCCAGTCACCTGTGCAAGCCAGCCGGCAATTGCGTCATGGGCAGCCTGATCAAGGATGTCCTGCATGCTGGCCCGATCACTGGCTGCAATGCTGTCTTCGGCCAGCGCATCGCGAAGGGCGTTGATCATGCGCTGAGTGGCCTGCCGGGCATACACACCGAACGAACGCAACCACGCACGTGCCGTGTCTTCGATCAAACGCGTCATCGCAGCCGATTCAAACGCGGCATAGGTGAAACCCTTTGATGCAATGGTCATGTCAGTCATTTGTCTGGCCCTCCGGGCGGTAAACAATCAGCGGGACTTAACGCTTCGTTAAGGATGAATATCGCTGAAAAAACGCGGGATAATTTGCTCGAATCTGGGCGTTTTTGTGGCGTAGAAAATCTTTTGAAAACAAACCACTAGCTTGCTGGTTTCGGGCCTTCGGCCGTGATGTGATCCCGCCCTGCCATGATCTGATCAAGCGGCTTGACCGGCCAGGACAGAATCAGAAGCTTTTCATCGCGCGTCAGGCTTTCAACGCCAAGCCGCGCAAGCTTTTCATAGATGATCCCGATTTCGATCGCAGTACGCGCATCCGGCTTGCACACCGGCAACAAAGCCGAATGCAGCGCATTGGCGTAAGGATCTTCGATCAGGCGCAACAACCCGTCTTTGACATCGTCCTCACCACTTTCGGCATTGATCCGCGCCAACGCGCGAAGCTCGTCCGGGCTGTCATATTCTTCGGGGGTCACAAAAAGCTTCATACGGCGGGCTGCCTTTCCGATGGCAAGGCTGCTGGAATAATGCGTCAGCCATGGTGAAAGCACCAAACCGGCCAGAATGGGCGACAACCACCAGAAAAAGGCCGTATCCACAAAGACAGCAATCGCACCCCAGACCACACCAATCACGATAATGGTGCGATGGGTTTTAAGGGCAGCCTTGAACGGTACCCCGGCATCGTCACGTTCCTGCGCGTCCCAGCCCACCTGATTACCGGTCAGGACCGAGAACACGAACTGGGAATGGAGCATCATCATGATCGGAGCCTGCAAGGCCGAATACAGGGTTTCAAGTAGGCCACTGGCCAATACCATCACCCCGCCATACTGCTTGCGGTCGCGGCCAAGACACACCATCAGAATCGAGATGATCTTGGGCAGCACCAGCATGCCAATGGTAAAGATCAGCAACACCAGCATTTCAAAGGACCGATCCACCGGCCATTGCGGGAACATGGTGAACTGACCGGGGAAAAAACTATAGGTCAGCTGCGTGTTCTGAAGTGTCGCAATTGTCGAGCTCAGCAACAGCAACAGCCACAGCGGCGATGACACAAAGCTCATCACCCCCATAAAGAAATGCAAGCGACTAAGCGGCTTGAAACCCGGTGCGACCATCAGTCGCGCATGCTGCATGTTGCCCTGACACCAGCGCCGGTCACGGATGGCAAAATCAATCAGGTTGGGCGGCAATTCTTCCCAGCTGCCTTCAAGCTGCGGGATCAGCCAGCACCGCCAGCCTGCCTTGCGCATAAAGGCGGCTTCAACGAAATCGTGGCTCAGGATATGGCCACCCATCGGCGGTTTGCCCGAAAGCACCGGCAGGCCACAGCATTCGATAAACGCCTTGGTGCGAATGATCGCGTTATGGCCCCAATAGTTCGAACTGCCCATGCACCAGAATGACAGACCCGCTGACATGGTAGGACCATGCACGCGCGAAATGAATTGCAGGATGCGGGCAAACAGGGTCTGGCGACCGGTCGGCTGCGGCGGGCTTTGAATGATCCCGGCATCCGGGTTGTTTTCCATCAGATAGGCCATATTCACCATGGCCTCACCCGACATGACGCTATCGGCGTCAAAGACGATCATGTGATCGTAATTGGCGGCATAGGTCTCGCAAAATTCCTTGAGGTTGCCGGACTTGCGTTCGGTGTTTTCTGCCCGGCGGCGGAAGAAAATCTTGCCGCGTGCATTCAGATCCGAGCAGGCCTTGGCCCATGCCATTTCCTCGGCAATCCAAATATCGGGATCGCGGGTATCTGACAGCACAAAGAAATGAAACGCATCAAGTTCGCCGGTCGCCGCAAGACTTTCATAACTTGCGCGCAATCCGGCAAAGACGCGGTTGGGGTCTTCATTATAAACCGGGATCACTACCACATTCTTGGATCGCAGACGACCTTTGCGCACAATCGGCTTCAGGCGTTTGAGCGTGATGGCATCAAGTTTCAGACCACGCAAAACCAACCCCACAATGCCGGTAAAGAAGGACAACGAAATCCAGGCAAAGTTGATGGTAAAGAACGCCACAACCACCATTTCCATGATGGTCAACTGATCTGCGCCCAGAACATCGGTCATCAGCCAGGCGGCATAGGCGGTCGCCGCAATTGATGCCCCAAACAGGAAAATCCGCCGCGACCCGACGCCGGGCCCACGCAGTTTGACCGTCGGATCACAAAGACTGTCATCGAGGCCGTCTGCGGGGATAACGGGTGTATTTGCGGATTCTGTCATGTGGCTCTTCTGGGGTTATCTGTTTCTGGCAATTCAAGACTTACGACCCAAACGGGGTCAGAAGGCCCACGGCATTGTCCAGGTTTCGCTCAGGACCTTATCCTGATAGAGGATGAAGGCACGCAGGTTGCTTGACGTGGCATCGACGGTATCGATCAGATCGAAGGTCACGCGCACGCCACCATTTTCCAGATCAGGCAGGATGCGGACATTGCGGACTTCACCCTCGGACGAACTGATATCCGCGCGCAGGTTATTGGCATCCTTGGTGAAATAATCCAGATCACCACCAGCAAAGTTCAGCACAAAACGCGTGCCAGAACGATCTTCATCGCCCTCGGCTGCCAGACGCTGGATACGGGTGTCTGTTGCTTGCGCCATACCATGCAGTCCGGTGCCATCACGAGTCGCGGTGACACTATATTCAACCTGCATTTCGCCACCTGCGGTCGGTTTGGTTTCCGGCACCCAATAGGCAACAATGTTGTCGTTGGTTTCCGACGGGCTTGGAATTTCGACCAGTTCGATATGGCCCTTGCCCCATTTTCCCTTCGGCGTCACCCAATAACCCGGCTGCTGATCAAAGCGTTTTTCCAGATCCTGATAATGATCGAAATTGCGATCCCGCTGCAAAAGGCCAAACCCGATCGGATTTTCATCGAGGAATGAGCTCATCTGCAGGTGCTGCGGGTTATCAAGCGGACGCCACAGCCATTCACCCCGCCCGTTATTGATCAAAAGCCCGTCACTTGAATGGACTTCGCCACGATAATCATCAAAGTATCGGCGGCGCTGTTCACCAAACAGGAACATGCCATTCAGCGGTGCAATGCCGATCTTTTCCACCCCGTCGCGGAAAAACAGATGCGCCTTGATGTCCGCCTGGCTGCGCGTACCGGGGGTAATATCGAACTGATAGGCACCCGTGACCCGCGCGCTATCAAGCAGGGCATAGACCGTAATGGTGTTGGACCCATCCTTGGGCTCAACAATCCAGAATTCACGAAAGACCGGGATTTCCTCGCCGGTTGGTCCGGCAAGATCAACGGCAAGTCCGCGCGCCATCTGACCGATGGATTGACCCTGTCCCTGCAGGCGGAAATAGGACGCGCCAAGGAAACGGGTCAGCTCATCATTGCTGGTCACATCTGAAAGCGGATATTTCAGACCGAAACCGGCATAGTTCAGAGTGGAAAAATCGTTGCCTGACAAGCCGGTTTTTCCGAAATCAAACAATCCTGCAGAAAACGGAATGACCTGAATTTCACCGTTCCGCACCAGATTGATGGTGATCGGCACATCATACATGCTGCCAGGGTGATACAGCTCCAGACTGAAATCCGTCTCGGCCGGGTTAAAGAAGGCGCGCTGCGATTTAAAGCGGATCTCGGCGTAATCTTCTGCGCTCAATGCCGAAAGGGCTTCGGGCAGTTCGCGGTGCGGGTTTTCAAACGGCTGTTTTGCCAGATTGCGCGCAAGATCGGTCACCATCGCCGGATCGAACATAACCGGCTTGGAAACGTTTGGCTGTTTTTGCGCATCAGACACGGCGTTTTCGACCGAATCTTCCGACACTGCTGAAGTATCAGCTGTCTGTTCGGTCGGCGCTGTTTGCGCAGATGCATTATCTGGCGCAGGCGCACTTTCATCGGCCATCTGTGGAACAGGTGCCGGGTCATTTTCCTGTGCATGGATACGCGCGGTTCCGCCGATCATGATCAGTGCGGACGCGGCGGCACCCAAAAGAACACGTCTGAGGGGCAGCTTGCTGTGCTGCTGAAAATGTTGCGTCATGCTCTTATATGCTACCAACCGTTGGATTTTTCCGAATTTATTGGTTGCTGTTGTGCACAGAAAACAGGGCAGGAATGTGTCGTCATCAGGGTAAGAATCCGCAAAGACGCACCTGTATGCGTGCCCGAAAGGATTGCTTTAATCCCGGACATGTCATTGGAAAAGCGTCATTTTTGCATGGGCAGCAACGGAAAAACGCGGTAAAGAACCGCTTGACGGAAACTTAAATCCGTTTGTCAAACTGCAGATTGAAACGCGCAGTTTTCCGCGCTGGAATCGGCGTGCAATTCACGCGGTGAAACCTTGTGGCGCTGTTGAATGGCACGCGCCAGCGCCGTTGTACTGCGATAACCAACCCGGCCTGCCACCACTTGCAGTCTTTTGCCTTCGCGCAGCAAGCCAAACGCAAGGTCAAGGCGAATGCATTGCAAGAAATCACCGGGCGATGTGCCCATCAAATCACGAAAGCGGGCGGCAAAACTCGCACGTGACATGCCTGCTATTTCGGCCTGTCGTTCAACCGACCAATTTTCGCCTGGCTTCTGGTGCAGTTCGCCCACCACGCGCGCAATCCGTGGGTCACGCATCGCGGCCAGAATTCCCGGTCGGACAAGGTTCTTGGCCTGACAATGGCGCATCACCATCAGCAACAGCAAATCAACCAGAAGATTGATCGCGGTCCGCTGCCCGGGCTGGATGTTACGAGATTCGAGGAACAGCTGGCCGGTAATTGCCTCAAGCCCGGGGATCTCGTCAAACGGAAGCACAAGATAGTCCGGCAAGCCCAGTTTTTCCGGGCTCAGGCCAGTATCGGGAAAATCCAGATTGGCACAGATCACTTCCGAACCACCTTCTGGCGTATCGATATCGTGCGGCAAAGGACTTCCGAAAAGGACAATACCCGGCCGATCAAGAATGATCTGTTCGCGCCCGTCAAATAGAACGCGCATCGTGCCCTTTTGCAGAACATGCAGCATTCCCTGGCTTTGCGATGGCAGATCATCTCTTCCCTGATGGTGGGTGCTGCCGCAATGGGTGCCCGCAAAAAATACATCGCCGCGCGGATGATTCCCGGCAAACAGGTCGGACAGGACATCCTTCTCAGACGAATTGCGTGCTTCCTCAGACAACAAGTCACTTCTCCGACGATAGGCTGTTTTCAGATTTCAAGACGCCTCTTGATGAACCAGTTTCGTGATCGCCTGCCAGTAAAGACGTGGTGATCACCCCGTGAAGGAGAAGAAAAAATGACCATACGTTCCAATTTCTTGCGTTCTGCTGCCCTTGCAGCTGTTCTGGGTATGTCTGCTGTTGGCAGCCTTGTTGCCATCACCACGCCGGCAACCGCGGCACAGGAAGTCAACATTGTCGATGGCTATGCCCTGCAGGGTTTTGACCCGGTTGCCTATTTCACCGTCGGCGCGCCGACCCCGGGCAACTCCGCCTTCAAGGCCGAACATGGCGGTGCGACCTATCGCTTTGCCAGCGCTGAAAACCGTGACCTGTTTAATGCCAATCCGGAAAAATATGCGCCGCAATATGGCGGGTTCTGCGCCTTTGGTACGGCAATGGGCCGCAAATTTGGCGCCGACCCGCAGGCATGGCGCATCGTTGACGACAAGCTTTATCTGAACCTGAACAAGGAAATCCAGCAGCGCTGGGTTGCCGATATCCCGGGCTTCATCCGCGGTGCAGACCATAACTGGGACATCATTGAGTCGGTCGAGGACGCCAAACTGGCTGACGAAAAAATGGCCCCCAAAGGCCTAACCATCGGTGCGCAATAATATCGGGTTCTGAATGACCTGATCCGGGTTCCTCCCTGGCTCCCTGTTGCCCGGTATGAAAATGGCCGGCCCAAATTATCGGGTCGGCCATTTATCTTTTGGTCTGCAAAACGCGCGATCAGTATCCGACGGCACAGCCATCTTTGCGCGGGTCCGACCCGGCAACATAGCCGACATCGGTTTTGGCAATCAGCTGTGCGCCGCCAAATCCGAAATTGGTGCTGTCGGGTGTTTCGACCTTGATCACATGCCCCTTGGCCTTAAGCGCGTCGATGACATCTGCCCCGACCGAGGTTTCCACCGCAACAGTAAGCCCCGAAAGGGCCTGCCAACGCGGTGCATCCGCCGCCGTTTGCGGATCCTGCCCCCAAAGCTGGGTACGAAGCGTCATCTGCAGATGACCCTGCGCCTGCATTGGGCCGCCCATGACGCCAAAACTCATTACCGGGTTGCCATCCAGTCCCATAAGGAAGGCCGGAATGATCGTCTGGAACGGGCGCTTACCACCCTTGACCAGATTGGGGTGACCGTCTTTCAGGCTAAAGCCGTGACCACGGTTCTGCAGGCTGATCGAGGTGCCCGGCACCACAACGCCAGAACCAAAGCCCATATAGTTCGACTGAATAAACGACACCATCATGCCGTTTTCATCGGCCGTACTGACATAGACCGTGCCGCCATGCTTGGGTGCACCCGCCTTGAAATCCTGTGCCTTGTTGGCATCAATCAAGGCCGCACGTGATTTCAGATAATCGTCTGACAACAGATGTTCGACCGTGACATCGGTCATGTAATCCAGATCAGCAACATAATCGCGCATGTCGGCAAAGGCCAGTTTCATCGCCTCGATCTCAAGATGAAGCGCCTCGACCGAATCCGGTTCGTAATCTGTGATGTTGGTATGACGGAGAATACCCAGCGCGATCAGGGCCGAGATTCCCTGCCCGTTTGGCGGAATTTCATGCAGCTTCACATTGCCAAAGCCTTGCGAAATCGTGCCGACCCAATCGGCCTTGTGATTGCCAAGGTCTTCCTCAGACAGGGCTGCACCATGTTCCTTGGCAAAGGCGGCGATTTTGCTGGCCAATTTGCCACGATAGAAACTCTCGCCCTTGGTTTCGGCAATATCGATCAGGCTTTCGGCTGCGGCTTTATTGGTAAACAGCTCGCCCGCCTTGGGGGCCTTGCCGCCGGGCAGGAATGCCTCGGCAAAACCTGGCTGTTTGCCCAGCAAATCACCGCCCTTTTCCCAAAGAGTGGCAATGATCGGGGAAACCGCAAAGCCACGCGTGGCGTATTCAATGGCCGGCTCGAACAGTTTTTCAAAGGGCAGTTTGCCAAACTTGTCGGAAATTTCCCGCCATGCAGATACGGCACCCGGCGTGGTCACCGCCTCCCAACCACGCTGCGGCATGGTGGCGGCACCGGCAAAGCGTTCCGGGTTCCATGCAGCAGGTGCGCGGCCCGATGCATTGAGACCATGCAATTCCTTGCCGTCCCAGATAATCGCATAGGCATCCGAACCAAGTCCGTTGCCGGTTGGTTCAACCACGGTCAGCGCAATCGCGGATGCCAGTGCCGCGTCGGCGGCATTGCCACCGGCCAGCAACATCCGCAAACCGGCCTGGGCTGCAAGCGGCTGGGATGTCGAAACCATATTGCGCGCCAGGACCGGGGACCGGCGTGAGGCATAAAGCGCGTCGTGACGAAGTTTCATCGGAGTCTCCTCGGGCTTACGGCTTAATCGCCGTCTTGTTCATCGGTGGCAGGGCGGTCTTTTTTGCGCATTTTCAGGACAGAACGCACACTGAAGATGACCGAAAGCAGGGCAGCCGCCAGCAGTACGGCCGAAATCGGACGGGTAAAGAACACCGTCCAGTCCGCATCACTCATCAGTGCCCGACGCAGGTTGGTTTCGGCAATCGGTCCCAGAATAACGCCCAGCACCAGCGGTGCCAGCGGATAATCAAGAGATTTCAGGCCATAGCCGACCAGCCCGATCGCACCAAGAAGGTAAAGATCGGTTACCCGGTTATTCAGCGCAAAGGCCCCAATTACGCAGCAAATCATCACGGTCGGCACAATGAACTGTTTGGGAATGTCGGTCACGCGCAGGAACAAACGCATCGACAGCACACACACCACCAGCATCATCAACGACGCAACAACCATGGCAACGAACATGCCATAGGCCAGATCGGCATTGTCCATGATCAGACGCGGACCAACCGAAATGCCATGCACCATAAGGGCAGCCATCAGGATGGCATCAACAGCCGACCCCGGGATACCAAGTGCAATCATCGGAATAAGACCACCACCAGCCGTGGCAGAGTTGCCTGCCTCGGATGCAATCACGCCATCGGGCGTGCCTTTGCCAAATTCCTCAGGCTTTTTGGAGCTGCGCTTGGCCTGATCATAGGCCAGAAGGTTGGCAATCGATCCACCGGCCCCCGGAAGCGCACCGATAAAGACGCCGATCAAGGAAGACCGCACCAAATTAACCGGATGCATCAGAACTTCGCGCATCACAGCCCAGGTTTTGAATTCGATCACATCGGGGATCAAGGCGCCCTTGCTGTCACTTTTGCCGTGGTCCTCGACCTCGCCCATCAATTGGCTGATGGCAAAAATACCAATCAAAACAATCAGGAACGGCAGGCCAGGCATCAGGATGTCAGATTCAAAGGTCAAACGCGGACGGCCCATCATGGGGTCCGGACCAATGGTCGCAAGTCCAAGCCCGATCACACCGGCAATCAGGCCGCGCATCAACGAATTCCCGACAAGGCTTGCAACAATCGTCAGGGCAAACACGATCAACGAGAAATATTCCCAAGGACCAAGTTTGACCGCGATCAGCGCCAAGGGTGGGGCCGCGACAATCAGGATGATGGTTGAAATGATCGTGCCAAAAAATGATGACCAAACACCAAGCGAAAGCGCACGCCCTGGTTCCCCGCCACGCGCCATCGGAAAGGCATCAAAGGTGGTGGCAACCGAACTTGGCGTTCCCGGAATCCCCAAAAGGGCGGCACTGATCAGGCCACCGGTATAGCCACCGACATAAACCGACAACATCACTGAAACCCCCTGAAGCGGACCCATCGTAAAGGTCAGCGGCAAGGTCAGAATGATCGCCATGGTAACGGTAAAGCCGGGAATGGCCGCTGCGACGATCCCGGCAACGGAACCGATCAGCATGTATATCAGGGTATCGAATGCGAAAACCTGATGGGCACCGGCAAGAAATGCATCCAACATGATCGTAAACTTTTGTTAGCCCGCAAACAGCATGCCGCGCGGGAGAAACACGTTAAAGACTTCGGCAAACAGCAGATTTAAACCAACCGAGAAAATCAGGGCGGCGATCACAGACTGAATGACGGTCTTTTTCGAAATGCCTGCGATCATCAACTGGGTGATCAGCAAAAACACAAAGGTCGCCAGCGAAAAACCGGCAATCGGCAAGACGCCAAGATAAACAACCAGCAAACCAAACAGCGCAAAGGAGAACCGGCGCATCTTGAGCCAGCCGCAAAGGCCTTCAAGCAGACCATCAAGCCGACCGGCCTTGCGGATATCGATGATGGCGCGAACAGCCGTTATCAGGCACAGAACCGCCAGAACAGCAAAGACCAGTTGCGGGAAGGATCCGGCACCAAGTGGTTCCCAGCGCGATGTCGGCAGTTCGCCAGCACGCAGCGACAGATAAACCGATCCCAAACCGAACACGATATATGAAATCAGCCGTGCGAACTCGGTTCTTGCACGAGAAGCAGCGGGTGCCGGTGCACCCGCTGCTGCTGATTTCTCAGTCCCGTTTGTCATCCTGCGAGCTTGCCAACCAGACGGTCAACGGTTTCAGACAGTTTGCTGAGATAGGCTTTGTATTTTTCCTGGCCAAGGAACATCGCCTCGGAACCAACATTCTTGATCTTGGTGCGGACGTCTTCTTTTTGCATGACCTTTGCAAGGTCTGCTTCAAGGGCATCGGCGATTTCCTGCGGGGTTCCTTTAGGCAGAACGACACCGCGGGTCACAGCCAGATCAAGATCGTGACCAAGTTCACCAAATGTCGGAACATCCGGCGCATCGGCGGTACGTTCGGGCATACCAACAGCCGCAAAGATCAGATCGCCGTTTTCAACAAACTGACCGGCCGAAGACACATCACCGATTGCCACGTCAATGTTACCACCCACCAGCGCACGAATACGCTGACCGGTTCCTTCATAACCGACATAGGAGAACTGAATGCCAAACGCGTCTTCGATCATTGCCATGTGAAGATGCGGCACACCAGCAAGGGTCACACCAGCGCGCACGGCACCCGGGTGTTCCTTGGCAAAGGCAACCATTTCCTCAAAGTTCGAAAAATTGTCGTTCTTCGAAAGCGTCAGATACTGCGGCGACGAGGTCACCAGCGCGATCGGCATGAAGCTGTCCCAGTTCAGTTCGGTGATGCCGGTACCGTTGGCAATCAGAAGACCTTCATGGATCTGCGAAATGGTGTAGCCATCTGCCGGACGCTTGGCAAATTCGGCCAGACCAACATTGCCACCAACGCCAGGCATATTGATGACCGGAACCGCTTCGCCAGTTTCTTCCGCCAGGCCCTGCGCGACAATGCGCATCAGGGTATCACTGCCGCCACCCGGCCCCCAGGGCACGATGAATTCGATCGGTTTTTCGGGATAATCCTGCGCCTGAGCCGGACCTGCGACGGCTGCTGCCAGCAAACCGGCAGCAACTGCAATCTTGCGGAACATATATATTGCCTCCTGATGTCACGCCATTAACCTCTGAACCAATAAACTTTTGGTTCGGTCACATTCTCGACATATTGTTGGCAGCAACAAACCAATTCTGCAAGCGCAAAATAATATCCTTCCACTTATAAGGATTTTATTGAACATTCCTGCTAAAAGAGGATAGTACCAATTATCAGATTTTAACATAATTGGTACGGATTGGTTCGAATGTTTGAAATGGATGGCGCAATGAGCCTTTATCTCGTCTGGGGCGTGGCCATGCTGTTTGCTGGCGTCGTTGGCGGGATCATGGCCGGTCTGCTTGGTGTTGGCGGCGGGATCGTGATTGTCCCGGTGCTGTATCATTTTCTGACCACCATGGGGGTCGACGAATCCTTGCGCATGCAGGTCGCCGTTGCCACGTCGCTGACCACAATCATTGCCACAGCAATTTCATCAACCCGCAGCCACTATAAAAAAGGCTCTGTTGATACTGCCCTTCTCAAACATTGGGGTCCGGCCATAATCGTCGGTGTCATCCTCGGCACAACCATCGGCGGCCTGGCCGATGGCCAGGTTCTGACCATCGTGTTTGCTGTGGTGGCGCTGATCGTTGCTGGCAACATGATCCTCGTAAAGGACCGTGAAACCAACGAGACCAAAAACCCGCCGAAATCCGTTTGGGCTGTGCTTGGCGTTATTGCCGGCAGCCTGTCGGCGATGATGGGGATTGGTGGTGGTACCATCTGTGTGCCAGTGCTGAATTTCCTTGGCTATGACATCCGCCGCGCAGTTGGCACATCAGCCGCCATCGGCCTTATCATCGCCCTTCCCGGTACCATCGGCTATGCGATGTCGGGCATTGGCGTCGATGGTCGCCCGCCATTTTCAATTGGCTATGTCAATGTTCTGGCGGCGGCCCTGCTTATACCGATGACGGTACTGTGCGCCCCGATCGGGGCACGCATAGCCCACACCATTCCGCGCCGGGCATTGCGCATGTGCTTTGGCCTGTTTCTGGCGATCACGTCTGCGCGGATGTTCTATGACCTTCTGAGCTAGACGTCCTTGCAAACATCTGGGAACAAACAGGAATTGTATATGCTTGTTCTTAGATAAACCAATGGCTTACAATGATAGGTGCGCATTGGTTCGCCAATAGAAACGCATTTGGAAACGTCGATAGAAACGCCATAAAAAATGACCAAAAACCATGACTGAATTCGCGACCCAGGCGCTGGCAGAAAAGCTCAAGACCGGCTTTGCACAGGGGGACTTTGTGAAGGACGGGCGTGTGATCGCCGAACGCACCCTTGCCGAACAGCTTGATGTCGGTCGCCGCGCCCTTCGCAAGGCGCTCGATCAACTTGAAACCGAAGGCCTGATCTGGCGTCGTCAGGGTCAGGGTACCTTTGTTGGCACCCCGCCGACCCCGCGCCTGCGCAAGCTTGAAGGACTGGCCACCAAAACCAGCCCGTTTGAAATCATGGAAGTCCGTCAGGAAATCGAACCATCGATGGCCCGGTTCGCTGCCCTTCGCGCCTCACAAGGCGATATCGACGCCATGCGCAGCATGGTCGAAAAGGCCGCCCGTGCGACCACACAGGCCGAATACGAAAAATGGGATGCCGCCTTTCATCAGCGCCTGGCCGAATCGGTCAAGAATACGCTGTTTCTGGCGGTGTTTGAGGCCGTCAATGCGGTCCGCCGCGAAGCGGCATGGGCACGCCTGCGTGAAAGCAGCCATTCAGACACATTAATCGAAGAACTCAGCGCCCAGCATCGCGATATCATCAACGCGATCGAACAGCGCGACCCCAAACGCGCCGAAGACGCCATGCGCCGCCACCTGTCCGAGGTGGAACACGCACTCAAACAAACCTGATCTGATAACGGTCTTCTGCCGGTCAGCCCTGCGGCGCAAAGTCCGCAAACATGCCGTGGTACGCCTTAAGCGGCGGCTTGGCATAGGCACCGACCTTGCTGGTACGAAGCCCCAGAAACGCCATGGCCTCGATCATCTTAACCGCGGCACTGACCCCGTCAATCACCGGCACGCCAAGCTCCTCGGTCAGGCGATCAGCGATATCGGTCATTCCCGCACAGCCCAGAACAATCGCCTCGGCATAATCATCAGCAAGGCAAATCTCCGCCTGCTTTTTAAGCGCAGTATATGCCGCCTTGGCATTGGCCCCTTCGAAATCCAGCGTCCGCACACCGGCAGCCCGGACGACACATTGCGATGATGCCCCGTATTTCGACACCAGATGTTCAAGCGGCCGGACCGAAACCGGCATCGGGGTGACAATCGCAAAGCGCGATGACACGGCGGCCGCCATATGCAATGCCGCCTCGCATAGCCCCAGCACCGGCGCACCGGTCAGGCAGCGCGCGGCATCCACCCCGGTATCATCAAAGCACGCAACCACATAGCCGCCGATTGGATCAGATTCCTGTTCGGGTGCAGCCTCAAGTTCGCGAATAACCGAAAGCAACCCGACACTGGCAAAGGCCTCATCGTAATAGCCCTCAATACTATCCGGCCCGAAAGTCGGGTTGAGCGCTAAAACCTGTGTTGTCGGCCCAACAATCCTTCGCGCCTGTTCACCCACCTTTTTGGTAAAGCCGGTCGACAAGTTGGGGTTAATGACGGCAATGCGGCTCATGCTTTTTGTCCTTTGCGACGGCGCATGATGGCAACAGTGCCCAATGCCAGTGCAATCACCAGGAACGAGAACCCGGTGGTCACCGTGCCCAGTGCATAAAGCACCGGCGTGGTGACGTTGGTTGTCATGCCATAGATCTCAAGCGGCAGGGTATTGAGCGCGCCAGCCGTCATCAAGGTGCGGGCAAATTCGTCGTAGGACAGGGTGAACGAGAACATCGCAACCCCGATCAGGCTTGGCCCCACCATTGGCAAAACAACATATTGAATGGTTTGCCAGTTGCTTGCGCCCAGATCGCGCGCGGCTTCCTCATAAGACGGATCAAACCGGTTAAACACCGCAAACATGATCAGAAGACCGAACGGGAACGTCCATGTCAGATGCGCACCAAGGGCCGAGGTAAACCATTGCGGCTGCCATTCAACGATATTGAACAGCAAACCGATGCCCAGCGAAATCAGGATCGACGGCACAATCAGGCTGGCAATCGCCAGATAAAAAATCACGCTGTCGCCCCGGAACCGCTTGCGGAATGCAAGACCGGCCATGAAGGACACGACAACCGTGACCACCATGACAATCAGGCCAAGTTTAAGCGATCTGCTGAACGATCCACCAAAATCACCCACGGCCTGTTGTTCAAACAGATTGCCAAACCAGTGGAACGAGAACCCGTTCATCGGGAAGGTCAAACCGCCATTCTCCCCCTGGAAGGACAGAATGAAGATCGTCAGCATCGGGCCATAAAGAAACAGCACGAACAGCGCAAAAAATGCCGCAAGGAAATAAAAGCTGGTTGGACGGCGTTCACGGGTTTTGGTGAGTAATGCCATGATCACAGCTCCTTGCGGATATCAACAAGACGCAACAACGCGGTCACGATCAGCAAAACCGTGATCAGCAACACCACCGCACTGGCGGCTGCCGCCGGATACTGCAGAAGTCCGATTTCATTGGAAATCTGCAAACCGACCGAGGCACTCTGTCCGCCACTCATCAAACGGACCGTGATGAAATCGCCCATCACCACCGTGATGACAAAGATCGACCCGATGGCTATGCCCGGTTTGGACAGCGGAACGATGACGGATTTCAACGTCTCGAACCCGCTGGCCCCGGCATCACGCGCCGCCTCGATCAAGGACCGGTCGATGCGCATCATGGAATTGAAGATCGGCACCACCATGAACAGGGTGTAAAGGTGGACATCTGCCAACACGACTGCGAAATCGGAAAACAGAAGGAATTCAAGCGGCTGATCGACAATCCCGAGATTGATCAGGGCAGAGTTCAAAAGCCCGTTACGCCCAAGGAAAGGGATCCACGAAATCATGCGAATGATGTTCGACGTCCAGAACGGAATGGTGCACAGCATGAACAAAACGATCTGCCAGGTCAGACTGCGCACATGAAACGCCAGGAAATAGGCCACCGTAAACCCGATCAGCAGGGTAAAGACCCAGGTCAGAACGGCGTATTTCAGGGTGTTGAGATAGATGCTCCAGGTGACCGCGGAGCCGAGCAGGTACTTGTAGTTCTCTAAAATGAAGTCCGGCAGGATGCGATATTCGTCATAATCCCAGAAACTGACCACAACAATGGTCAGAAGCGGGATGACAAGAAACACCGCAAAGATCAGCGCCATCGGCGAGATCAGGAAATAGGACGATCTTTTTGACGTATCAGAAGCCATGCTCTGTCCTTGAAACCCTGCCAGAAAACCAAAAAGTAAAAACGAATAAATGGGCCCGACATGCTGTCGGAAAATTGAAAACGTAAAATCAGAAAGTCGGGGTGACGGGCGCGGACAAAGCCGCGCCCACCCAAAGTCCGTCGCAGATTATGCTGCGATGAATTCGTTCCACTTGCGGACCATGTGCTTGTTCTCGTCCATGACGGAGTTCCAGCACGCGACCGAGCCCATACGCTCTTCGTAGGAACCGCCATCGCGAACCGCACCAGCTTTTTCCATGACCTTGCCTTCCGGGGAAAGGATGTCGCCCTCGGCGGCTTTGCCTTCCATCCAGAAGCCCCACTCGTCTTCGGACATGAACTTCTTCGCGGTTTCCGGTGCTGCGCTGTAGTAACCCTGACGGTTAAGATACGCACCAACCCAGCCCGACAGGTACCAGTCGATATATTCGTACGCTGCTTCAAGCTCGAGACCCGAAAGGTGCTTGGCAAGACCGATGCCGCCGCCCCATGCACGATACCCTTCCTTAAGCGGCTGGTATTTGCAGGCGATGCCTTTGGAACGGACCGCGGCAACGGCCGGCGACCACATGGACTGAATAACAACTTCGCCAGATGCCATCAGGTTGACCGACTCATCGAAGCTCTTCCAGAAGGCGCGGAACTGACCGGCTTTCTTGGCATCGATCATGACCGCGATGGTCTTGTCGATTTCTTCCTGGGTCATGTTGCCCTTATCGCCATAGGTGACTTCGCCCATGGCTTCGCACACCATCGCCGCATCCATGATACCAATCGACGGAATGTTCAGGATCGATGCCTTGCCCTTGAATGCCGGATCAAGCAGATCGGCCCAGCTGGTGATTTCGCGATCAATCAGGTCGGGGCGAATACCAAGGGTATCTGCGTTATAAATGGTCGGGATCAGGGTCATCCACTGGGTCGGTGCAGATGCAAACTCGACACTGTCGGCACCTTCAACGAAGCCAACCGTATGCGGCGCTGTACCTTGCGCGATTTCTGAATCCGGGGTCAGTTTGCCATCAATGAACAGCTTGGAGATGTACTGATAGTTTTTCAGCTTGGTGGTATCCATCGGCTGCATGGTGCCGGCCGGGAAGACCTTCTTACAGATCCAGTATTCGATATCGGCAATATCAAACGAGTTCGGCTGGGTCACGGCGCGTTGGGCAACCGCATCCGAATCAAGGGCAGTCATCTGCAGGGTAAAGCCAAGATCTTCTTTGACCTTGTCCGCAACGGCGTTGATGTTCGAAACACCAGTACCGAACTGACGCAGGGTAACGTCCTTGATATTCTGCGCCCAGATGGTCGGGAAGCCGGTGAAGGCACCCGAACCGATAGCCGCACCGGTTACAACCGCTGCACCCTTAACGAAGCCACGGCGTGAAACGCCGGTTTCCGTCTCGATTGTTTTCTTCGAAATTTTCTTTTCGATCGTCATGTGAAGCACTCCTGATAGCTTGTTGGTTTATTTCATTCAGGCCAGAACATGGGCATGTTCCGGCTTCCAATAGGCGATGAATTTGTCCAGTCGCCTGACCGGTGCCTGCCGAAATTCGCTTTCGGTCTTCATTAGGGTTATTTCCTTGCCGTCGGCTGTCGTTGCGACAATCCGGACCCACAGGCCGAGATATTCGACCGTGGTAATTTCGACAGGGATCTGACCGTTCTTGCTGTCTTCTGGTGGCGTTTCGTCCAGACCGATCAGGTCGGTACGAATGGTGAATTCGATGTCCTCGCCCGCCTTGCCATCGGCAAATCCGGGCAGGAAGAAACTGTCCGGACCGCGCGCAAGCAACGTGCCTGCCGGACCGGATTCCGAAACGGTGCCTTTGAAGATGTTCTGACCGCCCATGAAGTTTGCGATGAAGCGCGATTTGGGCTGGTTGAAGATTTCGTGCGGGGTGCCTTTCTGGCGAATAATCCCGTCTTCCATCACGACCACCATATCCGAAAGGGCCAATGCCTCATCCTGGGCGTGGGTGACGTGAACGAATGTAATGCCCAGTTCCTGCTGAAGGCGGCGCAATTCATCACGCATGCGCGCCCGCAGGAACGGATCAAGGGCCGAAAGCGGCTCATCAAGCAACAGCACGGATGGCTCGGTAATCAGCGAACGCGCCAATGCAATACGCTGCTGCTGCCCGCCAGAGAGCTGGTCGGGCTTGCGATCTGCAAATTGCTCCATATGGACCCGGGCCAACATCTCTTTGGCCCGATCTTTACGATCCGATGGGGAGACACCTTGCATCTTGAGGCCAAAGGCAACGTTCTCCGCACAGGTCATGTGCGGGAAAAGTGCGTAATTCTGAAACATCATTGCCGTGCCGCGTTTGACCGGCGGCAGTTCGGTCACATTGCGATCCCCGATCAGAAGATCACCCTCGCTGATCACTTCATGACCGGCAATCATGCGCAGCGTGGTTGACTTGCCGCACCCCGACGGACCAATCAAACAGCAATACGCCCCTGCCGGAATTTGCAGATCAATCGATTTCACTGCCTGTGTGCTGCCGTAGAATTTACTGACAGCAATCAATTCAATGGCCCCGTTGCCCGTCATCCGCTCACCCGTCGCTGCATGCAAAATTGTTAACAATCATGTCAGCGATCTAAGGCAAGATGCGTGCCACTTGATTTCATTGGCAGTTTTTCAACGAGTCCCACCAAACTGTCAAAACTGGCGCGTTTGTTATGCTCCTCATTTTGCCCGTTTTATGTCCACTTTATGCATATTTATTAATCACCGTGCTTTATGTGCGAAAATTATAATCATCTTCATCCCTGCACGGGAAATAAAGAACCATTTTATGTTGTTCAAATCGTCAACAATTTTGTAGAAATAAAGAACCACCAAATGAACATGAACGATGGAAAGTATCGTCACGATGGCCAAGGCCGAACAGACCGGCAGCTATAGCAGCTATAAAGGCAGCGAAAAGCTGCGCCCGGAGGAAATGATCTATCATGAGATGCTCGACGCGATCCTGGATCGCCGTCTGGAGCCGGGCATGAAGCTCATCGAGGAAGATCTTGCCAAAACCTTCGGGGTCAGCCGTGCGCGCATCCGTGCAACTTTCCTGCAGCTCGCCCATGACAAGCTGATCAATCTGGTGCCCAATCGCGGCGCCTTTGTCGCTGAACCGACCATTGACGAAGCCATCGAAGTCTTTTCCGCGCGCCGCATGATCGAAGATGGCGTTGCGCGCAAGGTCGCCACCAGCATGACCCCGGAACGCGCCGAACAGATCAAGGCGCATCTGGATCGCGAACATGACGCCCATCATCGCGGGGATCATCGGGCTGCCATCATTTTATCGGGTGAATTCCACCTGTTGCTGGCACGGCTTAGCGGCAATCTGGTGATCGAGGAATTCCTTGAACGCCTGATCCTGCGCACGTCGCTGATTATTGCCATGTATGAAAGCCCGCAACCGGTCGATTGCTCCCACACGGAACATGACCAGCTGCTCAATGCCCTGCTTAGTGGCGATCCCGATGTCGCGGCGGCTGAAATGTCACGCCACCTTGATGCCATCCGCGATCGCCTGCAATTGCAGCGCCCCAAACCGGGCAAAACCGATTTTGCCAGCATCTTTGGCCGCATCCCGACCTCGGAAGCCAGCTAATCCTCCTGACGAGTTCCGGTAACGACCGCCATGCGCTTAGCGCGCATATTCCGTTCAAGCATCACGCGGAACCCCGCTCGGATCCTCGCTACCGCGGTGATATTTGAACGTGCCCGTTGATGTGCCAATCACATTGCCATCCGCGTCAAAGGCAGTTGCCTCGGTAAACACCACCTTGCGTCCGCCGCCCTGCTTGCGGGCAACAACCCGGACCAAACCATCCCTCGCCATCCCAAGGAAATTGGTGGTCAATGACAGGGTCAGGGATTTGCGCACATTACCCGGCACAGGACAGAAACATACAGCATAGCCAGACGCTGTATCCATCAGGGTTGTCAGCACGCCACCATGCAGAATCCCAGCGCGGTTGCAGTGATGGTTTTGCACATCAAGTTGGACCACCGCGTGATCTTCGGCCCATTCGACAAGGCGATAGCCAAGATGATCCTGCAATCCGCTGCCATGGGCCTGTTCATAGGCCAGATTATCGTGCGTGCCGGTCATGTATAAACCATCCCTGTCGTAAAACTCCCCAAGCTATAGCAGAAATCGCTGAGCGCCGAAAACCGCGATGAGTCGCATGCCTTGGCCGGCCCCGAGACAGCTCCCAACACAGCGTAAAACCGGCTGAAAACCGCACCCCTTAATCAATGTTAGGCGATGCAACATGAAATAATGTTTTTATTTCAATGCGATAACCACACCGTTCTCCAACCAAGAACGGGATAGCGGTGAAACGAGAATAGTCGTCCGAACCGGCTGTCGATATATCTGTAGTCACCCCAGACACAAACGGTTCTACAAGGATCAAAGCCATGACGACGATTGCTTACAAAGACACCACCAGCATAGAACGCGAAGTCCGTATCGGTTGGTTCACCAGCTTTGTTCGTGCCCTTCAGGTTGCCGTGATCATGAAAGCATCCCAGGCCAAAAACCACGCAGAACTGACTGCGGATTGGAACAAGGCATGGCGTCAGGTTGAAGGTTAAGGCACCCGCCTTTCCGTATCGTTTGAGGATGGTGCGACGGTCCTTACATCATCGCACCCTCAAACTGCTTGACGCTTCGGGTTGAACCACCGACAACGGTTCCATGCAAAAGTTTGATATCGTGACCATCCGGCTTTTTGTCGCCATCGTGCGCGCCGGAAGCATCAATGAAGCCGCCCGGCGCGAACATATCGCGACTTCGGCAGTTTCGCGCCGCATTGGCGAACTTGAAGCCATGTTGGGCGTCAAGCTTTTGCGCCGTCTGCCACGCGGGGTCGAACCGACCGAAGAAGGCACGATCTTTGCCCGCTATGGCGAAAAGCTTCTGGGCGATCTGAACCATCTTTCCAACGAACTGCGCGATTTCAACGCCGGTGAAAAGGGCAAGATTTATCTTGCTGCGGTCACTTCGGCGATTTTGACCGGCCTGCCATCGTTCTTGGCCGATTTTGAACGCGATTTCCCCCACATCACAGTCGATGTCCGTGAACTGACGTCGCGCGAAAGTGCCGAGGCCGTCCGTGAAGGCCGCGCTGATCTGGCAATTCTGGCCGATAACAGCCCGCTTGGCGATCTGTCCCATGATGTGTTCTGTGATGATCCGATCTGGGTTGTAACCCCCAAGGGGCATCCGTTGATCCCCAATGCCGATAATCCAAAACCGGTGAAATTTTCCGAAGCGGCCAAATACGACATTATCTCACTGCATGAAGGCGGTGTGATTGATGATCTGATTTCCGAGGCCGCATCCAAAATCAAACTCGACATGCATCCGCATATCAAGGTCGTACGATTTGGCTCATTGCGACAAATGATTGCGGCGGGCCTTGGGATTGGGTTCCTGCGCAAAAGCTCGGTCGCGGGCTATATCGGGCATATGAACATCGCTGGCGCGCCGATTGCCGATGACTGGGCCAAACGCCAATTGCTGATTGCCCACGAAGGCAACGCCAATCTGACCAGTGCCGCGCGATTATTCCGCGATTATCTTCTGCGCAAATCGGCGGAAACACAGTTCAAACCGGTTTTGGGCTGATCCCGCTAGTCAGGCAGAACGCTGTGCGCGTTCCGCCCAAAGGTCCTGTCCACTCGGCCCCAAGGGCACTGCCATGCCGCCAAAACGCGCTACATGACGTTCGGCTTCTGCCAGAACAAGACCGGGCAGTTCAGGCCACTGACCGATCGGTGCCAGCACCTCGACACGTTCATCTGATTTAACATCAAGTAGTTCAGGCAGATCTTCGCGCGCATGCGTTCCGCCGCCGGCAAGCATAGGCACAATAATCGCCTGTCTGTGGGCGGCGATGTCGCGCCAATCGCCAAGCGATGGCGATCCTTCGATATTGCCAATGCAGATTTCCGCACCAACGCAAATCCGCCCCAGACGATCCGCAAGCCGGACTGTTTCGGGAAGCGGATCGGTCAGGGTTTTCAAGCCGTGCGGAACAAGAAAGACAGATGTTTCAGAAAGGCTCCAGCCACGATTTCGTACTGATGCATGAACATGCGCAGCGATCATTTCACAAAAACCCGGAAGGTTGATGGCCGGTGGCAGGATGACAGCATCGCCGAGCCCCGCCTCATGCAATTTGGCTGGCAGCTCTTCAAACACCAGATAGCCTTCACTGAAGAATAGCGGGAAAACAATCAGACGATTGGCATCAGCCGTTTGCTTTAGAATTTCTAGCTGGTCGCTGACAGAAGGTCGGCTTCGCATGTAACCGTGGCTGACACGGCCATTCCAGTCAGGTGCAATTGTCCGCGCAAGGTCCCCTGCCGGATCACCGCCATTACCGCTGTTGCCATGGGACACCATCATGAGTGTCGGCATTTCGAAATGTGGCATGCATCTCACCATAGTCTGCATTGTCTAAAGCGTAGTTTGCTATACGCATCATGCAACCATCTGGATCGCCAGACAGGTAAAAACCCCTGTTTTGGCGCGAAAATTTCATTGCACCAGATCCCATCGCGGCTGATCGCCAAAGCGGTCCTGGATGAATTCAACCAGCAACCTGACACGCACAGCAAGCTGACGGCTGGGCGGATACAAAAGATACAAGGACAAAGGACCCGGCGCATAATCGCAAAGGACACTGACCAATCGCCCGGTCTGCAATTCCGGCCCGGCAATAAATGTCGGTAATTCGGCAATACCCAGCCCGGCAAGGGCCGCATCACGCAACACTTCCGCGTTGTTGCAGCAAAACACGCCATTGACCTGTACCGCCACTGGCCCGTCCGGACCGGTCATTTTCCAGCGTGCTCCGGACGGCAGATTGCCGTAATGCAGACAAGGCAACCGCGCCAGATCACGAATGTCGTCCGGTTCCCCATGCGTTCGAGTAAACTCGGGCGACGCACACAGCACGCGACGCATCGGCACGATTTTATGATCGATCAGGGCAAGGGTTTCGGTCGGGCGGCTGATACGCACCGTCATGTCAAACCCGTCTGCCACCGGATCAATAAAGTGATCATCAAGCGACAGTTCGACCCGGATATCGGGATAGGTCCGGGCAAAATCGACCAATGCCGGCCCGAGATGCAATGTGCCAAAAGACATTGGCGCATTGATCCGAATATCCCCGGAAGGATGATCGCGATGTTCGCGGATGGAGTCTTCTGCGTCCCCCAGATCGGACAGAATGGCTTTCGCCCGCTGATAAAAGGCCTGTCCGCTTGGCGTGACCGACACTTTGCGCGTTGTCCGGTTCAGCAACTGAACGCCAAGATCGTCTTCAAGTGCCGCCACCGCGCGGTTGACCTGCGAACGTGATTGTCCGATCGCACGCGCGGCAGAGGCAAAGCTTCCTTCTTCCACCACGCGCACGAAACTCTTGAGGCTGGCCAGCTTGTCCATGGTGCGTCTTCCTGTTTATCGCCCCGGTCGGTTCAGATTGTCGCATAATATGCAACACAATGGCGATAATTACACGAATTGTCTCCTCAGTTGGAAAGGGTATTCTGTCTTCAACAACAGACAACCTCATGGAGGTAGAAGATGCTTATTAAAGTTGATGCAGATACCCGCGGCCGTGCCCAGTTTGGCTGGCTTGATTCCAATCACACATTCTCGTTCGGGCACTACTATGATCCGAACCGCATGGGTTGGGGGCCGCTTCGCGTAATCAACGAAGACCGGGTTATTCCCGGTGCCGGTTTTGACACCCACGGTCACAAGGATATGGAAATCATTTCCTATGTTCTTGATGGTGCCCTTGAACACAAGGACAGCATCGGCACCGGATCAGTTATCCGTCCGGGCCGCCTGCAACGCATGACCGCCGGGACCGGTATCCGCCATTCGGAATACAACCATTCCAAAACCGATCCGGTGCATTTCCTGCAAATCTGGATTATCCCCGAAGCGGCCGGTCTGGAACCAGGTTACGAGGAAAAGGAAATCGCACGCCGCAATACCGGTTCCGGCCTGACCCTGATCGGCAGCCGCGATGGCCGCGAAGACTCGATCACCATTCATCAGAATGTCGATCTTTATGTCGCCCATCTCAGTGATGGCGAAAGTGCCCAGCACAAGATCGACAAAGGCCGCATTGCCTGGGTACAGGTCGCGCGCGGCAGCCTGACGGTAAACGGTAAAACCCTTAATGCCGGTGATGGCGCTGCGATCAAGGATGAAGACGAACTTGTCTTCTCGGACGCGGACAACGCCGAAGCCCTTGTTTTTGACATGGCGGCCTGAAGCGCGAAACCCGCGTGCCCCATGGTTAGGAGAACGACCATGACTTCGTATAACGCAAACACCCGTTCGATCATCCCTGCCCTTGGCAATGTATGGTCATCCCTGCAACCGCCTTCGCCTGTCATCGTCCGTGTGACCACCGGCCTTCTGTTGGTCCCGCACGGTGCCCAGAAACTGTTTGATGCCTTTGGTGGTTATGGCCTCGAAGGAACCGCAGGCTGGCTGGAAAGCATCGGCTTTGTTCCGGGCTTCCTGTTTGCCCTCGCCATCGGCCTTCTGGAATTTGTCGGCGGCCTGTTGCTGACGATTGGCCTTTTGACCCGTCCGGTGGCAGCAGCAGTTCTTGTCTTCATGGCGATCGCTGTTTCAACCCATCTTCCAGCTGGTTATTTCTGGAACGAAGGTGGTTTTGAAATGCCGCTGATGTGGGGACTTCTTGCGCTGTCCGTGCTTATTCAGGGCGGGGGAAAATTCTCTGTCGATCACAAGATCGGCCGTGAATTCTGATCATACCGCCAAATTCGTGCGTATTTTCAACGGGCTGCCATAAGTGCAGCCCGTTTTTCGTTTGCTCCCCAAATGGGGATATTGCGCGCACCGGAAAATGACGAAAATGGCGATCAAGCTACAGATCCAACCATTGCAAAGTGATCCGGAACGAAGCCATGAACATCGCGTCGCCCAGAAACAGTCAGAATGATATCGAAATCGCCGACGGACTGCGCCGGTGCAAAGGGGATAATGCATACCGCAAGCCGAATGCCGAAAAGCGTTTCTTGCTGGTCGATGACAGTATCGAAGTACGCTTCTCCGTTCGCCGTGTCCTGCGCAGTGCCGGTGCTACGCACATAGACGTCGCTGAAAACGGCGAAATCGCGTTGCAGATGTTGGCCCAGGCGGGCCGCAAACAAACGCCTTATGACGTGGTAATTCTTGATTATATGATGCCCGGAATGTCAGGCATCGAATTGCTCTATGAGATCGAGCGCCGTGAGATCAAGAATGCCGAAGGTACACGCAAAATCATGTTGACCGGTTTCTATGACGCCAAGGTCAATGAAGAAGCCAAATCTGTCGGCGCGACCTTCGTTCTGAGCAAACCCTGTGATGCCGCCAGCCTGTCTGCAGCAATCGCTTAGAGAGCCATACAAGCAATGCCGCATAATGCCTCGATCATATTTGTTGATGATGACCTCAACGTTCTCAGAGGTTTACGGCGGCGTATGCTATCAATGCGTCCGAACTGGAAGATGCGCTTTTACGAAGGTGCGGAACAGGCGTTGATCGGACTGGAAGAACAGCCTGCAGACGTCGTCATTTCCGACATGCGCATGCCGTCCATGGACGGGGCGGAGTTCCTTCGAATCGTTGCAACACGCTGGCCGCAGACATCGCGCATTCTGTTGTCCGGCTATGCCGATGAAATCGCCATTCAGAATGGTGCTGCCGCCACCCATCATTTTTTGGCCAAACCCTGCACCGATAGCGACATCATCCACGTTGCCGAGCGCGGCCTGATCATGAACAAATATCTGCGCGACCCGTATCTGGTTGAATTGCTTTCCATCGTTCCGGGCGATCTGATGTGGCCAATAACCTTTCGTCGCCTGCATTCCATACTGCAATTCAGCGGTCCCAGTAGTCATGCCGAACTTACTGATTTCGCGAACGATCACCCGGCGTTAACAAACCTTGTCCATGAGCTTGCCCTGCGTGAGCAACTCATACCCGCGGACAGTCATCCTGACTTCATCAAGCTTCTTAAAATCTTGGGTATTGAGACCATCAAAGCATTGTGCGTGCTGTGGTGCGAACTGGGACAACCCAGCCAGTTTGATGGCGAGCGGATCAGTGTCGACCTTCATCGTCCCCTCGTCCTGGGTCAGATGGCGGCCGAGATCGCACGACTTCGCAACCTTGAACCGGAATCTGTCGATCAGATCCGTGCCGCTGCTCTTCTGTGTCACATCGGCGATATTTTCACTGCTCGCGTTGTACCTGAAAAACATGCAGCCAGCCGCCATCGTGCAGATGTGGATAATTGCGACATCATATCAGCTGAAATCAGTGAAATGGGCTTTGCTCATCCGGCTGTATCAGCGTGCCTGTGTGCCTGCTGGGGTTTTTCCCATCAGATCATTGAAAACATCGCGTTTCATCATCGTCCGGAATCCGCACCAACCGACAGGTCGGAAAGCTTGCTGATTGTCTATGCGGCACAACATTTTGCGCGCAAGGCAGGTGTTGATGGTGTGACACGCGCAGAAAAATATGACCTCGCGCGTGGATTTATCACCCGATGCGGTGCTGCGGCTGATTGGCAGGTTTGGGAACGCGCCTGCATTGGCAAGCACGTCCCGCTCGAATCAACCAAGCCTCAAAATTTCTGAAACACGGCCTTCTGATCAAAAACCTGCCTGATTATCGAAGCAAACTATTAAGGTCACTTGGCCCTTCAAGGAGATCCGCATTGGTGTCAGTGGCGGCGTTTTGATCGGGTTTCGGCAACCGGATCACAAATTCCGCCCCGTCGGTATAATCCGCGGACAAGGTCAGATTCCCGTTGAAATCATCCTGAATAAGTTTGCGACAGATCGGCAATCCCTGACCAGTTCCAACACCCCGTTCCTTGGTGGTGAAGAAGTAATCAAAGATGCGTTCCCGGATATTTTCGGGAACACCCGCGCCATTATCACGCAACCGGATATAGACATTGTCATCATCAGACGTCACCAAAAGATCGATGCGCCCGCGGCGCTGACCTGTTTCACGGATGGCTTGTGACGCATTGACGATCAGGTTGATCAGTGCTTGCGACAAGTGGTTTCTGCGCCCGCTGACTTCGGTGACATCCGACTGCATGACAACTTCCAGGTCGGCGATATGTTTGACCTGGTTGCGCGTCAGGGTAACGGCGGTATCGATTTCCTCGGCAATCGAAATCGGCTCCACGGCATCGGTCGTCGGATGGGCAAATTTGCGAATACCACGGACAATCTCGGCAATCCGGTTCAGGCCCTGAATGCTCTCGTCAATCGCCATCGGGACTTCTTCGATGATGAAGTCGATCTTGTCTTTATCAAGATTAAGCCGTGCCGGTTCATCGGGATTCTTGCGGTCAATCGCGCCAACCAGATCGGCGAAGCTATCGGACAAGAATTCAAGATTGTTCTGGATATATTGTGCCGGCGTGTTGATTTCGTGCGCAACCCCGCCGGCCAAGGTGCCAAGCGCATGCATCTTGGCGTAATCGGCGGCTTCCTCGATCACTTCCTGTTCCTGGCGCGCTTTTTGGGCGGCCATATCGGCGGCAAAGATTTTCTGGCGCTGGCGGATCATGAAAGTACCCAGCACTGCCATGACAACCACACCGACGAAAAACAGATAGGACAGTATCTGAATATCGGTTTTCACGACCGAGATATTGTTGGCGTTGTAAACCGAAACAAAGTTTGTTGTTCGTACCACCGCCTGTTGCAAAGAGTCGTTCATCGGCTCAAGCAAGCGATACAACGCGCTCAGCTTTTCCTCAGGATCGGTGATGGTCGCCAACGCCGCGTCGATCTTGTCGATCTGAAGTTCAAGCTGTTTGATTGTTTCGGCGACTTCCGGCACCGTAAACAGCACCTCGAACCCATCGCCATCACGCAGCAGGTAGACACGGCTGACCAGAATTTCATATTCCAGCAGGACGCGATCGACCACATCCTCAGACAAACCAATCCGGCCGATTGCAGCCTCGATGTCACGCTGCACGACAAGAAACTGACGTTGCACCTGAAACACCGCCCAAACGAAATTTTCGCGGTACTTGAACCGCTCGTCGTCAAGCTGGCGGACAATCTCAGTCGACAGAAATCCGTAAAGCACGACAAACAGGACCAATGCGATAAACATGGCCCTGCCTGACTGCTTGAACAGGAATGACTTAATTTGCTGCATCAACAGACTTTACCTGCCAGACGGAATAAGACCAATAGGTATCAGACTGAAACCGCTCGTCGGCGTCATAGGGGAAGATGACCCAGAATGGTCCCTTTTCGCGCACCGACATTTCGGCATCATTGAGGTGATAGGCCAGAATGGCACCATCATTGCGCAGAACATCCGCAGGCACCATTACGTTATAGTCGTTGAGTGCTGAAACACGCACGGTTTCCGCTGTCAGACCATAGGTGTCAAACAAGGTATCGAAGGCAACACCACGGAACTTCTGTACTCCGTCAGTCCACTGGGTCGAGGTATTGATCTCGGTGGCCTGCAGCTCCATCAGTTCCTCAAGCGAAACATGGACAGTTTCGCCATCAACCCTGGTCATCGACAATGTGCCACCCGCCAAAGACGGGGCGACATGAAATCCAATCAGTGCGATCACCATCGCAAACAGTTTAAGGGCGCTTTTCATCATTCTTTTCATGCTCCATCACACGATTATAAACAGTGGTTGCCAGCAATTGTTTTTCAATGCCTGTACCGGGAATTTTGACGCGATATCAATCAGCCAGATGCCTGAAGGGGTGTGATTGCGGTTTCTTCCCACTCTTCGAGTGACACCGGTACACCAAGGTGGAAACCTTGCAGTTCTGTAATCCCGTATACCCGCAGCCTTTCGACCACACCGGGGTTTTCGATACCCTTGGCGGAAATCGAAAGACCCATTTTCGAGCAGACCTGTGCAATCCATTCAACAAAGGCATCATCGAGAAAATCTGTCATGGTGCCACGCACCAGATCGCGATCAAGCTTGATGCCGGCAAAGACTTCCTGACGCAACAGATCAAGCGAATTGTTCCCCGATCCGAAATCATCAATCAGAAGCGCGATACCGCGTTCGCGCAAACGCGTGGCATTTGCCAGCATCTCAAGATCGTTGGACAGCAATTGGCGTTCGGGAATTTCATAGGACACGGTCACCCCGCGCATCCGCATCTTTTCATAGAAGCGAATGAGCAGCTCAAAGAATTGCGGTGTCTTCAGAGAAAACAATGACAGATTGACCGCAAGGTTGGCCTGATCGCCCATAAGCGCACGATAGCGCGGTGCCTGATCAATCATGATGGCCATCAACTGACTGCCAAGACGGTTGATCACCGGATTGTCCTGAGAGGCTTCGATGATCTCGTCGATGCCAAATTCCTTTTCAAGAGATGGCATGCGACACAGGACCTCTGCCCCGCACAAGCCAAGGTCGCTTGCACGAAAACGCGGCTGCAGGACGGTGTGGAAATCTGCCCGATCAATGGCGTTGTTGACCATCAGGGCCGTTGGGCCCGAAGAAACCTTTTTAACCACCACGCCGGTATTGAGAATACGGTCAATCGCTTCCTTAAGGACGGCGACCGATACCGGCTTGGCCAGAACGCGTGTCACCATGGCCTGATTGATCGCCTCACGCAGCGACAGGCTGGAGACGTTACCAGACAACAACATCCGGTTGATGCCGGGTGCCATGCGCGCTGACTGTTTGAGAAAGGAAATGCCGTCAATGTTCGGCATCACCAGATCGGCAATGATCAGGTCGGTCCGGTCGCGGTTTTGCGCCAGCCAATCCAGTGCAGCCTGCCCGTCTGTATGGGTGACGAATTCAAAGCAGCCCGACAGGGTACGACGTACCGCAGCCAGCAACTTTTCATCATCATCGACCATCAGAATGACGGGCCGTTGTTTATCAACCTGATCCATAAATGGACATCTCCGGAACGCGATCACCGCGGTAATCTTCTCAAGACAGCCCCGCCTGAATGCGTGCTATACAAATAGCGGAGCTTTGAACGTTCGCAGATTAGTGTCAGACTACCTTTCTCCAATATCCCCATTTGTGGAGGGCGCTTTTGATGACGGCCAAAAAGACGGTCCGGATTGCCTTTGTCGATGATGACGAAAATCTTCTGTCGTCTCATCGCCGCAATTTTGCCCGCCTGCGCCCGGACTGGGAGGGGGTCTTTGTCAATGACCCGATTGCCGCGCGTGATGCCATCATCGCCGATCCGGATGTTTCGGCAGTCATCCTTGATATCCACATGCCGGGCATGACCGGCCTTGAACTTGCCGCCGAACTGCGCAAAGCCCGCAAGGAATTGATCATTGTGATGCTGACGGGATATGCCGATCTGCAATCAGCACTGCTGGCGGTCAATGAAATCGGCGTCTTTCGCTTTTATCCCAAACCAACCATGCTTGAAACGATGCTTGATGACATCGAAACCGAGATCAAAAGCCGTCTTGGCCAAATTGAAGATACCCTGCCGACCGAGTTTCTCGATCTGTTTGAGCTGGGCGTGATTGCGGTTGACGAGACCCTGACCATCTTGCATCTCAATTCACAGGGTGCCGAGGTTCTCAGGCGGTCTTCACTGGTGCGGTCCGGCCCGCAGGGACGCCTGATCATTGACCCAAGCCCGGAAGGTCTGACGAAATTTCTTGTGCCGCCGGGCAAAACCGTTCCACGCAGCCATCAGAGCTTCTCGCTTGAACGTGACGGTGAAAAGCTGTCGCTTCTTATTCGCCGGGTCCCCAAAAAAGCCGATGGCAAACAAAGCTTCATGATCATTCTGGTCGACCCGGCCCAGCAGCGCCCGCCAGCGGTTGACGATCTGATGGATCTGTTTGGCCTGACCCGATCCGAAGCCAAACTGACCCAAAAACTGGCCGAGGGGCTGGCCCTTGATCAGGCCGCAGAACTGGTCGGAATCTCGCATTCTTCGGCACGGACGTATCTTAAGACCATCTTCTCGAAAACCGGTGTGAACCGACAGCCGCAACTGATGAAAACGGTGCTTTCAAGTATTCCGTCCTTGCGCTAACGCACTGTAAATTAGTGCTTAAACAACGTCATCCGACCAAAGACCCACACCATAAAAACTTGAAAACGCCGCCAATACATCTACCCTGAGTTAATAAGCACAGGGTCTTGAATGCTGGGGTGGGGCACAGGAGTTGACTGGACATAGCGACACATCAGAACCGTCGTCAAAACCGTCCTGGGCCTGTCATCGGTCGATGTCCGACCATAACCGATCTGTCAAACGGACATGCGATATTCTGTTTGCCGGGATCGGGTTGCTGGTGCTTTTCCCTGTTCTGATGATCATTGCGGTCTTGCTGTTCGGATCTGGCTTTCACAATCCGCTGTTTTTGCAAAAACGGGTAGGCCTTGAGGGTCGGATCTTTGTCATTTTCAAGTTCCGGACTTTACGCGATCGCACCTGCCGCCCACTTTCTGCATGCGGCTTGCGATTTGCAGAAACGCTCAGTTCCATTTTGCGTATCACCGGACTTGATGAATTGCCGCAATTCATCAATGTGCTGCGTGGCGATATGTCGCTGGTCGGGCCGCGGCCGCACAGTCTTGCCGATCACCATCGATTTGCCCAACGCATTCCCGATTATGCCGCCCGGCTTGCGATAAAGCCGGGCATGACCGGTTGGGCGCAAATTCAGGGCTGGCGCGGCCCGGTCTTCAGCGATGATCACTTGCAGGCGCGCATTGCCTGCGATCTTGAATATATCCGCCGCCAAACCCCTTTGTTTGATTGCGCCATTCTGATCCGCACGATTGCCCTGCCCTTCAGAACGCAGGCGCGATATCGGGCGCAACGCCAGCCCCACCGCGCGCTCAAACCCTGTCTTGATCGTGACCGGCGGCTGGTGTAATGC
The DNA here is from genome assembly GCF_003403095.1 of Thalassospira indica. Lineage (NCBI taxonomy): Bacteria > Pseudomonadati > Pseudomonadota > Alphaproteobacteria > Rhodospirillales > Thalassospiraceae > Thalassospira > Thalassospira indica. Next base: position 427,800 of record NZ_CP031555.1, on the reverse strand, counting down.
GTAAATTCGTGATGTCCGCCGCACTGCTCTGTGCAAATGTCGTGGCCCCCGCCGCCGCAATGGAAAACCCCGATGACGCTGGTGGCATTCGTCTTGGCCGAATTTTGGCAACCCCGTCGGTTGAATTCGGCACGCGATATGACAGCAACATATTTCAAAGCGATGCCAATCCGACCGCAGATGTCATCACAACCTTGACCCCGCGCCTGACCCTGCAGGGCGATTGGCGGGTTTTTCGCCTGCATCTCGCCGCCGGTGGCGAGCTTGGCTTTTTTGCCAACTCATCTAGTGATGACTATCAGGACATTGAGCTCAGCACTGCGGGCAGCCTCGATCTCGGTGCGACATCCGTTGAAGGCGGGGTTCAGCTTAAACGCGCCCATGACCCACGCGGCAGTAACGATGTCCCGACCAGTGCCACAGAGCCCGTGATTTACCGTGATGTCAGCGCCCAGATTGGCGGTCGCCATATGACCAACGGCCTTCATTACGAATCACAGTTTGCACTTCGCCGTCTTGATTTTGACGACAGCACCGCGCGCAACGGATCACTCATCCGCAATGATGATCGTGATCGCCTTGAACTGCGCGAGACGCTCCGCATTCTGTGGCCGCTTGATCTTGGGCGTGAGGCGTACGGCGAAGTCACGTTTAACCAGCGACAATATGACCGCACCCCCGATGATGGTGGTCGCATCCGCGATTCAGCCGGCTATCAAGTGCTGGGCGGCATTCGCCTTGATCTGACCGATCTGATTACGGCCGATCTGGCGGCAGGCTGGATGAACCAAACCTATGCCGACCCGGCCTTTGGCGATATCGGGGATTATACCTTGCGCGGCGATTTCGACTGGTCGGTCACCCGCCTGACCAATATCGCGTTCAATGCCGCGCGCACTGTGCGCGAAACGACGCAGACCGGCGCCAGTGGCATTCTGGCCTTTGAGGCAGGAGCAGGTATTTCCCATGAACTGCGCCGGCGACTGACCGTTTCACTCAGTGCTGACTATAGCGCAGAAACCTTCCAACAGACCACGCGGCGTGACAACACCAGTCGGTTTGGAGTTGGCATTCGCTATGAACTTAATCGCCTTGCCCGGATCGAGGGTGGCCTCGCCTACGACCAGCGAAACTCAAACAGCGCGGGTGAAGATTATGAACGCCTGCAAAGCCACATCCGCCTCAAGCTGGAGATGTAAATGACCACACCAAAGCCACGCTTGTTCAATGGCTTGCGCACCGTACTGATCACTATGCTCGCCTTGATCGCAATGATGGTAACGGCAAAGGCACAGACCATCTATGTCATGGACAGCGGCGATACGGTGCGGGTCACGGTGTTTGGCGAACCGGACCTGTCGGGCGAATTCAAGGTTGATGCCATGGGCCGGCTCAACCTAGCACTGATCGGGCCGGTAAGCGTGCGCAACCTCACCACAGATCAGGCGCGCCAGAAAATCCATGACGCCTATCTGGATGGCTATTTGCGTCATCCCGATATTGCTGTCGAAATCATCGCCTTTCGCCCGTTTTTCATCATGGGGGAAGTCAATCAACCGGGATCCTATGATTATGTGCCCGGCATGAATGTGCTCAATGCCATCGCGGTCGGTGGCGGGCTGACCTATCGCGGGGATGAGGATGACATCGAAATCCTGCGTGGTCATGACGCGTCGCGCGTCGTTATCCCGGCAACGCTCGCCACCATCGTCATGCCCGGCGACATCGTGCGCGTGGCCGAAAGGTACTTCTAAATCACTGCAAAATAGCGGCTTTCCAGCACAATCCACTGTGCATTTTCGTTCAGAACGCAGGGGTTTTAGAACTGCTCCATATATCGTCGGATTTTCCGCTATTTTCTGGATCAACCATCTTTACCTGCGCCTGTTTTCCATGATGAAATCGCGCTCACGCCATCAAGAGATGGCAAACAGATAAAAACTAAAACGATTTTGCCCCACGCAACGGAGTTCACGAAACATGTCCGGGAAAACAGAAACGCGCCATGGCGGACGCATTCTGGTCGATCAACTGGCCCTGCACGGGGCCGAACGCGTCTTTCTTGTTCCGGGCGAAAGTTACCTCGCAGTGCTCGATGGGCTTGTCGATCATCCCGACATCGATCCGATCATCTGCCGTCAGGAAGGCGGGGCCGCCATCATGGCAGAGGCCTATGGCAAGCTGACCAATAAACCCGGCATTTGCATGGTCACCCGTGGCCCCGGTGCAACCAACGCATCAGCCGGCGTGCATGTCGCCCATCAGGACAGCACGCCGATGATCCTGCTGGTCGGGCAGATTGGGCGTGACATGGTTGATCGCGAAGCGTTTCAGGAAGTCGATTACCGCAAAATGTTTGAACCGCTTGCCAAGTGGGTCGGACAGATCGATGACATCAACCGCATCCCGGAATATATCAGCCACGCCTATCACATCGCGACATCCGGTCGCCCCGGCCCGGTGGTGTTGGCGCTTCCTGAAGACATGCTGTCTTCAAGCGCCGAAGTACCTGATGCCAAGCCCTACGTCCCGATTGAAGCCAAAACAGCACCTGAAGATGTCTCTCGTTTCCGTGACGCTCTTGCGAAATCCGAAAAGCCGGTCATGATCGTTGGTGGTGGTGGCTGGACCCGTGAAGCGACTGAAAACCTTAAATCGTTTGCAGTTCGTAACAATGTACCGGTGGCGACCAGTTTCCGCTGTCAGGACTATATCCCCAACACCCATAGCCACTTCATTGGTGATGTCGGCATTGGCATCAACCCGAAGCTGGCCGAGCTCATCAAGGACAGTGATCTTGTGATCCTCGTCGGATCGCGCATGGGGGAAATGACCAGCAGCGGCTATAGCCTGCTGGAAATCCCCTGCCCGAAACAGAAACTGGTCCATGTTTATAGCGGCCCGGATGAACTGGGCCGGGTCTATCGCCCGGATGTCGCGATCAATGCATCGCAGCGATCCTTCCTGCGCGCCATCGCCATGATGGAGCCGGTGGATGGTAGCGCCCGCGACGAGATGATCGAAACAGCACACGCCAACTACATCGCCTTTTCCACCCCGGTCGAAACACCGGGCGATGTCAAAATGGCGCATGTGGTGGCGGAACTGCGTGAAAAACTTCCCGATAATGCGATTGTCACCAATGGGGCGGGCAACTACGCCGCCTTTTTGCATCGTTTCTTCCGCTATCGCGAATATCGCACCGAACTGGCGCCAACATCAGGGTCGATGGGTTATGGGCTTCCGGCTTCGGTCTCAGCCAAGCTCGCCCATCCGGATCGCCCGGTGGTCTGTCTTGCCGGTGATGGGTGTTTCTTGATGCACGGGCAGGAATTTGCCACCGCCGTGCAATATGGCGCCAATATCATCACGCTGGTGGTCAATAATGGCATGTTTGGCACCATCCGCATGCATCAGGAACGCAACTATCCCGGCCGCGTTTCAGGCACCGAACTGCACAACCCGGATTTTGCCGCCTACGCCAAGACGTTTGGCGGATACGGTGAAACCGTCACAAAGACCGAGGATTTCGGCCCCGCCTTCGACCGCGCAGTCGCCTCAGGAAAACCGGCCATCCTTGAAATCCAGGTTGATCCACAGGCGCTTACCCCGATCAAAACCCTTGATCAGATCCGCACGGGCACCTAAGACCGCATAATTGTTTGGAAAATGCAATAAGCGAGATCAGCGTCCGGGAATGCCGATCTCGCCGCTTTCCAGTCCTGCTTTCAGGGCATCGACCGCAACGGCCAATTTCTGGTCAATCACATGCAGATAGGCCGTCCAGTCCGAGAGCTTGGAAAGCTCTTCCTTGCCATCGGAAATCCCGCGCAAACCAATCAGCGGCACATCAAACTTGTGGCACGCCCGCAGGATGGCAAAACTCTCCATATCGACCATGTCGGCATCAATCACGTCATAGGCCGCACCCGACACCACATTGGCCCCGGTCGACAACCGCGCTTCGGGGATACCGGGAATGCGTAACGCCATCTCGATCTCGGCGGGCAAATCGACAAACGGCGTGCAGCCCTTCTCAAAACCCAGAACCGATGCATCCATATCGCGATACGATACCGAAACGGCCTGATAAACCTCGGCCTGTTCAAGCGTGCGCGATCCGGCTGATCCCAATGTCACCACAAGATCGGGCAAATCATCCGACAGCTTCAATTCGGTCAGTGCCGCGGTCAGATTGATCGCAGCCTCCACCGGCCCAACCCCGATCATCAAGGGCGTAAACCGCTCCTTGAGGTGATCGCCATATTCCGCCGGTGCCGCCATACAAAACAGCACGTTATGACCAGAAAGATTGTGAAGGTAGCCGCGCATTACTCAGAACCATTTAGATAAATTTATTACGTTAGCTATATAAGATATTTCTCTTTGCATAAGCCAATATCGAATTTTACGATCCACCAAATACGGCGGCATGCATTTTTTCGATAAGAGAAGTATTTAGCTCGATACCCTCTTTTGAACCCTGTTTAGTTAACCAGACGCCATCTCCTCTTTTCGCCTCATCACTAATGCAATACGGAGCGATGAATGATCTACCCAATTCATCAACAACATTAAAAAAGACACAAATATACTTTGAATGAAATTTTGGTTTCTTTGGTTTCGGGATTTCTGGGACCTCCCAGACAGGCGGTATAATTGTCGGCTCCAACCCAGACATCGAGAAGGAAAGGTTTGCATTTTGTTTATCCGACCACCGCACAGCACTGAATTCCGCAAACTGACCAAATGACTTGTAAATCAACACAGGTTGAGCGAAATTAAGCCTTCCACTTTTTGACTTTGTATCAAATGAAAAATCAATATTTAACTGAGTATAGCTTGGAATGTTTTTAAAACGATATTTATCCCAAACGACGATATCGTAACAAAAACCGAAGCCCTGCTGCAAAGGAATTCCATGCCTTGCTTCTATGGTTAACAACTTCGATATAGTGGCAAGTGAAGAGACATATGCCTCTTCAACTTGGGAAAATCCATCACCACTTGCTGTCGTCCCTCTATTATTTAAAAAACCTAAAAAACCCTCGGCGCCACTCCCCTCAGTTTCTTCCTCATCAAAGAAAACCTCTTTCCCGTAACTAGACCACCAAAAAGGCCGTGGGCTTTCTTCTACAATCCATCCCAAGACACGAAGTTCTTTACCCACATTCTCCCGAAACACGTAGTTTTTAAAAAAATCAATCAGGTTCTGGTTTTTGACCCCTTTTCTCCTAATAAATCTTTTTAAATCAGGTAGTAATTGTTCAGCACGAAATTTGCTGCCAGCCCAAGCCACAACTAACTTGTTATCCAATATATGAACTTTCCGGCAAAAGCCCGAAATAGCCTGCTTTAATGGCGGCAGTTTTTCTGCCGTGGGCACTGGTTTTGAAACCACACCTGGCTCAGAGGTAGTGATAAGGCTGTCACCGACTATTACCGGAACTCCGCCCACGTTGAACGCTGATATAACTGTCACGACCGTTGTCCTCGAAGATACCTACACAACCTTCAAACTATCGTGACCGCTATGATCGGTGAGGATCAACTCTTAATGAGCTAAAGTAAAGGTGGGGTCGTCCATTGAAAATTGGCGCACCCGACAGGATTCGAACCTGTGGCCTTCGCCTTCGGAGGGCGACGCTCTATCCAGCTGAGCTACGGGTGCGCAATATGTGGGGCCATGACTGAAATATGTGGCCCGAGTGCGATGGGTGATACAGGTTTTGGCCTGAACGGGCAAGGGTTTTCGAACCCGTTTGTGGCCTCAATCATCACCGACACCGGTTAAGGTAACCTTGGCGCGGCATAGCCGCAATCAGCTTTCGACATCGCGGCGTTCATACGGGTCACGCACCACCCAGGTGCCATCCCATTCGCGGTCCTGTTCGCGCCGCTCAAGGCGCTCCATCCGGTTCATCATCAGCTGTGCGGCAAAGTCGCTGTCATCAAACGCGATGACTTCTTCATAAAGCGGCCGGGCCGCATCGAAATTGCCGTCACGGTAATGCGCCATGGCGGTTTCGTACTTGCTGCGCCATTCACGCCGTTCTTCGGAAAGCTGCCCGCCCTGCGCCAGTACTTCGTACAGGAAAACGACTTTTTCGGTACCGAGTAGCACCACATGATCAAGGTCGCGCATCTCGACCTCACCCGACGCCATGCTGGCCGTTTCGTGCGAAGCCAGAATTTGCGTGCCATAGACCCGGTTGGCCTTTTCAAGGCGGTTGGCATAGTTCACGCAATCGCCGACCACGGTATAGGCACGTGATTTGTCTGTGCCGATGGACCCCACCACGACCTCGCCGGTTGCAATGCCAACACGGATTTCAAGGCCGTGATCGCCGATCAGTTCGGCATATTTGGTCTTAAGCGCGTTAAAGCGTGCGACCTGTTCAAGGGCGGCCTGACAGGCATGTTTGGCATGGGCCCCTTCGCCGCAGAAGGGCGGACCCCAGAAGCCGATCACGCGGTCGCCGACAAAGTTGTCGATAATCCCACTTTGATTGGCAATCGGTTCGGTCATCGCCGTCAGATAGTCATTGAGGAAATCAACAAGCTTTTCCGGCGGCGTATGTTCGGCCAGCCAGTCAAACCCCGTCAGATTGACAACACTGACCGTCATCACGCGCTTTTCGGAATTCTCGAGTGCTGTTTCCTGATTGATCAGGTTGTTGATGACCTTGGGGTCGACATATTTGCCAAAGCGTTCGCGCATCCTGAACCGCACGCGGAGTTCGCGCGTCATGCGGTTAAAGGCATCAGCCAACCGGCCAAAATCACCCTTGGAGCTGAATTCAAGCTTGGTATCAAGCTTGCCCGACTGAATGGAATTCAACGCACTCGTGGTTTTGCGCACGGCAACCACCACCGCATGCGCCATGTAATAGGCCAACGAAATCCCGATAATGACGGCCGCCAGCATCATGATGAATTCGGCCTGGATCAGGAAGTCTTCGCGCTTGGAAACGTTCTCAACCGTTTGCGCGGCGTAGTCTTCGAGAAGCCGGATTTCATTGCGCAGGTTGAGCACAATAATCCGATGCAGGCCGCGCACGGTGTTTTCCTGTGACCGGGCATCGGCAAGATTACCTGCCCGCACCTGATCAAGCAGGCGTTCAACGCCCAACGAAAACTGTGCCGATACATCGGCGAATTCCCGCATGCGCACATCAAGATCAAACAGCACACCCTCGTCAAAGTGACCGGATGCCTGCGCCCGACCAAGGGCAGCAAAGGTAAAGGATTTGCGGAAGGCCTGTTCGATCTGGGTTTGTTTGGCTTCGATTTCGATCTCGATGCCATTCAAAAGCGATGTCTGCGGTCCGTCACTTTCGACCACCCGCATGTAACGATCAATCAGCGAAATCTGTTCAAGCTGGCGCGCACGCACATCGGAAAGGGAATCCTTGACCGGCGTGACGTAACGCGACACCGCCTCAAGATCGCCATTGATGCCAAGGGACTGGATCACGGAGAAACCGGTGGCCACAACGAGCCACACGACAAAAAAGGCCGCGACACCCAGGAACTTCGCCCGAATGGTCCTTAGCATGCCGGTCCTGATCCTCCGGTTAAGTGATGGTGCATCATCAATTGCTGCTTGGCATATCGGAACGAAACAGCGGTTCGACAACCTGCATAATGCCTTGCAACTCTTTAAAAAAGGCTACCTGATCATTGATTGAGGGTCAAAAAGCAATCAGTTGCTGGTGCAGGAATAATTTTTCCGATCCTCGCTATCGACAACCCAGCGCCGAATATCCTCGATCACCACCGGCCCGTTCAGATCCCGCAACAACATGTGATACCCTGTCGAATAAAGGCAGCGATGATAGACAGGCAGACCAAGGCTGGACAGTTCATCATCAAGCGCCGCAACGGCCTCAGGCGGGATCACTTGATCCTGCATGCCCGACAGCAAAAGCGTCGGCAAAGATATATCCCCGGCCCGAACGCGCGCCAGATCCATGATATCGGCAACACCGGCAAGCAGATCGACCCGGACTGAAGACATCATGTGCGGGTCACGCGACAGCCGACGCAACATTTCGATATTGTCCGACGGCCAGATATCAAGCCCCCGCCCGGTCAGCGGCAACCATGGCAGGCTGTGCGACAGGATCGAAAGTGGCGCGGTCTGATACCATGGCATCATGTCGCGGTTCCAAACTGCCGGTGCCACCAAAACCAGGCCATCCATCAGATGCCCGCGGGTTGCGGCGGTAATGATCGCCACCGCGCCGCCCATCGAATTCCCCAGAAGGTAAATCGGTGTGTCAGGATATCGGGCGCGTAACAGCGTCAATGCATCGCTGGCATCATTGACCAGGCTCGCCGTGCCCGCCCAGAACGGACGGGCAGACGTACGACCAAAGCCCCGCTGATCATAAGCAAAGATCGCGATGCCCTTCGGGCCGACCTGTTCACCCAGCTCCATAAAGGCATTGGCATAATCTCCCATCCCGTGCAGCGCCAGGATCACCGCATCGGGATCTTCAAGATTGCCCCAGCTTTGCAACGGCAACTCCATCCCATCAGCCGCAACAAAAACGTCTGGCCCAAGCACGGTCTGGGCAATCGGTGGTCCCGCCGGGCGAACGGTTGGCGCACAGGCACTTACCATCCCGGCAAACAACAACATCGCACAGAGGCGGACAACGGGGCGCAAAAAACACGGTGACAAAGTGGTGACCAACCCTACGCAGGAAACACAGACACTCAATGAAGATTATAATGCGTTCGCCCGCAAGGTATTGTCACACATTACAGATTCCAATCAGGCACACGGGTTATTGAGGAAATTCTGGTTTAAGGTTTAACCAATCGGCCCAATCTAGTAGAACTACAGCAGGTTCAGCGGGTTTTTTAATCCAATGACAGACGCAGACATTGGGTATTTTGCCTTGTTGCCATATCGATCGTTCCACACGTTTTCCAACGAAAGGATACGACCATGAGCATGAAAGAAGCTTACGAGAAAAAACTGGAAGCCCAACTCAATGAGTGGAGTGCCCAGATTGACAAGCTTAAGGCGCAGGCTGATGCGGCAGAAGCTGATGCACAACTGCAATATCATAAACAAGTCAAAGAGCTCCGCGCCATGCAAGACGAGGCCGAGCAGAAGCTGCGAGAATTGCAAAAATCAAGCGATACCGCCTGGCAGGACCTGAAAGCTGGCATGGATAACGCTTGGGACTCGATTGAAGCCGCGATGAAGATGGCCTCTAGCAGGTTCAAGTAGTCGAGCGGGTCAAGATCAAGCCCGTAATCAAAGAAAACCCCGCAAGTATTTCTGCGGGGTTTTGCATAATATCACTGGTACGCGCTTTTTCAGGCAGCTTTGCCTGCGCGTTGCTTGTTATTGTCACGCGTCAGCATCAGGAAGATGTCTTCAAGATCGCCTTCCTCGGTCGACAGATCCTTGATCGCAAGGCCACAGCCATGGATCGCCTCGAGGATTTCCGCCATCTGGGTGTTGCTTGGGCGGTAATGAAGCGCGATCTGGTTTTCCGATTTAAGCTCTGCCCCCCAAGGCGACAGGGCGTCTGGTACAGCGTTCAGTTCGTTGTTCACGGTCAGAACCAGCGTCTTGTGATCAATCCGGCGCAGCAGGCTGCGCTTGTCTTCATGGGCAATGACATTGCCCTGATTGATGATCGCAATCTCGTCACAGAGTTCTTCGGCTTCTTCAAGGTAATGCGTGGTCAGAACAATCGTGACGCCCGCTTTGTTCAACTCCTTGACGTAAGCCCAAAGCTGCTGACGCAGTTCGATATCCACACCGGCCGTCGGTTCATCAAGAACCAGAACGGGCGGCGTATGGACCATCGCCTTGCCGACCAGAAGACGGCGACGCATCCCGCCCGAAAGCGACCTTGCGTACGAGTCTGCCTTGTCGGCGAGTCCGATGGCGGCAAGAATCTCGTCCGTGCGGCGTTCGGATTTCGGCACGCCATAGAGGCCGGCCTGCAATTCCATCACCTGACGCGGGGTGAAAAATGCATCCAGATTAAGTTCCTGCGGCACGATCCCGATGGAGCAACGGGCAGCGCGCATCTGGGTCTCGATATCATTGCCCCAGATTTTCGCCGTACCACTGGTCTTGGTGACAAGACCGGCCAAAATGTTGATAAATGTAGACTTTCCGGCACCGTTAGGGCCCAGCAGGGCAAAAAACGAGCCGCGCGGGATCTTGAGCGAAACGTTATCAAGGGCGAGTTTTTCGCCGTTTGACCCCTTATAGACCTTTGTCAGCCCCTCGACTTCGATGGCATAGTCGGGCATTGCAGTCATATGTCTGTGATCTCCACTCTTTTCCGCGTCGCCTGTTTGCGCTAAGACCATGAGGCGCCATGCGCACGCGGAAGTATTGATTGAATATGCCCAATCGGTATCATTCCCGGGAAACCGGGGTCAATGCTGTCCACGCTGCGCGGCCAATCCCGATGGTCATACAAGCCAGAAACTGGCAAACTTGGAACTGGATATATGAAGATCACCGAAGAAATCAAAGTCGGCACGCTAAATATTGCCTGTGACGGCGGAAAAGGTCACCTTGGGCACCCGACCGTTTACCTTAATCTTGAGGAAAAAGGCGAGGTGGTCTGCCCGTATTGCTCGAAAAAATATATCTTCGACAAATCCTTGGCCGAGCACGCAGCCCACTAATCCAATACGCACATTTTTAGGTACAGTATGGGCCAGACCCTGCCGGTCCTTGCGAGCAGGTGGTCTGGCAGACCATATAGTGGCACCTAATTTGTACCTGCCTATGCTGTCGTGAACGCCATCACGGCCAATCCACGGGGAACTTCCATGACGTCTTCTGCACCTAACAGCTTTCGCGCTCTGCCCGATCCGGACGGGCATTTCGGCAATTTTGGTGGACGCTTTGTCGCCGAAACCCTGATGCCGCTGATCCTTGAGCTGGAACAGGCCTACAAGGACGCCAAAGCAGACCCCGCGTTTAAAAAAGAGATGGATTACTATCTCCGTCACTATGTTGGCCGTGAAAACCCGCTTTATTTCGCCGAACGCCTGACCGAGGAACTCGGCGGTGCAAAGATCTATTTCAAGCGCGAGGACCTTAACCATACCGGCGCGCACAAGATCAATAACTGCATCGGCCAGATCCTGTTGGCCAAGCGCATGGGCAAAACCCGTATCATCGCCGAAACCGGTGCCGGTCAGCATGGCGTTGCGACCGCGACTGTCTGTGCACGCTTTGGCCTGCCCTGCACGGTCTATATGGGTTCGAAGGATATCGAACGTCAGTCGCCCAACGTTTTCCGCATGCGCCTTCTGGGCGCTGAGGTCAAACCGGTCGTTTCCGGTTCGAACTCGCTCAAGGATGCGATGAACGAGGCGCTGCGTGACTGGGTCACCAATGTCGAAGATACCTTCTACATCATCGGGACGGCTGCTGGCCCGCACCCGTATCCGGAAATGGTTCGTGATTTCCAGTCGGTGATTGGCAATGAATCGCGCAAACAGATCATGGAAGCCGAAGGCCGCCTGCCTGATCAGGTGATTGCATCGGTTGGCGGCGGTTCGAACGCCATTGGCCTGTTCCACCCGTTCCTTGATGACAAGGGTGTCGAGGTTGTCGGCGTCGAGGCGGCTGGCCACGGTGTTCATACCGGCAAACATGCCGCAAGCCTTTCGGCTGGCAAGCCGGGCGTTCTGCATGGCAACCGCACCTATTTGCTGATGGATGATGATGGTCAGATCAAGGAAGCCGATTCGATTTCGGCCGGTCTCGATTATCCCGGCATCGGGCCGGAGCATAGCTGGCTCAAGGATATCGGTCGTGCGCGTTACGAGCCGATCACGGACAAGGAGGCGCTTGAAGCCTTCAAACTCTGTTCGGAACTCGAAGGCATCATTCCGGCCCTGGAATGCAGCCACGCGATCGCGCAGATCATGAAAGAAGCCCCGAAAATGGGCAAAGACAAGATCATCCTCATGTGTCTGAGCGGCCGGGGTGACAAGGACATCTTTACCGTGGCCGAAGCACTGGGAGTAGAATTGTGAGCGACGCTATCATCGGCGGCAAAGACCGCATCGAAAAACGTTTTGCCAAGCTCAAGGAAGAAGGCCGTGCCGGTCTGGTAACCTTTATCACCGCAGGCGATCCAGATCCTGAAACCTCGTTTGAAATCCTCAAACAGCTGCCGGAAGCCGGTGCAGATATCATCGAACTGGGCATGCCGTTTACCGATCCGATGGCCGATGGCCCAGCGATTCAGGAAGCATCACTGCGCGCGCTTGCCGCAGGCATGCATATGCGCAAGACCCTGTCGATTGTGCGTGGCTTCCGCGATCAGGATCACGAAACGCCGATCATTCTGATGGGCTATTACAACCCGATCTATATCTATGGCGTTGCCGAATTCCTTGAAGATGCGCGCAATGCCGGGGTTGATGGCCTGATTGTTGTTGACCTGCCGCCTGAAGAAGATGCAGAGCTTTGCATTCCAACCGTGGAAAAGGGCCTGTCCTTTATCCGCCTGACAACGCCGACCTCTGATGACAAGCGTCTTCCGAAACTTGTTCAGAATACCTCGGGCTTTGTTTACTATGTCTCGGTTGCCGGTGTGACCGGTGCCGGATCGGCCAGCAATGACCAGATTGTGGAGGCCATGGGCCGCCTGCGTCGTCATACCGATCTTCCGATTGCGGTCGGGTTTGGTATCAAGACCGCAGCCCAGGCAGCCGACGTGGCAAAACAGGCCGATGCCGCAGTCGTCGGTTCGGCAATCGTATCAAAAATTGCCGAAAGTCTTGACGAAAACGGCAAGGCCACCGATAAGACCGCCTCTATGGTTACCGGCCTTGTAAGTGAACTTGCAAACGGGGTCCGAAACGCGCGCAAATAGATGGCGCTGCGTTTGAAAGAACCGATATAGACAGAACCAAGGATCAGTATCCGATATGTCGTGGCTGACTGAATTCGTCCGTCCAAAGATTCAGAAACTTGTTCGCCGCACTGATGTGCCCGAAAATCTCTGGCACAAATGCAAATCCTGCGAACAGATGATCTTCCATCGCGATCTGGCAAAGAACAATCATGTTTGCCAGCATTGCGGTCATCACATGCGGATTTCCGCCAAGGAACGGCTCGAAACCCTGTTTGATGGTGGCAAGTACCAGACCATCGAACTGCCCAATGTTCCGGTCGATCCGCTGAAATTCCGCGATCAGAAAAAATATACCGAACGCCTCAAGGCCGCCCAGGCCAAAGCAACCTTCAAGGATGCGCTGGCTGTGGCCCATGGCGAAGTCGGTGGTCATCCGACCGTGATTGCCGTTTTCGATTTCTCCTTTATGGGTGGATCGATGGGCATCGCCGTTGGCGAAGGCATCGTTGCAGCGGCTGAACTTGCCTGTGTGCAGGATGCGGCCCTGATCGTTGTTCCGGCATCGGGTGGCGCGCGTATGCAGGAAGGCATTCTCAGCCTGATGCAGATGGCACGCACCACGGCTGCGATTGAAAAGGTCAAGGAAAAGGGTCTGCCCTATTTCGTGCTCCTGACCGATCCGACCACCGGCGGTGTTTCGGCATCCTTTGCCATGCTGGGTGATATCCAGATCGCAGAACCGGGCGCACAGATCGGCTTTGCCGGGCGCCGCGTGATCGAAAGCACCATCCGCGAAAAGCTGCCCGATGACTTCCAGACGGCCGAATACCTTCTGGAACATGGCATGGTAGATATGGTGGTACCGCGTTCGGAACTGAACGCGACCTTTGGCCGCCTGATCGATATGATCCGTCGCACCAAACCGGGTGCGGCTGTGGTGCCGATCAAGGACGCCAAGTCCAAATCGACCAAATCCAAAACTCCGAGTGCGGATAAATAACTTGGCGGGCAGCGACGCAATCCTTGCTCGCCTTGGCAAGCTGCACCCGAAAGTCATCGATCTTTCGTTAGGGCGGATTACCCGGCTGCTTGAAAAGCTGGGCAATCCGCACCTTTCACTCCCCCCCGTCATTCATATCGCCGGCACGAATGGCAAGGGATCGACCCTTGCCTATTTGCGGGCAATCTATGAGGCGGCGGGACTTCGGGTGCATTGCTCCACATCCCCGCATCTGGTGCGTTTTCATGAACGCATCACCCTTGCCGGCCAGATGATTTCCGAAGAAGCCCTTTGTGATCTTCTGGAAGAAGTTGAGGCGGTCAATGCCGGGGAATCGATTACTTTCTTTGAAATTACCCAGGCCGCGGCGTTCCTGGCGTTTTCGCGGGTTCCGGCCGATGTCCTGTTGCTTGAAACCGGGCTGGGTGGCCGTGTTGATGCATCCAACGTCATCGATAAACCCGCCGCGACCGTGATCACGCCAATCTCGCTTGATCATCAGGGCTTCCTTGGTGACACGATTGCCAAAATCGCGTTCGAGAAGGCCGGGATCATGAAAACCGGCGTCCCCTGCATCACAGCCCCACAAAGCCTTGAGGCGTTTAATACGCTGGCCTGTCACGCCAACCGCATTTCGGCCCCGATCTTCAATGATTTCGAGGTCACCCAGGAACGCGAAGACGGCTTTACCATCCGCATCCGGACCGAGCAGATCGATCTGCCGCACCCTGCCCTGCCAGGACGCCATCAATATACCAATGCCGCCACCGCGATCGCCACCGTGCGCAAGGCCGGAATTCGTGGCTGTGACGGCAAGGATACCAATATCCTTGCCCGTGGTCTTGAAACCGCAAGCTGGCCCGCACGGCTACAGAAACTTACCAAAGGCCCGCTGTGTGACGCATTGCCCGATGGCTGCGATCTGATTTTGGATGGTGGCCACAACATTGCCGCGGCCGAGGCGATTGCCGACTGGCTATCGCGCCAGCCCGCTGGCGATACCGTTGTCATCATGGGCATGCTTGATAACCGCGATGCGGAAGCCTTCCTGAAGCCGCTTGCAACGCATATCACCGCCTTGGCCGGCGTCCCGATCCCTGGCGAACATCAGGCACATCTGCCAGAAACCCTGCGCGATGCGGCAATTGCCAGTGGCATTTCCCCGGCATTTTCCTGTGACGGGTTCGAAGCAGCCATTACCCCGCTTCTTGATGCCTGCCGCACCACGAAACGGGTGCTGATTTTGGGCTCGCTCTATCTTGCGGGCCTGGTTCTGGAAAAACACGCCTGATCAAGCGTATATGCGAACTTTCTCAATCAGTGCTATAATATCGCCGTCTGACAAGGCATGCCCGGCATCATTCAACGCTATCTGATCTGCCTGCGGGAAGTGCTGTAAATAGGTTTCGCAATGCGCAAACCCGACAATCTTGTCGTCTTTGCTGTGACAGAAATGCATTGGTCTACACCCGGCGAGCACAGCTTGCTCATCCTCCGTCAGCGAAAAATCCGTTACTTCCCAGTCTTCCAGTCCCCAAAACGGGGCAGCGATGCTAAAGACCGCCGCAAAGCGATTGCTATCGCGCCAGATTTCCGGATTTCGCGCCAGATATTGCAAGATGGACGACCCGCCAAGTGAATGGCCCATCAATACGGCCCCTGATCGTGCCTGTGAAACCGTCTTTGCGATCTCGGCCAACCACCCATCTATGTCCGGGCGTTCCGGGTCGGGCATCAAAGGGGCGATGATGTGAAACTTGTCGCCAAGTGCTTCTTCCAGCCGCGAAATCAGTCCGGTGCTGCCGTTGTTGCCGCCTTGCGGACCGGCACTGTGGATAAAAACCAGATCACGTAACACAGCCATGATGCCCTCCGTCGTTTAGAAATCGGTCATCAGAACACATGCAATCAGACGTCGGGCAATCAAACGTCAGGCAGTTCAATCTTGCGCCGTGCTGAGCCCCTTGCCGGACCATCACCGCCATCTGTACGACGCAAACGCAGATTGCCCGCCGTATTCTGTCGGCGACGATCGCCCTGGACAAGTGGTGGCAAACCTCTGTCACCCGCAGCATCGCCATCATTTGCAACTTGGGCCGGATCACCGTGTTTGGCAGCTTCGCGTTTGACCTTGCGCCCGGTAATCCAGGTGTAGCCCAGAATATAAAGCAAAAATCCACCCACCCCGACGGTCAGGGTCAGGAACTGCAACACCGGCAGGAAACTGCCAAAAATCATCCCGCCGCCATAGATCATGAAGATACAAAGGGCAGCCACCGGCGCCAAAGCCAGAAAGAAGATGCCACGCACCTTGTGGCGGATCGGGCCGTAATGCATCAGCATCGCATAGAATAGATACATCAACGCGACAAACACCACGAGTTTGATCAACAAGACGAAGTGATCAAAGTTGGCAAGGCGTTGATTGCGTTCATAAATGCCAAAGACAACGAACAGGCCATGGACGATCAGGCCAAAAGTGCCAAAGGTCAGGATAAAGCGCAGCCATGCAGTGACGCTAAAAAAGCTGCGCCATCCACCACCGTTCGCATTGCGACGGTCTTTCTGCTTTTTGCCTTTCCGGGTGGCGAGCTTCATGTCATCTGAAAGCTCACGCGCCGGACCTGCAGTTTCGACGCCGATGCCTTTTGGCAAAAATTCCGGCTTGCTCGTTTTCCGGGCCACGAACCCGCTCTCCCATGTCCCTTGGGATGAAGTAATCCGCTACCATAGCAATCCCGGGGCAAGCTGATAAGCACAAAGAAGAATGATGCCAAAAAACCCGGAAAATGAGGGTTTTAGCAATATTGTTATGGTTTCGAAATGATATCTGGGCCGCGCAAGCTTACCCTTGGCATTCGCAAGCGCAAAACTGTCAGCAGCCTTGGTTGTTTTTGCCTGTTTACGGCAGGCGGCACTCGACTTACAGGCCGGGATCGGGCATTCTTCCGGCCAATCTTTTAACGAGTATAAGAGCACGAGACGCATGACAGATTCCGCCCCGTCCAGCACCGGTTCGTCCGCCGACAAATCCCCGCGTCGCGTCGTTCTGGTTGACGGTTCCGGCTTTATTTTCCGCGCCTTCCACGCCCTGCCACCGATGACGAGCCCCGATGGCACGCCGGTGAATGCGGTCTATGGCTTCTGCACCATGTTGATGAAGCTGCGCGAAGATACCAAACCAGACCATATGGCGGTGATCTTTGACACCAAGGGCAAGTCGTTCCGCAACGACTTCTATCCCGACTACAAGGCCCATCGTCCGCCGCCCCCCGAAGAACTGGTACCGCAGTTTGGCCTGATCCGTGATGCGACCCGTGCATTTAATCTGCCCTCCATCGAGCTTGAAGGTTTTGAGGCCGACGATCTGATCGCGACCTATGCCCGCCAGGCCGAGGCAGAAGGTTCTGACGTGATTATCGTGTCTTCGGACAAGGACCTCATGCAGTTGGTCACCGATCGGGTGCAAATGTTTGATGCGATGAAGAATCGCACCATCGGCGCTGCCGAAGTTCTGGAAAAATTCGGCGTTTCCCCGGACAAGGTCATTGACATTCAAGCACTTGCAGGCGATTCCGTCGATAACGTCCCAGGTGTGCCCGGTATTGGCATTAAAACCGCCGCCCAACTTATTGATGAATATGGTGATCTTGATTCTCTACTGGAACGCGCAGGCGAAATCAAACAGCCCAAGCGCCGCGAGAAACTCATCGAAAATGCCGAGCTTGCCCGTATTTCGCGCAATCTGGTGACGCTGAAAACCGATGTCCCGGTAGTCGAACCACTCGGTGACTTCGAATTGCGTGAACCCGATCCGGAAGTTCTTTTAAGCTTCATCGCAAGTCACGGCTTTAAATCATTGATTTCTAAAGTAAAGTCGAAATTCGGCGGCGATGTTGAATTTGACAGCCCGACGGCGGCCGGTGTTGGCGTCAATGATATCAAGGTCGAAAAGGCTGAATATGAACTGGTGCAGGATGAAGACCGCCTAAAGCACTGGATTTCCGAGGCCGAATATCTGGGTACCGTCGCGGTCGATACCGAAACCACGTCACTTGATGCCCATACGGCCAAACTGGTCGGTGTTTCACTTTCGACCGAGCCGGGCAATGGCTGCTATATCCCGCTTGGTCATGTCAGTGGCGAAGCACAGGGCGGCTTTGATTTTGGCGACAATCCCGCCGACAGCCCAAGCAACAGCAAGGACGCGCCGAAGCAAATCAAGCTTGAGCGCGCGATTGAGCTGCTCAAACCGCTGCTTGAAGACCCCGGTGTGCTGAAGGTCGGTCAGAACCTGAAATACGATATGATCGTTCTGGCCCGCCATGGCATCAAGGTCGCGCCCATGGACGATACCATGGTGCTTTCCTATGTGCTTGATGGCACCAGCCACGGGCACGGCATGGATGAACTGGCTGAGCTGCATCTGGATTACAAACCGATTTCCTTCAAGGATGTCTGCGGCAGTGGCAAGACCCAGATCACCTTCGATCAGGTCCCGCTCGACAAGGCGCTTGATTACGCGGCCGAGGATGCCGATATCACGCTGCGCCTGCATCGGTTGCTCAAACCCCGCATCGCGCAGGAACATATGGCCAGCGTCTATGAGACGCTTGATCGTCCGCTGGTGCCGGTTCTGGCCGAAATGGAAGGCCTCGGTGTTAAAGTCGATGCCGAGATCCTTAAAAACCTGTCCGAAGACTTCGCCAAACGCATGGCCGCCCTTGAGGAAACCATTCACGAAATGGCGGGCGAGCCGTTTAACCTTGGCAGCCCCAAGCAGCTTGGCGAAATCCTGTTTGACAAGATGAGCCTGCCCGGCGGCAAAAAGACCAAAACCGGCGCATGGCAAACCGGGGCAGATGTGCTTGAAGCCCTTGCCGCCCAAGGCCATGACCTGCCAGCCAAGCTTCTGGAATGGCGTCAGCTTTCCAAGCTCAAAAGCACTTATACCGACGCGCTGGCGCACCATATCAACCCCAATACGGGCCGCGTGCACACCAGTTACGGGCAAACCAACGTCAATACCGGGCGTTTGTCATCGAATGACCCGAACCTGCAAAACATCCCGATCCGAAGCGAGGAAGGCCGGAAGATCCGCACAGCCTTTATCGCCGAGCCCGGTCACAAACTGATTTCTGCCGACTATTCGCAGATTGAATTGCGCCTTCTGGCCCACGTGGCCGAGATCGACGCCCTGCGCGAGGCGTTTAAAAACGGCGAGGACATCCACGCCGCAACCGCATCGAAGGTGTTTGGCGTCCCGATCAAGGGCATGGACCCGATGGTCCGTCGCAAGGCCAAGGCGATCAACTTCGGCATCATTTACGGCATCTCGGCCTTTGGTCTAGCCAACCAGCTCGGCATCGCCCAGAAGGAAGCCAAGGAATTCATCGAAGCCTATTTCGAGATTTATCCCGGCATCCGCGATTACATGGACGAGGCCAAGGAATTCGCCAAAAAGCACGGCTTTGTCCGCACCCTGTTTGGTCGCCATATCCATATCAACGGCATCAACGACAAAAACGGCATGCGCCGAAGCTTTGGCGAACGTGCCGCGATCAACGCGCCGATTCAGGGCGGGGCGGCTGACATCATCAAACGCGCGATGATTGCAGTCCCGAACGCGTTGCTGGATGCCGGGCTTAAAACCCGCATGCTGCTTCAGGTCCACGATGAATTGATCTTTGAGGCCCCGGAAGACGAAGCCGAAAAAGCGATCAAGACCATCCGCGAAGTCATGGAAAACGCCGCCCACCTGTCGGTGCCGCTGATTGCCGATGCCGGCATCGGGGATAGCTGGGCCGACGCGCACTAGTACTTAGGCGTATATCAAACGCAAAAGCCCCCGCTGCAACACTCTGCAGCGGGGGCTTTTTTTTAACGGATCAGCTTTGACGTTCTGGGCGCTTAAAGTCCCAAAACTTCACGCATGGAATAAAGCCCCGGCGCCTTGCCTTCGGCCCATTTAGCGGCGCGAACCGCGCCCTTGGCAAAGACTTCGCGTGACGATGCCTTATGGGTGATCTCGATCCGCTCGCCCTCGCAGGCAAAAATAACCGTGTGATCACCAACCACGTCACCGCCGCGTAGTGTTGCAAAGCCGATGGTGCCGTCTTCACGCGCACCTGTGTGGCCATCGCGGGAACGGACCGCAACATCATCCAGATTAACCCCACGCCCCTTGGCTGCGGCTTCACCCAAGCCAAGCGCGGTACCCGACGGCGCATCGACCTTGTGTTTGTGGTGCATCTCAACGATTTCGATGTCGGCGACATCCTTATCAAGGATACTTGCCACCTTCTCGACCAATGCGAAGGCA
The DNA here is from genome assembly GCF_003403095.1 of Thalassospira indica. NCBI lineage: Bacteria > Pseudomonadati > Pseudomonadota > Alphaproteobacteria > Rhodospirillales > Thalassospiraceae > Thalassospira > Thalassospira indica. The sequence goes on along the minus strand of NZ_CP031555.1, from coordinate 407,612 downwards.
AGGTTCACACCGACACTCATATTGGGCGCAAAGATGATCGGGGCCTTCTTGCCAGCAACTTTCAACTCGTCCTTCTGATCGTTCGAAAGCCCGGTGGTGCCGATCACAAGGATGGTGCCGGTTTCTGCCGCCAGTTTCGCGTGTTTCATGGTCGCTGCCGGGGCGGTGAAATCGATCACCGCATCGACCGCTTCAAACAGTGCTTTGGGATCATCGCCGACGACAACGCCGCTTTCTTCCAGACCGGCGATCAGGGTGACGTCCTTGCCGATGAACGGGCTCCCGGGCAGGTCGGTACCACCCCCGACTTCACAGCCCTTGGTCTTGGCCGTTTCATTGACCAACATCCGCCCCATACGGCCAGCACATCCAACAATCCCGATCTTCATTTCCGGTCTCCTCCGGGCAAGCAAATTCAAACTCGTAATTGCTTTAACACACGGCTCCGACAGCGCAAAACAAAACCCCCGGCAAAGCGGCCGGGGGTTTGAGATATTGATCTTTTAAGCGCAAGCCGATCAGTCGGTCAGGTCTTTCCAGATTTCCTTCATCTTGGAAAAGAACCCTTCGCTTTCCGGGCTCGACCCCTGTTCGCGCGAAATCTCGTCGAATTCCTCAAGCAGTTCTTTCTGACGGTCTGTCAGATTGACCGGAGTTTCGACGCTGACTTCGACAAACATGTCCCCGCGCGCCTGCGAGCGCAGGATGCTCATGCCCTTGCCACGCAGACGAAGCTGCTGACCGGACTGGGTACCTGCCGGGATGTTGATCCGGGTGCGGGTGCCTTCGATGGTCGGCACCTCGATGGTGCCACCAAGGGCGGCTTTGCCCATCGGGATCGGAATCCGGCAATACAGGTTGGCCCCTTCGCGCTGGAAGAAGCGGTGATGCCCGATATCGAGGAAGATATACAAATCCCCCGGAGGCGCACCATTGGTGCCTGCCTCGCCCTCGCCCGCCAGGCGAATGCGCGTGCCGTCCTCGACACCGGCCGGAATGGTGACCTGAAGGGTCTTTTCCTTTTCGACGCGACCAACACCGTGGCAGGATTTGCACGGGTTCTTGATTATCTTGCCTTTGCCATGGCAGCTTGGGCAGGTGCGTTCAATGGTAAAGAAGCCCTGCTGCGCGCGGACCTTGCCGTGACCATTACAGGTCGGACAATTGACCGGCTGCGAACCGGCTTCGGCACCGGTACCGTCACAGCTGTCGCACGATACGGACCCCGGAATGGTAATCTCGGCCTTTTTGCCTTCGAACGCTTCTTCAAGCGTGATCGCCATGTTGTAGCGCAGATCCGCCCCACGGGACGATCCGCCACCACCGCGGCGTCCGCCGCCCATGGCACCAAAGATCTCGTCAAAGACGTCGGCAAAACCGCCGCCGCCAAATCCACCGCCGAAGCCACCACCAAAGCCGCCGCCACCGGGGCCGCCCTGTTCAAAGGCAGCATGGCCAAAACGGTCATAGGCCGCGCGCTTGTCCTGATCCTTCAGGACCTCGTAAGCTTCGCTGACCTGTTTGAATTTGACTTCAGCTTCGGTATCGCCCGGATTTTTGTCCGGGTGGTATTTCATCGCTTGCTTGCGATAGGCGCTTTTCAGCTCGGCTGCACTGGCATCCTTACTGACACCCAACAGCTCGTAATAATCTTCTTTCGCCATCTGTAACTCCGAAATACGGTCGGGCCGTTCCAGCAAATTCTTGCGTCCGGAACGGCCCGATTTTTCTTTACAGGGCGTCGTTCAAGACGACCTCTGCGGTCGCCTTACTTGTCTTTTTTGTTGTCATCGACTTCTTCGAAGTCGGCGTCAACAACACCGTCGTCGGCCTGTGCAGAGGCATCAGCGTCCGCCGCGTCACCTGCGCCAGCTTCTTCCTGCTGGGCCTGATACATGGCTTCGCCAAGTTTCATCGAGGCCTGCTGCAGTTCGTTCAGCTTGGTGGTGATGGCTTCGGCATCTTCACCATCCTTGGCTTCTTTCAAAGCCGACAGGGCGTTTTCGATTTCCGACTTGGTCGCATCGTCAACCTTGTCACCATGTTCCGAAAGGTTCTTTTCGGTGGCATGGATGATGGCTTCTGCCTGGTTGCGGGCTTCGACAAGGGCCTTGCGCTTTTTATCAGCTTCGGCGTTGCTTTCCGCATCCTTGACCATGTTTTCGATCTCGTCATCGGAAAGACCACCAGATGCCTGAATACGGATCTGCTGTTCCTTGTTGGTCGCCTTGTCTTTGGCAGACACGTTGACGATACCGTTGGCGTCGATGTCAAAGGTCACTTCAATCTGCGGAACACCGCGCGGTGCCGGCGGAATACCAACCAGATCGAACTGGCCAAGCATCTTGTTGTCAGCCGCCATTTCACGTTCACCCTGGAAGACGCGGATGGTCACGGCCGTCTGATTGTCTTCAGCGGTCGAGAAGGTCTGCGACTTGCGGGTCGGGATCGTGGTGTTACGGTCGATCAAGCGGGTGAAGACACCACCAAGCGTCTCGATACCAAGCGACAGCGGGGTCACGTCAAGCAGAAGAACGTCTTTGACGTCACCCTGCAGAACACCACCCTGAATCGCCGCACCAAGGGCAACAACCTCATCCGGGTTCACACCTTTGTGCGGGTCACGGCCAAAGAACTCTTTAACGCGTTCCTGAACCTTCGGCATACGGGTCATGCCGCCGACCAGAATGACGTCGTCGATTTCACCTGCGGTGATACCGGCGTCTTTCAGGGCCGCTTTACACGGGGTCATGGTGCGTTCGATCAGATCGCCAACCAGACCTTCAAGCTTCGCACGCGACAGCTTGATGTTGAGGTGTTTCGGGCCGGATGCGTCTGCGGTGATGAATGGCAGGTTGACATCGGTCTGCATCGACGAGGAAAGCTCGATTTTGGCTTTCTCAGCAGCTTCTTTCAAACGCTGCAGGGCCAGACGGTCCTTGCGCAGGTCGATCTGCTGTTCTTTTTTGAACTCGTCAGCAAGGTAGTCGATGATCTGTTTGTCGAAGTCTTCACCACCAAGGAAGGTATCACCGTTGGTCGATTTAACTTCGAAAACGCCATCGCCGATTTCCAGAACCGACACGTCAAAGGTACCACCACCAAGGTCATAAACGACCACGGTGCCACCGTCTTTCTTGTCCAGACCATAAGCAAGTGCTGCTGCGGTCGGCTCGTTGATGATACGTTTGACTTCAAGACCCGCAATCTTGCCGGCGTCTTTGGTTGCCTGGCGCTGGGAGTCGTTGAAGTATGCCGGAACGGTAATCACGGCTTCGGTTACCGGCTCACCCAGATGGGCTTCTGCGGTTTCCTTCATTTTCTGAAGCACCATGGCTGCGATCTGGCTCGGCGCCATTTTCTCGCCATTGACTTCAACCCATGCATCGCCGTTTTCGCCCGATACGATTTTGTACGGAACGAGATCCTTGTCCTTTTCGACTTCCGGATCGCCGTAACGACGACCGATCAGACGTTTAATGGCAAACAGGGTGTTTTCCGGGTTGGTGACTGCCTGGCGTTTCGCCGGCTGACCGACAAGGCGTTCACCATCATCGGTGAAAGCGACCATTGACGGAGTGGTACGAGCACCTTCGCTGTTTTCAATCACACGGCCTTCTTTGCCGTCCATGACTGCTACGCAGGAGTTGGTGGTGCCAAGGTCGATACCAATAATCTTACCCATAGTAAGTTCCTCTTTTAGCGGCCGGTCCGTCCCGCAGCCTCCGAAATGAAGCGCCGCGCAGGACCTCCTGGGACCAATGGTTGTAATACACGTAATTTTTCTGGGGGTTCTTCGTTACCCCGCGAACCTATATATGAAAGTCGCCACAAAGTCGCAAGCGGTCAAAGTGGGGAATCTTGGCTGTTTTTTGCCTTCAAACCGCATTTTTGATCCGATCAACCGCATTTCAGGCCCGATAAACCGGCGCAATGGGCAAGAAAAGCCGGTTTTTGAGGCACAAAACCCTGCTTTCCAATTGCGTCATAACCGGGTTGCAAAACACTCAGATCACGGGCGTCAGATCGGAATATCGGCAGGATTACAGCGGGTTTGGCGCAAGACGGCCTCAAGCTTGTTTGCCAGATTTTCCTTTTCATCTGCGCCCAGAAAACGCGCAATTTCCAGACTTTTGCCGTGCGTGCGCAAAAACAGCGCGGCTTGTTCATCCTCACCACGTTCCAACACCACGCGCAGCCAATAAGGCTGAAAATCAAATTCCTCCCGTTCGCCACGTACCGAAATCCGTGTCACCCGAAGGTTGCCGTGCGCAAGTTCTATCCGTTCTTCCTGACGGGCGGAACGAAAACTGAAATAGAACGCCAGGGACAGCAAGATAACATCAAGCCCCAAAAACCCGATCACCGGCCACGCACCGACCGACCAGAAGATAAACCCGATGGTCGTGGTGAGCGCAGCCAGAAACAGCACAATATTGCGGGCAGCGCGGCGCGACAGCGATCGCGGCGGAAACAGATCCACCCGAAAGATCGGTTTTGCGGAACGCGGCACGTTTGGCATTTGAATTACCTGTTGCTTGATATCCGATTGTGCGCCGGGGCACAGGACAGCTGCAATCAAAATTCGATTTTTCACCCCTCACAGTTTATATAGTTTGCAACGCGTAAATCGGATCAGGGGATGTGCATCAACGCCACCCCTCGCCCCAAACATCGATACATAAAAAGAGATCGCAGCCCATGGCCCGCCCGATGAACAAAGCCGCCATCGAAGAGTTTTTCCAGCGTCTGTCCGATGCAGATCCGGAACCGAAAGGGGAACTGGATTACACCAACCCCTATACCCTTCTGGTCGCGGTTGCCCTGTCGGCACAGGCGACAGATGTCGGGGTGAACAAGGCGACCAAAAAACTGTTTCAGATCGTCTCAACCCCGCAAGACATGCTTGATCTTGGCGAAGAAGCATTGATCGAGCACATCAAGACCATCGGGCTTTATCGTGGCAAGGCCAAGAACGTGATGGCAGCGGCCAAAATCCTTGTCGAAAAGCATGGCGGCATTGTCCCCAACGATCAGGAAGCGCTTGAAGAACTGCCCGGGGTCGGCCGCAAGACCGCCAATGTGGTACGCAACATCGCCTGGGGTGAACATACCATGGCGGTCGATACCCATATTTTCCGGCTCGGCAATCGCACCGGCATGGCAAATGGCAAGACGGTTCTGGCGGTTGAAAAGGCGCTGCTGAAAAAGGTCCCGGCCCGTTTCATGACCCATGCCCATCACTGGCTGATCCTACATGGGCGTTATATCTGCAAGGCGCGCAAGCCGCGCTGTGGCGACTGCATCGTCAATGATCTGTGCAATTACAAAGACAAAACGCCTGCCGGGGCTTGATCCGACAGGCGTTTAAAAGTTTCAGCAGTTAACAAGATCCAGATCAGAATACCTGATCGAAGCTTGCCGGGGCGGGTGCAATTACCTTTGCGCCATCGGGCTGGACTTGCATGATGGCATAGCCACGTTCGGACTGACCATCCGGCGTCAGACGGAAGATACCGTCCACACCGACAAATCCGCTTGGGTTGGTCAGGGTCTGCTGGCTCATATTGTTTTCATCACGCGCCATAAGGGCCGCCAAAGCCGTGCTGTCATAGGCAAGGCTTGAAATGCGGGGCGGCTGACTGCCAAAGGTGCGCTCAAAGCGGGCCGCAAACAGCTCCCAGTTTTCCGGGTTAGGGGCGGCAAAGATCCCGCCCTTAAGCGCCGGTTCGGCAAACAGGCCCGGATCGTTCCAGCCAAACGTCCCGATAAACTGCACCACCGATGGATCAACATCGAAATAGGCCAGAAGCGAGGAAACCTGACGCAATTCACCACCAGTGGCCGGCAGAATCAGGGCATCAAAATCAAGCTCGCCAAAGGTATCGACACCTTCAAGACGCCTTAGCGCGCGTTTGGACCCGGCACTGCCATCGGCTTCAAGCTGTGCCTTGTGTGTGCGCAGGTTCGCACGCCGCGCGTCATAATTGGCAAAGTCCCGAATGGTTTGCTGCAAATCTTCCGAACCGGGTTGATAGAACGCGACCCGGCCAAGGGTCCCGCCGACGCGCGAGACAACGGTATTCAATCCGCTTGCGATCTGGCGGCCATAGTCGTTTTGCGGCAGAAGGGCTGCGAAACGGTAACGCCCTTGCGTCGTGGCATAGCCAGCCGCCCGGGCGATCTGGTCTTCGGGGATCAGACCATTGACCCAAACCCCGCTTTCCGCCACCCGACGATTGTTGGAAAAGGCCACCACCGGCACATTCGCCGATTTGGCAACTTCGCTCGCCCCACTGACCGATTCGGCAAATAGCGGACCAAGGATCATCTTGGCACCGGCATCGACAGCCTCGCGCGCGGCATTCTGCCCGCCCTGATAGGTGCCAGCAGTATCGATCGGCATCAGGATGAAGTCATCACCTGCAATGTCAAACATGGCAAGTTCAGCCGCATGGCGCATCGCCCGGCCAAGCTCGCCGTGCTGACCAGACAGCGGCAACAACAACGCGACCCGCTTTTCATAGATAGCGGCATCGTCGTTATAAAGCATCGGCAGTTCGGCCCCCTCGCCCTCGGGCAGGGCGGCATCGCTTGGCCATGGGCTGGCATCGGGGATCAGGCCCTGATTGGGGGCACTGTTCGGATCAACGGTATTGCCGCCTGGCTGATTGGCACTTTCAACCGGCGCCCCATCACGTTGCATGCCGAAAAGGTCCGTGATACTCGTGGTCGCATTACAAGCGGTCAGCCCGAGAGAGAGGACAACCACAGATGCCGTCCGGCGCGCAATCCGGCCCCAAGCCGGAAATAGATCCGAAAACCGATCCCGATCTGACAACGCCTGACACGGCAGCGCCTCTTTCTGCATCCGATTCTGTGACGGATGACGTTTCGGACAACCCACTCTCACCTCCAGATAAGTCGTTTCGTCCGCAGGGTAATGCGGGCGAGGGTGCAAGTAAACATGATGAAAGCCATTTGCCGCTTTCAGCTGGTCTTTATCTTGTCGCTACTCCAATCGGAAATTTGGGCGATATTACGTTCAGGGCACTTGAAATCCTCAAACGTGCCGATGTCATCCTGTGTGAAGACACCAGAACGTCGGGGAAATTGCTTTCGCGATATGGCGTGAAAACCAAGCGAATCGCCTATCACGAACATAACGCAGCCAAAATGCGCCCCGAAATCATGGACCGTCTGGGCAAGGGGCAGGGCCTTGCCCTTATTTCCGATGCCGGAACACCTTTGATCAATGATCCCGGCTACAAACTTGTACGCGACTGCAAGGCAGAAGGGTTCACTGTCACCGCCGCCCCGGGTGCGGCGTCACCGATTGTTGCCCTGATCCTGTCTGGCCTGCCGAGCGATCATTTCTTTTATGCCGGCTTCCTGCCGCCCAAATCGATGGCGCGCAAAAAGGAACTGGCGCGCTTTGCCCCGATCCCGGGCAGCCTGATCTTTCTGGAAAGTCCCAAGCGACTGGCCGCAAGCCTGACCGATATGGCCGAAATGCTGGGCGGCACACGCGAAGTCGCCGTGACCCGCGAATTGACCAAAATGTTCGAAGAAGTCCGCAATGGTACACTTGCCGATCTGGCGGCGCATTATAATGAGGCCGGTGCGCCGAAAGGCGAGATCGTGGTGATTGTCGGTCCGGCCGATGCCAGCGAAAACGAACCAAGTGCCGAAGACATCGACGCGCGCTTGAGCGAGCTGATCAAAACCCACCGCACCAAGGATGCCGCCGATATCCTGGCCCGTGAAACCGGTCTTAAGAAGCGCGACCTTTATAACCGTGCCCTTGAACTGGCCAAGTCGGACCCGGATTGACCATGGCCAGATCCCACCCCTTGCCGGATGACACATCAAGCCGCAAGCGGGCGGAAAAGGCCGGACGCCGGGCGGAAAAACTTTGTGAATTCTGGTTACGCCTGAAGGGCTATCGCATTCTGGCCATCCGCCACAAAAGCCCGGTCGGTGAAATCGACATCATTGCCAGACGCGGAAATATCATGGTCGCGGTCGAGGTCAAAAACCGCACCGACCGCGCAACCGCCCTGCATGCCATTACCCCAAGGCAACAAAGCCGCATCGCCCGTGCCCTTGAAGCCTACGCGGGCAAGATCGGCCATACGGGTGATCTGCGCCTTGATCTGATGATTGTTCGAAATTGGGGCAGGATCGAGCATCTCAGGAATGCCTGGCAGGTTTCCTGACAGGCATTCCGCTGTTTTATTGTCCTTAGGGATGCATCTTGGCACCCTTGGTGATCTTGTCGACGCTGCGTTTATCGGCATGAATGCCAAGGCCTACGAATTTTGCCGTTTCCGGATCGGCGTTGGCAAAAACATCCCGATTGGCGGCATCATGGCCGGTGGCAAACATTTCTTCGATATAAGCCGATACCCTGACACCGCGGCTCAGGGCACGTTTGTGAATTTTCGCGATGGTATCACCATCGGCGGCCAACACGATGGCAGGCTGTCGCGATAGCGGGTTATAGATATTCTGGTTCGCGTCTATGTAAGCTTCACCGATGATGTCGGGGGTCTGGGCAACAATGCCGCTCATCAGGAAGGCCGTCACATTCAGGGATTGCCAAGTTTCAAGGTCGTTGCGCAAAATCAGGGCGACTTTGGTATCAAACATTCACTTCCTCCAATCGGTCGGATGATCCGGTAATGAAAGAAGCAATAGAACAGGCAGATGATCGCGGTATTGAACGTTTGTGCAAAAAGCGCGAACGCTTCGTTGCCGCCCCGACTGGACCCGGGATCGAGCGGATCGAAGCCCTGTTCTATGGCAATATGTTCACCCCGCATCGCCACGATACCTATGCGCTGGGCATCACCCTGCAAGGTGTGCAGACCTTTAATTATCGCGGGGAATTTCGCGCCAGCAATCCCGGCAATATCATCATTCTCCATCCCGACGAACTGCATGACGGCGGGGCCGGAACCGAGGATGGTTTGCAATATCGCATGCTGTATCTTGAACCGGCATTGTTGCGATCCGGCCTTGATCACGAAGCCGATCCCCTGCCCTTTGTCGGTGAACCGGTTATTCAGGACCCGGTCTTATGGTCGATCATGGCATCTGCCTTGGGCGAACTTGAAAGCGACATGGATCCGCTTTTGCGCGATCAGTTCGTCAGTGACATCGCCCGGCGCCTGTCATTGCATGCCAAGGCACCGCTCAAACGCCCGCGCTTTACGGCCAGCCAAAGCATGGATCAGGTGCGCGCCTTTCTGGAAGATAACTTTGACCGCCCGGTGCAATCTGACGAACTTGAGCAGGTTGCCGGTATGGACCGTTTTCGCCTGATCCGGCATTTCCGTGCACGGTTCGGAACCACACCCTATCGATATCTGATGATGCGTCGCCTGCAAAAGGCGCGGGCATTGATGATGGTTGGGCAACCCCTGGCCGGAATTGCCGCCGAGACCGGGTTTGCCGATCAAAGCCATTTCAACCGCCATTTCCGTCAGACCTATGGTGTGTCACCCGGGCGTTGGGCGGAATTGTTTGCCCGCAACAACCTGTAATCGTCGCCCTGCGACGTCGATTTCAGGCACGAATTCGCAGAAAAATGCATTTTTACTGATAAACCGACCAGTGTTTTAAGTCTCTTTAACCCCCGCGCGCCATTATGGGATTCAGAGACCGGGGGAACTGGACGAGACATCCATACATGTCACCAAAAAGAATGGTCAATCGGCCACTTGGCTTTGCCAGGGCACTTCTGCTGACGGGTATGTGCATTTTGCCGCTTTCGGGATGCACGCCTACATCCGTTGTGCTCGGAGCTGGCGCAACCGCCGGTGTTGCCGCCTTTCAGGAACGCGGTTTTAACGGTGCTGTCAGTGATACGGCGATTACCGCCCAGATCTGGCAGAAGTTTCTGGCACAGGACGAAAAACTGTTCCTTGATATCGAGATTGAAGTGGTTGAAGGCGAAGTTCTTTTGGCCGGACAAGTGCCCACCGTGGCTGATCAACTTGAAGCTGTGCGGTTAAGCTGGCAGGTTGACGGGGTCAAAAGTGTTCATAACGAGATTGAGATCGGTGACGGCCTGACGCTGGTTGATAATGCGAGCGATCTTTTGATCACCACCAAGATCAAGACTGCATTGATGTTTGACGGCGATGTTTTCGCCATCAATTACAGCGTCGAGACCGTCAATGGCACCGTCCATCTGATGGGAATTGCCCAGGACGACCATGAACGCAGTCGCGTGATTTCACATGCCCGGGACACCAGCTATGTCAAACGGGTTGTCAGTCATATCCGTCTGAAAGACGACGCCATCCGACAAGGAACCTGAGCCATCAGTACCGTAAGCCACATAACAGCACCGACCGATCCGGATCGCCAATGGCTTGTCGATTATGGCAAGGGCCGCAAACCTGACGCCAGCGTGGCGGAGGCCGCCCTGCATTTTGCCCGCCTGAACCAATCGCACGGCACCCATAAACGCGATGTCGCACCGTTCATTAGGATTTTGGATGATCTCGCCGATCAGGTCCGTGCCGAATTGGCCGGTCTAACCTTGCAGCCCGATCTTGCCACCGATGGCACGGATCAGCAGGCCCTGCCCGTCGATGACAAGGAAGCCGAACCGACCATTAATCAGGTTGTGCGCGCCCTGCAGACCGTGATTGCCGAACGCAATGGCTTTCAGGGGGATGCGGAAAACTATGATGACATTGCCAATGCCGACCTGATGCAGGTGATTGAGCGCAAGCGCGGCCTGCCGGTTGCCCTTGGCATGTTGTATATCCACGCGGCCATGCGGTGCGGTATTGCCGTCACCGGTATTGATTTTCCCGGTCATTTCCTGCTGCGCGTGCAGGCCAATGGCAAACGCAAGATGATCGACCCGTTCCATGGCGCGATCAGTCTCGGCCCGGCAGAATTACGTGAATTGCTGAAGTCATTCAGTGGCCTTGATGCCGAGCTGGCACCTCATCATTACCGGCCGTCAACCGATATCGATATTTTGTTACGACTTCAAAATAACATAAAGGTACGGGCGCTTCGCGCCGGTGAGCTGGAGCTCGCAACCCGTGTTGTCGAACACAGTTTGCTGATCGCGCCGGACCATGAAGGGCTTTGGCATCAGCTTGGCGCGCTCTATGCCCGCCTTGATCAGGACCATATGGCGCTTGGTGCGTTTGAACAGTTCGTCAAACGCTGCGAAGACCCGCTTCATCGCGCCCGGATTGAAGCAGTGATCGAAGAATTGTATGAAAGGGTCCGTCATGAAGCGGGCCCCGGAACCGTACATACGGAAAAGAACAAGGTCGTGCCGGATTACACCGACAAGGACGATACTGGATCGGCAGACGACAATGCGCCGATCCCGCTTTTCCCCGATAAATAACCCTTAAATAGCGCCCAAAATGCCTATGCTGCGTGCCGGAAATGTCGCGTTTGGCAGATGTGCCTGACCAAGGTGTCGCCAGCTCGCTTGGCTGCGAAATAGCCGTTTTTCATATTTAGGATTAAATAAAGATATTTATAAATCACGGTATAGCATTTATTATTTATTTCTATCCAGAGACAAACTGGTTTGTCTTGAAACCTCTCCGTCGCAAAACTGGGCGAAATGGCGCTTCAAAATCATATAAATCTTCTTGTTTCGGTATTTTTGCGGCGTTTTTGCATCATTTGCGCACCATTACCTGCGAAAAGTCTAAACAAAGCCCGAACTGTTGATTTCCGGGGCTTTGAGCCTGGCCGTTCTTGGCAGTGCGCATTCAAAATCGATTTTTGCAGTCGTGCCCCGTAAATTCGAACCGGATCCAGATCGAATTTCACCGATCAACACCTGAAAAAACATCTTTTGCAGTTTTTTTGGCGAAGTTAAGGACAAGTTAAACGACCGGGCACGAAACAGTTGCAAAGCTTGCACCGAAAATCGCATTCCCTATACTCCGCAACAGTCAGTATCAGGCGCACTGAAAGTAACGAGGCCAACGCAAGCACCGCGTGGCTTGCCGGTTTTTCACTGTGCTGCGTAAATCAGGGTCTGAGCCCACATAACCGCAGGAATTTACTATATGAACGACACCAAATTCGACGTCGTCGGGATCGGCAACGCCATTGTCGACGTCCTTGCCCACTGCAAGGAAGAAGACCTTGCGCGTCTTGAGCTTGTCAAAAACGCCATGACCCTGATTGATGCCGACCGGGCCGATGCACTTTATGACCAGATGGGCCCGGGCCTTGAGATGTCGGGCGGATCGGCCGGCAATACCATGGCTGGCATCGCAGCCCTTGGTGGCAAGGGTGCCTATATCGGCAAGGTGCGTGATGATCAGCTGGGCCAGGTTTTCCGCCATGACATCCGGGCAATTGGTGTTGCGTTTGATTCTGCGGCCGCGACCGAGGGTTCCCCGACGGCGCGTTGCCTGATCTTTGTCACCCCGGATGGTCACCGCACCATGAATACCTTCCTTGGTGCCTGCACAGAGCTTGGCCCGGATGATATTGACGAAGATCTGATCAAATCAGCCAAAGTCACCTACATGGAAGGCTATCTGTGGGATCGCCCCGAAGCCAAGGAAGCCTTCATCAAAGCCGCCAAAGTTGCCCATGATGCCGGCCGTCAGGTTTCGATCAGCCTGTCTGATTCCTTCTGCGTTGATCGCCACCGCGAATCTTTCCGCGAACTGGTCGACGACCATATCGACGTCCTGTTTGCCAACGAGGAAGAGATCAAGTCGCTTTACGAGGTCGAGACCTTTGAAGAAGCGTTGGCAGAAGTTCGCAAACATTGCCGCGTTGCTGCCCTGACCCGCAGCGAGAAGGGTGCGATCATCGTCAGCCAGGACGAGCTTTATGAAATCAGTGCGGAACCAGTCGCCAAAGTGGTCGACACCACGGGTGCTGGCGACCTGTTCGCGTCGGGCTTCCTGTATGGCTACACCCAGGGTCACACTCTTGAGATTTGTGGTCAGCTGGGTGCGATCTGTGCATCTGAAGTAATTTCGCATATGGGTGCGCGCCCGGATGCGGATCTCAAGGAACTGATCGCAAAGGCACTCTGATCGCTCTTTTATATAAAGAGTGCGGATGTTTGAAAGATTTCACGGGACGGCAACATTTCATTGCCGTCCCGTTTTTTCTGTCGCGAAGGCCGGGTTTGCATGGCGCTGCAGCGCAACACAATCATTGACTTTGTCCAGAGTTTGGCGCAAACAGCCCGCATTGCAGAATAATCAACCCGACATGGCGCTTACAACGCTGGCCTTTCGCCTTAACATTGGCTATGACAGGGCGGCCTTCGGGTATATCTGCACGGTTACGATCCGGGCCAGTAAACATTCAGCACATACGTTGATGTGGGTTTCCCACCGGTGATACCGGCGGCGGCAACCATCGCGCTTGTTGCTGAATATCTACTGGCCTTGAAACACTTACTTACTGACCGATGCGCATGGGCAAGACCCGGCGCGCGGCATTTTTATTTCTGGAGTCCGCGCCCATGAGCTTGCGCAATATCGCCATCATCGCCCACGTTGACCACGGCAAAACCACGCTGGTCGATTCCATGTTCCGCCAGTCCGGTGTCTATCGTGACAACCAGCGTGTTGACGAACGCGCCATGGACAGCAACGACCTGGAACGTGAACGTGGCATCACCATCGTCGCGAAACCGACGGCCGTTCAGTGGGGCGACACCCGTGTAAACATCGTCGATACCCCGGGCCACGCCGATTTCGGTGGTGAAGTCGAACGTATCCTGTCCATGGTTGAAGGTGTTGTCCTGCTGGTTGACTCGGCCGAAGGCCCGATGCCGCAGACCAAATTCGTTCTGGGCAAGGCGCTTAAACTTGGTCTGAAGCCGATTGTGATCATCAACAAGATCGATCGTCCGGACCAGCGCGCCGAGGAAGTCCTCGACGAGATTTTCGATCTGTTCGTGTCGCTCGAAGCATCCGAAGAACAGCTCGACTTCCCGGTTCTGTACGCATCCGGCCGTGACGGCTGGGCAGCTGAAAACCCGGAAGGCCCGAAAGAAAACCTGACCCCGCTGATGGAACTGGTTCTAAGCCACGTTCCGGCACCGGACGTTGATGAAAAAGCACCGTTTGCCATGCTGGCAACCATGCTGCATGCCGATAACTTCCTTGGTCGTATTCTGACCGGTCGTGTTTATCAGGGCCGTGCGAAACTCAACATGCCGGTGAAGGTTCTTCGTGGTGATGGCACGGTTGAAACCGGCCGTCTATCGAAACTGATGGGCTTCCGCGGTCTGGAACGTGTCCCGCAGGACGAAGCCGTTGCCGGGGACATCATCGCGATTGCCGGTCTGACCGAAGCAACCGTGGCTGACACCATCTGCTCCACCGAAGTTACCACCGCAATCGAAAGCCAGCCGATCGATCCGCCGACCCTGGCGATGACCTTCTCGGTCAACAATTCGCCGCTGGCCGGTCAGGAAGGTGACAAGGTTACCTCGCGCATGATCCGTGCCCGTCTGGAACGCGAAGCCGAAGGCAACATCGCGATCAAGATCGGTGAAACCGAAGACAAGGACGCGTTTGAAGTTGCCGGTCGTGGCGAACTTCAGCTGGGCGTTCTGGTGGAAACCATGCGTCGTGAAGGTTTCGAACTGTCGATCTCGCGTCCGCGCGTTCTGTTCAAGGAAATCGACGGCGTTCTGTCCGAACCGTTCGAAGAAGTCCAGGTTGACGTTGACGAGGAATATTCCGGCGTCGTGGTCGAGAAAATGAGCCTGCGCAAGGCCGAAATGACCGACATGCGTTCTTCCGGTGGTGGCAAGACCCGTATCATCTTTATTGCGCCGTCGCGTGGCCTGATCGGGTATCACGGTGAATTCCTGACCGATACCCGCGGTACCGGCGTTATGAACCGCGTGTTCCATTCCTACGGCCCGGTAAAGGGCTCTATCGCGGGTCGTCGTAACGGTGCGCTGATCTCCAACGATCAGGGCGAAGCAGTGGCCTATGCCCTGTTTAACCTTGAAGATCGTGGCATCATGTTCATCGAACATGGCGAACGCGTCTATCAGGGCATGATCATCGGTGAACACAACCGTGACAACGACCTTGAAGTCAACGTGCTCAAGGGCAAGAAGCTGACCAACGTTCGTGCGTCGGGCAAGGACGAAGCTGTTACGCTGACCCCGCCACGTCGTATGTCGCTTGAAGAAGCGCTGTCTTACATTCAGGACGATGAACTGGTTGAAGTGACCCCGAAAAGCGTTCGTATCCGTAAGCTGCACCTTGATCCGAACGTGCGTAAGCGCGAAAGCCGCAAGAAAGAAAGCTAAGCCTTTCTCTTGCCAAGCCGAATTCAAAAAGGCCGGTCCATATGGATCGGCCTTTTTGCTGTGCGCGTTTCGCAACACGGCCCGATGTTTCGGCTTTCCTTAACCTGTTTGGCCTAGCTTCATGACAGCATGCTTCAAGTTGGGGAAAATCGATGCGCAGCGCAGAAAAACGAAGCTGGGGCGAGGCCTTTGGCGCCTTTATTCATCCGCGCGTAATCACGATGCTGTTTCTGGGATTGTCGGCCGGCATACCCATCCTTCTGATTTTCTCCACCCTGTCGATCTGGCTGCGCGAAGCGGGTGTGGATCGTTCCACCGTCACCTATTTCAGCTGGGCGGCACTTGGCTATTCCTTCAAGTTTGTCTGGGCGCCACTGATCGACCGTCTTCCCTTGCCGGTTTTGCACGGCATTCTGGGCCGTCGGCGCAGTTGGCTGATCATTGCCCAGGGCGGCATCATCGCCGCCATCCTGTGGATGGGACTGACCGACCCGGCAGAAAACCTGACCATGATGGCATTTGCCGCGGTTGCCCTTGGTTTTGCATCGGCCACCCAGGACATTGTTATTGATGCGTATCGTATCGAGGCCGCCGATGCCGACCTTCAGGCGATGATGAGTTCGGCCTATATCGGTGGTTATCGCATCGGCATGATCGTCGCTGGTGCCGGGGCCCTGACCATTGCCGGATTGTTTGAGGCCGAAGGTACCTATCAACACCATGCCTGGACAGTGGCCTATGCCTGCATGGCACTTGCGATGTGTGTGGGCGTGATCACCACCCTTCTTGTCAGTGAGCCCAAGGTCGTAAAGCTCGACAGCAAATATTTCCACGAAACATCGGACTATGTCCGGTTTCTTGCGATGTTCGCGCTTACCGTGATCGCCTTCATCCTTGCCAATGTCTATGCCGGGGAAATCACCAATCCGCTGAAAACCGCCCTGACTGACGGCGGTATGATCAGCGAGCTGTCAGGCTTCATTGCCGGTACCGTCAAACTGGTCATTTCGGTCGGATTTGCCATCCTTGTTGCCTGGCTCACCACCCGGGTTGGCCTGACACCGACCGGCATGGTTCAGGAAACCTATATCTCGCCGGTCAAGGACTTCATCGACCGCTATGGCAAGGCCGCCATCGTCATCCTGGCCCTGATCGGGGTGTATCGCATCGCCGATATCGTCATGGGCGTGATGGCCAACGTGTTTTACACCGACCTTGGTTATTCCAAGGAAGAAATCGCCGCCGTTTCCAAGACATTCGGCCTGTTCATGACCATTGGCGGCAGTTTCCTGGGCGGGGTTCTGTCGGTCCGCTATGGCGTGGTGCGGATCCTGTTTCTTGGCGCGTTGTTATCAGCGATCACCAATGTCCTGTTCGCCTTCATGGCACAGCTTGGCCCCGATACCACGATGTTTGTCGTTGTCATCATGGCCGATAACCTGTCGGGTGGTCTCGCAACAGCAGCCTTCATCGCCTATCTGTCGGGCCTGACCAATATCTCGTTCACTGCGATGCAGTACGCGATCTTCAGTTCGATCATGACCTTGTTCCCGAAAATCCTTGCCGGCTTCTCGGGCACGGTGGTTGATGCGGTCGGATATAGCTGGTTCTTTATCGGCACAGCCGTGATTGGCATTCCGGTGCTTTATCTTGTTGTTCTGGCCGCCCGCCTGACCGACGTAAAGGACCCCGAAGAGCCCAAGACCGCCGAAGCCTGATCAGGTCAGAAACCCAACCTGATCGATCGACGGATCCATGCTCCCAAAACAAAACCGGACGCCTGATTGGGCGTCCGGTTTTTTAAATCTTGTGTCTGTTACGGGGGTTACCCGCCACTCACTGACCTTTTCAGGCGGCCTGTTCGGCCTCGTCCTGGGTCAGCAATGCGTAAATCGCATCTGCAGATCCGGCACCGCGGAGCTTGTCACACATGCCCTGATTGCGCAGCAGACGGGAAATCCGTGCCAGTGCTTTCAGGTGATCGGCACCGGCTTCTTCGGGTGCAATCAGCATGCAGAAAAGGTCGACCGGGTGTTCATCAACCGCGTCAAACTCGATCGGATTGCTTGCACGGGCAAAAACCATATACAGGCGGTCCAGATCATTGAGCTTGCCATGCGGAATCGCGACACCGCCACCGACACCGGTACTGCCAAGCTTTTCACGGTCAAGCAGGACAGAGAAAATCTCGCTTGCAGGGCGGCCGGTAACTTCGGCGGCCTTTTCGGCAAGTTCCTCAAGCACAGCCTTCTTCGCACCGGCACGCAGTGCCGGAATAACTCCGGACGGAGTAAGAATAGATGATATGTCCATTTTTCGCGTTGCGTTGTTTGGCTCGGAATCTGTGTCTGTCACGCGCCACTCGCTTCATTATCGTTTGGGTCCAACCAGCCGATATTTCCGTCCGAGCGACGGTAGACAACGTTCAGTCCGCCATGTTTGCCATTCCGGAACATCAGTGCCGGAATGTCCCCCAAGTCGAGCCGCATGACAGCTTCCCCAACGGAAAGCGTATCGATGCGATCGGGTGTCTCGGCAACAATCACTGGCTCAAAGCC
This sequence comes from Thalassospira indica, assembly GCF_003403095.1. Taxonomy (NCBI): domain Bacteria; kingdom Pseudomonadati; phylum Pseudomonadota; class Alphaproteobacteria; order Rhodospirillales; family Thalassospiraceae; genus Thalassospira; species Thalassospira indica. Next base: position 389,750 of record NZ_CP031555.1, on the reverse strand, counting down.
ATTTGTGTGATTATCGTCCGTTTGATCTTCATCTTCCTGTGCGATCACATAGTGGATCGCCTCCAGGCGAGCCTCCTCATAGTGGTCACGGGTTGCGTGATGATCACGCAGGCGCCGTTTATAACGCCGCAACTGTTTGGCCACTCTGTCACAGGCGGCATCAAACGCGGGATAAACCTCGTTCGCTGATGCCTTGGCCTGAACCATCATGCCCTTGCCGACATGGACCGAAATCTGCGCGTGATAGAGATGTGCCTGTTTGGTGACGGTCACCGTGGCTTCAATCGCGTGATCGAAATACTTCTCTACTGCAGGGTCCAAGGTCTCGACGACGTGCTGGCGAAAAGCATCGCCAACGTCAAGTTGCTTACCGATAACCGTAATTTGCATGGATCGCCTATCCCCGGTTGAGTGACATACCAGTTTGGTGCCCCTCTCGTAGGTGGGCGCACCATATTCCCTCGTCATTACCAAGTCAAGATATGGGTATGTTCCCTTGAATTACAGCACCTTAAGGTGCGTTTTTTCGATAAATTCGTGCTAGGAAGCACGTGATTTTTTCTCGCGCCGACGCTGCACTGACGATGGGATGCGCATCGCTTCGCGGTATTTTGCCACTGTTCGACGCGCGATGTCGATCCCTTCCTTGCCCAGAAGCTCAACCAGTTTGTCATCCGACAAAATCTTCCTGGGTTCTTCGTTGTCGATCAAGGACTTGATCCGGTGGCGCACGGCTTCGGACGAATAGGCGTCCCCACCATCTGAAGATGAAATTGCGGTGGTGAAGAAATATTTCAGCTCGAACATGCCGCGCGGTGTTGCCATGAACTTGCCGTTGGTCACACGTGAAACCGTACTTTCATGCATGCCGATTGCTTCGGCGATGTCGCGCAGAATCAGGGGCCGCAGATGCGCAACCCCGTGGGTAAAGAACCCGTCCTGCTGACGCACGATTTCGCTGGCCACCTTCATGATCGTGGTCGCACGCTGATGCAGCGCCTTGACCAGCCAGTTGGCACTTTGCAGCTTCTCGCTCATGAAGCCGCGTTCTTCACGATCGCGCAGGCCCGAGCCGATCTGGGCGACATAATCTTCATTGACCAGAACCCGCGGCAGGGCTTCGGAATTCAGTTCCAGGTGCCAGTTGCCATTGCCTGCCGCACGCATCAATACGTCCGGGATCACCGGAGTTGCAATTTCGCCATCAGCGGTCTTGCCCGGGCGCGGATCAAGGGTTTTGATCTCGGCGATCATGTCATGAAGATCATCCGAATCGACGCCGCACACCCGACGCAGGCGATCAAAGTCCCGCTTGGCCAGCAAATCAAGATTGGCCAGAAGAGCCGCCATCGCCGGATCAAACCGGTTGAGTTCGCGCAGTTGCAGTTCCAGACATTCCGCCAGATCGCGGGCAAAAATGCCAACCGGGTCAAAGCCTTGCATGACCTTCAGAACGCGTTCGACATCTGCGATATCGCATTCAAGGGATTCGGAAACTTCATCAAGATCGCCGCTGATATAGCCATTTTCATCAAGCATATCGATCAGGTAACTGCCGATCATACGCGACGTGGCATCGGCAAAGGCGATATTAAGCTGATCATCAAGGGTCTGGCGCAATGTCGCTTCATCGGCCAGCGTCTGTTCAAGCCCCGGAAGGTCATCCCCACCTGCGGCCGCTCCGCCAGCACCGCCACCGGCACCCCCGCTATAGGGCGCGGAATAATCATGGCTGCCGGAAACAGGTTCGCCGTTGCGGGTGATTTCACCCTCGCCGCCATAAAGTGCGTCACTTGAAACATCAAGCGGGCCGTCATCACTGCCCATGGTTTCGCTGGACGTCAGGCGATCGGTGCCAAACCGGTCATCGCGGTCGGTGAAATTGTCGTTTGATCGGCTATCAAGGCCTTCATCACCATTGCCAACCGCACCATCACCGGCCTCGGCATAGGTCTGGCCGGGATCGGCCCGCTCCAACAGCGGGTTTTCCATCAGTTCACTGTCGATGAAATTGGAAAGCTCAATATTATTGAATTGCAGCAGTTTGATTGCCTGCTGCAGCTGGGGAGTCATGACAAGTGACTGGGACTGGCGTAGATCCAGACGCGCCTTCAGGGCCATTTATGCACTACCCCGTGTCAATCCGAACTCCCCCTAGACTTGGTTGACGGTCTGGTGGGTGTTATCAAAGGCTGAAACGATCGCCCAGATAAACCCTTCGTACATCGTCGTTTCTGACGATTTCCTCAGGACCACCTTCCATCAGAACCCGACCATCATGCAAGATATATGCCCGGTCGATAATGTCTAGAGTCTCGCGCACATTGTGGTCAGTAATCAAGACCCCAATGCCACGATCTTTCAGATGACGTACAAGATCGCGAATATCACCCACTGCAATCGGGTCAATCCCGGCAAGTGGTTCATCAAGCAGAACAAAGTTCGGATGGGCTGCCAAGGCACGCGCTATCTCGCAACGCCTACGTTCCCCGCCCGAAAGGGCCAGGGCCGGTGTGCGGCGCAAATGTTCGATGGCAAATTCTGCCAGAAGGTCTTCAAGCGACTGTTCGCGCTTGATGCGGTCATCCTCGACCACTTCAAGCACGGCCATGATGTTCTGTTCGACCGTCATGCCGCGGAAGATCGAGGCTTCCTGTGGCAAATAGCCGATTCCCATGCGCGCACGCTGATACATCGGCATCATGGTGATATCGCGCCCATCAAGGGAAATCGTGCCGCGATCTGCGGCAATCAGGCCGGTAATGATATAAAAACTGGTGGTCTTGCCGGCCCCGTTCGGCCCCAGAAGGCCAACCGCCTCGCCGCGCTGCACCGAAACCGAGACATCTTTCAGCACCGGGCGCTTCTTAAAGCTTTTGCCCAGATTATGCGCCACAAGACCCTTGTTGGTGGTGATCAGGCGCGGGCCACTTGCCCCGCCGTCAGTTGGCTGTGCGCTGCCAGATACAGCTGTCGCCTTTGCGTTGTCGGATTTTACGCTTTTGCGCGACCAGAACAAATGACCGACCTTTCTCAGTTACCGGTCCCGGCATCGGCCGGGCTGTTGTTTTCGTCTTTTTGCGGAACCAGAAGGCCCCGAACGCGGGTTTTGCCATCGCCATTACCGTCAGCCGTCAGACGACTGATCCCGGTATTCAGATCGACCACGGCACGATCCCCGTTCAACTGGTTCTCCCCGCGGGTGATCTTAACCGATCCGATAAGGGTGGCGATACCTGTTTTCGCATCATAAACGCCCTGATCGCCAACAACAAACTCTGTTACTGTGCGAATATTCACATTGCCCTGCCCGTCGATGCGGCGCAATTCATTTGCGCCATCCGAACCGGCCTCAAAGCGCGCGGTCAAAACATCCCCGCGCAGCGTGCGATCCTCGGATACCGCGACCGCATCCCCGCGTGCAACCGCAACCCGCTCTGTCTCCCAGTATTCAAGGCTGTCGCGCGCCGTCAGGGTTTCATTGGGCGTGCTGTATTTAAGGTTATCACCGGTCAGAACAACCACCGCCTCGTCAATGTCATAGACCGCGCGATCACCGACCGCGACATCGGTATCGGACGACAATTTGACATTGCCAACCGCGATGATGCGGTAAATCTCGCTATTGCCGTCGCGATCGCGATACAGCGCCTGCAACTCGTCGGCATCGACGCGCGATGAACCCCGCTTTGCCACAGCATTGCCACGGGCAATCAGAATTTGTTCATTGCGGCGCCATTCGATGCCGTTATCAGACTCGACTTCAAGCCCGCCACTGCCATTCTGGGCCAAACCAAGCGGGTTGGCCGCAGCATCCCTGGCCATGGCCGACAGGCCAAGCACGGCCGCACCCAGCATAAGGCCCCCCAGCATAAGGGGTGTCAGCAGCGTTCCAGTCTTGCGGGCGAGATGCGGCATCGCAATCATGACTTCCCTCTCATTGCTCCGTCGAATTCAATGCACTGTCGAAAATCACCAGCCGGGATTTCCCCAAAAAGCGGATCACCGCCCCCTTGTCTTCAAGCTCAAACCCGGAATCCGATGCAATGGTGCCAAACGGCCCCTGCCCGTCAACCGGCACGCCACCGCTGGCACTGCCGGAATTCATGGCGATTTCAGCTTCCTCGGTGTGAATTTCAAAACCGTTATCGTGGTACATATTGACCGTCCCCACCAGATCAAGCATCCCATCTGTTTCGGTATAGAAGCCCTCATTGGCGGTCATCGCAATCCACGATCCGTCATTCAGCGTGATGTCGGCCTGCGGACCGGACAGATAGACATGATCGGGCCGGGTTTCGGTTGCGTCGGTTTCAACCGCTTCGCTCGCGGTCACCGTAAAGGGCTGGCGATTGCCATCCACGCCAAAGAAGCGCGGATTGCTCATCGCGACATTTTCCATCAGATCCTCGGGCGAGGTCGAAAAGCCAAGCCGGAAACCGCTATCCTGAACCTGTTCGATCTGCGGCCATAGGACGACCAGCGCCATGATCGTCATTGCGATCAGCGGCAGCACGAATTTCAGCATATTGACGATGACACGGCGAAACGGATTGATCCGCACATTGCGCCGGGCCGAGGGCATGCGATCTTCCGAAAAGCCGCGCGCATGACGTTCTTCACGTACCTGGTGCTTGCTTTTTTCGCTGTTTTCGATCTGTTGCGTTCCCTCGTTGCTCATGCGTTAGGCCACTCCAACGCGCAACAAATCATGGATATGGACAAGCCCCACCGGCACACCGGCGTCATCAAGCACGAAAAGCGATGTGATCGACCGGTCATTCATGATGGCCAGCGCCTCAACCGCCAGCGCATCGGCACTGGTGACCTTCGGCCCGGCGGTCATGACATCGCCCACCTTCATTGCCACCAGATTATCGGCCATGTGACGACGCAAATCGCCATCGGTCACGATCCCGGCCAGAACACCGGCATCATCAACAACACCGACACAGCCAAACGAATGGCTGGTCATGGTGACAAGCGCCTCGGCCATCAGGGCATCGGGCGAAATCAATGGAAGGGTATCAACCCCGTGCATGACATCATCAACATGCAGCAACCGCTGACCCAGTTTGCCACCGGGGTGGAAGGTGCGGAAATCTTCGGATGTAAAGCCGCGCCGCTCCATCAATGTCACGGCCAGCGCATCGGCAAGGGCCAGCATGGCGGTGGTTGATGTCGTCGGCGCCTGCTTGTTCGGGCAGGCTTCCGGGCTTGCCGGCAGGACCAGCGGGCAGTCGGACTGCTTGGCAAGCGAGCTTTCCGGTTTGCGGGTCATGCCGATCAACGGCACGTTAAAGCGCCGGGTAAAGGCAATAATGTCGGACAGTTCCGGGGTTTCACCGGAATTGGACAGGGCCAAAACCGCGTCATCCTTGCCAATCATGCCAAGATCGCCGTGGCTGGCCTCGGCCGGATGCACAAAAAAGGACGGGGTACCAGTCGAGGCAAAGGTCGCGGCGATTTTCTTGGCAATATGGCCGCTTTTGCCCATGCCGGTAACAACCAGACGGCCTTTCAGGCCCTCGATCAGGTTGATGACGTTACAGAACTCGCCATTAAGCGAGTCTGCAAGCTCGCGCAGCGCATTGGCCTCGATATCAAGAACACGGCGCGCGATAGCAAGATCGGCGTCACTCGCCGGCGCTGGCACTTTGGGGGACTCGTTTAAGACGTCTTTTGAGACTGGGGTCACTGTCATCTGTTTCTTGTTAGCGTTTCCCGCCCGGAGATAGGCTATTTGACCCATCTTGCAAGATCATTGGGCCAAAACTATGAACCCGGTTGGCGTGGGGGTCAATTCTATTGCATCCCCCATACACCGCCAATCTTCACAGATGGTTAACCGGCCTTATCCCGACCTTATGAATGGGCAAAGATATCGGTTTCTTCCCAGCCCGCCAGATCAAGCGTCGCGCGGATCGGCAGAAAGTCAAAACAGGCCTGCGCGATCTCGGTACGCCCTTCGCGCGCCAGACGACGATCAAGCTCTTCCTTGGCTTTGTGCAGATACAAAACGTCCGAGGCCGCGTAATCGATCTGTTCCTTGGAAAGCTCGGCAGCGCCCCAGTCGGAGCTCTGCTGCTGCTTGGAAATCTCGACCCCGACGGTCTCGCGCAACACATCCTTCAGACCATGACGGTCGGTATAGGTGCGCACCAGTTTAGAGGCAATCTTGGTGCAATAGACCGGCGCACAGCGCACGCCGAGATATTTGTCCATTACTGCGATGTCAAAACGCCCGAAATGAAACAGCTTCAACACAGACGGATCAGCCAGAAGCTTTTTCAGGTTCGGCGCGCTGTAATCTTCCCCATCAAACTTGACCAGATGGGCGTTGCCATCCCCGCTTGAAAGCTGCACGACACACAAGCGGTCGCGGTGCGGGTTAAGGCCCATGGTCTCACTGTCAATGGCCACGACCTTTCCAAGGTCAAGGTCATCGGGCAGATCTCCGAGATGGAGGAAATTGGTCATCGCGGTTCTCCAAATGTCAAAATTTGCCTGTTCTTAACACAGCAAACCACGGCTCGCATCGCAAAAGTCTTATCAATTGCGTGGTTTTTGAGACTAGAACTGAGGTTTGTTGAGGAGCTTGGTAGACGAAGTGAAGGAAAAACCCGGTCCAAAAACCATCATACCCCAGCACATTAGAAATGTGCTGGGGTATGATGGTCAGGTAAAGACTCGAAAGTCCAGAAGCTATCCGACTTCTGGCCCCTACCGGTCAACGGCAATCGAGGATTTTAGTTCGCCGAAATAGTACTTTGTCGATAGTTTCTTGTATTGCACTGCAACATGGTCCCAAGAATCGCCGATTTGTGTTTCGCTAAAACAATATGGGCGCGGCAACGTTTTCAACCCAGCCTCCTGCGCCTTCAACAGAACAAGCTCAAGCCATTCGGAGTTTTCATCACAGTATTTTTCATACCATGGGCCAAAGCCATACCAGCACTCCAACGAATTTTCATTGCAGAAAGCCCCTAACGCGTTGAGGAAAATTGATTTATCCGAGTTAAAACTATCTATAGACAATTTGAAGTGCTCCTCATTTCCTACATTTATTGGCGCACCTTGAGCGATATAGTCATCTATTATTAAACTGCTACTTGGAGTTCCTAATCGTCGCACCAATGCTCTAGCAGCTGATGTCAACCCGTCAAAATTCGCAAAGGTCCTCAGAATCTCAGACACTGGAACCTCAAGAAAATCGTTTATTCCGAGCGCAGTATGAAGCCAACCATCCCAAGCGACATTTCGCGCAAACATGTCCCCTGTGTGCATAATAATCACCCTATTGGGGCGCCCCTGCTGCACAACACGCCGAAGCATATTCAAGGATCCAGCATAGCCGTAAACACCAGTTAAGGCCAGATTAACCGCCTTGTCACCAGAAAGCTGTTCCCAGAGCTCTGCATCAATGCCATTTCCAAGAGAACTATCGCCAACGAAAACTGTATCGACCCGATAGGAATTTCTCACTTTTTCTAGTTGATATTCGAATAGTTTAGTGAAGGCAAAATCCGTCATCCCAAGCTTGTACGACGTCAAGCAAATACTACTTAATATAAGAACCCATGCCATAGTAAATATGGCAAATTTCACCACTAAACGACAATAATTTTGTTCATCCGCAGAATTAGAATTGGAAATAAAGGAATTCCGAAACATCATTTAACTTCAGAAGTGAAATTGAAAAACAGAATCTCACGAACAAAACAGACCAAATATTTATTCGATTCTCAAAATTCTCCGAATACTCAGGAGAATACCGATGATAATCGATATTATTTGGCATCAAAAGTGAAATAATAAAGCCCACCGGCAAAATCGTTACTACAACCCAAAGATTAATCGGCCCTAACCCATCGAATTTTAGAAACGGCAGGTCATTCAACATCGTTGAAGATAGCCAAATAGGTAGTGAAGCTCCATTCATCCCCAGCATACCTTGATACATGCTGATTGTGGTACCGATATCTGCAGAGCGGAAAGGAACCCACGCAACGATTACAACAAGTAAGGTCGATCCAAATGCTAACCAACGAGGTAGTATCAACGATACTTGAAGTCGCCATACATGGTTTGCAATAATAAATAGCCCGTGCATCACACCCCATAGTAAGAAATTCCATGAGGCGCCGTGCCAAAATCCGCCAAGGGCCATCGTCAGAAGAATGTTTCCAAACTGTCTAGTTCTACCGGCCCGGTTTCCACCGAGAGGTATGTATAGGTAATCACGCAAAAACGCAGACAATGTGATATGCCAGCGCTGCCAAAATTCAATAATTGACGTCGATTTGTAGGGTGATGCGAAGTTGATCGGCAATCGCATCCCAAAAATAAGTCCTATGCCGACAGCCATGTCCGAATAGGCGCTGAAATCGAAGTATATCTGTAAAGTGTATCCAAGAGTAGCAACCCAAGCCTGCACAAAATCTGGCTGATATCCAACAGCAGCAGCATCAAATATTGGACTTGATATCAGAGCGGCACTGTCGGCGATGATGACTTTCTTAAAGAGGCCGAGGGCAAAAATTGAAGTTCCAAGATACAAATTTTGCCAAGTTCTCTTATCCGCCAACTGCTCAAACTGCGGGATCAGCTGACGATGATGTACGATTGGACCGGCAATAAGCTGCGGAAAGAAAGTCACAAACAAACCGTAACGCCAAAAAGAGTGCTCTCCTTTTTCACCCTTGTACCGGTCGACCAACCACGCGATCTGCTGAAAGGTGAAGAAGGAGATCCCGATGGGAAGAATTACTTTTTCAAAGGATATCTCTTTTCCCAAAATTTCAGAAATGTTTTCAACAAAGAAGTATGAATATTTAAAATACCCTAAAAGAGACAAATTAAAAGCGACACCCAGAATCAGATATATCTTATTTCTGCGCGCACTTCCCGCTCTATTCATGCGGTTTGAAACATAAAAATTAATTATAATACTGGCTAAAATGATAAATATGTACTTCCAGAACCACCATCCATAAAAAACAAGACTAGAAGCAAAAAGAAATTTGACCCTTATTTCGTTTCCCTTTGATGTGCCTTGCGCAACCCCTGGAAAAAAGTTGATTCCGTAATTGCAGAGCACGTAGACGACAGGCAGAAAAACAAAAATGAATTCGTACGAATTGAACAGCACCTGCCTAACGCCCCTAAATAAAAACTTCTGTCAAATAAGCGAGAACTTAAACAGTTTCCCTAGCAATGAGATCCACCATCTCACAACCAAAGATCGAAAATCTTTCCTTCATCTTTACCCAGGAAGTCAAATCGCAAAAATCCATTGCATCGGGGGTTCAATCGAAGACAAAGCATTACCCAAAACAACAATTACACTGTCTAATCGCCGATTTACCTGAAGACCTCACTTCTAACAAGCCCGCCAAAGAAAAGAGCTTGCAGATCAACTACGACTTCTGCGTTGCAAACCTGAGTGCCCCGACAGCAGTTGAGATTGACAACCATGCCAGCATGGCGGGCCAGTTTGAAAACAGGCTTTGTGTCACCGAGAAGGGGAATAGAGACATCACCAAGCACCCCAAGTAAAGCCCACCAAGAAACCGGGCCTCACGCGCCCCCAAAAGGGCTTTCACACCTTTCCAGTACAAGACCACCATAAAAACGGTAAATGGAATGGTGCCAATCAAACCGGTATCCGACAACCATTCGATGTAAAAGTTGTGTGGATGCGGGTGACACAGCGCGCTGTCCAATCCTTGCTGCACATAATCTTTGCAAACCAAGGGAAAGTTTCCCATACCGGTCCCGGTTATCGGGTTCTCACCAAAGAAGCGTAATCCCAGTAACGCAAGCTGGCCATAAATTGAGTCAGTATAGTCAGAAAGCACGTTGGCCAGTTCCTCAACCCGCCCCCATATACGCTCGCTCGTTAAGAGCAGAAATGTCAATGCCGCCCCTCCACACAGGGACAAGCAAACCGCTATCTTACGAGCAAATTTTCCAGAAAGAAGCAGGCTGAAAGTTACCAGCAAAAGAGCCAACAATGTCAGCACACTTGCTGCTCGCTCACCACTCAAAAATACAACCGTTAGCAGAATTGGTGACAAACAACACGCTGCTACAAAAAGCCTGTTGGTTTGCTTCCGAACGCAAAGAACGAAACTTAATGCGCTCGTTGCCAGACCCAGTTTCGCGAGATACATGCCAATATTTGGCCGATCCAACGGTCCTGTTAGACGCCCCCCCGTTTCACCCATATTCTGTCCGGACAACGGCGAAACACCAACCAAAAACTGATAGATCGCATCAAGTGCCGCCACCGCCATCGTACACAGCACAACGACACCAAATCGACGGATCGTGCGCTCATCGGACAAGACCCACCGAGTTACTCCCGCGTAAAAAATGATAAACCTAAGCCAACTGAGTGAACGCCCATAACTTTTGCCCACATACTCGGCAAAAGGAGAGACCAAGACATTCATCAGAACAAAGATAATCAGAAGAACAAGAATGTCTTTTTCGCTTGCCCATGACCAATCCTTGGCGCACCAAGACCGCACCAGAAAAATCACCCCAATCAGAACGACCGAGATGTCAGCTACCGCACGGGTAAACAATAAAAATGCTGGAAGGCAAAACAGTAAAACGCTAGCAGCAAGGTGCAGCTTTCGATCAAACGAATTCATTTTTTACGAGTTCACTTTTTCAATGCCGCGGATGTTTGGTAAATGTCGCAAAATATTTCGGTAAGGTTTCAGTGCCAAGGGGTTTGGGTCAATAAATCCGATTTTTCCCATCACGTAGCGCGCAAACAAAGGTATCACCGGCAAGGGTGCACCATCTCGGCGCGCCTTTTTCAGTGCTGACACACATTTGCGATACAGCTTCACGCGCGTTTCGTGTGGCAACTCCGGGTGGGCCTCCAGAAAGTTCAGATAGACCAAAAATCGATCATGATTGAGCTGCAAGGTATTTTGCGAAATGTGACTTCCCACGTCCGGCACCATCGTAAGAACCATGTCCGTATCAAGAAGGCACTTTGCATGCGCTGAAAGTCGCAATGGCAAAGATTCATCCTGCACAAAAACCGTCTCGTCGCACCCACCTGCGACGATAAAAACATCCCGTTCAACAAGCCAAGTCATCCGCACCATACCACGACCAAGGACCCTCTCAAGCGGATTCTGGTGGATACCGAGCCTGAAGTCTTGCTCAATCGGAGGAGCTACCACTTTATCGATGGGTTCGGTCGTCTTGCGGCAATGACCGTGCACCATGTCTGCATTATGCTGTTTTGCAAGTGAAAGCAGCATCTCAAGCGCATTTGGTGCTAGAATTTCATCACAATCAAACAGTGCCAGATATTTGCCATTTGCGGCCTCGGCTCCCTGGTTGAGCCGAATTGATGGACCCGCATTGACTGTATTGCTAATTACCCGAACAAAGTCGTGCTTCGCTGAAAATTCTTCAAGGATCGCCAGAGAACCATCTGTCGACACGTCATCTACGAAAACAACCTCAAAAGGTATTTCGCCCGTCTGACCCAATAAAGACGCAAAGAAATAGCGAAGAGCATTTTCTTTGTTGTAGACTGGCAGAACAAAACTGACTTCGGGTTGCATAGTTTTCGCAGCTCATTTTTAAGTCGATTTCTGCTTATAACCAGTCAAATCGGTCTCGAAAAGACTAAAACGCAACCCCAGCCCAAAACGACAATACCCCAGCACATCAAAAATGTGCTGGGGTATGGTGCCCAGGAGAAGACTCGAACTTCCACGGCCTAATGGCCACTGGCACCTGAAGCCAGCGCGTCTACCAATTCCGCCACCTGGGCATAGGGGCTTGCGGTATTTGTTCGGGCGGTGTCCGCCGGAACGGGGCGGAATATACGCGGTCAGGCTTAAGTGTCAACCAACTTTTTGATGGTTTGGTGAAACTTCCTGCGCCCGATTGCGAGTACGCGCCAATCGCCCGGTTTTTCTTGGCGTTTTGCCGGTTTCGGCCTTACACCGCGTGGTCGAATAAATAGGCCAGAACACCGTTCAAACGGTTCCTGCCCTGATCAGTGGCACGCAGCCCCGAAGAATCACAGATCAGATCACCGGACTCGATCAGGGTTTCGAGCCTATCCGACGCCAAAACATCACGCGGTCCCTTGCCGATGATGCGTTCAAACCGTGCAGTCGGAACGGTTTCATTGAGCCGCAGCCCCATCATCACCATTTCAAGCAGACGTTCATCAGTCTCGAGCGCGGTTTCTTCCTGCGTGCCATGACCATACTTTTCCACCCGGTCCAGCCAGACATCCGGCGCCCGGTGACGTCGCACCGCCATCGGCGTGGTATTGCCATTGGCCCCGACCACCGCTTCGCGGCCATGCGCACCGGGGCCAATGCCAAGATAATCGCCATAGCGCCAGTAGACGAGGTTATGGCGGCTTTCCTGTCCTGGTTTGGCGTGGTTGGACACCTCGTAACATCGATAGCCGGCACGTTCGGTCTCTTCCTGGGTGATCTCGTAAAGCTCGGTCGCAAGGTCTTCGTCCGGCACGACAAGATCGCCGCGCTGATGCAGGGTATAGAATTGTGTTCCGGGCTCGATGGTCAGTTGATAAAGCGAGATATGGCCATTGGCGATGCCAAGCCCCTCGCGCAGTTCTGCGCGCCAGGCCTTGGGATCGTGTTCCGGGCGGGCATAGATCAGATCAAACGAAAAACGATCAAACACCGAGGTCGCAACATCAAGCGCCCGCATGGCTTCCCCGGCACTGTGCAGGCGACCAAGGAATTTCAGGTCGCGGTCATTCAGCGCCTGAATGCCAATCGACACCCGGTTGATCCCGTTGGCGGCAAATGCCGAAAAACGGTCAATCTCGACTGTGCCGGGATTGGCTTCGAGCGTGATTTCCAGATCATCCGTTACAGGCCAGAAAGATTTGATGTCCTCAATCAAGGCCCCAGCGGTTTCCGGGTCCATCAGCGATGGCGTGCCCCCACCAAAAAACACCGATCCCACTATCCGCCCCGGATGACGGGCCGCACCATAAGCAAGCTCCGCCCGAAGTGCGGTGCGCCAGCGCGCGTGATCAACACTGTTCGCGACATGGCTGTTGAAATCGCAATACGGGCATTTCGACAGGCAGAATGGCCAGTGGATATAAATGCCAAACGGCACGGTTTCACTTGAGGCTGCGGACACGCGGGACTCTTTTCAAACGCGGGAATGTTGGCCGATAAACTAACACGCACCGCAGATCATGACATCCGCGATGCGTGCATAAGTTCAATGCAGGTGGTTAAACCTGAAATCAGTCTTCGAAGCAGGCCTTGACCAACTGGCGGAAGGCATCGGCCCGGTGGCTCATTTCATGCTTTTTCGCCGGATCCATTTCGCCAAAGGTTTCCCCGTAACCCTTGGGCTGGAAAATCGGGTCATAGCCAAAGCCGTGCGCACCGCGTTTGGGCCAGACAATTTCGCCCTCTACCCGGCCTTCGAAATTCTCGACATGCCCGTCCGGCCATGCCAGCGACAGGGCACAGATGAACGATGCCCGGCGGTCCGGATGATCGCCAATACCGTTCTTGACCTTTTCCATCGCCATGTCGAAATCCTTGTCCGGCCCGGCCCAGCGCGCCGAATAAATCCCCGGTGCGCCATCAAGGGCCGAAACCGCCAAACCACTGTCATCTGCAAGGGCCGGAAGATTGGCCCCATTGGCCGCCGCCGTTGATTTCAGCTGCGCATTGCCAATGAAGGTTTTTTCGGTTTCTTCGGGTTCGGGCAGGTCAAGGTCACCGGCTGAGAAGACCTCGATGCCAAACGGTTCAAGAAGTTCGGCGATTTCCTTGATCTTGCCTTTGTTGTGGCTGGCGATGACGAGTTTTTTTTCCGTGAAACGACGGGCCATGGTCTTGCCTGAAATACGATATCCAACTGATGCGAAAAAACGGCAGGCCCGATGCCCGCCGTTAAAATTAAGGTGCCTTAAAGCCCAAGCGCCTCACGCTGCTTGGCGAACAATTCCTTGCAGCCTTTTTCCGCCAGCGCGAACATCTGGTCATAGGATGCGCGATCAAACGGCACGTCTTCGGCGGTTGCCTGCACTTCGACAATGCCGCCATTGCCCGCCAGTACAAAGTTAGCATCGGCCCCGGCATTGCTGTCTTCGGCGTAATCAAGGTCAAGCACCGCTTCACCTTCATAAATACCGCATGAAATCGCTGCCACCGGCTGGGTCAGCGGGATTTCCTTGATCAGGCCAAGGCGACGCACACCCTGAAACGCCAGATGGGCCGCAACATAGGCACCGGTGATCGATGCGGTGCGGGTACCGCCATCGGCCTGAATAACATCGCAATCAAGGCGCATCTGCATTTCACCCATCGCCTTCATATCGGCAACCGCACGGATCGAACGGCCGATCAAACGCTGAATTTCCTGGGTGCGCCCGGACTGACCACCACGGGCGGCTTCGCGTTGCATGCGGCTATCGGTTGCGCGCGGCAGCATGCCGTATTCGGCAGTGATCCAGCCCTTGCCGGAATTGCGCATCCAGCCCGGCACCTTGTCTTCGACCGTGGCGGTACAGATCACATGCGTGTCGCCGAATTTGATCAGACACGAGCCTTCGGCATATTTGGAAACGCCGGTTTCAATCGTTACATCGCGAAGCTGATCGGGGGTACGGGCGGAAGGGCGCATGAGAAGGAACCTCTTGGTTGTCTGGGCTGCGTCCGTGGCGATTTGATTGCCCGCGCACGAAGCGAAACTGTCCTGAAAAATTTGGCCCAAAGTAAGATGTGACCCACCAAACGTCCAGCAGTTTCCCCGGATGTTTTTATCTGTTCTGGTGCAATCCTGGCGCAAAGCAGTTAAACCAACAACTTCGACCAAACTTACAAGCTCGGCTTAGCAATAGGCCGTGCAATTGACGCAATGCGTTTGCCTGACTAAATTCTCCTCACGTTTTACGCTTCATCCATCTGGATCAATTGGCACGCAACACATGGCGCATTTTGACGATACATTGCTGGGCGACATGAATGCGCGGTCACGTGAAGTGTTCCGCCAAATTGTCGATGCCTATGTCGAAACCGGTGAACCGATCGGATCGCGGTCGATCGCGCGTCGCATGTCCGAAAACCTTTCGGCGGCGACCATTCGAAATGTCATGTCCGATCTTGAAGAAATGGGTCTTCTGGTCGCGCCGCACATTTCGGCCGGGCGCCTGCCAAGTGAAAAGGGCCTGCGCCTGTTTGTGAATGCCCTGATGGAGGTTGGCGACCTTCCCAATGCCGAGCGCGACCAACTGACCAAAAACTGCGAACAGGCGGGCTATTCACTTGATCAGATGCTGGGCGAAGCAACCACGATGTTGTCAGGCCTGTCGCGCTGTGCCGGACTGGTGGTTGCACCCAAGACCGATGGCATTCGCCTAAAACAGATCGAATTTGTGGCCCTGTCGCCGGGCAAGGTCCTGGCCGTGCTGGTAGCCCACAATGGCAGTGTCGAGAACCGAATCCTTGATGTTCCGCCTGATTTGCCCGCCTCGGCATTGACAGAAGCGGCAAACTATCTAAATACCCGGTTGGCTGGAAAGACGCTTGATGATGCGCGCCTTTTGATGACGAAGGAGCGTGATCGTCTCAAGCAGGAGCTTGATGAACTTTCCGCCAATCTGATTGATGCGGGCCTGGCAACATGGGCCGGCGGGGTCAAGGGATCGTCCCTGATTGTGAAGGGGCAATCCCAGCTGTTGGAAAATATCGATACGATTGAACAGCTTGAGACCGTGCGCCGCCTGTTTAACGTGCTCGAAGCCCGCGATCAGATGATTGAATTGCTCGATGTGACGACGGATGCCCAGGGCGTTCAGATTTTCATCGGGTCGGAGAATAAACTGTTCGGCGGATCGGGTCTTTCGATGGTGATTTCGCCCTATCAGAATGCTGAAGGCAGCATTGTGGGTGCAATCGGGGTTGTCGGACCGACCCGGATCAATTATGCCCGGATCATTCCGCTGGTCGATTACACCGCCAAGCTGGTCGGTCGACTGATTGGATAAATCGCGGCGCTGCGTGTCAGGCCGCATAACGTGAAAGTAGCAAGGTTAGCCATGTCGGAAACCGCAAAGAACACTCCGGAAGATCTGCAGGACGTCAATGCAGAGGAAACCGCTTCTGAAGAGGTCGCAGCAGAGGCGACCGAGGAAGTTGTTGAGGACGCTGCACCCCAGGACCCGATCGCCGCACTTGAAGCCGAAGTCGCGGAGCTCAAGGACCGTCTGCTGCGCCAGGCCGCCGAGGTGGAAAACACCCGCCGCCGCGCGAAAAAAGACGTCGAGGATGCCGGCAACTACGCCATCACCAAATTTGCCCGCGACCTTTTGGATGTCAGCGACAACCTGCGCCGCGCGCTTGATGCTGCGGGCGATACGTCCAATGCCGATCCGGCGATGAAAACCCTGTTTGACGGGGTCGAAATGACCGAACAGGCCCTGCAAAAGGCGCTTGAAAAGAACGGCATCGAAAAGCTCGAACCGCTTGGTGAAAAGCTTGACCCGAACAAACATCAGGCCGTGTTTGAACTGCCGCATCCGGAATATCCGGACGGCCACGTCGCACAGGTCATGCAGGCCGGTTACGTGCTTAAGGGCCGTTTGCTGCGCCCCGCCATGGTCGGTGTGACCAAGAATCCGGGCGGTGAAAAACCAAGCCAGACCGACACCCCGGGCGGCAACGTTGATACCTCTGCCTGAGGTCCTCAAAGAAGATAAACCGGTTTTAGTGGATCGGGTTTAAAAACAGCCTCGCCAGACATACTTGGCGAGGCTGTTTTATTTGCATTAGGCTGGCGACACAGACCACAAGCACAGGACCCCTCCCATGCCGCTTAACCCCAACCTGATCGACATTCTGCGCGATGAAAAAGCCCCGATTGTCATCCTGACCGGGGCTGGCATTTCCAAGGAAAGCGGACTGCATACCTTTCGCGATCCCGATGGCATCTGGGCGAGATACGATATTTCCGAGGTCGCAACGCCTGAGGCCTTCGTGAGTAATCCCGACCTGGTGCATCATTTCTACAACGACCGTCGGGCTGGCTTGCATGACCCGGATGTTCAACCCAATGCCGCCCATCTGGCCCTGGCCCGGCTAGAGGCCGAATGGCCCGGTGATGTGCTTCTGGTAACCCAGAACATTGATGACCTGCATGGCCGGGCCGGGTCCAAAAACCTCATCCACATGCATGGCGAGCTTTTGAAAATCTGCTGCAATCACTGTGATCTGCTGACCGATTGGCCGGGCGACCTTGCCAAGGAAACCCCCTGCCCACGTTGCGGTAAGCCCGGTGGATTGCGCCCGCATGTGGTGTGGTTTGGCGAAATGCCGCTCGAGATGGAACGCATTTACGCTGCCCTTGGCGATTGCGGGCTTTTCATCTCGATCGGGACATCGGGCAATGTCTATCCGGCGGCCGGATTTGTGCAAGTCGCCCATGAAGAAGCCGGGGCCGAAACGGTCGAGCTCAATCTTGAACCCAGTTCCGGTGCCACCAGTTTTGATCACAGCCGCTATGGTCCCGCCACCGAACTGGTCCCGGCCTTTGTTGCCGCCCTGCTCGGTGATTGATAGCTGGCCTTAAGGATTGATCAATTCACGGAATGATTTCTCGCCCGCATCGCTAAAGCGCACAATCCGCGACTCCGGCATCCGTCGGGCCCAACCAAGATCATAGAACCGGTCCAGCAACGCCGCCCCAAATGACCCCGCCAGATGCGATTGCCGGGCACTCCAATCAAGGCATTCCCGGCACAACGGCCGACGCTTGGTCCGCAAGCCATCGAGATCAATGCCAAACGTGTTGGCAAAATCGATCCCGGCCGGTGTCAGGGCAACACCATTGATGTTGCTTTCAATCAGTTTGCGTTTGGCAAGGCCGTCAAACAGCGCAACCCCCATATCCCCGGCCAGATGGTCATAACAAACCCGTGCCTTGCGCAGTTCCGGATCCTTGGGACCGGTGCGCACGCGGTTATGCCCGACCCGATTGGCAATCCCCATCAGGACTTCCAGTGCCTCGACAATATCAGGGCCGCTGAGCGTGAAATAACGATGCCTTCCCTGCTTGCGCGGCAAAACGATCTGACCGGCTTCAAGCTTTGCCAGATGCGAGCTGGCGGTCTGTGGCGTCACACCGGCTTCTTGGGCCAGCTCGGCCGCGGTTAATGCCCGACCACTCATAAGTGCTGTCAGCATATTTGCGCGCGCCGGATCGCCAAGCAATGCGGCCACGCGGGCGATATCGGGTCCTTCTTTCATAGTTAGATGCTAATCGAAGCATTAATGCGCGGCAATCGGGATAATGGGGCCGCGTCACCCAACAAGATGTTTCTCCTGAAAGGACGCTGTCATGATTACCTGCTTCATTCGCTATGAAATCGACCCTTACAAAAAAGACGCCTTCATTGAATATGCCCAGAACTGGGGGCAGGCCATCCCGCGTTGCGGGGCGGACCTTGTCGGCTATTTCGCCCCGCATGAAGGATCGGTCTCGACCGCCTATGGTATCTATCACTTGCCTGATCTGGCATCCTACGAAGCCTATCGCGCGCGTCTGAAAGACGATCCGCTGGGCCGCGAGAACTACGAATTTTCCCAGCGAGAGAAATTCATCCTGCGCGAAGAACGCCAGTTTCTGAAAATTGCCTCCACCCCGCATACGGAGCTGATCAAACCATGATTGCCGTCATTTTCGAGGTCACACCGCGCGAAGGGCGCTATGACGATTACCTTGCGATTGCCGGTGATCTCAAACCCGTGCTTGAAACCATGGATGGCTTTATTTCAATCGAACGGTTTCAAAGCCTGACCAATCCCGGCAAGGTTCTATCGCTGTCCTTCTGGCGCGATGAGGACGCAATTGCCGCCTGGCGCAATCTGGGCGAGCACCGTACCGCCCAGATCAAGGGACGGCACAAAATTTTTGAAGATTACCGTTTGCGGGTGGCTGGCGTGATCCGTGATTACGGCCTTCATGACCGTGATCAGGCCCCGGATGACTCCCGCGCACAGCATGATCGCTGATCTGTAACGTCGATTATCGGGGCTCAGGCCTTTGCCGGTTTCGGGGATGCTTCTTCATCCCCGATTTCGCTACTCTCGGCAAATTCGGCAAATTCTTCTTCCACAGCATCCTCGACCGCTTTGGCACCGCCCTTGTAATCAAGCAGCATTACGGCCAGCACCACAATGCCTGCCCCGATGAAAATCACCGGCACCGGCAGCATGTCAAAGAAGATCAAATCCATCGCGACCGAGAATGGCAGGGCCGTATAGGCCGCAGGCGACACCACACTGGCATCCGCAACCCTGACAGCACGCAGCACCATGTAGTTGGTCAGCATGGCAAAGAAACCGGCACCCGACGCATAAAGCCAGTCGGCCATTGACGCCGGATACCAGGTGATCATCGCAATCGGCACCCAGATCGCAACCGCGATGATCTGTGGCCAGAACAGCATGGAAAAATTGGTTTCGGTCCGGGTCAGTACCTTGGCAAACAAAGTCTGGGCGGAAAAACAGAACGCCCCGATCAGGGCCGCGGCCACACCCAGCGGCACGCCAAAGCCATCCATCCGCGGCACACACATCACCCACACGCCAACAAGGCCCAGAAGGGTTGCGATGATTTTGCGCGGGGTCAGTTTCTCGCCCAAGATCACCACCGCCAACATCACGGTCAGCAAGGCTTCGATAAACAAATAGGCATTGACCTCGGCGATGCTCATCTGGCGCAGCGCAAAGAACACAAAGAACAGCGATCCGTACCACAAAACGCCACGCGCAATATGCGCCACCGGGCGGCGCGTGCGGATCTGACGCGTGCCGATAAACATGATGATGACCAGGAACACCGCAACGGTGGTCAGGGCACGCATCGCAAGGATCTGCGAGGTCGGCACATCATGCGAGACAAGCTTGGCACAAACATCGACAAAAACGCCCGATGCCATGGCAGCCGTCATCCACAGGACACCGCGGAAATTTCCGCTCAGTCGCGTTGCGGTCATGGTCAATCCCGGTTTCGAAAGGAATGTTGGGGTTTCCGGCAGTTGGGGGGAGGCTGCTTACGTGGTGGCGCAAGGAGGCATAAGTCATTACGGCCGGAAACCCTGTATGACGATGATATTGCCTGCTTGTTTGGAAAAATACGAATGAAGCTTTTTCAGCCATTGTTGAGATTTTTTTGGTCCACTTTTCGATCAGGCCTGATAGACAGAATAAAAGACAGTAATGCTCTCCGGATGGAAACCCACGATGCGCAGAAAGCTCCCACCGTTGCGCGCCCTTGTCGCCTTTGAAGCCACTGCACGCCATCAAAGCGTGAAGGGGGCCGCAGAAGAATTGCATGTCACGCAAAGTGCGATCAGTCATCAGCTCCGCCAGCTTGAAGAAAACCTTGGCGTGGTGCTGTTTACCCGCAAGGGCCGTGGATTGACCCTGACCAAGTCGGCCGAGCTGCTTTTGCCGCGCCTGACAGAGGCGCTTGATGGCATCGCCGATATCACTGGCGAAGTCGGCCCAGACAAGGGCAAGGCGATCCGCATCGGGGCGCTGGCGACCCCGGCACTCACCGTGCTGCTGTATGAGCTTGATAACCTGCGCGACCGGCTGCCCGCCGACATTCCCGTGCAGTTTCGCAAGATCGAATTTGATGACGGACTTGATCCGCTTGAAATTGATCTCGCCCTTCAGATCGCGCCAAAGGACCTGCCCGGTCCCGAAGACTGGATTACCGAGCTTCTGACCCCTGAAGTCTATACCGCCTTCGCCGCCCCGGAATGGCTCGCAAAGCGCGGCTATGATGCCAGCAATGTTGACGTCGCGACACTCGGCCCGCGCGATATCCTGTTGATCGACAGTGACAGCGAACAGTTCTCCCAGATCGAACAATGGTTCAAGGATGCCAGCTTCTCGCTGGCTGATTGCTGGACCTTTAGCCACCATATCTGGGCGCTTGAGGCCGCACGCGCCGGTCAGGGCATCGTTGCCAGCACCGATGTTGTGGCGCGCAATTACGTTGAGCGCGGTGAACTGGTGCCGCTTAATTTCCCGGATTTCATTTCACACTGGTGGTATCGCCTGCTGATCCGCCCGGCCCGCGAAAAAGACCCGATCGTCATCGAAGCCGCCAACTGGATCCGCGAACTGATCAACCCGAAAACCGCATCCCTTGCGCGCAAAAAGGTGATGTGAGCATATTTTTTGCTGCGCGTTCTCTAACTCGGCTCAGGAACAAAGTAGTAATTCCATTTCATGCAAAACATTTTGATAACAGGCGGTGCGGGATATATCGGATCGCACATTTGCATCAAGCTTCGCGAAAGTGGCTACCAACCGGTTGTGTTTGATAACCTTTCAAATGGTCACCGCGATGCTGTTTCCTCAGATGTTCCGTTTATCCACGCCGATATTCGCGACAGTGCCGCCTTGAATAAGGCTTTTGATGATTTCAAGCCTGCTGCCGTCATTCACATGGCCGCTCTGATTGAAGCTGGCGCTTCGATGGTCGAACCGGCCAGGTTTTATGAAGTCAACACTGCCGGGGCGCTGAACCTGCTTGAAGCGATGCGACGCAATGGCTGCAACCACATTGTTTTTTCGTCAACGGCTGCGGTCTATGGCAATCGGGATGAGGGGCTGCTGTCCGAGACGCTCGAGGTCCGGGCGGAAAACCCCTATGGCCGCTCAAAAGCCATGGTCGAAACCATGCTTAGGGACTACGCCGATATTTACGGCTTTCACGCCATTGCACTTCGCTACTTCAATGCTGCGGGCGCCGACCCGGAAGGCCGCACGGGCGAAAGGCATGATCCAGAAACCCATCTTATCCCGCTGGTTTTACAAACTGCTGCCGGTCAACGCGACCATATCAAGATTTATGGCACGGACTATGACACGCCCGATGGAACCTGCATTCGCGACTATATTCACGTTGATGATCTTGCCAGCGCCCACGTCAAGGCGCTTTCGCATGTCATCGCGTCCGAGAATGCTGCTTTCGATGCCGTCAATATCGGCACAGGCGAAGGCTGTTCCGTCAAAGAGATCATCCAACTTTGCAAAGAGATCACCGGTCGGGATTTCAGCGTGATAAAAGATGCACGTCGCCCCGGAGACCCCGCCAAACTGGTTGCAAACCCGGCCAAGGCGCAAGACATGCTTGGTTGGTGCGCCAACTATCCGTCCCCACGCCAGATCATCGCGCATGCCTGGGCCTATTATCAGAAAAACATGAGAAAACCCGGTAAACCAGACGCTCAGTGATCTTTACAGGCGCGTGACAGTATCAATTCTGTATTGATCGTCAGCGCGGTCGGAAATACTGTCTGCTCACACTGATTTGGTGCTTCCAGAAGCGGACACCACAAGCAACATTTAGGGGTATGTTAGTGCATAAGGTCTCAGTCATCGTTTCGACCTATAATTGGCCAGAAGCGCTGGAAATGGTTTTGCAATCACTGATCGACCAGAAGGACGATAACTTCGAGGTGATTGTTGCTGATGATGGCTCAGGGCCGGAAACCGCGCAGACCATTGCCAAGATGCAAAAAAAATCCCCGGTGCCGATCAAACATTTCTGGCAGGAAGATCAGGGATACCGGCTGTCGCGCGTGCGCAACGGCGCCATCGCGATGTCCGAAGGTGACATCATTGTGTTTACCGACGGTGATTGCTGCCTGATGTCGAACTTTGTTTCAAGCCACCGCAAAGCGGCCGAAGCAAACTGCTTTGTCACAGGCAAACGTGTCTTCCTAAAGGAACGCTTTACCAAGCTTGCGATGAAGAACCGTCTACGGTTCCACAAATGGCCACGTGCGATCCTCTTCATGCTGGGCCTGACGGGCAACTGCAATCGCCCATTTCAGTTCATTCCGATCCCGCAAAGCCAGAAAAGCCTGTGGGAGCACGCCAATTGCTGGAAGAAAGCACAGGGGTGCAATATTGCGGCCTTCAAGAATGATATCTTAAAGATTGGTGGCTTCGACGAAGCCTATGAAGGCCATGGATTGGAAGATTCAGATTTCGTACTCCGCATGATCCGGGCGGGTATCCGACGCAAAAATGTTGAATATACCTCTCCTGTCTTGCATCTCTTCCACGGTCGTTCGATGCCCAGCCGTCATGCAAACGCATCAAAGAACCCGGGTTATTTCAATAATCTTGAGGCAGAAGCAGACCGCTTCACGCCTGTGAAAAGCTCTTTGCTGCCGGTTGCCGAAACCGCCTAGGGTTTCTGATCAAAAGTATCATTTCCTGCCCCCTTGGAAGCGACGGCGTTTCGCGATAAAAGGTCGGCATCATTTTCCTTCGGATGCGTCTTTGCATCTTAGAAGCTCATATCAGCCGCCCTGGTGATCGGGGCATGCGTTCAAAAAGCGAAAGGGATTTTCCCAGATGGATCTCAGCAAGATTGCCGTTGGCAAGGATGTTCCGTGGGACGTAAACGTCGTCATCGAAATTCCGCAGGGTGGACCGGTCAAGTACGAAGTCGATAAAGACTCCGGTGCTGTTTTTGTTGACCGTTTCCTGCACACCTCGATGTATTACCCGGTCAACTATGGCTTCATCCCCAACACGCTTGGTGAAGACGGTGATCCGGTTGACGCCATGGTCATGTTCCGTGAGCCGGTCGTAGCCGGTTCGGTGATCCGCGCACGTCCGATCGGTGTTCTGATCATGGAAGACGAAGCCGGTCAGGACGAAAAACTGATCTGCGTTCCGCATGACAAGATCGACCCGTATTACACCGACATCAAATCCCACGAAGATCTGCCGCAGATCCTGCGCGATCAGATCCAGCACTTCTTCGAGCGTTACAAAGACCTCGAAAAAGGCAAATGGGTTAAGGTCACCGGTTGGGAAGGCGCTGAAAAAGCTGCCAAACTGATCGAAGAAGGTGTGACCCGCCTCGGCAAATAAGCCGCATTCAACCCGTCTTCGGACAGGCACCGGATTTAAAAATGCAACGTTCCGTCAGATCTGGCGGAGCGTTGTTTTTTGACTTATTGGTCGCGCAACACTACTTTGGTGCAGGGGCGCCACCCTTACAGGTTGGTATTGAGGGAAGAATTCACGTTTCAGGATACTATTCGTGACCCACAAAAACGCGCCCGACAAAACCCATGCCATCAAAATTACCGTCGGCGACATCACCACACTTGATGTCGATGCCATCGTCAATGCCGCCAACGAAGCCCTGTTGCCCGGCGGTGGCGTATGCGGTGCGATCCATCATGCGGCGGGTCCTGAACTGGCAAACGCCTGCCGACCGCTTGCCCCTTGCCCGACGGGTGAGGGCAGAATCACACCGGGATTTAACCTGAAGGCCAAATACGTCATCCACACCGTCGGCCCGGTCTGGCATGGCGGGAACCATGGTGAGGCCGATCTGCTGGCAAGCTGTTATCGCAATTCAATCTTGCTGGCGGTCGAGAACAATCTCGCCTCTGTGGCGTTTCCTGCCATATCCACCGGGATATTTGGCTATCCGGAAGACCAGGCAGCCAAAATCGCCGTATCAACGATTTGTGAGCTGACTGGCGAATTGGCGCAAATGCCACAAATTTACCTTTGTTGTTTCTCACCATTGGCGCGTCAGCATATTGAAGCTGCGTGCCAGCACCATGCCAGCACATGATCGAATTCGATAAGGTCCATCAATAGAATGCAAAGCGACGCTGCTGCACCTTCGCCGTCCCAACCGCTTGAACTGTTTGCTTCGCCAGACGGGGTGCTGAGCGTGGGTGAACACACTTTTCGCTGTGCCCTTGGGATCAATGGCGTGATTGATGCCGACCAGAAAACAGAAGGCGATGGCAAAACGCCGGCCGGTCGCTGGCAGCTGCGCTATGTGATGTATCGTGCTGATCGCAGACCCAGCCCGCGCACCAAGCTTCCGGTCACCACCATTTCATTTTCCGACGGCTGGTGTGATGATCCCGGTCATCCCGACTATAACTGCCCGGTCCGCCTGCCGTTTGATGCCAGCCATGAAAAGCTGTTTCGCAAGGATGATCTCTATAACATCATCGTCGTTCTGGGCCATAATGATGACCCGCCCGTGCCCGGAAAGGGATCGGCGATCTTCATGCATATCGCCAAACCCGATTATGCCGGCACCGAAGGGTGTGTTGCCTTGGCCGAGAAGGATCTTGAGACACTGCTTGGACTGGCAACCTTTGAGACGTTCATTACCATCACTGCGTAAAATCATGGACTTGCCGTTTGGGTGTACAGCGCCTAGGTTCAATTGCCGGATCAATTCACAGGACAAGTCATGATTGAAGACGATTATCTCTATAAAAAAGGCGGCGTTGCAGGATTTGGTTCCCGACTGAAAGCTATTTTCGGTTCGGGCAAGTTTTGGGTGCGCAGCCTTGGTGTGATCGTTCTGATTGCCGTGATCTATTATCCGGCGGGCATGGCGATTGTGCATCGTATCGATGACAACCCCGACTTTATCGGCAATTACAAAGGCGGCAGTCATGCGGTCAACACCGCCGCAGCCCTGATTGATCGCGAGGTCAACCAGAACCGCTGGACCGCGAACGACCCGTTCTTCCTGCCAAGTGCGGCCCTTGATAACATGCCGAACTTCCAGACCGGGATTGTCTATGCCCTGTCGCGCTTTGCGATCGAGCTTTCCGATCAGATCGGGCGCGCCCGTGGGTCAAGCCAGGTTGACCCGGATCTGGACGATGCCGCCGGCCTTTTGAAATTCCGTGGCGACAAATGGGTGTTTGATCCCAGCGTTTCGCTGCTGCCCGGTGTCACGTCTGAGCAGCAATACCGTCAGGCAATCCGGTCCCTGCAAAACTACAATACCCGTCTGACCAACGGGAATGCGGTTTTTGAACGCCGTGCCGACAACCTTCAGGAAACACTGAACCGCATTGCCAATGACCTTGGCTCGGCCTCTGCCCTGATTGATGATAAGGTGGAAAATCCGTCGATCTTTGATCGCACGGCAGATGACGTTTTCTATGCCACCAAGGGCCGCCTTTATGCCTATAGCCTGATCTTGCGCGATCTTGGCACCGACTTCGAACAGATCATCAATGAACGCCAGATCGCATCGGTCTGGGCAGAAATGATCGGATCCCTGCAAGCGGCGGCCGCACTTGACCCGATGGTGGTTGTGAACGGCTCGGCCGATGGCATCGTCTTCCCTAACCATCTGGCGGGGCTTGGTTTCTATCTTTTGCGGGCCCGTACCCAGATGCGCGAAATCAGCAGCATTCTGCAACGTTGACGTCAATGTGATCACGAAACACGCCATCCGGAATACCTGAGTTGCGCGCTGCGACTTGATCTTTTGTGGTTTTTGCCCCATTTAGGGCCTAACCAAATGAAATAGAGATTGTTGAGTGGGCAGCATAAGTCCCGACAATCAGAGTGAGAGGACAAGCCGAAAATGTTCATTCAGACCGAACCGACCCCGAATCCGGCGACACTCAAATTCCTTCCGGGCGAAGAAGTCATGGGCCGTCTTGGCACCGCCAACTTCGTCAAGGGTGACGAAGCCATCAAATCGCCGCTTGCCCGCAAGCTGTTTGAAATTGATGGCATTGCCGGTGTTTTCCTCGGCGGTGATTTCATCACCATCACCAAGGATGACTCCAAGGACTGGCAGACCCTGAAACCGCAGATTCTTGGCGGGATCATGGAACATTACACGTCCGGTCAGCCGGTTCTTGATCAGGATTCCAACGCCGCCACCGGTACCAGCTCTGCTGCCGAAGGCGATGATGAGCTGGTCAGCCAGATCAAGGAACTGCTTGATACCCGCGTGCGCCCGGCCGTGGCACAGGATGGTGGTGACATCGTCTTCCACCGTTTCGAAGATGGCGTGGTCTTCCTTGAAATGCACGGCGCATGCGCTGGCTGCCCGAGCAGCACCGCGACGCTCAAGATGGGCATCGAAAACATGCTGCGTTATTACGTGCCCGAAGTTCAGGCCGTCGAACCGGTCATGGCTGACTGAGCCTGACCCGGTTTTCAGCCACCTCATCGACAAGATGGCGTCCGACCATCCGGTGAACTGACCGCGCACGGATTTACGAGTCGTTAACAAATTCAGACGCCCGGCGTGAACTTTAACCCGCGCCGGGCGTAAAAATTATGCGCTGAACGAAAAGGTTTTCTTGGCGTTTTCAACTCTCGGAGATATTGCCCGTTGCGATCATCGCGCGCGGCAGGCATAGATAACCTCCACTTGGGATGGACAGTTCGACTGATCCTGGAGATTCAACAATGACTAGCGCAAAAACAAACAGTTACAGGAATGTTGCGCTCGCTTCGATTTTCGGAGCGGTTTTTTTCCTGTATATTGGGCTTTTCGCCGGAATTGATCTTTCTCCAACTCCGGAAGGTTTCGAGACAGAAACCGTCGAAGTCACGGCAGATGAAGCCGTTATCAAAAAGAAGAAAACGGTTTATCGCCGCGGTCCTGAAGTCATCGCACTCAGCCAGTATTTCAAAAGCATTGGCTATCACCTCAATGAGGTAGGCGAAGTTCCGCGCGTCTATATCAAGCGCGTGCCCGAAGGCCTTGGCGAACTGGCATCGGTTGAAGAGCGCAAACAGCTTTTCCTGAAAATCATGCTGCCGCTGGCCATGCGCGTGAATGAAGAAATCACCGCGCGCCGCGAACGCCTGATGGCCATTCAGGCCAAGGGCATTTCCGGCACCCCGGTCAGCCAGGCCGATCAGCAATGGGTCAATCAGCTGATGAAGCGCTATCGCGTGACCGATGGCGGCATCAACGCCCTGCTTGAGCGCATTGACGTTATCCCGACCTCACTGATCCTTGCCCAGTCGGCAGAGGAAAGTGGTTGGGGCACGTCACGCTTTGTGCGCAAAGGCAACGCCCTGTTTGGTCAATGGGCCTGGGGCGACGATGAAGGCATCGTGCCGAAAGATCGCGAAGATGGCAAAACCCACGTCATCAAGGCCTTTGGTAGCCTGATGGACAGTGTGCGCGCCTATGCACGCAACATCAACTCGCACCCGGCCTATCAGGAATTGCGCGAACGTCGCGCAACCCTTCGCGCAGAAGGCAAGTTTATCAGTGGCTGGGAACTGGCCGAGACCCTGACCAAATATTCCGAGCGCGGCGAGGAATATGTCGACAGCCTGCATGCCATCATGAGTGTGAACGGGCTGAACGAGCTTGATGGTCTTGATTTTGCGGCAGGCGATGTCCCGCCGCCGCCAAAGGTGCTCGCCGCCCTTGAGGAATAATCCCAAGGGACAAAAGAGATAGATCAGGCACCAAGCCAGATAAGCAAATAAAAAGGGACCCGCTCGGGTCCCTTTTTGCTTCGGATATTCAGAAGACCCGTTATGGCCGTCCGCGATAAATCCAGCCCTTTTCCGATTTCAGCAACCGGATTTCATCCTCGACCACCCGACGGTCGCCCACCTTGTATTCGCCTTCCTTGAGCGTCAGCATCTTGGTTTTCACCAGATCAAGCGCATCACGCACCGTGCTGCCGACATCGTCCATCGTTCCGGCCGCCTTGCCCTTTTCGGTCACGTCATCGGCAAAGTCGGCAACCGTGCGATCAAACACCAGCTCATAGCGCACCATAACAATCATCTCGTCATCGCCTTCGGCGATGCTGTTGGTCTTGGTCACGTTTTCAACATGGCCGACCTTGGCATAGGGATCATCACGAAACCGTTCGATCACAGCCGTGGTGATTTCATCGGCACTTGGCCCGCTGGCCTGTTCATCCTCGCAGGCCGCAAGCAGCGGCAAAAACACGATAAGGGCGAAAAACCGGGTCAACTGGCCCATGAGCGATTCCTGTTTTCTGGTCGTTTTGCGATTTGCCTGACTTCTGCCGCCATGATGTGGCAAAAATCAGGTCATCTGTCACATCCTGCCAACAATAACGTCGACAACGGGATATCTATGCCAAACAGGTTACCATTCATCCCGGTGAAGACTGCAGGCTGATTTTATTCGTGGGATCCCTGATGGCAACGATACAGACACCATCCGATATGCTAATCGACACCAACCAGCTTACAGTCCTTGAAAATCAGGACGCCACCACCCGAAAGTCCGAGCAAAAAACGTGATATTCGATTTGATCATTGCCATCGCAACTGTCGGCATTGCGATTGTGCTGTCCAT
Organism: Thalassospira indica; assembly: GCF_003403095.1. Classification (NCBI taxonomy): domain Bacteria; kingdom Pseudomonadati; phylum Pseudomonadota; class Alphaproteobacteria; order Rhodospirillales; family Thalassospiraceae; genus Thalassospira; species Thalassospira indica. Next base: position 360,566 of record NZ_CP031555.1, on the reverse strand, counting down.
GCCCCGCGTTTCGCGCTCCACCACCTGGCGCGCTGTCGTGACGCCGCTAGCCTCGATCATCGGCAGTGGTTTCTTGCTGCTCGGTCCGGTGCTTAATCTGGGATATGGCGGTTATGCGCCGCTTGTGATGCTGGCACTTTGTGGTGTGGCTTATCTGTATGGCGCGGTGATCCGAAACAACATCCAAGCCGGCGAAGAAGCCATCATTGACGGCACCTATGGCAAACTCGCAAAGCGTGTTGAAACCCTTTCTTCTTGGGCGCTTGCCTTTGCCTACATCATTTCGGTGACCTATTACCTCAATCTGCTCGGCGCCTTTTCGCTGAGCCTGACGCCATTTGATTCCACCCTTGATGCCAAACTGATGACCAGTGGCGTCTTTGGCATCATTGTCATGGTTGGCTGGTCACGCGGATTCAAAAGCCTTGAGCGGCTTGAATATGTCTCGGTCGGTTTGAAATTGGCAATCATTACCGGGCTTCTGGTCGGGCTGATGGCCCATTTCAGCAAGCAGGCCATTGACGAGAAACTGATTTTCAATCCCCAGAACGTCACCGGATGGTCAGCCATTACCATGACCTTTGGTCTTTTGATTACGGTTCAGGGGTTCGAAACATCGCGCTATCTGGGATCAAGCTATGATGCCAAAACCCGTATTCGATCCATGCGCCTTGCCCAATGGCTTTCGACCCTGATCTATCTGATTTACATCCTTCTGATTTCCTATGTTTTCGCCCCTGGTCAGATGTCGTCCTCGGAAACGGGCATTATCGACATGATGGGGATCGTCGCCCCGATCCTGCCCTTCATGCTGGTGGCGGCTGCCATGGCATCACAATTCAGTGCCGCAATTGCCGATACCAGCGGATCGGGTGGACTGTTTGCCCAACTGTCGCGAAACCGCATTACCGAGCCACAGGCCTATCTGGCGCTGGGGATTATCGGTATCGCCCTTACCTGGTCGGCGGACATCTTCGCGATTGTCAGTTTTGCATCGCGCGCCTTTGCCATCTATTACGGTCTGCAAGCAGCCTTGGCGGCCATCATTTCCGTCCGCCGTGGCAATAATCCTGGCAAGGCCGCGTTCTTTGTCCTGCTGGCCGCCTTGGGGGCCGCCATCGCCATTCTGGGTCAGCCGGTCGAATAAGCCCCAGCCCCGAACAGAAAAAAGGCGGAGACTGATTAAGCAGCTCCGCCTTTCTGATGTTTGATTTTGGCTCGGCTTAGCCGTGCTCTGCCTCGTGGGCAGCAAGGGCTGCGAGGTTCACAAGATCGTTCACGGTTGCCCCCATCTGGGCGATCTGGGCCGGTTTTTCCAGACCGATCATCACCGGACCAACCACCGTGCCACCACCAAGCTTATCAAGCAGTTTGGATGCCGTGGTCGCTGCGTGCAGTGCCGGCATCACCAGAACGTTGGCCGGACCTGACAGACGGCAGAACGGATAAAGCTTCAGAAGCTCGGTATCGAGTGCCACATCAACTGCCATGTCGCCATCGAACTCGAAATCGACATTGCTGCTTTCAAGGATGCCGACAGCTTCGCGGATACGGTCGGTATCCTCGCTATACGGGTTACCGAAGGTCGAGTGCGAAACCATCGCCACACGCGGCTCATGCCCCATCTGACGGGCCTTGGCGGCCGCCTGAATGGCGATCTCGGCCAGTTCCTCTGCATTGGGCAGGTTGTGCACACGGGTATCGGCGATGAACACCGTCCGGCCCTTGGCAATCGCGATTGACAGCCCCATCGGGATTTCACCCGGTTTGGCATCGATCACACCGGCAACATCGGCGAAGCTTCGATTGAAGTTCCGGGTAAGGCCGGTGATCAGACCATCGGCATGACCCTGTGCCACCATGACAGAGGCAAACACGTTACGCTTCTGGTTGACCATGCGCTGGCAATCACGCCACAGGAAGCCTTTGCGCTGCAGGCGCTGATAGAGGAACTCGGCATATTCCGCATTATGCTTGGAAAGGGCCGCGTTGCTGATTTCAACACCATCAAGGCTTTCAATACCAAGCTTCTTGGCACTTTCATGGATGCGGTCTTCGCGCCCGATCAGGATCGGCGTGCCATAGCCCGAATTGCGATACGCCACCGCTGCGCGGATCACGGTTTCTTCCTCGCCCTCGGCAAAGGCGATGCGTTTCGGGTGCGCACGGACGTAATCGGAAATCAGCTGCAAATGGGCGGCCGTCGGATCAAGACGACCACGCAGCTGATTTTCATATTCTTCCATATCAATGATCGGACGACGCGCCACACCGCTATCCATCGCGGCCTGGGCAACCGCCTTGGGCACGGCGGTAATCAGGCGCGGGTCAAACGGGGCCGGGATGATGTATTCCGGACCATATTGCAAACGACGCCCGGAGTATGCCGCTGCCACTTCATCTGGCACGTCTTCACGGGCAAGCGATGCCACCGCGTGGGCTGCGGCAATCTTCATGTCCTCGTTGATCGTGGATGCCTGAACATCAAGCGCGCCACGGAAGATATACGGGAAGCCAAGCACGTTGTTGATCTGGTTGGGATAGTCCGAACGCCCGGTGGCGCAAATTGCGTCATCACGAATAGCAGCAACATCTTCCGGGGAAATTTCCGGATCCGGGTTGGCCATGGCAAAGATGATCGGCTGTTTGGCCATGCTTTTGACCATGGCGGATGTCACCGCCCCCTTGACCGACAGGCCAAAGAACGCATCAGCACCCTTCATCGCATCGTCAAGCGACCGTGCATCGGTATCGGCCGCATGGGCCGATTTCCACTGGTTCATGCCGTCTTCGCGGCCCTTGTAGATCACCCCGCGCGAGTCACACATGATCACGTTGTCATGGGCAACACCCATGCTTTTGACCAGCTCGCAACACGCAATCGCGGCCGCACCGGCCCCGTTGATGACAAGCTTGATGTCTTCAAGTTTGCGACCCGTCAGGTCGCAGGCATTAATCAGGCCCGATGCCGCAATGATCGCCGTGCCATGCTGGTCATCATGAAACACCGGAATGTCCATGACTTCGCGCAGGCGCTGTTCGATGATGAAACATTCCGGCGCCTTGATGTCTTCAAGGTTGATCCCGCCGAATGATGCGCCCAGGAAGCGTACGCAATTGACGAACTCGTCAACATCCTCGGTCGACACTTCAAGATCGAACCCGTCCACATCGGCAAAGCGTTTGAACAGAACCGCCTTGCCTTCCATCACCGGCTTGGAGGCCAGTGCACCAAGGTTGCCAAGGCCAAGCACGGCGGTGCCGTTGGAAATGACCGCAACGATGTTGCCCTTGGAGGTATAATCATAGGCAGTCGCCGGGTTCTTGGCGATTTCAAGACACGGCACCGCAACACCCGGTGAATAGGCGAGCGAGAGGTCGCGCTGAGTGGTCAGCGGTTTGGATGCGGTGATTTCGATTTTGCCGGGGCGGCCGCTGGAATGAAACAGCAGCGCTTCACGGTCACGAACCTTGATTTCTGTATCTGACATTGTGTTTTTCACTGACGCTTGCGTGGTGAGATGGAAAGCAACCTGTACGGTCTGTTTTGTTCTTAAGTTCTGATTTTCCTGATCGACAAGTTTGCAGCGTGGGACCGTCTTGTCGGACCGCCCAATAAATCAGGCTTCGCGCCCCGGGTCAAAGGCGACGTTAACGGCAACCGCAAAATTACGTAGCGTTTTCCGTATGTTGCGGCGCAACATTGACCTCTGATCCGACCCGTTTCACATGCGCAAACGCAATGGCGCATACGCCCGGCTCAACGACCAAGCCGCCGTGACCGGCAGTAAGTGTTGGTTTTTCAGAGGCGTAATCACGCGTGCGCAAACAGCCCTTGGGCTTGCAGTTCTTGTTGCGCCGCGCAAACCGACCCGCCGATGGGTACCGATATGAACTTTCCACGATACGAAAAACGGGGGCCAATGCCCCCGTGTTCCTGTTACCTTACCGGCATAATCAATCGTTCTCGGCGGACTCTGTCATGCAGCTGCCCGCCACGCCAAAACGTGCGGATTACTTCGGCGAATGCAGATGGATGTTGGTCGCACCATTCTGTTCAAGAATGGCACGTGCCTTGGCCTCGGCACCTTCATGGTCCGGGTCGATCCGAACCCACAGAATGACCGATCCGGCATCGACCGCACGGGCGAAATCCTCGGTATGCGGGGTAGAGGTCACTTCTTCGATAAATTCACGAAGTGCGACTGCGCCAACACCGGCTCCGACCGCAATGGCGGCTGCCGCCGTCGCAGCGCCACCAAACAATGCAATCGCACCGGACGCCACCAGCGGCACTTCATATTTGGTTTCACCCACCAGTGCGGTCAGCACATCGGACCAGGACCGACCATCCTTGCCAGCCACATCAATGGATTCGTGAGAGCTTAAAACCGACAGATCGGTGCGTTCAAACCCGGCATCGCGGAGCGCACGCAGAGCCGCATCGAAACCGTCCTTGGTATCAAACAGTCCGACCAGTTCCGGGGCCTGCGGGATGGTCTGTTCTTCTGCCATTTTGTACGCTCCTTGCTCACTGTTATTCTGTCGCGAAAAACGACAGTTGGTTGTTGGTCACGATCTTTATATATTCGCAGAAATTCAGGCGTTGCAATGGCATAGATCAAGTTTTATCACCCCGCCAGTTTCCTGCTCTCGTCTTTGCCTTCAGGGTTTGCTATCAAGTCATCATGAACCAGATCGCCGATAAATCCGATACCACACCGACCGCACCTTCTTTTTCCAGAGACGGCGCGACGCCAATGATGATGCAGTTCCTTGAAATCAAGGAACAGTATCAGGACTGCCTGCTGTTTTATCGGATGGGCGATTTCTACGAGCTGTTCTTTGACGATGCGGTCAAAGCCGCCGAAGCCCTTGATATTGCCCTGACAAAACGTGGCAAGCATCAAGGTAACGAAATTCCCATGGCCGGTGTTCCCGTCCATAGTCACGAAACCTATCTGCAACGTCTGATCCGCAAGGGTTTCCGGGTGGCCGTCTGTGAACAGATGGAAGACCCGGCCGAGGCCAAGAAACGCGGCGCCAAATCGGTGGTCAAACGCGGTGTTGTCCGCCTGATCACGCCGGGCACCCTTACCGAAGACAGCCTGCTGGATGCACGGCGCCACAATTATCTGGCCGCCGTATCGGAAGTCCGCGGCAAAATCGGGCTGGCGTGGCTTGATATGTCGACCGGTGATTTCTTTGTTCAGCCGTGCGAAATGGCCGGTCTTGGCGCCGCCCTTGCCCGGCTTGATCCGGGTGAAATCCTGTTTTCGGAAAAGATGCTGAACCGCGCGGAAGTGTTCGACATCTATGCCGAATATAAAAACATCATCACCCCGCAGCCGACCGCACGCTTTGATGCTGAAAATGCGCAGCTCAGGCTTAAGAAGCTTTATGAGGTCGAGGCCCTTGATGCCTTTGGCGGATTTGAGATCGCCGAACTTTCGGCCGCCGGTGCGCTGATTGATTATGTCGAGCTGACCCAAAAGGGCCAGATGCCCCGCCTTGCCCCGCCAACCCGCGTGGCAGAGGGGGCGGCAATGGAAATCGATGCCGCGACCCGTCGATCGCTGGAGCTGATCCAGACCCAGTCTGGCGAACGCAAGGGATCGTTGTTGTCCGTCATTGACCGCACCCGCACGGGTGCAGGTGCCCGTTTGTTGGCGGCCCGCCTGTCCGCCCCGCTGACCAACGCGGACGAGGTCAACAAGCGCCTTGATCTGGTGGAATATTTCCATGATCGCGATGGCTTGCGGTCTGATCTGCGTGCCGCCCTTGGCGAATGCCCGGATATTGAACGCGCGTTGTCACGCCTGTCGGTCGGGCGTGGTGGTCCGCGTGATCTGGCCGCGATGCGTGATGGCCTGTCCTGCGCCTTTGCGATTGGCAATCTTCTGAATAAACCCGATGGCGGCAATGATGGCCTGACCGCCCAACCGGAAGCCCTTTCTGATCATTTGACCATGATAGGCCATCACGGCGATCTGATTGATCTGTTGCGCCGGGCAATTGCCGAAAGCCTGCCGCTTCTGGCCCGCGATGGCGGCTTTATCGCCGGGGGGTATCACCCGCCGCTTGATGAGCTGCGCATGCTTTCAAGTGAAAGCAAAAAGCTGATCGCCAATTTGCAGGCCCGCTATACCGAGCAAACCGGGATTTCCAATCTTAAGGTCAAGCACAACAACGTACTTGGCTATTTCATTGAAGTATCGGCCAAAACCGCCGACAAGATGATGGAGATGGATGAGTTTATCCACCGCCAGACCATGGCCAATGCGGTGCGCTTTACCACCGTCGAGCTGTCCGAACTTGAAAGCAAGGTCTCCAAGGCTGGTGATCAGGCGCTTGCGCTTGAACTTGAACTGTTTGACGAACTGGTGGCAGCCGTTCTGGCCAAGGCCGATGACATCGCCAAATGTGCAAGTGCGCTGGCCGGGCTTGATGTATCGGCGGCACTGGCCGAACTCGCCCGCGATCAGGGGTGCATTCGCCCCAACATTGATAACAGCCTTGCCTTTGACATCACCGCGGGTCGCCATCCTGTGGTCGAGGCCGCCTTGCGTGAAAATGGCGACGCACCCTTTGTTGCCAATGATTGCCGCCTTGAAGATGAACAAAGCCTGTGGCTGATCACCGGTCCGAACATGGCCGGTAAATCGACCTTCCTGCGCCAGAATGCCCTGATTGCCGTGCTGGCCCAGATCGGCGCGTTCGTTCCGGCGGCCAAGGCCCATATCGGGGTGATTGACCGGCTGTTTTCGCGCGTCGGTGCGGCCGATGATCTCGCACGTGGGCGATCGACCTTCATGGTCGAAATGGTGGAAACCGCATCGATCCTTAATCAGGCAACCGACCGGTCGCTGGTGATTTTGGATGAAATCGGCCGTGGCACCGCGACCTTTGATGGTCTGTCGATTGCCTGGGCCGTGGTTGAAAACCTGCATGAAATCAATCAGTGCCGTGGTCTTTTCGCCACCCACTATCACGAACTAACGGCGTTGGCGGCCAAGCTCAAACACCTGTCGTGCCACACCATGCTGATCAAGGAATGGCAGGGCGAGGTCGTCTTCCTCCATGAAGTCGGTGCGGGCAGTGCGGATCGATCTTATGGCATTCACGTCGCCCAGCTGGCCGGCCTGCCAAAGCCCGTGATCAAGCGCGCCGAACAGGTGCTTAAAACCCTTGAAAAGGGCGAACAGGGTGGCGCGGTGTCCAAGCTTGCCGATGACCTGCCGCTGTTTGCGGTTGCCATCGAACAGGCCGCCAAAGAGGAACGCACAAGCGCCCCGGCGCTGTCGGATGCGCAAAAGGCGCTGCTTGATGCGGTTGCCGATCTTGATCCCGATAACATGACCCCGCGCGAAGCCCTTGATGCGCTGTATCGTCTTCAGTCGCTGAAGGGCTGATCACCTGCAAAACAGGCGGCCTATCCCCATATCAGGTGCGTGTCTGCCGATCGGACTTGCACACGCATTTGATGCGGATAGATGAAATTGGCGCTATGGTGCGGCAACTGTTAAGAAAATTGATATATAAACCCTGTCGCCGACAGACCGCACGCCAGGGCCGAGGAAACCGACCAACGTGACCTACAAGATCAAGAAGCAGCGCGAAATCATCGACCGCAAAAAGGTCTTTGCCGAGCTTGAGGCCATCGCCAACGATCCGGCACTCAAAAGCTTCAAACAGCGCACCGCCGTTCTCAACAAGCTGAAATCAGTGCTTGAGGCCGGGCGATCTGTTATCCGCGCACGCTTCGAAGAAAGCAACTCCGGGCAGGACACCGTCTTTTCCAACAGTTTCCTGATGGATCAGATCGTCCGCCTGATCCATGATTTTGCCACCACGTTCGTCTATCCGCTGCACAATCCGACCAATGAACAACGCATGTCAGTCGTCGCCGTCGGCGGCTATGGCCGCGGTGACATGGCGCCGCATTCCGATGTCGATATCCTGTTTCTGTTTCCCTACAAACAGACCGCACATGGCGAACAGGTCGTTGAGTTCATTCTTTATATGCTGTGGGATCTGGGGCTTAAGGTAGGTCATGCGACGCGATCTGTCGATGATTGCCTGCGCATGGGCAAACAGGACATCACCATTCGCACCAACCTGCTTGAAAGCCGGTTCGTCTGGGGTGATGAGGATACCTATAAACTGTTTCGCACCCGATTCATGGAAGAGCTGGTCAAGGGCAGCGGTATCGAGTTCATCGAAAAGAAGCTTGGCGAACGCGATGAACGCCACACCCGCATGGGCGATTCACGCTATGTGGTCGAACCCAACGTCAAGGACGGTAAGGGCGGACTTCGCGACCTTCACACCCTGTTCTGGATTGGCAAATACCTTTATCGCGTCAATTCCCCGATGGAACTGGTCGATCTCAAGGTCCTGACGCGCAAGGAGGCGCGCGGCTTCTTGAAGGCGCAGAACTTCCTGTGGGCGGTGCGTTGCTGGTTGCATTATCTGTCTGATCGCGAAGAAGACCGCCTGACGTTCGATATGCAGCGCGATATCGCCGAACGGCTTGGCTATACCGATCATGCCGGGGCATCGGGCGTCGAACGCTTCATGAAGCACTATTATCTGATGGTGAAGCATGTCGGGAACCTGACACGCATCTTCTGCGCCGCCCTTGAAGAAAGCCATCAGCGCCGCCCGCTGATCCGTTTTCCGGGCAAACTGTTTGGCACCAAGGAAATTGACGGGTTTGAACTGCGCAATGAACGCCTGACGGTCGAAAGCCTTGATGTCTTTAAGAACGACCCGATCAAGATTTTGCGCCTGTTTCTGGTTGCCCATCAAAACCGGGTTGGCATTCATCCCGAAACGCTGCGCTGGATCACGCAAAGCCTGAAATATGTTGATCACAAGCTGCAAAACGATCCGGACGCCAACGAGGTTTTCCTTGAAATCCTAACCCAGCGCGACAGCCCGGATGTAACGCTCCGCAAGATGAACGAGGCCGGTGTACTGGGGCGTTTCATCCCCGATTTCGGCCGTGTCGTTGCCCAGATGCAATACGACATGTACCACACCTACACCGTGGACGAGCATACCATCCGCGCCATCGGCGTGCTTAATCAGATCGAGTCCGGCGAACTTGCCGAAGACGCCCCGGTTGCCACCCGCATCATGGGTCAGGTGATTTCACGCCGTGTGCTGTATGTCGCGGTATTGCTCCATGACATTGCCAAGGGCCGTGGTGGCGATCATTCCGAGCTCGGGGCCGAAGTCGCCGAAAAGCTCTGCCCGCGGCTGGGTCTGTCGCCGGCCGATACCGAGGCGGTCGCCTGGCTGGTCAAGGCACATCTGTGGATGAGCCTGACCGCGTTCAAACGCGATCTCAATGACCCCAGCACCATTCGCGCCTTTGCCGATCTGGTGCAATCGCAGGAACGCCTGCGCCTGTTGCTTTGCCTGACGGTGGCTGATATCCGCGCGGTGGGTCCCAATGTCTGGAACGGCTGGAAGGCAACCCTTCTGCGTGAACTTTACTATGCCACCGATGATATGCTTTCGGGGGGCCTGAATGCCGATAGCCGCGATTCGCGCGTCGAAAATGCGCAAAACGCGCTGCGCGAGGCGCTGAAAGACTGGCCCGAACAGGATATCGAGGACTTTATCGAACGCGGCTATCCGTCCTATTGGCTGAGCTTTGATACCGAAATCCACGTCCATCACGCCCATCTGACCCGTGATGCCCGAAATTCCGGGGCCGAGATCACGGTCGATGTCCGCATCGATACCGAAATTGATGCCACTGAAATCACCGTCCACACCACCGACCATCCCGGCCTGTTTTCCCAGATTGCAGGCGCAATGGCACTGTGCGGGGCCAACGTGGTCGATGCAAAGATCCTGACCCTTGCAGATGGCATGGCACTCGATACCTTTTTCGTGCAGGACACCAATGGCGAGGCGTTTAACGACTCCACCAAACTTGATCGCCTGCGCGACACGCTGGAAAAGGTCATTTCCGGGCAGATTCGCCCCAGTCAGGAAATCGAACGCCGCCAGACCAAGGACAACAAGCACCGCACCGCGGTGTTCAAGGTCGAACCGAATGTCATTATCGACAACAAGGCCAGCCGCACCCACACGGTGATTGAAATCACCGCCCGTGACCGGTTGGGCCTGCTTTATGACATCACGCGGGCACTCCGTGATCTTTCGATGCAGATTGCCTCTGCGCGCATTTCCACCTTTGGCGAGCGCGCGGTTGACGTCTTCTATGTCAAGGATGTGTTCGGGCTCAAGATCGACAGCCGCACCAAGTTTGTCCAGGTCAAGGAAACCCTGACCCAGGCGATTCGCAACGACTAGCGCGTTTTACAATCGCCGCAAAAAAACAAACCGGATCGATCCAATACCCATGCGCTACCCTAGACAACGCCACGGTATGGATCAGATCCGGATGTACCGGCCGATAAGGCCAGTAAACTGCTCGAATTATATTTCTTTGGAAATTGTGACGGACGAGGAAGGGTAAAACCAAACCCGACAGCGTGACCTGTTATTCACGGTGTCGAAATCCTCGGAGTGCAGCAGGTTGAGGTGGATACCGTATTTCCCCGCCCGTCCAATATGAGGCTCGCGTCCCAACGAACCCTCAGCGAATGTGAATATGCGGGTGTTGCAACTGTTTTTCTGTGACGGCTGTCACAGGGACCCCAAAAAAATCACCTAATTCAATCACTTTCACAAAAATGCGATATACGCCGCGGTTTTAGGCCTCAAAAATTACGACTATTTTCACCTTCGACTGTCAGATTTCTGTGCATCAAACGTGAAAATACCGCAATCGCACGTCATCACCGGCAGAATCGCGCCCTTTGGTGACACTTAAATACGGAACGCTTAACGAATGTCGCTTGTCCGCTCTATCGCCACGGTGAGTGGCTTTACGCTGTTATCCCGCCTTCTGGGATTTTGCCGCGATATTCTGATTGCCGGGATGCTCGGTGCGGGCGGCATGGCCGATGCGTTCTTTGTGGCGTTCAAGTTTCCCAACCTGTTTCGCCGCCTGTTTGGCGAAGGGGCGTTTTCCGCGGCCTTCATCCCGCTTTTGGCCGGCGACATTGAAAAACGCGGCATGGACGCGGCCCGCGAATTTGCCGCCCGCGCCATGTCGATGCTGATCCTGATCACCGGTTTTCTGGTCGCAATCATCGAAATCCTGATGCCCTGGGCGATGTATGTGTTTGCGCCGGGTTTTGCCGAAAATCCCGAAAAGTTCGAACTTGCCGTCGAACTGTCGCGCATCACGTTTCCCTATCTTGCCTTCATATCCGCCGTCGCCCTGATGTCAGGCGTGATGAATACGCTGCATCGCTATGCCGCCGCCGCCGCCGCCCCGATTATTCTCAATATCTGCCTGATTGCGGCCTTGCTCGGCTTGGCACCGGTGACCGAAACCCCGGCCCATGCCTTGGCTTGGGGGGTGGCGATTGCCGGTGTGGCACAGTTCCTGATGCTGGTGATTGCCTGCAAGCGGGTCGGCTTTGCCATCAAATGGCAGATGCCGCGTGTTGATGACCGCATCAAGCTTTTGGGCAAACGCATGATCCCCGGCATGATTGGCGCCGGTGTCTACCAGATCAATCTTCTGATCGACACCATGCTGGCCTCCCTTGTCTCTGATGGCGCGGTCTCCTGGCTGTATTACGCAGATCGCGTGCAACAATTGCCACTGGGTGTGATTGGCATTGCGATTGGCACCGCGCTTTTGCCGACCCTGTCGCGCCAATTGCAGGGTGATGATGCCAAAACCGCGATGTATAGCCAGAATCGCGGCATTGAAATCGCCCTTCTTCTGACCCTTCCGGCCGCCATCGCCCTTGGTGTGATGGGCTTGCCGGTGATCAATGTTCTTTTTGAACGCGGTGCATTTGGCGCGGAAGAAACCCTGATGACCGGCATGGCATTGACCGTGTTTGCCTTTGGCCTGCCGGCCTCGGTTCTGGTCAAGGTGTTGGCACCCGGTTTCTTTGCGCGCGAAGACACCAAAACACCGATCCGTATCGGCATTTCCTGCATGGTGCTCAATATCATTCTGATCGTGGTGCTGATGCCATGGTTCGGGCATCTTGGCATTGCGGCGGCAACATCTGTTTCGGTCTGGGTCAATGCGACCTCGCTTGGTTTTATTTTGCATCGGCGCGGCGATCTGACCTTTGATGCCCGCCTTGCCCGGCGCATCCCGCGCATCCTTGTCGCATCCGCACTGATGGGATCGGCACTCTGGTTTGCGATTGATGCCTTCTGGCAAAATGATGCGCTTTCGATCACCCGCATCATCACCATGGCGGTGATTGTGACCGGTGGCATGGCGATCTATGCGATTGCGGCCCAACTGCTTGGTGCGACCAGCTTTTCCGAGCTCAAGGCGACGCTCAAACGCGGAAAACCAGCCTGATCGCAATTAATCGACACGTTTCCAGACAAGCAGCTTGACCAAATCGGGCCAGACCCTAAACTCGCGCGCTGTTTGCTTGCATGCTCGTCCGCCGGCGGGTGTCCAAAACCTGGCGGAGTATGCAGGCCCTGTTAAACATAAATTGAAATGGACGACGACGTTATGGAACGTGTGTTTTCGGGCGCTCAGCCCACCGGTAACCTTCACCTTGGCAACTATCTTGGCGCGATCCGCAACTGGGTCGAATTGCAGAAGAAATATGAATGCATCTTCTGCGTGGTCGATATGCATGCCATCACGGTCTGGCAAGACCCCAAGGAACTGCGTTCCAACATTCGCGAACTGGCCGCCAGCATGATCGCTTCGGGCATTGATCCGGAAAATCAGGTGCTGTTTAACCAAAGCCAGGTTTCCGCCCATGCCGAACTGGCCTGGATCTTTAACTGTGTCGCGCGCATCGGCTGGATGAACCGTATGACCCAGTTCAAGGAAAAGGCGGGCAAGCATCGTGAAAACGCGTCACTCGGCCTTTACGCTTATCCAAGCCTGATGGCGGCTGACATTCTGGCCTATAAGGCGACCCATGTACCGGTCGGCGAAGACCAGAAGCAGCACCTTGAACTGGCACGTGACATCGCGTTGAAATTCAACACCGATTACGAGGTCGAAGGCTTCTTCCCGCAGCCCGAACCGCTGATCCTGGGTCCGGCAACCCGTGTGATGTCGCTGCGTGACGGTTCGAAAAAGATGTCAAAATCCGATGCGTCCGATATGTCGCGCATCAACATGACCGACGATGCCGAGACACTGGCCAAAAAAATCCGCAAGGCAAAAACCGATCCGGAACCGCTGCCAAGTGAGGTCGCCGGTCTTGAAGGCCGCCCGGAAGCCAAGAACCTGATCACCATCTATGCAGCGCTGACCGACAGTACGGTCGATGCAGTTCTGGCAGAACATGGTGGCACCCAATTCTCTGGCTTCAAACAGGCACTTACCGACGTGGTTGTCGAAAATCTGGCACCGATCACCGAGGAAATGGCACGGCTCAAGGCCGATCCGGCCTATATCGACTCTGTACTGGCCAAGGGTGCGGAACGTGCCAACGCCATCGCCCAGCCGATCCTCAAAGAGGTCAAGGAAATCGTCGGTTTCCTGAACAGCTGATCGCATCAAAGCATCTGAACATCAATAAGCCCGCCGGTGTAAACCAGGCGGGCTTTTTTTGATTCGGTACTTTTGGTCAAAGCCCTTGATGTCGACTACTTGATGCTTGAAACCAGTTGCGCCCCCGTCAATCGAACAATCTTCTAACGGTCTGTTTAGGTACCGACCCGTACCATTAGTGGCACAAGACTTTTCGCTCAAGATGTGCAGTATGCACACTGTTCTTGACACGAGCAAAGATGTGCGATATACACATCTTTGCTCGTGTCCGCGCCAAACTCAGTCGGCTTAACCTTGTTCATGAAACAGGACCGATATGAGAAGTAGCGATATCCTCTTCATTCTAGAGAAATCTGGATGGATTCATGTCAGGACTACAGGAAGTCATTGGCATTTTAAGAAACCAAATAATCCCAACCTCGTAACGGTGGTACATCCGCGTAAGGACAATCCAATTCGTTATATAAAAAAGTTGGAAAAACTCTCTGGGGTGTCGCTTCTTTAAGCGGCACCTTCTTTACGACTAACTTTGGTGATTTGCAGATTACTGTGATGCAGTACTGAACATGACCAAAAATGAATTCTTAGATGAGAACGTTGAAAGGGTGTCGATATGGAGCGGAATTTCACCGCATACATCCTTAAGGACGGTGACGGTTACACCGTTGTTTTTCCTGATCTTCCAGGTTGCATGTCAGTGGCTTCGACATTTGATGAGGTATACAACAATGCCCGCGAAGTGCTTCCTGCCTTTCTGAATGTAATGCGCGATGAAAAAATGGATATTCCCGTACCCACACCTTTTGAAAATTCCGTCGTAGACCCAGAGGATGCCGACGCAGTTGTCGGAAAGCTTTTGATTCCGGCCAAAATGCCAGGACATATGGTTAGAACCAACATCACAATTGATTCCTATCTTCTTGAAGCAATCGACCGCATTACCACTAACCGTTCCGCGTTCTTCAATGAACTCGCTGAACAGGAAGTGAAGCGCCGGATAACAACTTAGCAAGGCCTTAAAGTTTAAATCATTTGAGCCCGTGACCGCATAGGTGCGGGCTTTATTTCGTCTAGGTTAAACCTTCAACTCTGATCGGCCTAAATTGAACTTCCCGGCGTATGGGGCTTCTGTTGCATGGCCTGATATTTCTTCAGACCATCCATCATCGTCTGGCTGAACCATGCACCCACCGGCGCATCGCCATTCAGGTGATCAGATGCCTGCTGCAAAAGCGGATGGTCCGCTGGCGCGTCAGCAGCCGGTGCACTGGCGGGAAGGGGCGATCCACCCTGATCTGAATTGGCAACATCATATCCGTCATGGGTATTTGCCGGGCGATCATCAGCCACCGCATTACTGCTGGCAACGGCATCTGCCGCCATGGTTTGTGCCTTGTCGCGGCCAAGGGCGGCGTTAAAGCGGGCTGCCATTTCGGCCGCCGACAGTGGTGTGCCATCTGGCGACGTCGTCTGTATTTCGCTGGCCTTGCGTTCTGCGGTCTCGGCCTTCACGGCATTCAGTTTGGCGTATTTGGCTTCGTGGGCCGCCATTTCAGCGGAAATCGCGAAACCAGTGGTCTGGCGGCTGACCCGGCCGCTGCTGGCGGCGCGCGCCCAGACGGTATTGGCGTCACCGGTGCTGGTGACCGGGCGGCGCGCGGTTTCGGTTACCGTCGAATTGGATGCGACGGTCCGGTTAAAGGCAGATACCGGGTTCGCCGTTCCCGCCGATGCCATGGCAACGGTCAGTTCTGCCGGATCGGTTGAGGGTGTGGCAGATGCCGAAGCAAGTTCTGCCTCAGGCTGTTTTGATGCTGCACTTTGCGCAGCTTGTGCAACTGGCGAGGCATTCTGTGTGTTCTGCGCAACTTGCGCGCCCTGCGCACCTTGTGCCCACGGCACATTCAAATCAGAGGCCTGAACGCCCGTGCTGCCGGGTGCGGCATTCGATGCCAGCATGGCCTGATCAACCGGGGCCGTTGGTGCGGACTGGACAATGGTGGCCTGTTCGGCCGGGCTGACGGATTGTGATTGCGGGCCGGTCATCCAGGGCAGAACCAGATCGCCCTGATAGGCGCCATTTTGCGCGACCGTGGTTGCCTGATTGGTAGCCGCGTTCGCATTGCCTGCATCGGCCACCGCCGTGCCATCATCAATGCCGCTGCCGCCAAACCCGTCTTCGACCATCGCCATGAAGTGGGTGCCGGTATCGTCGCCTGTGACCGCATCGACCACGGCATCAATCGCTGCCCCGGCAAGGCCAAACACCCCGCCAAACAGGCCACCGCCCGCGACGCGCGCGCCATTGCCGATCTCATCGCCGGTGAGCGAGCGATAAATCATCCCGACACCGGGAATATGTTGCAAAGGATTGATCACATCGAGGAAATCGGTGAATTCAAAGCCATCCTCGCCAAACATATATTGCGAGAATGTCCGGCCTTCGGCCGTGTCAGAAAGCTGGTCGGCAGCATTGGACTGGGCAAACTTGCCGTTTGCCGCACCATTTGTGCCACCTGCACCGCCCGCGCTACCAGTTAGGCTACCGGGCGAAATTTGCCGCCAATTTTCACCAATCGACATGTCTGTCCTCCTCTTGCCAATAGTTTTGCAAAAGGAGTGCCAGTTTTAACGCGCGCTAACGCTTTGAATTATCGTGATTTTCTTGGGAAAGAATTTCGCCAGACTTGCCTGTCGGAATCTTCTGCCGGGTAGCATCGGCACATTTAAAACAGGTGGCCTGCCCGGTCCTTTTTGGTCTGCAGATAAAACTCGTTATGACCATTGGACGGGAATTTATGCGGGACACGCTCGGAAACCGTGACACCCCAGCTTTCAAGCCCGGTCAGCTTTTCGGGGTTATTGGTCAACAACCGCACACTTTCAAAGCCCATCTGACGCAGCATTTCGGCCGCCGGGCGATAAACGCGCTCATCGGCGTCAAAGCCAAGTTCCTCGTTGGCATCAAGGGTATCAAACCCGCGATCCTGCAGGGCATAGGCGCGCAGCTTGTTCACAAGCCCGATGCCGCGCCCTTCCTGACGCAGATACAGCACAATGCCGCCCTGCCCGCTTTTGGCAATTTCCGAAATGGCACCGCGCAGCTGCGGTCCGCAGTCACAGCGCAGCGACCCGATCAGATCGCCGGTAAAGCATTCCGAATGTAGCCGGATCAGAACCGGTTTGTCCTTGGCCGGTTCGTCAATAACGATGGCGAGATGTTCCTGCCCGCCATCTTCCGGGCGAAACGCAATCACGGTGACGTTTTCGGCATCTTCAAGCGGTACGCGGGCTTCGCTGACCTGGCGAAGGGATGCGGCCGAGGCATTTTCATAGCCATTGATGCTTTCGGACTGCAAAACCAACAGGTTCTGGGCGCGGGCAAGGGTTTCAAGCTGATCGGCACTGACCGGCACCGTCACAACCGCGGGCAATAACCGCGCAAGCTTTGCCAAACGAATGGCGGCATTTTCCGCCATGCTGATCGGTCGCCACTCGCCCGCGGGCAACGCATCAAGATCAAGCAACGGATTGGCGATTTCACCCAGACGGTTCGCATCCACATCAGATTGGCCGTCGCTGACAAAGGCCACGAACGGGTCATCCTTGGCCGTCTGACCAAGAGATTTGGCCCGCACGCGCGGCAGGACGATTGCCGGTGCGGTGTCACTGCCGGCGATGTCACACAGACGTTGCAGACCATGTTGTGACAGCGGTTCGGCGGCAATCACCGCGACATTGTGGGCTTCGCCATTGTCATGCCCCTGAACCAGGACGATCTCGCCACGGCGCAAATCTGCCACGGCGCGGGAAACCGTTACCAGATCGGTTGCCGGGATCAGATTGCTGTCATTTTGGGCCGTCACGGCAGAGCTTTGGGTCATCGGCATCTTGTCTTTGTGATCACAACATCGCGATCCGGTGGCTATGGGGCTGGATAAAGACCCGGTTTAATTCATATAAGCGCATCAGGCGATGCGAACCTGCTTGGTCGGTGATGCGCAAAATCGCAGGAAGAAGCACATCTTTCAAGATTTTACGACACGACTTGGCGGACAAATCGCCCCTACTACCTAATCCGGTTGGGCCGGGAGTTAAAGGACCAAAGCGAAAACAGTTTGTTCTTGAAAATAGAACTTAAGACACTGATCCTATGAGGCAGCTTTGCGATACTTCATGCATATATGGCGCTCCGGCGTCGAAAGCGCCACAAAAACAGGCCAGTAAAATCAAGATCAGGCAAAGATCCCCATCACGTGTGCGGATCTGACAAGCAGCAAGGGATGGTGAATGTCGACAGGTAAACAGGTTCTGGTGGTTGAGGACGATGCAGCGCTCAGCCAGTCTTTGACGGAACAGCTCAGACTTCATGAAGATTTCGAATGCGTGGTCGCCAACAGTGGCAAGGAAGCACTCGATCTTGCCAAGGATTCCTACTTTGATGTGATCCTGCTTGATGTTGGCCTGCCGGATATGGATGGCCGCGATGTCTGCAAACTGATGCGGCGCGCCAATGTCAAATCGCCGATCATCATGCTCACCGGCGCCAATAGTGACTCTGACACCATTCTGGGCCTGGAATCGGGCGCCAATGACTATGTCACCAAGCCGTTTCGCCTTAATGTGCTTTTGGCCCGCATTCGTGCGCATATCCGCCAGCATGAACAAAGCGAAGATGCCGTCTTTGTCATCGGCCCATACAGCTTCCAGCCCAGTGCCAAGATCCTGATCGAAACCGCGACCGAGAAAAAAGTCCGCCTGACGGAAAAGGAAACCTCGATCCTGAAATTCCTGTTCCGGGCGGGCGACAAACCGGTCAGCCGTGAAACATTGCTGGACGAAGTCTGGGGCTATAACGCCGGCGTGACCACCCATACGCTTGAAACCCACGTGTATCGCCTGCGTCAGAAAATCGAAAAGGATCCGTCAAACGCGGCGATCCTGATTACCGAACCGGGCGGTTACAAGCTAATTCCCTGATCAGACACTGATTTTATCGCCTGCAAAAAGAAAATCCCGCTGATGCGGGATTTTTTTGTCACAGATTGGCTTGGCGCGCGTCTATGTCCTTATGCTGATTATCCACAGGAAGGCGCGTTTCACGTAAACACGCGCCAAAGACGTGAATCGAACCTCAAACTGAGCCCATTTTGCAGTTTTTTGGCCCCAAAATCGGATTTAACACCGAAATATCGGCCATTTTTACATGATCAATAGCCTCGGGACCCAAAAATAGCTGTCCCAACCCGCACATGGGTCGCACCAAACCGGATTGCGGCCTCGTAATCACCGCTCATCCCCATGCTTTTTATTTTCAGACCATGACGATCGGCGATCTTGCCCAGCAGGGTGAAATGCGGGGCCGGTTCCTCATCGACCGGGGGGATACACATCAGGCCAATGACCGGCAATTTAAGCTCTTCGCGGCACATCGTAATAAAATCATCGGCATCCTTTGGCGCGATCCCGGCCTTTTGCTCTTCCTCGCCGGTATTGATCTGAATAAACAGATCCGGGCAGGTGCCGGTTTTATCTCGATGCTTGGCCAGCGCATTGGCAAGCTTCGGGCGATCCACCGTTTCGATCACATCAAACAGCGCGACCGCATCCTTGAGTTTGTTGGTCTGAAGCGGCCCGATCAGATGCAGCTCGATATCGGGAAACTCGGCGCGCAATCCAGGCCATTTTCCCGCAGCCTCCTGCACACGGTTTTCACCAAACACCCGCCTGCCATCCACAAGCGCCTTACGCACATGATCGGCATCGTGGTTCTTGCTAACACAAACCAGCGTCACATCACCCGGATCGCGATCGGCGGATTCGCATGCCGTATTGATATTGCTCTGGATTTCGGCAAGCTTGGCGGCAACATCGGTTTTGTCAGATGACAGATCATGACTGCTCATGGAGGGTGGTCCTTCATCGGTAACGCATTCAGGAACGGCAGGTATAGCTGCCAAGTCGGGAGTGTATCAATGGATAAGGCCCTGTTAAAGCAGGCACGCAGGCTCAATCTGCGCAATGGTGGCCCGAACTGCCCGATTCCACCGATTATCCTGATGACCGATGATCAAAGACTGCCAGATCCGGAACCCGCCATCCGCGCCCTGCCCCGCGACAGCATGGTCATTTTTCGTCATTACGATCATCCCAAACGGGCAAAACTTGGTGCACGCTTGCGCACGATCTGCCGTGCAAAGGCCATCCCCTTTCTGGTCGCCAATGACGTCGCGTTGGCACTGAGGCTTGATGCCGACGGGATGCATTTCCCGGAATACCGTGCACTTACCGATCCGGGTATTTATCGCCAAATCCCGCAGGATTTCCTGCGAACCTCTGCCTGTCACTCCGCGCAAACACTCCGTCAACTCGCCCTGCTTCCGAAGCATATTCGCCCCGTTGGTGTCCTGATATCCCCGATTTTCCCGACCCAAAGTCATCCGGGCGCAAATCCGATGTCACTTTCAGATATCCGCCAAATTTCAAGGATGTGTCACATGCTCGGCATCACGCCGATTGGGTTGGGTGGGATCACCGCGCAAACAATCGGAAAACTGCGGACTTCCGTACTTGCCTCCATCGCCGGGATCGGGTTTTCTGGTGCCAGTCACACGCCATCCACTTGACCGGAGTTCTCCCGCACAATGCCCCGGGCCCCACACCCATCACGCAAGACTTTTACCCGTTTTGCCTCCAAACAGCCTTTTCAGTTTGGCCTGCCAAACGTCAGCGCAAACCTTTCCCAGACGTCGGATAACAGCCCGATCTATTTCACGCGGGCGACATCCCTGCTGCGCCGTCAAATTCTGGCAACCGCACCGGGCGTCAAGATCAAGTCGGACAGTTACCGGTTTCAGGTCGTGCCACGTGAAGACTGGTCGGAACAGGATTTTTCAAACAAATCGGTTCTGTTTCTGATCCCGGATGATGCGCTGGGCGATTGTGTTGGCATGGCGCTGTTTTTCCGGGCGCTCAAACAACGGTTTGGCGATATCCGCATCGGGGTGCTCAACAGTGGCAGCGCATCGGATATCTTTGCACTGATACCTGATATCGAGATTTTCCAGTTGTTTATCTCATCCACCCAGCTCAAACGCTTCGATCACGTGATTGATCTCAGTGAAATGGAAGGCTGGCGTGATATCGCCACTATGCCCGTCAATCCGGAAGAGGCGCTCTGTGAGGCCTTTGGCATCCCTCCGCTCCCACTTGAGAAGCGACAGCTACCAAAGGGAACACGACTTAAAGTCGGGATTGTCCCAATGGCATCCTCACCGTTACGAACCTTGCCCCCCAAACTGGTCAGTGAAGTCACAAAGATGCTGACCAACCGAGATTGCGACGTCACCCTCGTGCTGAATGCCTATCAGGGCGTGATGAAAGCCTACAAGGCCGCCCTCGGTCCGCTTGCGGGCGACAGCATTCGGGTTGTCGATGGCTTCAAGACGATAGGCGATCTGGTCAAATTTGTCGGGGAGCAGGATTACCTCGTCGTTGCCGACAGCGGGCCCGCCCATATTTCCAAACTGTTCCAGACGCCGGGAATTGGCATTTACAGTTCCGCAGACGCCAAAACGCTGCAGGGCCGACATGCGAATTTACGCGCCTGGCAAAGTGATTTCACGGGACCGTATTGCAGTGCCCCCTGCGGGCTGGCAAAACTGCGCGCAACACCTGATGGTAAGATCGGCTGTATGGGTAGTCTTGGTCTGCCGATCAGCGCACTGCCAGACACACCGGAAAAAAGTGACCCCGAACTGGCCCGTGCATTGGTCACAACCAAGCCAGTGCCTTGCGTTGCCAAGTTGGAATCGGACATTCCAGCGATATGTGACGTGATATCCCAGGACCTTGCCCAAGCCTGATCCGACTGAATAAATCGGCTCGACAATCAGGCAAAAAGAAAGGGTGGCCAAAGCCACCCTTTCAAAGCCTTGAATAATTCCGAAGAATTAGAAGGTCAGCGCAATACCTGTAACGGCACCATAACCGTCGTTGTCTTCTGCACCTTCGACTTCGTTGTCGAACCAGAAGACAGACGATCTCCATGCAATGCCTGCACCAAGGGTGTAAGACAGGCCAAGATCAACCTGGTTCAGTTCACCTGCACCGGTACGGCCGCCTGAGGTGCTGCCATCGCCATAGTCAGCATAACCAT
Organism: Thalassospira indica; assembly: GCF_003403095.1. NCBI lineage: Bacteria > Pseudomonadati > Pseudomonadota > Alphaproteobacteria > Rhodospirillales > Thalassospiraceae > Thalassospira > Thalassospira indica. The sequence goes on along the minus strand of NZ_CP031555.1, from coordinate 338,820 downwards.
AGGTCAGGGACACAGCTGCTGCATCCATTGCGTAGGATACACCAAGATCGAACTGGTCGGTGTCGCTTACACGTGCGGACTGACGTTCGTTACGACCATAGTCGTCTTCGGTGTGCGAGTAGGAACCACCGATGGTGAAGTTGGCAATACCAACATTCACACCACCGCCATAAAGGTTACCTTCGGCCCAGTTTTCACCCATTGCAGAAACGCCGAGCGATACACCGTTGAAGTCGCCGGAATATTCAAGACCGACAGAAGCGATGTTGTCGCCATCACCAGCGGTGTCGTCATGGTACCCGCCGATCGAACTGCCCGATACATCGGTGTCGAACGAACCATTGCGACCACTGTCATCCGCAAAGGATACACCAGCACGGAAACCACCGATGCTCGGGGTATAGTAAGTTGCACGGTTCTGGTCACCTGCACGCGAACTGGTATCGATCAGGTAAGAATCGACCCAGATTGACAAGTCGCCATCGTTGACGCCGACCGGGCCAACAGCCGGAGCTGCAAGCTGCATGGAGTCAGCTGCAGAGTCGTTTTTACCGAGTTCCAGACGACCGAAGCCACCGTTAATATACAGGTACTGTTCGTCGATCTGGTCAGAGGAAGTTTCACCTTCAAGTTCGACAACAGCACCAACTTGGATACCGTTATCTAGGGTGGTTTCACCGGTGAAGTGAATTTCAGTGTTGGACTGGAAAGCATTTTTACGCTCACCAACATCCTGGTCCGCTACACCAACCCACTGGTTCATGAAACCGCCAACCGAAAGCTGGATCGGCTCGGAAGCATGTGCGGAACCCGCAGCAGCAACAGCGACAAGCGCGCTGGAAGCAAAAAGAATCTTTTTCATCATTACCCTCGAAGAAAAACGTTTCGGGATGACAGGATCAGGAATAATCCCGCCGATCTCACGGGAATGATAAAGCCAGCGTAATGACCTCTGGTCAACAAAAGTAAATGACCAATGGTTATTTATTTCACACAGCGTTGCACAATTGCCACACTTGTTTCCATAACGCCGTTACACAGCGTTCTCCACCCATTTGCACACAGAGCAAACATATCTATCGCCATTATATGACCGGAAGTCACTTTTATGGAGAAGTAGTATATTGCACTGGTCGTAACCCTGGGCCGCTCTTGCTTGTATTCCCAATCGAGCTAATGAGTCTTGCCCCTAGTCCGGCAGAGAAACAAAAAAGAGACTTTGCGACAAAAATCAATCAGCTGCCTAGGTTCAGGACTCAAACTGCCGGCGATCAAAGGCGCTTATTATGCAAACAATAAAAAAAGGGGTGGCCAAAGCCACCCCTTTCGCCTGTTTCAAATTCCGAAGAATTAGAAGTCGAGACGCAGACCGGTAACAACACCGTATGCATCGGTTTTGTCGCCACCAGAAACGTCGTCTTCACCCCAGAAGAGGGACGAACGCCAGGAAACGCCTGCACCAAGAGCGTAACGGAGACCAAGGTCAATAGCCTGGGTTTCAGTCGGATCAAGGGTTGCGGTATCACGACCATCATCCTGGTAAGCATAGGACAGGGAGATGGAAGCGGCATCCATTGCGTAAGCGACGCCGAAGTCGAATGCATCGGTGTCACCACCGCGATCAGAAGCCGCATCTTCGGAAATACCGTAGTCATCTTCGATGTGACCCCAAGAAGAACCAACGGTGAACGCACCGAAGCCAACATTGGCACCAACGCCATACCAGTTGCCTTCGCCGCGGTTTTCACCTTCAGCCGAAACGCTGATGCTGAATCCGTCGAAGTCGCCGCTATATGCAACAGCAGCGGAAACGATGTTCATGCTGTCGCCAGCAGAATCGTCATTATAGCCACCTACGCTGGTTACAGTGCCGGTGGTCGAAGTGGTCGCGTCGAACGTACCGTTGGTGGTAGATTGGTCAGCGTAGGAAACGCCAGCCTGGAATCCACCGAAGGACGGGGTGAAATAGGTTACGCGGTTCTGGTCACCAGAGGAAGGAACAGTATCGATCAGCGAAACGCTGTCGGTCCATGCAGTCATGTCACCATCGTTCACGCCAACCGGGCCAACAGCCGGAGCGGTGATCGACATGGAGTCAGCAACAGAGTCGTTTTTACCGATTTCAAAACGACCGAAGCCACCGCTAAGATAGAGGAACTGCTCGTCGATCTGATCGGTCGAAGTTTCAGCTTCGAGTTCGATGTGCGCGCCAACCTGGATACCGTTATCAAGGATGGTTTCGCCATCGAAGTAAACTTCGGAATCAGACTGGAAGGCATTTTTCGCTTCACCGGTGTCGGAATCAGCAAAACCGGCCCACTGCTCCATGTAACCACCAAGCGACAGAGTGATCGGCTCGGAAGCCTGTGCGGCACCTGCGAAACCGAAAGCGGCCATCGCGCTACCAGCAAGAAGAATCTTTTTCATCTTTTCCCTCAACGTCTTTGCATGCGTTTTACGCAACAAATGTATTTGGACAGCTTTTACTGCCCGGTTCGGGAATGATGGAGCCACCAAAGAGCAGCGAAGTCAACACGCGCTGTTGCCGAAAAAGCACAAAACCAATCAACTGTTGTAAAAAAAACACACTCGTTTCCTTTGCCCCAAAACGAATTGCCGCATATATTGCCGCATATATTGCTGTCCAACGCGAATTATCAATTGCTAACCGGGGTAGAACAGACGTGCGTAATTCTATATTGAAACTCTCGGCACTTTGCTCACTCGTCGCTGTGCTCGCTGGCTGTGCCCCGGGCACCCAGGCTGATTATGACAGCTATCCCGGCTCCGCCCCAGGCGATCAAAGGGTCGGAACCGAAGGACGGGCTGCGACAAAAGCAGATGTAAAAGAGCGCGGTGGTCTGTTTGGCGGAGATGGCCTGAATATCTTTGGTGGAGAAGAGAAGAAAGAAGGCCCAGGATCAGGGATTGGCGTCAACAGCTTCTTGTGGCGCGCGACACTTGATACCCTGTCATTTATGCCGCTAAACTCTGCGGACCCGTTTGGCGGCGTCATTATCACAGACTGGTACACGCCACCCGAATCTGCCGATGAACGTTTCAAGCTGACCGCTTATATCCTTGGAACCGCTCTTCGTTCAGACGCGATCAAGGTTTCGGTCTTCCGTCAGGTAAGTGTCGGACCCAACCAGTGGCAGGATGCCGTGGTTGAACCGGGTACCATAACCTCCATGGAAGACGCCATCCTGACCCGCGCCCGTCAGCTGCGCATTGACAGCGCAAATGCCCAATAAGGCTGATGTCGCAAGACACACTATATATATCGCCTGAATACAACCCCCACTCGCTACAACGCGACTGGGGGTTTGTTGTATCGGCAGAACGACATGATGTTTTTGCGGTGATACCAGAGAGTCTTGCGACGATTCGCACTGCACTCTACTGCTCAGTTGTTGCGGCATCGCCACTGGATTTTTCGCCACCCCCCGCACAGCCCTGTCGGCCGGCCAAGGTCACAACCGACGAATCAGTGGGCAATGGCGAGCAACTCTATCAGGAAGTCGGGTTCGATATTATGTCACTCGCGTTGCTGGCCGATGTGCCTGCCCACCGACCCTTGCACCTGACGCAAAACAGCCTGATTGGTCATTGGCGTTGGTTACGTGACGTTTGGCGTGTGGGCTCGTCGCGCCCAAATTGTAGTGTAACCATGCCCGCCCAACAGAACGCGGTGACAGAGGCATTACGAAACGGCAAAAATAATCTCGCCATTGCCGAGTTGCGCAATCTGTTCAAAAAGGTGCAGCAGAATCCGGACAATGCCGGACTATACATTTCTTTCCTGAACAGCCTATCTCTGTTTTGCCCTTTTATCGCAACCGAACTATTGTGGCGCCAGGGCCGGATTGAGCATGATCCGATCGACCGGTCCCGGAAAAAATATAAAGAAGGTAAAGTTGAATGACATTGCGCGCGGCTCTTCCGATTCTTGCACTTGTGGCCCTGACAACGCTCGGCGCCTGCGGATTTCGCCCGCTCTATGCCACAACGGGTGATGACTACAACACCGCAGCCAATATGGCCCAGGTAAAGGTCGCCCTGATCAATGACCGTGTCGGCCAACTGACTCGCAATGCCCTGCTTGAGACCCTGACCCCGCGCGGTCAAAGCGCAACCCCGCTTTATGACCTGAAAGTTACCCTCAGCGAATCGACAAGTGAGCAAGGTTTTACCAAGGATAACGAGGCAACGATCGCCGATTACCTAATCCGTGCCAATTACGAACTGGTCCGCCGATCCGATACCAAGGTCCTGCGTAAAGGCTCGGTCCGTGCACGCACCAGCTACAACATCGTCGATTCGGACTTTGCCAGCCTTGAGGCCGAAGACGCCGCCCGTGGTGACGCCGCTCACAACCTTGCCCAGCAGTTGGCAAATCAGGTCGCAATTGGTCTACGCTCGCAATAACTGCCCTATCCAAACCAGACACGTTCAAACTGCATTCCATAGGAACCACAAGGCGCATCATGAAGCTCAAGGCAGCACAGGTTGAAAACTTCTTGCGCGCCCCGGATGCCAAGGCGCAGCTCATCTTGATTTATGGCGAGGACGAGGGCCTTGTGCGTGAACGGGCGACCAAACTGGCCAAAACCGTGGTCGAGGACCTCAAGGATCCCTTCCGCGTGATCGAGCTTGGCGCCGCACAGATTAAGGAAGATGCAAGCCGCCTGCGCGACGAAGCCGCCGCCATCAGCTTTGGCGGCGGCCGCCGTGTGATCCGACTCCGCGATATCGGTGACGCACAGGCGCCGGTGATTGCCGACTTCCTCAGTGATCCGGCCGGTGATGCCCTGATTGTCATTGAGGCCGGAAGCCTTCCGACTCGCTCAAAACTGCGTCAGGCGGTTGAAAAGGCCGGCAATGGCATCGCCCTGCCCTGCTATGCCGATGGCGCACGCGATATTGAGGCCCTGATCCAGTCGATCATGGAAGAACACAAACTGCGCATTGACCGCGATGCCACAAGCTATCTGGTCGCCAATCTCGGCTCGGACCGCATGATTTCACGCAGCGAGCTTGAAAAACTCGCCCTTTATGCGCTTAAGGACGGCCAGGTCACACTGGCCGATGCCATGGCCTGTGTCGGCGACAGTTCCGCCCGCCACTATGATGATGTCATTCAGGCCGTCTCACAAGGCAATGTGGTTAATCTTGATGCCGCCCTGACCCGCCTGGTCGAAGAAGGCCTCAACCCGGTCGGGGCTTTGCGCATGATGATCAGCTATTTTCAGAAGCTTCATCTGGTCAAGGGACAGATTTCCCAAGGTACCAGCGCCGACCAAGCGATGAAGTCGCTCCGCCCGCCGCTGTTTTTCAAGGCCGCAGATCAGTTTCGCGCCAATCTGAATTACTGGGCGGTCAATAACCTGCAGCGTGCCCTGCAAATCCTGCTGGAAGCCGAAAAGGACTGCAAAAGCGGCTTGGCGATCCCCGAAACCATCGCCCATCGTGCCATGATCAAGGTCGCGGTCGCCCGTCAGAAACAGGTCCGGCGCTAACCGCCTAATGCCTCTTCCGGCCATATGTACCGATTCGCGGCGCGACACCCTATATTCATCCAACCCCAAAAAGATAGGCATGCCGCTTCATGCGACATGCCCACTTAAAGATCAGATCTTTTCAAAGAATGACGGCGTTGTGGCTTAGAGAATCCGCTTTACCTCAACAGTTCCACGGCGTGCTTTCGCGTCTTCTTCCTTAAGATTTTTCAGCTGATTGATCTTTTCGCGATCAAGATCCTTCATGCTGGTTCTGGTTACGGCTTTTTTCCGATGCCATCCGTAACCTCCTCAAGCACGCCCTCATCGACCTCTTCCTGCTCAATCGGCATGTCGCCCTCGGGCTCGTCATCATCCATCAGGCTATCGTCCAAAGCGTCAAGATCGCGCCCGCCATCGACAACATCGGCAATCGATTCGAGCTCGCTGGTCAGCGCATCCTCGTCTTCGTTTTCAATATCATCAACCGATTCGACCTCAAACTCGTCGTCTTCGATAAACATCGAATCGAATTCGTTTTCATCCGGGCTACTCACACTCTCCTCGTCCTCAGTCATTTCCGCAGCCTTGCCATGGGTCAGGCGCTGCAGGATGTCATCAAGCTGCTCAAGCGTTTCATAGCGGATCGAGATCTTGCCCGCCGATCCGTCAAAGTCGATATTGACCGCCAACCCCAACATGTTGCTAAGGTCACGTTCCAGAGACACCGTATCTGGGTCTTTCTCGATCGAAGACCGGCCCGATGATTTCTTCGGCCGCGCAGCCTTGCCGCCATCCGTTTTCACAAGCTTTTCGGCCTGACGGACATTCAAACCTTTCTTGACGATCTGGGCCGCAAGCTCGACGGCATTATCCGCACCAAGCAATGCACGCGCATGGCCGGAGCTTAAAACCTTGTCTGAGAGCATCTGCTTGATCGGTGAAGGCAGGCCCAGCAAACGCAGGCTGTTGGCAATGTGGCTGCGGCTTTTGCCCAGTGCCTGACCAAGCGCTTCCTGCGTATGCGAAAACTCGCTCATCAGGCGGTTATAGCCTTCGGCCTCTTCCAGCGGCGACAGATCCTGACGCTGCAGGTTTTCAATCAGGGCAATTTCGGCGGTTTCGCGATCATCAAATTCGCGCACCAGCACCGGCACTTCATGAAGCTGTGCCCGCTGCGCGGCACGCCAGCGGCGTTCCCCGGCAATGATTTCGTATTTGGTTTCACCGGTCGAGGACGCACGTACCAGAATTGGCTGAATGATGCCCTTTTCCCGGATCGAGGCTGCCAGATCATCAATCGCGTCATCATCAAAATTGATGCGCGGCTGGAAAGGCGACGGTTTCAGATCAGTGATCGCAATATGCTGCGTCGTCCCGCCCGGTCCCGGGTTGGCTGCGACCGCGTTATCGCCACTGGCGGCGACGGCAACTTCTTCGTCCTCTTCCCCCAGAAGTGCAGACAGTCCCCTGCCCAACCCGCGTTTTTTTGCTTCGCTCATGCTTTCACCCCTTCGCGTTTCAGGACTTCGCTCGCAAGATTCAAATAGGCCCTTGAACCCGGGCACTTCATATCATAGACCAGCACCGGTGTTCCGTGGCTGGGGGCTTCGGAAACGCGGACATTGCGCGGGATCACCGTGCGATAAACCACATCCCCGAAATAATCGCGCACATCATTGGCGACCTGAGCCGACAGGTTGTTGCGCTTGTCATACATGGTCAGCACAATGCCCTGAATCTCAAGATTCGGGTTAAACGCCTTCTTGACCCGCTTGATGGTGCGCACCAGATGGCTGACCCCTTCAAGGGCAAAGAATTCGCATTGCAACGGCACCAGAACCGCATCGGACGCCACCAGCGCATTCAGGGTCAAAAGACCCAAGGATGGCGGGCAATCAATCAGGACGTAATCCACATCCTGCGGCAATTTGCCAAGCGAATCTTTAAGCTGTGTCTCGCGCCGTTCAAAATCAACCAGCTCAATCTCCGCCCCCGAAAGATCCATGCCCGACGGCACGATGCTCAGCCGCGGGATCGAGGTTTCCTTGCGCGCCTCTTCCAGGGTATTGCCGTTGATCAGCACGTCATAGGAACTGATTTCCCGGTCGGATGGACGCAGCCCCAAACCGGTACTGGCATTGCCCTGCGGATCCAAATCAACAATCAAAACCCGCTGGTTCACAGCCGCCAGTGCGGTTGCCAGATTGATCGTCGTGGTGGTCTTGCCCACACCGCCCTTCTGGTTGGCGACTGCGATGATGCGTGGACGATGGTTTCCATCCCCAGCCTTGGCACCCTCTGATTTCGTCGACAGCGGCAAATCAATAACATCCGTCACCGGCCCACTCCTTTTAAGATCATCACAACACCGTCCGGATCGACCAGGCTGGCATGCGTGGTTACATCAAATGTCCAACCGGCATCGCGTGCGTCCGCCAGTTCATCCTCAAAGGCACGTCCCTTCAGCAGCACATAATGGCCGCCGTCTTTCAAATGGCGCTGCCCCATTTCCAGAAGCTTGGGCAAGGGGGCAAAGGCCCGCGCCGTAATCACATCGGCCTGCCGTGGGGCTGCCGCCTCGATCCGTTCGCGGGCAATTTCAGTCTGACCCAGCACACCACACACCCGGGCGGCTTCCATCAGGAAGACCGTCTTTTTGGTGTTGGATTCCATCAGGGTAACGTTATTGGCGCCAAGAATCGCCAGAACGATGCCCGGGAAACCGGCACCCGATCCAAAATCAACGATTTTGCCGGTTGCGGCGATGTTCTGAAGATACGGCCAAAGCTGTGCAGAATCCTGTAAATGACGTCCCCAAACGTCTTCTGCCGTGCTGGCGCCAACGATATTGATGCGCGGCTGCCACTTCACGACAAGGTCTGCATAATGGTTCAGCCGATCCAATGTTTCACGTGAAACATTCAAATCCTGCTCAAACCATGTTTTTACGGGTGTGGAAATTGTCTGCATGTTTGAGTTATAGGCCTTGCCCAAAAAACACTCCAGTCTTGATTTTTATGCTTTTGTGTTTTTGGCCGCGTCGGATGCGATAAAACCGGAATAAAACACATCGAATGTTTCACGTGAAACATTTCCACGTTCAAAACGAATCTTCCCAGAACACTTTCACCGAATATTCGAGGAAATTGGTCACCTGATCCTCTGCCGAACGCCGAGTCGGATACGCCCGCGCGGTAAAACAGGCGCGACTCGGCGGAGGCTGGGTGCTGCGTGGGGATGTGAATGTAAACCTGATTACTCTGCCACTCCCCTACGCCTGGTGACCCGCGCGGGCATTTCAACGCCGCAAGCTCAATCGCATCCCATGGCGACATCACTGCCATGTCGCCAAGATGACGATGCCCGACAAGACAACACCCGGCCGATGGTCTGGCCGGGTGTTCGATCAGGATCAATTGCGTCTGGTGAGGACACTTTATATATAGTCTCACTCGGTGCTGCCCGAACGGCGGTTGATCAGGCGGTGTGGGTTACAGCCGCGCTCTGATGCTTGTGGCTTTTGATGTGGCCCAGCAATGCGGTGACAGCTGCCGGGGTGACACCCGGAATACGCGACGCGGCACCGATGGTTTCCGGCTGAATTTCTTTGAGCTTAAGCTTGATCTCTGCCGACAGGCCACCGACCTTATCGAAATCAAGACCACGTGGCAGACGCAATTCCTCGTCGCGGCGGAACGCGGCAATGTCAGCCGCCTGGCGATCGAGATAGCCTTTATACTGGGCATCAATCGACACCTGTTCCTTGATCGCCGGATCAAGCGCGCCCAACCGCGGCCAGACCTTGGTCAGGGTATCGAAGTCGATATCGGGATAAGCCAGCAGGTCATACGCCGAGCGGCGCACGCCATCCTGATTAATCTTGATGTCGAACTTGGCCAGACCATTCGGTGTTTCGGTCAGCTCGGAAACTTCTGCCTTGGCCGCATTCAATGCCGACTTCTTGGCATCCCAGGCCTGTTCGCGGGTCGATGCGATACAGCCGATATCAAGACCGCGATCGGTCAAACGTTGATCGGCATTATCAGCCCGCAGCATCAGGCGATATTCAGCACGCGAGGTAAACATGCGATACGGCTCGCGCGTGCCAAGGGTGACCAGATCATCGATCATCACACCGATATAGGCATCCGCACGATCGAGAACAAATTCACGTTCCGTCCCACCCGCAATCAGGGCGGCATTCACGCCGGCAATCAGCCCCTGCCCGGCTGCCTCTTCATAGCCGGTCGTGCCATTGATCTGTCCGGCAAAGAACAGGGCCGCGACCTTTTTGGTTTCCAGCGTATGGCGCAACTCGCGCGGATCGACGAAGTCATATTCCACGGCATAACCGGGACGGAAGATCTCGACCTTTTCCAGACCCGGAATGGTCGCCAGCATGGCCAGCTGGACGTCTTCGGGCAGCGAGGTCGAAATGCCATTTGGATAGACGGTTGGGTCATCGAGGCCTTCGGGCTCAAGGAAAATCTGGTGCTGATTTTTCTCGGCGAAGCGCACGACCTTGTCTTCGATGGACGGGCAATAGCGCGGACCGCTGCTTTGGATTTTGCCGCTATACATCGGCGCACGGTCGAGATTGGCCCGAATGATTTCGTGGGTCGCTTCTGTCGTCCAGGTCAGGTGGCAGGGAATCTGCGGCACCGTGATTTCCTTGGTCAGGAAGGAAAACGGATCGGGCGGTGTATCGCCCGGCTGTTCCTGCAAGCTGGCCCAATCAATGGTTCGGCCATCAAGACGGGCCGGGGTTCCGGTTTTCAAACGTCCTAATCGGAATTCGTATTTCGCCAGTGTTTCGGATAGGCCCGTTGCCGGGGCATCGCCCATACGACCGGCCGGCTCGGATTTTTCGCCAATATGGATCAGACCATTGAGGAACGTACCCGTGGTCAGCACCACCGCCCCGGCCGTGTATTCGGCCCCATCACCGGTGACGACGCCTTTAACGCGGTTGTTGTCATCAATGATCAGGTCCTCAACCCCGCCTTCGAGGATGGTGAGGTTTTCCTGCTCCGCCAGGATATCCTGCACCGCCTGGCGATACAGCTTGCGATCTGCCTGCGCACGCGGCCCACGGACTGCGGGGCCCTTGGAACGATTGAGCATACGGAACTGGATACCCGCGCGGTCAATCGCGCGGCCCATCACACCGTCAAGCGCATCGACTTCGCGCACCATATGCCCCTTGCCCAGACCGCCGATGGCCGGGTTGCACGACATTTCCCCGATGCGATCCGCACGGTGCGTGACCAGTGCCGTGGACGCGCCCATGCGCGCAGCGGCAGCGGCGGCTTCGCATCCGGCATGACCACCGCCGACCACGATGACGTCAAAGCGGTTATTTGGCACGTTCTGTGACATCGACTTCCTCACTCAATCCCCGCTGCTTGTCACGCGGCGGGTGTGAACCCTGTTTGGTTCGAATAGGTGTATATGGTCAACCTTGTGACGAATGTTTCACGTGAAACATTCTTGGGAGACAAGTCTAACGACTCTTCCCTAACTCTATTTACCGATACAGAAATCCCCGAAGATAATATCAAGCAAATCTTCCACATCGACGCGTCCGGTAATCTTGCCGATTTCGCGGACAGCAAGGCGTACATCCTCGGCCGCCAGTTCTGCGATATCGGTCTGCAATCCGCGATCCAGATGATCGCTGGCACTTTCAAGTGCCCGCCGATGGCGCAGCCGTGTCAGCGGCACGGGCCCGGCAAAATCGAGCCCCTCTTTTACGCGAGTCTCCAGCAGTTGCAAGAGGCTTTCCATCCCCTGCCCGGTCATGGCCGATATGGCTAAAACGGGAAGCTCCAGCGCCCGCCCGTCGACCGACGTTCCCTGCCAGCTTGCCGGAATGGCGCTGCTATCGGTCGCATCGACCTTGTTGATCAGGATCAGCGTCTTGTCATCGATCAGGCGGGCAGCCTCCGGATCGATATTCGGCCAGTCATTGCGATCAATCACCACCAAACGCAGATCGGCATTTTCCGCCCGCTCCGTCGCACGACGCACACCTTCTGATTCAATCACATCCCCGCTTTCGCGCAGGCCTGCGGTATCGACCATGGTCACCGGGAAGCCGCCCAGATCAAGATGCACTTCAATCATGTCGCGCGTGGTGCCGGCGATCTCGGACACGATGGCAGCATCACGCTGGGCCAGACGGTTGAGCAGGCTCGATTTTCCGGCATTGGGCGCACCAAGGATAACGATCTGGAACCCTTCACGCAGGCGCTCACCACGGCGGTTATCGGCCAGATGGCGCTTGACCTCGTCATTTACGGCCCGCAAATCACCGTGCACCACCGGCACGATGCCATCGGGCAAATCTTCGTCTGGGAAATCAATATCGGCTTCGATATGCGCCAGCGCCTTCATCAAACGCGCACGCCAGCCTTCATAAAGCGTCCCCAGCTCACCTGCCATCTGGCGCACCGCCTGACGGCGCTGGGCGGCGGTTTCGGCGTCAATCAGATCGGCGATCCCCTCGGCCGAGGTCAGATCCATCTTGCCGTTTTCAAACGCACGCCTTGTGTATTCGCCGGGGTCGGCCACGCGCAATCCGTCCTGACGTGACAGGCAATCCAGCACTCCTTCGATCACGGCGCGCCCACCATGGACATGCAGCTCCACCACGTCCTCGCCGGTAAAGCTTGCCGGGCCTTGGAAATAGATCGCCACCGCATCATCAAGCCGCTCATTGCTTTGCGGATCACGGATCGGGGCATAGATCGCATGGCGCGGTTTGGGCATGGTATCGCGGCCGAGCAACGCACACAGCACTTCGCCCGAACGTGGCCCGGATAATCGGATCACGGCAACACCGGCACGCCCGGCGCCGGAGGACAGGGCAAAAATGGTTTCTCGGCTGGCAATCATGGCGGATCCGTCAGTTCTCAATGTGTGCTGTTGCGTGGCAGAGGAGGATATCGTCCAGACAGCCCCAAAGGTCAACATATGGCAGAAAATAACCAACAGGGGTTTAATGAGCTTTGTGTTGGTTGCGCCGACCTTTCGGGGCGTTATTGGCACGACCATTGCCCGATCATAGACCCCCGCCTGCGCGGGGGTGACGATATTGCTGGGGATTGCAGGCGGCAGCTGGATATCGTTTCTGCTGCGGGCATCCAGCCTTATCTTAAGCCAAAATGCCTGAAAGACCCGTCATTCCCGCGCAGGCGGGAATCTATGTGCAGTAGGGCATAAAAAAACCGGCCACGCACATGTCACGGGCCGGTTTGTTTGAAATCTGTTGCCTATTGATCCGGGGTAAGCTTCAACCGTTCAACCACCTGCCCGCCGATCAGATGGTCATTGAGGATCTGATCGATATCTTCCGTCGTCTCATAGCGATACCAGGTGCCTTCGGGATAGACCACCATCACCGGGCCCAGTTCGCAGCGATCGAGGCATCCGGCGGTATTGATCCGGGTCTGTGGCAGGCCAAGTTCCTTGGCGCGCACCTTCATGTAATTGCGAAGTTTGGTCGCGCCCTTGGAATTGCAGCACCCGCGTTCATGGCCGGCGGGGCGTTCGTTCTGGCACACGAAAACATGTGCCTGATAGTAGTGTTCACGCATGATATCGGGTCTGCCTAGCCTTTGTCCTTGTCACCGGTACCGCCGGTACCCGCATTGAACTGGCCCCAGAAGGCTTTCTGAAGCTGTTCCCAGTTCTGAATGCCCTGTGGCAGCCAGGTATTGAGCATGGTTTCCGGATCCATCGCCGCCAGGTTGGCTTTCATGCGGTCTTCGATATCTTGCATCATCGCCTTTTGCATCGGCTGAACATCAGGAAGACCAAAGAAGGTCCGTGCCTCTTCCGGCGTGCAATCAATGTTCACGGTTACTTTCATCGCCCTGGTCTCCTGATCTGTTTTGTTTTTGGTCTCTGTCACTTTATGTGACTGGCTGTTTGCATGGCTGGCCCATTATCCCCACCAGAACCGCCTTCGCAATCACAATAACGCCAAGCTGCCCCTACCATATGGGAAGCAAGAGCATGCGGCGACCGCAACTTTCACAATATTGCGATAAAAGATTTCGGCCATTTACCTTTATGAATGAGACCATAACCCTTAGAATCACGCCAACAGCCTTATAAAGCATTGCCAGCACTGATGACTGGCGCGTGATTGCAGATCGCGCTACCGCAAACGATAAAGCCATCGGCTTAATGGATGGCACAGGACACAAAATGGAACTCGCACGCAACAATCTTGGTTCGGAAACCAGCCCCTATCTTGTTCAGCATCGCGACAACCCGGTGCATTGGCAGCCCTGGAGTACCGAAGTTCTCGCCAAAGCCAAGGAATTGAACAAACCGATCCTGCTGTCGGTCGGGTATGCGGCGTGCCATTGGTGCCATGTCATGGCGCATGAAAGCTTTGAGGATGAGGGTATTGCGGCCCTGATGAACGATCTGTTCATCAATATCAAGCTCGACCGCGAAGAACGCCCGGACCTTGATGCGCTTTATCAGAATGCGCTGGCCCTTCTGGGCCAACAGGGCGGCTGGCCACTGACGATGTTTTTGACCCCGGATGGCGAGCCGTTCTGGGGCGGGACCTATTTCCCCAAGGAAGCGCGCTATGGCCGGCCGGGATTTGGCGATGTGCTTAAGACCGTCGCCAAGATTTACACTGAGAAACCCGATGATGTCCGCCACAATGTCAGCCAGATTTCCAATGCGCTGATCAAAATGAACAGTGCGGCAGTTGGCGCGGTCCCCAGCCTTGAGATGATTGACCGCTGCGGCCATGGCTGCTTGCAGATCATGGACGGGGAAAATGGCGGCACATCCGGTGCGCCGAAATTCCCGCAGCCGAGCCTTTTGTCCTATATCTGGCGCACCGGTGTGCGCACCGATGATGACGGGCTGAAACGCATCGTCAAACACAGCCTGAATCGCATGTGCCAGGGCGGCATTTATGATCATCTGGGTGGCGGTTTTGCCCGCTATGCCGTCGATGACCAGTGGCTCGTGCCGCATTTCGAAAAGATGCTCTATGACAACGCCCAGCTGATTGATCTTCTGTGCGATGTCTGGCGGGTTGATCCCAATCCGCTTTATGCCAAACGGGTCGAGGAAACCATTGGCTGGATCTTGCGCGAAATGCGTATTCCCGGCGGCGCCTTTACCGCAAGCCTGGATGCCGACAGCGAAGGGGTTGAAGGCAAGTTCTATGTCTGGTCAGAGGATGAAATCGATCAGATCCTTGGCGCGGACGCTGACCTGTTCAAGAAATTCTATGACGTTTCCAAGGGTGGCAACTGGGAAGGCCATAATATCCTTAATCGCACCGCATCGGGGCTCGAGCTTACCGATGCTGCGACCGAAGAAAAGCTGGCCGAGCTTCGGGCCAAGCTTCTGACCGAACGGGCAAAACGCATTCGCCCGGGCTGGGATGACAAGGCGCTGACCGACTGGAACGCCATGACCATCGCCGCCTTTGCCGAGGCGGCGATGACCTTCCACCGCGCCGACTGGCTTGATTATGCCAAGCTTGCCTATGGCTTTGTCATCAACACCCTGATGAAGGGTGACCGCTTCCTGCACAGCTATCGCGATGGCCGCGTGCAGCATGCCGGGATGCTTGAGGATTATGCGCATATGATCCGCGCGGCCTTGAGGCTTTATGAATGCTTTGGCGAGGATGCCTATCTTAATGAAGCCATCCGGTGGTCGGCTGCGGTCGAAACCCTGTTTGCCGATGCCAAGGGTGGCTATTTCCAGTCGGCATCGGATGCCAGCGACCTTGTCGTGCGCCAAAAACCCTTCATGGATAATGCCGTGCCATCGGGTAATGCGATCATGGCCCAGAATCTGGCCAAGCTTTATGCCCTGACCGGCGATGCGCAATACCGTGATCAGGCCGAAATCACCCTTGCGGCCTTTGGCGGGCGGATCAGCGAGCAATTCCCCAACATGCCGGGGCTTATGATGGCAGCCGAAATGCTGCAAAACCCGGTGCAGATCGTGCTGATCGCCAAGGAGCGCAGCCAGACCTATCTTGATATGCGGCGTGCTATTTTTGGTGCATATCTGCCCAACCGGGCGATCACGATCCTGTCTGATGGTGATCCCCTGCCCGATGGCCATCCGGCCCAGGGCAAAACCGCGATTGACGGCAAGGAAACCGCCTATATCTGTCAGGGGCCGGTATGTTCGGCGCCCGTCACAGGCGTCGAAGAACTGACCGAAATGCTGGCAGATTTGCCAGCCACGGCGGCCTAGCCAATGCCGCAAATATCGCTCAACAGCCCTGTCGGCGCAATTACGGTTTTCGCCTTTGAAGATCAAATTGTTGCGCTTGACTGGGGATTTGTTGACGAGATTGAAAGCACACCGGTGCTGGAAGAGGCAAAAAAGCAGCTTACCGCCTATTTTGAAGGTAAGTTGACCAGCTTTGATTTGCCGCTGGCCCCGGATGGCACGGATTTCCAGAAAACCGTCTGGCAGGCGATGTGCAAAATCCCGATGGGCAAGACAGCGACCTATAAGGAACTGGCGACCATGGCCGGATCGCCCAAGGCATTTCAATCGGTTGGCACGGCATGCGGCCTTAACCCGATCCCGATCATCATTCCGTGTCACCGTGTTCTGGCATCGGGCGACAAACCGGGCGGCTATTCCGGCCAAGGCGGGCTTGAGACCAAACGCACGCTTTTAAAGATCGAGGGTGTGGACCTACCCCTGCCCAATGATCAGGGCGACCTTCCATTATAACCTTATTTTCAATTACTTAGTCTTCCGCGTAGCACACGGCTTGCAGCTTGTTGCCATCCGGATCACGGACATAGGCCGCGTAGTAATTCGGGCCATAGTGTTCGCGCAGGCCCGGTTTGCCTTCATCCATGCCACCATTTTCAAGCGCTGCTGCGTGAAAGGCATCGACCATGTCACGTTGGTCTGCCTGAAACGCGATATGGGTGCCATTGCCCCAAGTTGCCGGGCGGCCGTCTGCCGGGCTGTAGATATAAATCGTTGGCATCTGACCATCGCGCTCATACGCCAGCGGCTTTTCCGGCGGTTTTGGCAATCGCTCAAAGCTCAGCGCACCGAGAACGGCGTCGTAAAACTTCGCTGAGCGAGCCTTGTCATTGGTTCCGAGGGTGATGTGGCTGATAACCGTCAATGCTGTTTCCTTCCTTATGAACGGGTCAAGCGTGTCGCGACCAAACAAGTCTAGCAGATTGCCATGACAGGATATGTCAGGAGCAGGATGGCTGCGATCAAACGTGGCCTATCCCAAGGATATTTTCGGTATTTCCCCTGCTGCAAATCACAGGCTTCTGCCCTACACTGCCCTCATTGACGAAACGTGCGTTCCAAAACGCAGAAAGGGAGGTCTTCCATGACCAAAGCATTCCGATTTTACGAAACCGGCGGCAGTGATGTCCTGAAATTTGAAGACGTCGACGTCGGTACTCCGGGCGAAGGCGAAGTGCGCCTGGCGCAAAAGGCCGTTGGCCTGAACTATATCGATATTTATTTCCGCTCCGGCGTTTATCCGGCACCGAGCATGCCGTCCGGCCTTGGCCTTGAAGGTGCTGGTATCATTGAGGAAGTCGGCCCGGGTGTGTCCGATCTTGCCGTGGGCGATCGCGTGGCGTATGCCGCACAGCCACTTGGTGCCTATGCCGAGGCGCGCGTGATGCCGGCCAAGGGGCTGGTCAAGATCCCAGATGATGTCAGTTTTGAACTGGCCGCGGCCGCGATGTTGCAGGGCATGACCGCGCAATATCTTTTGCGCCGGACCTACAAGGTGCAAAAGGGCGATACCATCCTGATCCACGCGGCGGCAGGTGGTGTTGGCCAGATTGTCTGCCAGTGGGCCAAACATCTGGGGGCGACCGTGATTGGCACGGTGGGATCGAAGGAAAAGGCCGAAATCGCCAAGGCCAAGGGCTGTGATTACCCGATCCTTTATCGTGACGAGGTTGTTTCCGAACGGGTCAAGGAAATCACCGGCGGCCAAGGCGTTGAAGTTGTTTACGATTCGGTCGGTAAAGATACGTTTGAGGATTCGCTCAAATGCCTCAAACGTCTGGGCATGATGGTCAGCTTCGGCCAGTCATCGGGTGCCGTGCCGCCGGTAACGCTGGCCCAGTTGGCACCGGGTGCCATCTTCCTGACCCGTCCCAGCATCTTCCAGTACAACGCCACCCGTGAAGAGCTTCTGGCCAGTGCGGGTGAGCTGTTTGACGTTTTGAAATCGGGCATTGTCACGATTGATATCACCGCGACCTACCCGCTTGCCGATGCCGCAAAGGCCCATGACGACCTTGAAAGCCGCAAAACCAATGGTTCAATCGTCTTTACCGTCTAGGTCGCAAAGCATCTGATGAAAAAAGACTAGGAAGCGTCACATAAAAGCCGATAGATTGCGCGATCGGCTTTTTTCTTGTGCCTTCGCATATCGGAACCTCTGTAATGTCTGTTTCAAACGTACAACAATCTGTCATTGCCGCCTTCAAATCGGCAAAAACCTATCAGGACCCCTATCAACACTGGATCCTTGAAGACGTCTTGCCAGAAGGCATGGCAGAGGCTGTTTGTGCCCTTCCGATTGATGCGCCGTTTCTTGAAGTTGATGATGCCGGCACGCGCGAAGCCAACAATTCAAGCCGCCGTTACTTTGACCCGGAAAACATTGCGAAGTTCGAAGCCGCCAACGATATCGCGCAGGCGTTTCATTCCCGTGAAGTTGTCGACACGGTCGAGGAAGTGTTTGGCGCTGATCTGAGTGAGTCGCGCATTCGACTGGAATTCGCCCAGGATCGCGATGGTTTCTGGCTGCAGCCGCATACAGATATCGGCGTAAAGCGCTTTACCATGTTGCTCTATCTATCGAACGAACCGGGTCACGAAAAACTCGGTACCGACATCTACAAGGATGCCGACACCCATGTTGGTGCATCCCCGTTCAAGCCGAATTCTGCCCTGATCTTTGTCCCGTCCAACAATACCTGGCACGGCTTTGAAAAGCGTACCATTCCGGGCATCCGGAAATCACTGATCATCAACTATGTCACGCCGGACTGGCGTGCCGTTGAACAGCTGCCCTTCCCCGACACCTATGTAAAGTAGTCTGTCAGTTCCCGTGGGTCATCCGCACATCACGTGCAATCGCGTCAAAACGATCTGACAGGTTATCGCTGACCTCCCGGCAGGGGGCGACCACGGCTTCGGCCCAGTCGACATAGGCCAGTATCTGCCTTTCATCCCAGCCAATCGGCGTGTCGGTCAGCATCGCACCGACATTGGCGACCTTGTCGGCCAGTCGAACAAGCTTGGCCCCGTTGGTCAGGCTTGGTGCGGTTTCGATCTGTTTTGCCTTGCGCTCGTCCCTCGGCAGGGCCTTGTCGTCGCTGACTTCGAGCACGATATCGGCGATGATGTCATTAAAGCAGGCGGCGATTTCATCGCGCGTCGCGCCGCAATCCTCGATCACGTCATGCAGGATCGCAGCACACAGGATATCCTCCTCCGTGCCCGGTTCGCATTCAACAATCAGGCGGGAAACCTCGATCGGGTGATTGATATAGGGTTCCTGTGCGGCCCCTTTGCGACGCTGGTCGCGATGGGCACGGGCGGCGAAGTCGACGGATTTAAGTAGAAGCTGCATAAAGCGCGATATGATCGTGAACGGTTTGCCCAGAGTCACACGGCTTTTACGTGGTTTCAAGCTTTCATCGCCCTGCCCGGGCAAAATCACCCAAACCCGTGAAAAACCGCACCAAACACGCTACGATCAAGACAATTGATGCGACGCCATTCAGTGGGAGCCCGGAAAATGTCACAGGAAATGCGCCTGAAACTGACCTTGTGGAATGAAAACCCCGACAATCCTCTGCATCTAAGCGCCCTTGCCCCCAAGGATGGCTGGCAAAGCCCCCCGCCCAACCGGATCGAGGCCGGTGAAACGGTGGTTTGCGAGATTACAGCCGCCAACACGCTGGCGATTACGCTGAATTACGGCACCTGCCATATCGGCATTCACCTGAGTGATGACAGTTTTTCCATTGATCCCGGCACGGCCCGCCTTGATCGGCAGAAACTGGGGAGTGACTTGGCCGAAGTGGTGCTGGCGCTGGCTTAGGGCATCGTTCTTGTTTGGGACCTATCGCGGGTCAATTGCGTAAGGCACGCAACCCGTCAATCAATAACCGCCCGCCAATCAGACCAAAAATTGCCCCAAACGACGCATCAATCACGCGGAAAAAGCGTTGATAGGTCCTTACAGCAACGCCGGTTGAAAACAACACGGCATAGGTGCCATACACCATCATCGCCGAAATCGCCGCCATGCCCCCGATCAGAACCAACGCAGAATGCGCCCCGTGTGAAGAGGCCAGAAACATCGATACGGCCACCCACATCATTGCTGCCTTGGGATTGGTCAAAACCACCAGAAGCCCGGTTCGATAAGAAACGCGACCAAGCCTCGGTGTTGTCTCGGCCCGCGAACCTTTCGGTTGATGATCCTGATTTTTCAGGCTGCTGCGCAGTGATTTCACTGCAAGATACAGAAAATAGGCCCCACCAAGCAGCTTCATCACTGTCACGGTTTGCGGAAAGGCATCAATGATCGTTCCGATACCGAAAGAAAACAGAATTGACCAGATGAAAACCCCGGTCGCAATTCCCGATGCCGTCAGGACCCCGGCGCGTCGGCCACCCGAAAGGGCTGCGGCAGAGACCGCCATCATGTTCGGACCCGGTGATATCTGTGCCAAAGCAATACCAAACATTACCGTGCCAATTTCCAAGCCCGTCATTGCGATCAGTCCCCAATATTTTCCGACATGGAAGTATGGCCGGGAAAAGTGACCGCGCAAATACAGTTTCATGTGAAACATTGCCCTGATCCAATCGACAGGCACAAAAAAAACGGGACTGCAAAGGGCCCCGTTTGTTTTTTACGATCCAGTGCACCGGGCCCATCAGGCCCGGGCGGACTTATCCGTTCATGGAATCGAAGAAATCGTCGTTGTTTTTGGTCGATTTGAGTTTGCCCAGAAGGAACTCCATCGCGTCCTGCGGCCCCATCGGGTTGAGGATACGGCGAAGGACCCACATCTTGGACAGAACGCCCTTGTCGACAAGCAGCTCTTCCTTACGGGTACCCGATTTAAGGATATCAATCGCCGGGAAGATACGTTTGTCAGACAGTTTACGATCCAGGATAAGCTCGGAGTTACCGGTTCCTTTGAATTCTTCAAAGATGACTTCGTCCATGCGCGATCCGGTATCGATCAGGGCAGTTGCGATGATGGTCAGCGAGCCGCCTTCTTCGATGTTACGTGCCGCACCAAAGAAACGTTTCGGACGCTGCAGCGCGTTGGCATCGACACCACCGGTCAGGACCTTGCCCGAGCTTGGCACGACGGTGTTATAGGCACGCGCCAGACGGGTGATCGAGTCCAGCAGGATGACAACATCATGCTTGTGTTCGACCAGACGTTTGGCCTTTTCCAGAACCATTTCGGTGACCTGAACGTGACGCTGGGCCGGTTCATCGAAGGTGGAGGAAATAACTTCACCTTTTACCGAACGGTCCATGTCGGTCACTTCTTCCGGGCGTTCGTCAATCAGAAGAACGATCAGATAGGCTTCCGGATGGTTTTCCTCGATCGCGTGCGCAATGTTTTGCAGCATCACGGTTTTACCGGTGCGCGGCGGTGCGACGATCAGGGCACGCTGACCTTTACCAAGCGGCGAAACCAGTTCGATCACGCGGTTGGTGGTGTCCTTGTTCGTCCCTTCCTGATCGGATTGACGCTCCATCTTGAGCGGTTCATCAGGATAGAGCGGGGTCAGGTTATCGAAATTAACGCGCTGACGGACTTTTTCCGGCGCATCGAAATTGACCTTATCAACCTTGAGCAGGGCGAAATACCGTTCGCCTTCTTTCGGCGAGCGGATCTGACCTTCAACGGTGTCGCCGGTCCGCAGGCTAAAGCGCCTGACCTGGCTCGGACTGACATAAATGTCATCCGGTCCGGCAAGATAGTTTGCCTCGGGGCTGCGCAGGAAGCCGAAACCATCGGGCAGAACTTCAAGAACGCCTTCGCCAAAGATGGCATGGTCGTTCTCGGCCAACTGCTTGAGGATCGCGAACATCAGCTCCTGCTTGCGGAGCGTGCTGGCGTTTTCGATTTCGAGTTCATCAGACAGAGCAAGCAGCTCGGTCGGAGATTTCTTTTTAAGGTCCTGAAGATGCATATGTGCGTTTAATGATCTGTGGTTGCCGAAAGGGCGAAGATTTTATGGAGATAGAAAAGAGAATGTGCGGTTGACCGTCAGGCAAGGCGCTCAGGCTTTTGCTGGGGCGTGCGGACGGTTCGAAACCTTGGAGTTGCAAGAAAGGCAGGTCTTTTCATGTTTCTGGATCGAAACACCCCCGATTGATACCCTTGAAAATCGCAATAGTCAAACCGTGATTCGTTGAGATCGGCTAT
Source organism: Thalassospira indica (assembly GCF_003403095.1). Lineage (NCBI taxonomy): Bacteria > Pseudomonadati > Pseudomonadota > Alphaproteobacteria > Rhodospirillales > Thalassospiraceae > Thalassospira > Thalassospira indica. The sequence goes on along the minus strand of NZ_CP031555.1, from coordinate 316,835 downwards.
TTTTGCAGTCGGGGTTGTACAAAAAACACGGTTTTACCGTGCAAAGGCCCTATATCAGGTTGCCAGTTACGGAAATAAGGGCCTAGGCCGGACGTTCCCGAACGATTTCAAGCATTCGGTTGAGCTGATCCTCGCTCAGGCCGGCGATGCGTTCCGACAGCAGGTTGGCCAGTTCGGTGGCCTGCGGTTCCAGCCCGGCGGTATCAACCGTGATTTTCGGATGCGAGAGCTGGGCCAGACGTTTGACGTCATCGACCTCGTCCCAGACCAGATTGAAATAGCCACAGATTTGCTGCACCAGACCGGGGCTGGGCCGTCCGCGATGACCGTGTTCAAGCGCGGACAGATAGGCCGGTGACAGTTGAAGCGCAGTTGCCATATCGGTCAGCGTCACGTTGTTGCGCGCACGGAGTTCCCGGATGCGATTGCCAAAAGGTGTCACGGGCGTCTCCGTTTCAACAAGACATAAAAGGCCCCGGCACCACCGTGCTGGATCTGGGCCTGATGGATGGCAAGGATGCGATTGCGCAGGTTTGGCGCACTCAGCCATTGCGGGGTGCGTTCGCGCAAAAGACCGGTACGGCCATACTCATCAGCGCGCGATCCCTTGCCGGTGATTACGAGAACGCAACGTTTTCCGGCCCGCCAGCTATCCTCGATAAAGGTATTAAGGGCATTAAGGGCGACTTCCTGGGTCATGCCGTGCAGGTCGATGCGCCCGTCAATCGACATCTTGCCCTTTTGGAACTTGTTGGCGGTTGATCGATCAATCCCGTCGGTGACACCGGGTTTCAGTTCGGAAAGGTTCTGTTTTTTGATCTTTGGGCCACGATCGGCATGGCGGGCCGAGGGCAAATTGCGCGCAGCCCGGCTTTGTTCGGACTGTTCAAGCTTTTCACCAAGATTATCGGGCAAGGTAATCGCGGTATCGCTGGTGTGGATATCATCATCAGACGCGACAACGTCATCGCCAGCCTTGCGCCTTTTCTTGCGCAAAGGTTTGACGTCACGGGTAAAGACCTCCCACAGGGTCTTTTCGTCATCCGTGACGGTGCGGCGTCGCTTATTTGGTTTCTTCTGACTCATCGACCAAGACAATATGCAAGCGGCGCGGTCCATATACGCAAGGCTTTATCGTCCATTCGATATCACCTGTTTGCAACAGCCCGGTCACCCAAAGGAATGTTCGCGGCATATTGCCGTGTCATTGCTTTTCGCGCAACCGCGCCCATCGCGCATTTCGCCGTCACGGCAACAATATGTTTACTGGAAAAACAGGCCAGACCGGGAAAGGTGGCCAGACTGGGTTGTGTTTCACGTGTCGATGTCGGTCAGATCAACACAGGTGATCCCGTTGTTATCAAGATCAAGCATCGCCTTGAGAAACGAGCTGTCCATATTGGTCGACAGCCCGTGGGCACGGCGGTTTTCAACAAAGAAACCATTGGTCTTGAAGGTATCAAGCTGGTTTTGCAGCCGTGTGATATCGCCTTTGGGAACATCGCCACTGATGGCGATATAAAGATAGCAGGTGCGATAGGGCATGGTGCCGACCACCTCGGGCAAGGATGTATCGGGCTGCTCACTTCGGACCTTATCGACATAGTGACGCAGGATATTGCCACCAATCGCAATCATATCAACGCGATCAGCCATCATCATCGGCAAAAGAAGTTCTTCGCGCGGGACCATGACCAATTGGCTGGCACCGCGATCACGAAGATATCCCTCGCGCGCCGAGCCCATCAGAACCCCGATCCGGGCATCGCGCAAAAGGGTGTCAAACGCCATATCTGTCCAACCACTATCGGTAAAACCATACAGGTTCCAGAAGGTCCGGCTGACCGGACCCACCCATTGGAAAACATCTTCGCGATGATCAATGCGGGTTGTCGGATAAATCACGTGGCCGACTTCGCGTCCGGCCAATTCCATCTGCCGTTTCCAGGGCATTTGTGGCACGATCTCAACAGCAAGACCGGCCTTGGTAAACAGTTCGATGGCAAGCGTATCGAAATAGCCGGGCTCCGGCCGACCCGATGACTGAACCCGCGTGCTTTCAGACAAATGGATGATGTAAGTGCCGTTAAATGGGCTTTTGGCGGGGGTGTCAGCCTCAACCGCCTCGTCGGCCTGAACAGCACCGGTGCCAACAATCAGAACACATGCAAGGATCAGGACCGCGAGAATGTAATCAGCGCGTTTTTTGAAGGGCAAAGTTAAGGAACGCAGTGCAGGCCACTGCCCTTGTGCCATCCTAGGCATCTTGCCTTGTCAGCCAGAGCGCGTCTTTGACTTTGGCCTCGATATAGGCGCGGTGGGCGGCAAGTTCTTCGTCGCTGATCACATGCGGCCTTGGTTCCAGCCGGTTGCCCCGCGGGCCCAGAACCCGACGCCCGCTATTTGCCCCCTCCTGATCACCGTTCAGGGCATTGGGATCAAGCGACAGGCCGTGCTGACGGCCGCCGAGAAGTTCCAGATAGACCTGGGCAAGAAGGTCGGAGTCAAGAAGTGCGCCGTGAAGGGTACGGTTGGAGTTATCGATCTTGAACCGACGACACAGCGCATCGAGGCTGACCGGGGATCCCGGGAATTTCTTGCGCGCCATCTGAACGGTGTCAAGGGCGCGTTCCATGGCAATGCGCGGCTTGTTAAGCCATTCAAGTTCCGCATTGAGGAACTTCATGTCAAAGGCGGCATTGTGAATGACCAGAACCGAATCCTCGCCAATGAATTCGATGAAATCATCGGCGACCTCGGCAAAGACGGGCTGGTCTTTGAGGAACTCATCGCCCAAACCGTGAACGTCGAATGCTTCCTTGGGCATCGGGCGCCGGGGATTGATATACTGGTGATACTGCCGCCCCGTGGGCATGTGATTGATCAGTTCGATGCAGCCGATTTCAACCAGTCTGTGGTCTGCATAGGGATCAAGGCCGGTGGTCTCGGTATCAAGAACAATCTCACGCATGTAGTCGTTATCCAGTCATCAACTGAGTTGGTCGATAATACCCTGAATATATTGAAAAGTGACCGCACGCCCCAACCCGGTCGGGATGATGAAATCAGCGCGCTTTCGCTTTTCGATATCTGGCATCTGTTTGGACAGAATGGCGGAAAATTTTGTCTCCGTCATCCCTTCTCGCGAAAGAACACGCTGGCGTTGTATGAACCCTGGTGCCGATACAACTGCAACATGATCACAGCGCTTTTCACCGGCTGTTTCATATAAAAGCGGGATGTCGAGAACAACCAGCTTGCGCCCCAAACGCCGTTGGGTGGCAAGGAATCTGTTCTCAGCTGCGCGCACCAGCGGATGCAGGATGGTTTCAAGCGTTTTTAGAACATCCGGATTGGCAAAGGCGATCTTGCCCAATGCCTGTCGATCAATCCGGCCATTGTTGATGACATCGGGAAAGGCCTTGGCGATCAGGTCGAAGGCAAGGCCATTTGGCGCCATCAATTCATGGGTCGTGGCATCGGCATCATGGACCGGCACACCAAGGGTGCGAAACATCGCCGCCGCGGTTGATTTGCCCATCCCGATAGAGCCGGTTAACCCAAGAATTTTCATGATAAGATTACCATTCAGATCTTAATCTGGCGAAAGAACAAAATCGCGCAGTTCCTGGGTGACTTCGGGATCGATCCCGAACCAGCGATGGAAACCCGGTCGTGCCTGATGGAGCAACATGCCAAGCCCATCGACAATCGGATTGCCACGAGCTTTGGCCTGCACCAAAAGGTCGGTCATCAGCGGCGCATAGACAATATCGGTGACAAGGGCAGTTTGCGGCAAACCGGACAGATCGATCTCAAGCTTGGGCTGGCCGACCATGCCAAGGCTTGTGGTATTGACGACAAGCGACGCGTCCTCAAGGGCTTCAGGTGCAACCGGCCAGTCAATCACCTTGATCCGCGGGTCCTTGATTTCGGCTGCGACGTCTTCGGCGCGTTTGCGGGTCCGGTTGGCCAGCCGAATTTCCGGGCAGCCTTCATCAAGCAGGGCGACCAAAACCGCACGGCACGCCCCGCCTGCCCCAAGCACCACCGCCGGACCGCTGGCAAAGGCGATATCAGGGGCTTCCTGGCGCAGGTTTTCAAGGAAGCCAAACCCGTCGGTATTATCCCCCAAAAGACGACCATCCTTGGCAAAGGTCACGGTATTGACCGCCCCGATGCGACGCGCACGATCAGACAGTTCGTCACATTCGGGCATCGCCATTTCCTTTTGCGGAATGGTGACATTAACCCCGGAAAATCCCAGATTGCGCAAGGAAATCAAAGCTGCCTGAAAGTTTTCCGGCTCCACGGGCAGTGGCATATAACAGCCATCAATGCCGTATTTCGCCAGCCAATAGCCATGCAGGCGCGGCGATTTCGAATGCGATACCGGCCAGCCCATCACGCCGGCAAGGCGCGATGTGCCCGATAGGGTGCGATAAGGATTTCGCGAAGTCATTGCGTGTTGTTTCCTGCCTGATGCGTTTTTGATGCATTATTATGTTTATGCCTTGAGAACACCGTGATCGCGCAAGAAGCCAATCAGCGACAAAAGCGGCATGCCCAGCACGGTAAAGTAATCCCCGCGCACCTCGGTAAAGAGCTGCGCACCAAGGCCTTCAAGCTGATAGCCGCCCACACAGTGATAAATCTCTTCTCCGGCGGCATCGAGATATTCTTCGAGCCATTCATCGGTGAAGTTGCGCACGGTCAGATGGGCGGTATCAATCGTGCCCCAGATGCGCGAGCCTTCCTTATATATAACAGCGGCCGACACCAGCTTGTGACTTTTGCCCCGCAGGGCCAGGAGTTGGGCGCGGGTATTGTCACGGTCCATCGGCTTGTCAAACCAGATGCCATTGCATTCAAGCATCTGATCGGCGGCAATCACAATCGCATCGGGTTGCTGGCGATACATGCGCAGCGCCTTCATTTCAGCCAGGGTTTCCGCGGCCTCGGCCGCCGTCGCACCCTCGGCCTTCATCGCCTGTTTATAGCCATCCTCGTCAATCATCGAGGCGACGGCTTCGCAATTGACACCAGCATTGGTCAGCATGGCATGGCGGGCCTTGCTGCTGGATGCGAGAATAAGACGATGGGTGCTGGGCATATGTTTATCCTGTTGGTGCAGCTTAATGACCGCGGCGGTCATACATGGTCGATAAAATAATGGCGGCGGTTTCTTCGATGGACCGGCGGGTCACATTAATGATCTTCCAGCCACGTTCGGTAAAGTATCGCCGTGCCTGATGGACTTCATCGCGGACTGCGACCGGATCAACGTAATCGCCGCCCTCGCCGCGTTCGATCTGGCGCAGGCGGTTTTTGCGGATCGAGACCAGCTGATCAACATCCTTGATCAGGCCAACCACCAACGGTTTTTTGAGCTGATCAAGTTCCGGCGGCAATGGGCAGCCCGGCACAAAGGGAATATTGGCAGTCTTGATCCCACGATTGGCCAGATAAACCGATGTCGGGGTTTTGGACGTGCGCGAAACACCGACAATCACCACATCGGCGTCTTCCAGATCCCAGCCCGATTGGCCGTCATCATGGGTCAGGGTGTAATCAATCGCCTCGATCCGGTTGAAATATTCCTCGTCCATTTTATGGAGCGCGCCGGTCCGGCCGTGCGATTGCTGGCCCAGATACCCGGCCATCATGGTGACCGTGTTATCAAGCACGTGGCTGTGCGGGACCTGCAGGCGGCGACAGCCTTCTTCAAGCTTGCGGCGGATGTCGCTGTCAAAAACGGTGTAAAGAACGATGCCGGGATTGCGTTCGATATCGGCCAAGACCCGCGCCAGCTGGGCATCGGTTCGGATCAGCGACCAGACATGTTCATGGGCACGCACATCGGGAAACTGCGCAACACAGGCGCGCGCAATGCCATCGACCGTCTCGCCGGTTGAGTCCGAGACCAGATGAAGATGGAAAATTTTGTCCGTCCCGACCATGCCTGTCCGTTTCTTTGGCCAATTTTTGATCACCAAGAGGAATCTTATCCACTTTTTGCCGACCAAACGATTTTTCTAACTTTATTCAAACAACGTTACGGCTGTTCAAAATACCGATCACTAACCGGATGGATAAGAGTTTTATCGCAACCCGAAGTTAGCGGATCGGAGTCGGCCCTGTGGATAAATGTGGATAACGGGTGCGACTCCGGCCCGATTTTTTCCACAGGAATTATCCTCCCGCTCATACAAACTTTCTCAAGTGCTCTGTCCCGAGCGGGATAAGTGCCAAATTTTTCCCGTAATAACAGGGATAAGAATGCAAAAACCAGACTTATTCACCTTATCCCCATTATTCAAAAACGTCTTTTCCCAAGGCAGAGTCCGGGAGTCGTTCGGAGTCGTACACAGTTTTCCCCAAGGCCGGTTGAGATGAATCATTTTTCCCGAGTCGGAATGTGAATAAACTGTGCGTGAAATTTAATCCCTGTTATCCACAGGGAACCACTCACAAACAACATCCTTTTTTATTAAATAAGGTTTTGTTAGGCAGAACGTGGAAAACGTCTTGGCAAAGGCCCCAGGGCACATTTCACGAAATAACAAAGCCGGTTCTGACAGGTGGCCGAACGCCGCGTGTCGGGCCAAAGATCAAAAAAGCGATCGGGAAGAGAAACAGGAAACCAGATGCCTAACACCCAAAAGACCTTCTTGCGTGCCCTTGCCGGAGAAACTCTTCCGGTACCGCCGATCTGGCTGATGCGCCAAGCTGGTCGCTATTTGCCAGAATACCGCGCAACCCGCGCAGAAGCAGGCTCTTTCCTTGATCTTTGCTATAATCCCGATCTTGCCTGCGAAGTTACGTTGCAGCCCCTTCGGCGCTTTGACTTCGATGCGGCAATATTGTTCTCCGATATCCTCGTTATACCGCAGGCACTTGGGCAGCATTTGGCCTTCAAGCAGGGAGAAGGCCCACAGCTTGAGGCCATCCGCGATGCTTCAGGCCTGGGCAAGCTTTCGCTTGAAGGCATTCATGACACGCTTGGTCCGATCTATGAGACGGTTTCAAAGCTTTCACACGCCATTCCATCGAGCACAGCACTGATCGGCTTTGCCGGTGCACCCTGGACCGTTGCGACCTACATGGTCGAGGGCAAGGGATCCAAGGACTTCCCGAATATCCGCCGCTTTGCCTATGGTGATCCCGATGGTTTTGCCAAACTGATCGACATTCTGGTCGAGGCGACGACGCAATATTTGCTGAAACAGGTTGAGGCCGGTGCGGAATGCATTCAGCTGTTTGAAACCTGGGGCGGGGTGTTGTCCGAGACCGGCTTTAATCGCTGGGTGATCGAGCCGACCAAACAGATCGTTGCCAATTTGCGTGCTGTCCACCCGGATCTGCCGATAATCGGCTTCCCGCGTGGCTGTGGCTTGCATCTGGTCGATTTCAAACAAAAAACCGGTGTGACCGCGGTTGGCCTTGATAGTGGAGTTAAACTCGACTGGGTGGCGGAAAACCTTCAGAAACTGGGACCCGTTCAGGGCAATCTGGATCCGATGCTGCTGATTACCGGCGGTGATCCGATGTTTGATGAAACCAAGCGCATCCTTGATACGCTGGGCAAAGGGCCATTCATCTTTAACCTTGGTCATGGCATCACGCCGGAAACCCCGCCGGAACATGTTGGCCAGCTGGTGAACTTCATCCGCGATTACAAAGGGTAAATGTCGGCAATTGCTGCATTTTATTTTGTGATTTTTGAAATCAATCAAATCGATTGAAAAATTCAATGCGTATGATGGGCGTTGCCTGTTGCGCTTGGGTCCGGTTTAACCAAAATAGGTGCCGGAGCGCGACGGGTTTACATCATTCCCGGTTTGTCGGGAACCGGTCCAGACACGATCTGACATGAAGGATAGCCAAATGTCCGAGACGACGCGCAAGAAACGCGCCATTGTTCTTTTCAATCTGGGGGGGCCGGACTGTCCGGCAGCTGTTGAGCCGTTTCTGTTCAACCTGTTTAATGATCCGGCGATCATCAGCCTGCCCAATCCGTTCCGCTTTTTGCTGGCAAAGCTGATTTCGCGTCGCCGCGCACCAATTGCGCGCGAGATTTATGATCATATCGGTGGCAAATCGCCGCTTCTGGAACTGACCCAGGAACAGGCAGATGCGCTTCAGATTGCGCTCAATGCCGAAGATGACGGTTATGAAAACCGTTGCTTTATCGCCATGCGCTATTGGAAGCCGTTTGCCGATGATACCGCGGCCGCGGTCAAGGCATGGGGGGCGGACGAACAAATTTTGCTGCCGCTTTATCCGCAGTTTTCAACCACCACCAGCGGATCGTCGGTCAAGGACTGGAAACGGGCCTGTGCCAAGGTTGGCCTGAGCTCTCCGATCAAAACGGCATGCTGCTATCCGACCAATCCGGGCTTTGTTGAAGCATCGGCTGAGATGATCAAGGCGGGCTATGAGCGGGCCCTGGCCAAGGCCACGGAACTTGGCATTGATAAGCCGCGCATCCTGTTTTCCGCCCATGGTGTGCCGAAAGCGGTGATTACCAAGCGCGGTGATCCCTATCAGTCGCAGATCGAAAAAACATCGGCCGCGGTGGTCGAGAAAATGGCGATCGAAGGATTGGACTGGAACGTTTGTTATCAAAGCCGGGTCGGCCCGATGGAATGGATTGGCCCCTCGACCGAGGACGAGATCGAACGTGCTGGCAAGGAAAACAAGGGCATCGTCGTGGTGCCGATTGCCTTTGTCACCGAGCATTCGGAAACCCTGGTCGAGCTTGATATCGAATATGGGGAACTGGCGCATGAAAAACATGTGCCGATCTATGAGCGCGTGCGCACGGTCTGTTCCCATCCGAAGTTTATTGCCGGACTTGTTTCGGTTGTAAAACAAACCCAGGACGAGCTCGATGAAAAAGGCCCGGATGACTACACGGTCGAAACGCGCGGCTGGTGGTGCCCGGATGAACATTCCTGTGCGGTCGCCAAGCAGCCATCGCTGAAACCTGCCGGGGCCTGAACTGGCCTAAAGCGCGACGCGCTTTAGATCACAGTTATAACGCCAATCGGGCCGGTTCTGTTTTTGGATCGGCCTGATTGCTGTTATGGTCGGAAAAATTCAAAAAATTCCCGCTTGCGCGGTCTTAAACCTGCCGACCCTGACCGTCACATCCAGAGAAGAGAGAGATGGATAGTTACAGCATTATCAAATCCCTGCATGTCATCAGCGTGATCGCCTGGATGGCGGGTCTTCTTTATCTGCCAAGGCTTTATGTCTATCACTGCGAAGTGGCGCCGGGCTCGGAAGCCAGCGAGAAATTCAAGGTGATGGAACGCCGCCTTTTGCGCGCCATCATGAACCCGGCAATGATCGCGACCTGGATTTTTGGCGGCTATCTGATCCATGCGGCCGGTGTGATGACCGAAGGCTGGTTCCACGTCAAACTGCTGTGTGTGGTTCTGATGACCATCGCGCACATGATGATGGCGCGTTACCGCCGGGCGTTTGAGGCGGATGCCAATACGAAATCGCAGAAATTCTATCGCATTTTCAATGAAGTACCGACGATCCTGATGATCATTGTCGTCTTCATGGTGATCGCTCGGCCCTTCTGATCGGCTCGGTTTGACGGCCCATCAGCGGAAACGTTTCGATTTTAAAATAAAAAGGCCGCCAAACTGGCGGCCTTTTCTTTGTCATCGTTTTGGTATCGAACCAAAATCCGATGAATGAGGTCAATCAGGCGTTGCCAGCCGGCTGACCTTCCATCTTGGATGCGAATTTCTTGCGGAAAAGATCAGCAAAATCAATCTGCTGCATCATCAGCGGCGGGAAGCCACCGTCTGCGGTCAGGTCTGCGACGATTTTGCGGACATACGGGAACAGCAGGCGCGGAACTTCGATCATCAGAACCGGCAGGCGATGTTCGTCAGAAACATTCAGCGTCACAACGCAGCCATACTGAAGTTCGGCGATGAAGGCCACCTTGTCGCCAACGTCGGCTTTGACGTTGATCTTGATGGTGACTTCATGAAGTTTCTGGTCCTGGGTGGTGCGGGCCTCGACATCAACATCGATATTGATTTTCGGCTGCTGCTGCAGGGCAACGCTTTCCGGTGCGTTCGGGTTTTCGAACGACAGATCCTTGATGTACTGGGTGTGGATCGTGATCGGATTTGCGGCCGGCTGCTGCTTCTGTTCTGCTGCGCCTTCTGCACCGGTGGTATTCTCGGCCATTAAAGTCTAGCTCCCTTAGAGGTCATTTCGTCTTGATCAGAAAAAAGCTTTCGGCTTGAAGGCTTTGCCTTGGCTGAAATGCTTATTACTGACGCCGCCCCGTTGCGGCAGATAAATTGGACTTGTTGGCCTAGCACGTCTGGCCTGCACGGGCAAGCCAATCAGAGCGGGTCAAAGCCCTTATCAAAGCCCGTATTTCCGGGGGTTTGGTTGTCCTGATTATTGCCAAAGGCCTTTGACTCAAAGAAGGCTGACCGGGGGTGTCGGTCAACCTTCTGATTTTGTGATTTTCGTATGAATTCAGCGCGTCTCGTCACGCGGCGGCAAATTGCGCGGTGTTTCGGGATTGTCGCCCGGATCATTGCTCCTGTCGGTGTCGTTTGACGGATCATTCGGGCTGACATCTTCGAAATCGCCATCAATGATCGGCCCGGCCCCGCGCGGCCGTGCTCCGCCATGTCCACCGGCGCCATGTCCACCGGCGCCATGTCCGCCGGGTCCATTCGGTCCGCGCCCGTTTGGCCCACCGTGCGCACCGCTGGAATAGGTCGCACCGCGGAAGTTTGTCCGGATATTGCCCGACTGGACCAGCTTCATGATGACCTTGGCCCCGATCAGCTGGCGCAGCGGCGGGACAAGCAACAGGAAGCCAAAGGTATCGGTGACAAAGCCAGGCGTCAGCAATAATACACCGGCGATCAGAATGCAGATGCCGTCAAACAGGGCACCAATGGGCATTTCGCCCTGATCCATCTGGCTTTGCGCCTTGGCCAGGGTTTGCAACCCTTGGGCACGCATCAGCGACGTACCGATGATGGCTGTCAGAACAACCACGCCAATGGTCGGCCATAGCCCGATCAGTTCGCCGGCCTGAATGAAGACCGCGATTTCGATGATTGGCATGGCGACGAATATCGCGAGAAAGTAAAAGCCCATTGTTTCTCCGTTTACTGGCGATGAATTGCCTGTATGCGCCGCAAATGTCGTATTATCACATGCATTTTACGGCCAAAGCTGACGTCTTGCTGAAACTATTGCAGAAAACAACTTGGTTTTCAGCGATTTCTCATTAATCTGCACACTTAAGTTCGTTGGTTAGTTGGTGGGAACGCTAATGTGACAACGCGACAAAAATGCGGCAGATCGTCATCTTGGCTTTGCCCCGGCGCATATCGCACCGGTGAAGGGTGAAGATGATCACATCTTGCCGGGTAATCGGCAGTTGCCCTTGCATTTGGTTAAGTTCATACCATCTCTCCACCACGGTTGTGATATACAGACAACCAGTTTGAAACCATTAGGATCACGAGACCGTCTTGCAGTATTTCGATATATTCTTATTCGCTCTGATTGCGGTTTTCCTTGTGCTGCGTTTGCGTGGCGTGCTTGGCCGTCGCACCGGCAATGAAAAGCAGGGGCCGTCCGATATCTTTGGCCGTCAGACTCATGACAATGAAGGCCAGAAAGACGCCGCAGCTCAGACCGATAATGTTTATCGCCTGCCTGACTCCGGTAACGATCAGGATGCGGCAGATGTTCCTTCGGGCACGTTTGCAACCCTGCAGGAGATCCAGAAGCACGATCCGAACTTTACCCAGCAGGACTTCCTCAATGGCGCGCGCATGGCGTTCGAAATGATCGTCGAATATTTTGCCAAGGGCGACAAGGATGGCCTGAACCCGTTGCTTTCGGCCGAGGTTTACAAGAACTTCGCCGCTGCCATTGATGCCCGCGCCGAAAAGGGCGAGCACGAGGAAACCACCCTGGTCGGTATCAAGAGCGCGTCGATCCATGACGCCAGCCTTGAAGGCCGCACCGCCTATGTGACGGTGAAATTCGTGTCCGAGGAAGTCTCGGTCATTCGCAATGCCGAGGGCGATGTGGTGGATGGCGATCCAAACAAGGTGGTTGAGGCCGAAGACCTCTGGACATTCGCGCGCAATATCGAAAGCCGCGATCCGAACTGGCAGCTGGTTGCGACCGAAACCCCGGAAGAAGAAACCGCCGATTAACGCGGGTTTCGCAAAGACCAAACATACCAAAGGCGATCCGATCAACCGGGTCGCCTTTTTTCATGCCTGCGCCTGTTTGGGCTATCGCCAATTATCGGCTTGTTAAGCATGTCAGGGGCAAGATCAGATTTTCGTAGAACTGTTCTGAAAAACGGATTCCATCTTGAAAAGACGACTGGTTTTATCACGCAGCCTGTCCCTTGTTTCTGTGCTGGTCGGCGCGGCTGCCGCCCTGATCTGGATGTTTTGGCCACAAATCACCGGACAGATCGAACCCCCGGCCGAGGTGGAAGACAAACTGACCCTGCGCCCGGCGACGTTTGCTGATCTTGATGGCTGGCAGACCGATGATATGCGCGGCACCGTGCGGGCCTTTGCCCGGTCGTGCCAGGCGATGCTAAGACGCAGTGATGACAAACCCGTCGGGCCTGACCCACGCATGGGCACGATTGGCCAGTGGCGCGATCGTTGCGAAACCGCGGTTTCCCTTGATGTTGAGAGCCTTCGCAAGGAAGACGCCCGTGCGTTCTTTGAAAGTGGTTTCAGACCCTATCTCAGTGGCAATCGCGATACGGCCGAGGGCCTTTTTACCGGCTATTACGAGCCGGAATTGCAAGGCCAGCTGACCCGTGGCGGGGCATATCAGACGCCGCTTTATCTTAAGCCAAATGACATGGTCTCGATCGATCTTGGCGATTTCCGCGAGGATCTGAAAGGTACCAAGCTGGTCGGGCGGATCGCGGGTGATGCCATCAAACCCTATTACGACCGTGAAGCGATCGAGGAAGGGGCGTTATCGGACCGCGATCTTGAACTGGTCTGGGTCGATGATGCGGTGGATGCCTTTTTCCTGCAAATTCAGGGGTCTGGTCGGGTGGTACTACCCGATGACAGTGTACTTCGGGTGGGTTATGCCGCGACCAACGGCCATCCTTACTTTGCCATCGGGCGCGAACTGATTGCGCGCGGGGTGCTGACGCGCGAAACCGTATCGCTGCAATCAATCCGTAAATGGCTGCATGACAATCCGGGCGAAGCCGATGCGGTGATGAATACCAACGCATCCTACGTGTTTTTCCAACCGCTGAAGGTTGATCCGAATGACCCCGAAGCGGGGCCGCTGGGATCGCAAGGGGTGCCGTTGGAGCCCGGCCGGTCATTGGCGGTGGATCGCAGGTTCCATGCCATGGGGGTGCCGGTCTGGCTTGAAACCAGCGATCCGATGAATGCGGACCGTACATTTCGCCGCCTGATGGTGGCCCAGGATACCGGTGGGGCCATTCGCGGGCCGGTGCGCGGTGATATCTTCTTTGGCCCGGGCGAGGACGCGGCTCTTTATGCCGGCCACATGAACCGGGAGGGCCGGAAATATGTCCTGTTGCCCAACAGCATCGATCCGGCAAGCTGGCAGGATGCGGATACTCAGACAGGGGGCACTTCATGATCCGTCACATTGTGTTGCTGCAGATCCCAAGCCACATCGCGCAGAGCGACATCGACACCATGATCGGCGAACTTGAAAAAGTTGCCTTTTCAGTGCCGGGTGCATTGGCCTTTAGCGGCGGACCAAAGATGAGCGGAAGCGGCCTTAGCCAGGGATTTACCCATGCCATTACCATTGATTTCACCGATCTGGCGGCGCGCGACACCTATGTGCGCGGCCTTGATCAGGACTGGATCGGCATTCGATTGTCTGAAATGACCGAAGGCGGCCTTGGCGGTATTCTTGCCATAAGCGTCAATGTTGATGACATCCATACACCCGACAAGGGATCGGACAAGAAGCCGGAATTACGCTGGATCTGAACTAGATTATGTCAAATGATCTTATAATTAAGATCAAAATACCGACCAAGATCAAACCGACGATCTAAATCGCGCTTTTTGGGACGTTTCGGCGCAGGGACCTGAAACAGGGACAGCGCAAAGAAAAACACCGGACGGCAAGGCCATCCGGTGTTGATCGATTTTGGGACGTCGTTGATGCCTGACTTACTGGGCGGCGACGATGCCTTCGTTGCCGGCATCCGATTTGCCACAACCTGCTGCGTCACCGTTGCTGCCAACGCGTGATTTGCGCTGACGCTGGCTTTCGGATTTGAGCTGCCCACAGGCGGCCAGAATATCGCGGCCGCGCGGCCAGCGGATCGGCGCTTCGTAGCCGTTATCAAGCAGGATTTGCGCGAAGTTCTTGATATCGTTGGTCGGCGTGCATTCGTAATCCGAACCTGGCCATTTGTTGAACGGGATCAGGTTGAACTTGCAGTGAACGCCCTTGACCAGCTTGGCCAGCGCACGTGCATGTTCGGGTTTGTCGTTCACGCCTTTAAGCATGACATATTCCATGGTGATCGGACGGGCATTGGACATACCCGGATAGTTCCGACACGCATCCATCAGTTCTTTGAGCGGGTATTTCTTGTTGATCGGCATGATTTCGTTGCGCAGATCATCATCAGGCGCATGCAGCGAGATCGCCAGACCAACGCCAAGGTCTTCGCCACAGCGCACGATTTCCGGCACCACGCCAGAGGTCGAAAGCGTAATACGGCGGCGCGAGATCGAAATACCTTCGCCGTCCATGGCAATGCGCAGGGCATCGCGGACGTTTTCATAGTTAAACAGCGGCTCGCCCATGCCCATCATGACGATGTTCGACAGACGGCGGATGCCATTGGCCGGGGTCGGCCATTCGCCGTAGCTATCGCGTGCGACCATGAACTGGCTGACGATTTCGCCCGGGGTCAGGTTGCGCACCAGAAGCTGGGTACCAGTGTGGCAGAATTTGCAGGTCAGCGTGCAACCCACCTGCGATGAAATGCAGACAGCGCCACGATCTTCATTGCGATCGGGGATATAGACCGTCTCGGCCTCGTTGCCGTCATGGAACTTCATCAGCCATTTGTGGGTGTCGTCAGTGCTTTTTTGATCGGCTGTCAGAACCGGACGCCCGACATAGAAATCCTGAGCCAGGCGATCACGCAGCTTTTTGGAAATGTTGGTCATGTCCTCGATGTCGGTGACACCGCGGTTATAGATCCAGTTCCAAAGCTGTTTGACGCGGAACTTGCTTTCGCCCATGCCAGCCATGAGTTCGGTCAGTTCTTCGCGGGTGATGCCGACCAGATCACGACGCCCGTCGGCAGCCTGCCCATTGGCGGCGCGCGAAACGAAGTCGGACAGCGACGGCCCATCCTGCTTGGCAGGGGCATCGGTCAGGGGTGCGTTTTCGGTCAGGACGTCGGTCATCCCGGGCTCTCTCTTTTGCGTAGTGTGGGTTTGCCAGACGGTTTTTGGCCGTCTTGTTCTGGCGTCAGCGGGACTATACCAGAAATGATGCAAAAATGCTTGGCCCCGCATATAGCGGGGCCGGGTCGATTTAGAAACGATAAATTTCACATTGCAGCTATCACAGCACTGCAATCACGGTTGCAAAGCACGCTGTGACGGCCCCACCAACCGGTTTGATCAGATATGGATCAGTTGACCGGCTTGGTGTTGCAGGCCTTTGAAATCGCGTTATAGGCGTTGGTAAAGCCCGACAGTGAATAGGTGTCGGTGGTCTTGGTATCGCGTGACGAATAGCCAACCACAACCATGGTCGATCCGGCTTTCATCGCGCTGACCAGTTTGCGGTCTTCTTCGCTGTTTACCGCCCAGGCGGAATCATCATGGGTGAACAGCTTGAAACTTTTGGAATCGATTCGAAGATCGACCTCGCTACCGGATTTGTAGGTATAGCCGGTGATGAAGCTGACTTCATTGAGCAGCTTGAGTGCCGGGCGATGGGTGACCATGACATAGATTTTGCCACGCTGGGTGTAGTCGCCTTTGGCCGAGGTCGGCTGGCTGCCCATATAGCAGACTTTCTGGCCATCCTCGGAATAGGTGTAGGCTTCCCACTTGCCGTAAACATCTATCAGCTGCGGGGAGTTCTGGGCCTGTGCCACGTTGGTCGCAAAACCAAGCGCAAGCAGACAGGCAACCGCGCCAAAAGCGGCGGCAAACGAATTTCTGACGAGACGATGGGCGTGTTTTTTCATGAGGTCGCGTATCGTGTCTGAAGTTTCGGGATCGGTCCGACCGGACCACGTTAGGACGCATAAAATCCAAAGGATATGGCAAATTTATGAGGTTCGTTTTCCGAGATTGCCGCCAAAAGGTAAAGATTAAACCAAGGAATGCGTCCAACCGGGTGCGAACAGGCAAATTTTACAAATTATTCTGTGGATGGCGCCGGATGATCGCCATGGGTGGTGATGCGCTTCTTGACGGGATTACCGGTAAACCGTTGTCACACCACTAAAAATGATTGGCAGGTGTCAGCCGCGTGCGAGATTCTTTTTGACCACCTGATCCAGGCAATCCTGAACCGTGATCGGCTGATTTCCGCGCCGCATGCGCGCCAGCATGTGACGGAGTTCACGGGGTGCGCCTTCGGTTGCCGGGGCGAAGAAGGCATCAAACGAACATTGATCGGATCTGTATTGCCACACGCGGATGTCGCCTTCGCCGCGGATCATTTCCGGTTCGCCGATTTTGGCTTCGACCTCCGGCTCTGACAGACCCTTGAGCGATGCGTTGGGTACCGGCTTGAACGGGATGGCGGCCGTGGTGGTACGTGATTTAGAATTTTCCGGCCGCCTGCGGGCTTCGGGCTGGGTCGTAGTGACGTTGCCCTTGGTATTAAGCTCGCCGTAATTGGTGTTTGTCGAACCCGGTGGCACTGAAGACCCGCCGCCACAGGCCGAAAGACCCATGGCAATAAGCGCCAGAAGCAAAATCACCCCGAATGGACGGGTGACGTCTGTTCGGGGTGAGGTTTGGGTCAGAGCAATCATGCGCGCTAAAAATCAGGAATCGTCAGATTTGCGCGGGATGGTGATTGCGCCGGTGCTGCCGCCGCGGCTTATACCGGTGTCAGCACCTTCGACATATTCCAGCTCGCCCTTGATGCGTGCACCATTTTCGATCTGAAGCGCGCCATAGGTGATCTTGCCGCTGATTTCAGCCGAGTGGACGACAACCACACGGCCAGCCGTCAGTTCACCTTCAAACTTGCCGCTGATTTCGGCCTCATCCACCTGGGCAGAACCGATGAAGCTGCCGCCTTCGGAAACTTCGAGGCGCGAGCATTCCTTGATCTGGGCTTCGACAACGCCTTCGACGACCAGAACGTCACAGGAACCGATTTCACCTTTGAGCGTGATGTCACGACCAACTGTCAGTTTCTTGCCCTCGGAGGAGTGGCTACCCGATCCTCCCGGGCGACCGGAACTGCCGCGGGTCGGGATTTCAAGCGGGCGCTTCGGGATTTCCGGGCGGAAGTTGGTGGAGTGCGGTTTGCTGGACATTTGCGGTTCATCCTTTGTGCGCGGTTGGGTGAAGAGCCGCGGCTCTGTTCGTTTTTCTGTTTTTTCGAACGTGCGGGTTTCGCTGGATTTGTCAGATGCAGCATCAGAGGCCGAGGTCATCGTCCCGGAAAGCTTGTCTGATCCATCCAGGCGAGATGTATCTGACGAAGTCGCACTTCTGTCGACTGTTTTGTTGGCTTTTTTCTTTCCAAACATGGGATGACCAGATCCTTAGAGTTGCAGTTTCGATGTTGGTCTAGGGTGTATCGGCCTTGCGGTTACCGGTCAGGCGGTCTCGGGCACATAGGTGCCAAGACGCACAGAATAGTGGACCATAAAGGCGGTGGCGATGATCGGCGCGACCAGATTGACCAAGGGAATGGTCATCAGGAAGGTCAAACCGACCCCGGCAATCCAAAGCTTTTTCTGGCGGCTTTTGCGAATGGCCTCAACCGTTCGCGCATCATAGCGGCGTGCGGCAACCAGTTCAAAATATTCACGCGACAAAAGATAGCCATTCATCCCGTAAAACGCGATGACATAGAGCGGGCCCGCCAGAAGAAGCGGCAAAATCAAAATGTTAAGCGCCAAAGCCGTCAGGGCGAATTTTAGGCCGCTGATCAGCGCATCAATGATCGGCTGCGGACGGGTGTCGGGCAGGGTCGGATAGTGCTTGTCTTCGACCGCGTCGGCAATCTGATCGAGCAGAAGGCTCGAGATCAGGACCGTGGCCGCGGGAAACAGCAACAGCACAAGAAGGGTCAGACCAATGCCCAGAAGCCAGTCCACGGCGGTTTCAAGCCAGCCACCATCAGTGAAGAAGGTGACGGAATTCAGACCGAACCAGATCAGGACCCACAACCCGACAATGGTTGCCAGCGCACCGGCAACACCGATCAGCACAACTTTGCGAAAACGCGGGTCGGAAAACTGCGCAACGGATTTCAGAAAGTCATTGATCATGGAAGATGTCGGTCCTGTCCTGTCATGTGTCGAGTGTGCGGAATATATCCGCAAGGGAATCATGCATTAGTTTAGTAGGCAATTAAAATTAACAGCCTGTGAAATCAGGGGGTGGCTTTGCAGTTTTCCCAAGAATGCGACATCTATCGCAGGCATCAGGCAAAAAAAAGGCGTCCGGCCAGGGGGGAGAACCGGACGCCAGCGCTCCGATAATCTGGAGCGTGAGGAAAGGTAGGGGAGACCTTTTCCTCACACCGGGTTCCCGTCGTTTAGGGGAACCTTGTGACAGACTCACATATAGGATGCACAGGACCTCCGTGCCATGGGTTTGGGCCCGAAAAAGACGACAAATTTTGAAACTTTTCCCTGATTCCAATCCGCGGTGATTTCGTTACGAAATCACAATTACATTCACCACTTGGCCAAGCAGTTGAATCAGAAAATATTCTTGATCCGGCACCGGTTTACGGGCGGTTCAAAGACATCGAAATCGGATGGGAATTTTTTTTGGCCTAGTTGCGCTGATTTGGCCAGATGCGTTCAAATTTGAACAGTTCCGGGTCAAGCTGCATGCCCTCTTCGGTATTGAACAGGGTGACCGTGGTTTCGACCCCGGTCGGGTCCTTGACGCTCCACTGACGCAGCTGCATCGGCTTTTCGGTGAACACCAGGGTTACACTTCCGGCACCCGGATCGGATTTGCGCACCAGTTCAACGCGGACAGTTTCGGCCGTGCGACGATAATCGACAATCTTGACCTTGTCGGTCAGCGAGATGTTTTCCGCCAGAATGATCCCGGCCGGGGTTTCATCAATGTCGAAATAGGTCGGTGCGTTGATTTCCTTGTCATAATAGATGAAATCATTGCCGGTCGAGACCAGCAGGATCTGGGCCGGCGGGTTATATTCAAACCGCATCTTGCCCGGGCGTTCCATATAAAGATCGCCTTCGGCCGCACCACCATCCGATGAAATCTGAACGAACTCGGCCTTAAGCGTCGTGATCCCGGCCAGATAGTTTTCGATCTTTTCGATCATCTCAGGCGTGATCTGATCGCTTGCTTGCGCGTGGGCTGTGCTTGGCAACAGGGTCAGACTGGTGACGGCACCAAGACCGATGGCGGATGCAATGACACTTGCCGCAAGAACGGCGCGGCCTTTCTTGCCAAACAATTTCCAGCGAGTCTTCGGTTCTTGGTTCAAACGGGTCATGTGTCTTACCGGTGTTCGTAACAATTCGTTGATCGCAATCATGGCGATTGCAGAAGGTGAATGGCGGATGATAAAAATCGTGCCAAATAGTAACCACTCACTGCGAGTAACATATCGCATCATTTGGCCGGGAAGACCAGCCGGGTCAAGCCATGCCCGCAAATGACCTTAATTGGCCGTTTTGAGCCTTAATTGCAGGTCATTTGACCACCGGCAAGCAGGAGAACACGTTTAATGAGCCGTATCGTCGCCATCCAGATGGACCCGATCGAGAGCATCGACATCAAGGGGGATTCGACCTTTGTCATGGGCCTTGAAGCCCAGGCGCGGGGATATGATCTTTTGCATTATCATCCCGATGACATGTTCTATGACCGGGGCCGGATCAAGGCGGAAGTCCGTCCGATGACGTTGCGCTACGAACATGGCAACCACCATGATCTGGGCGAAGCACGGGTGATTGATCTGGCGCGCGAAACCGATGTGATCCTGATGCGTCAGGACCCGCCGTTTGACATGAACTATATCACCGCAAGCCATTTGCTTGAGGCGATCCACCCGGAAACCTTTGTGGTCAACCATCCGGGCCATGTCCGCAATGCGCCGGAAAAGATCTTTGTCACCGAATTTCCCGATCTGATGCCGCCGACCCTGATCACGCGGTCGGCAGCCCGCATCAAGGAATTCCGCGAAGAATTCAAGGACATCATCGTCAAGCCGCTGTTTGGCAATGGCGGGGCGGGTGTGTTCCACCTCAAACCCGGTGACGAGAACCTGAATTCGCTGCTGGAACTGTTTGCCGCACAGTCGCGCGAACCGTTGATGGTGCAGGCCTATTTGCCCGATGTGCGCAAGGGCGACAAACGCATCATTCTGGTTGACGGCGAACCCGTGGGCGCGATCAACCGCGTGCCGGCCGAGGGTG
Source organism: Thalassospira indica (assembly GCF_003403095.1). Taxonomy (NCBI): domain Bacteria; kingdom Pseudomonadati; phylum Pseudomonadota; class Alphaproteobacteria; order Rhodospirillales; family Thalassospiraceae; genus Thalassospira; species Thalassospira indica. Next base: position 296,149 of record NZ_CP031555.1, on the reverse strand, counting down.
AGGCACGTTCGAACATGCATGTTGGCGGTGTGGCCGAGAAATCGATGCTGACCCCGCGCGAACGTGAGATTTGCGATCGCATCGGGCCGGAGCTTAAGAAGCGCGATCTGATCTTTGTCGGGATTGACGTCATCGGCGATTACATGACGGAAATCAACGTCACCTCGCCGACCGGTCTTCAGGAGATCAACCGCTTTGACGGCTCCAAACTGGAAAGCCTGATCTGGGATGCGATTGAAACGCGGCTTGGCTAGGCCGAGCTCCCCATTTCCGTGAAGTTAAAAAAGGGCAGGTGATCATCACCTGCCCTTTTTGTTGGGTGATTTTGTGGGGCTTGAGGCGGGCTTTGATCAGCGCGCCTTGACCTCGACCTCGACAAAGGTGATGGCAAAGTCATTGTTGTTGATCACGTTATGGGACACGCCGGTCTTGCGGGCATAGGATTGCCCTGCGGTCATGTCGGACGGAAACGTTGTGCCGTCATCGTTAACAATGGTCAGGGTACCAGTCGTCATCGGGACGACGACATAATCCATGCCGTGAACATGATCACCGGTTTCGGAGCCGGGCGGGAAGTGCCATTCGGTCACCTTGACGGCATCGTCATCGACCTGGACGGTGGGAATGGCTTTGGGGCGCTGTGCAGTCACTGGGTTTCTCCAATTTTTGCGGTTAACCCGTTGATGATAGCGACAAGTCCCTCATGCTGCTTGCCTTTTTTATGTCGGCGTGTTGTGTGACTTTGACGATGCCGTCGCCGTCCGGTTCCGCTAAGCTGGAACTAACGCGGCGATCAAACGTATGTTTCAAGGGTCAAGTTCACATCATTTTGGCAGGTAATAACAGCGCATGACCAGCTCCGAGGCGACAAAAATCACCGATCAGGATCTTTTCGGGCCGTTCCTGTTTGCCCGGGGTGCTGATGCCAAGACGGCAAAGATCGCCGCCCTTGTGGTTGCCGACGATGGTGCAGAAATCCCGGAATTTCGGGCTAATGGCCGTGATGTCATTGCGCCGTCAAAGCTTGCCAGCCTGTTTGGCCGAAGCTATTGGCGGTTTGATTTTGAGCTGCCGTCAAACCGGGCGGCATCATATAGTTTCGGAAACGAAACATATGAGGTTTGCACCGATCTTGGGGATGATCTTCGCATCGGGTTTGTATCGTGCAATGGTCAGGAAGATGGCGATCTGGACCGGCCGCTTGAAGACCGCAATGCGCTCTGGACGGATTTGGGCAAAGAGCACGCAAAGCAGCCCTTCTCGCTTTTGCTGCATGGTGGCGATCAGATTTACGCCGACGGCGTCTGGGAATGCCACGAGGACATCATTGCCTGGGACAAGGCCGGGCGCAGCGAACGGTTGGCAACCGCCTTTTCCGATGTCATGCACGACGCCGTTTTGAAATTCTATCTTGATCATTATCTGGCGATTTATGGCCAACCGCAGATCCGCCACATGCTCGCACGCGTGCCGTCGCTTATGATGTGGGATGACCATGACATTTTTGATGGCTGGGGCAGTCACAAGAAGTGGTTTCAGGGCAGTGCCGTTGCCAAAGGCATGTTTGCCTGCGCAAGACAGGCCTTTTGCCTGATGCAGCTTGGCTGCAAACCCGATGATTTGCCCGATATGGTCAGGGATCGTGAGGGTATCAGCCTTGGCTGGCGCACCGATTTTCCGGGGGTCAGTATCGTTGCGCCCGATTTGCGATCCGAACGGACACCAAATGACGTGATGGGCGCCCATGGCTGGCGCGATTTGCCCGGGATGCTCAAAACCGTGCCGGATGGCAATCGTATTCTTCTGATGTCGAGTGTGCCGGTGATCGGCCCACGATTATCGTTGATCGAGATGGTGTTGCATCTTTCCCCCCGTGCTCAGAAATACGAGGATGATCTGCGCGATCAGTGGCAAAGCCGCTGGCACCGGCGCGAATGGTGCCGTTTCCTTGAACTGATCGAAGAAATCGCCAACGAGCATGACCACGAGATCACCCTGCTTTCGGGCGAAATCCATGTCGCAACCCGCGGCACCTTTGAAACCAAGGGCAAAACCATCCATCAACTGGTGGCATCGGGCATCTCGCACACCGCACCACCCCCAACCTTTGCCAGGGTTTTGGGCCTTTTGGCATGGATCGGGGAGAACCCGCTTCCGGGTCGGCCGACAGAGTTAAAACCGCTGCCGGAACGCAAAGGTACCTATTGTGCGGCGCGAAATTACCTTACACTGTCACGCAACGACACCAACTGGCATGCCAACTGGCATCTCGAAGGAATTGGCTGGACGCCGGATTTGCGCGTTTGAACGCGTCGTATGGCCGACGGAAATGTGCCAATGGCAAGGGGCTTTGGATCATGATGCAGCTTTATTACGCGCCAACTTCACCCTTCTCGCGCAAGGTGCGCGTTGTCTTGCGTGAGTTGGGTCTGGAAAAACAGATCAGCGAGATCCTGATTGATCCGTGGACGGATGAGGCGCTGCGTGCCCATAACCCGCTTGCCAAAGTGCCGACCCTGATCCTTGAGGATGGCATGGCGGTTTTTGAATCGGCCGTGATCTGTGATTATCTTGACCAGCTTGCCAAATCCCAGGGCATTTCAAAGGGTGTGATCCCCGAAAGCGGCCCGGCCCGCCTCAGTGCATTGAAATGGCAGGGTTTGGCCGATGGCATGATGGCGGCAACCGCCCGGCTTTATGCCGACTCCCAACGCGAAGACGGTGATCGTTCTGAAATCGTAATGGAAAGACAGGCGCAGGCGATTACATCGGGCATTGAGGCGATCCTCGATGGCCTTCCGGCGCTTCGCACCGAGGAGCCACATCTTGGCACCTGGTCGGTGCTGATTGCGCTTTATTACATTGATTTCCGCTGGCCGGACCGGCGGTTTGATATCCCGGTGCGGGTGCGCGACTGGATGGCGATCATGTCGGAACGTGAATCCTTTACCGAGACCACCTTCCACCTGCCCCACGATGGTGATTGATCAGAAAATCCTTCGATTACCTGCGACAAACGCCGCCAGACATGCTATCGCCGCCTTTTGAAGATTGAATTGCGAAAAGCCGATGACCGAACCGACCATTACCAAAGCCATGCGTGAACGCGCCTGGGTCCGTGCTGAACGGATTGAGGGCGAAGACCCCAAGGAAGTGCGCAAGCACAAGGAAAGCGGCATCACCATGAAAAAGGCCAGTTTCGGCAAGTTCCGTAATTTCGGCTGGACCGTGGTTGATGAGGTTGCCGTGCCATGCCGCAAGGAATTCCTTCCGCCGCGCGAAACGGATGACGAATCCTCGGACTAGGCTGCTATCGCAAATGTGATGGCCGATGCCGGTGGGCCTGATTGACAAATTGGCTGATGAAGGGCGCTATGAACCGATGGTTCTTGCGCCTTTTTCTTTGCCTAGTTTGGTCTTGCCTGATGACAACCCGATCCGATGCGATTTCGTTTGGTTCGCTTGACGATATCGCGCCCGAAACCCTGATTGCCCATATGTCCGATCCGCGAATGGCGGAGCATATGCCGTTGCTAAACGGTCCGTGGGATCAGGATGACGTCGCCCGGTTCATCGCGGCCAAGAAAGGCTGTTGGCAACGTGATGGCCTGGGGCATTGGGCGATCTTTTATGATGGCACCTATGTCGGCTGGGGCGGGTTTCAGAAAGAGGGCGATGACTGGGACTATGGGCTGGTGCTGCGGCCTGAATGTTTCGGGCTTGGCATGGCGATCACGCACAAGGCGCTTGAATTTGCCCGATCCGATCCGCGTATCGCCTCTGTGACCTTCCTGTTGCCGCCCACCCGAACCAAGCTTGGCGCACTCAAACGCATGGGTGTGGTCTTTGAGAAAGCCGTTAATTATGAAAGCGAAACGTTTTTGCGTTTTCGCCTCCAGACGTCGTAAGGGCAAGGAGTTTTCCCGCTCTCTAATCGCCTGAAATTAAACCATGCGTTGCGAAATTCTTCGTAAGCGGCCAAGATAAATAACCATTGGTTTTGTGTGCGGGGGGTCCATGGCAGACTTCGAAGTTACGAAGATCCAAGCAGCTGTCCTCCAACTTAATTGGTCGATCAGGTTGTTCCTAGATCATGAAGCCTACATACCATCTATTACACTTGCAGCTGCGGCCGAGGAAATTCTAGGAAAATGCGTTGATGGTAGTGCCGCCCACGCAACACTGAAGAAACGCTTTTCTGAAGAGTTTCAATTGAAAGCGAAGTTGGTTAGCGACGAACATCTAAACAAAGTGCGGAATTGGTTGAAGCACAACCAAAATGGAGATCCATTTGAAAAAGCTTCCATTGATCTCGAGAACGAAGCCATTCAGTTTATAGCACGTGCGCTTTTCAACCTTACTTCCATTTCTCAACCGCTTCCTAGTGAAGGTCAGAGGTTTTTGAGCTTTGTCGGGATTAAGCAGCAATGACAGCGCGTGTTGCCGAAGCATGGTTTAATTTCCGGGTTCCTGAGACAGGTTGATCAGAGCCGCCAGAAGCTGCTTTGGATCAGAGTTGGCGACCTGATTTTCCAGCTGTTGTTGGGTTTCCTGCCAGATCGGGAAGGCGCGACTGAGAAGGTGTAAGCCGTCCTTGGTCAAAGCCAGCAGGCGGCCGCGCTTGTCCTTGGGGTCGGGTGTAATCTCAATCAGTCCACGCCGTTCAAGCGGTTTGAGATTGGCCGTCAAAGTGGTGCGATCCATCGCCAGAAGGTCGGCTACATCTTTCATACGCGGCGGATGCGGACGGTTCAGCGACATCAGCAGCGAATATTGCCCGCTGGTCAGATCAAGGGGGCGAAAGGCGTCATCAAACCGCCTTGCGACGGTGCGGGCTGCACGCCGGACATGCAGGCAAAGGCACGAGTCCCTTACCATTATGGTGTCGGCATAGGGGACGATCTGATCGCTATGGTTGAAATCTTTTTTTGACATGGATAAATTATGTTGATATCAACGTATTTGTCAAATGGGAAAACAAGAAAATGCTGATAAATCGCCCTTTTTGATCGTCGCCGCGTTAAATCCGTTCTGCCTGGCAAGGAGAATGCCCCATGCAGAAGATCAGTCCTTTTTTATGGTTTGATCAAACCGCTGAAGAAGCCGTGAATTTCTATGTTTCGGTATTTGCCGATGCCAAAATCGGCAAAGTCATGCGTGCAAGTGCGGCCGGTCCCGGCCCGGAGGGACGTGTTCTGACCATTGGCTTTGAACTGTTCGGGCAAAGCTTTACCGCGTTCAACTTCCCCACGGATTTCAAGTTTACCGAAGCCGTTTCCTTCGTCGTCGACTGCAAGGACCAGGCAGAGGTCGATTATTACTGGGATTGCCTGTCGGATGGCGGGCAGCCACGCGATTGCGGCTGGGTCAAAGACCGGTTTGGCGTGTTTTGGCAAATCACCCCGACCCGCCTGATTGAATTGATGAGCGATCCGAACCCGGCGATCGCCGCACGCGCGGCAACCGCGATGATGACCATGCAAAAGATCGATATCGCGGCACTTGAACGCGCTGTCGCCGACGGGTGATCAAGCCTGAGCACTCATGAAGCCAAACCCTTCGCACCACCAACGCAAGGATATGTCTGATGTCAGAAAAACAAGCCAAGGATCGCCAGGCGATTGCCGATCTGTTTGATTGTTGGGCGGATGCCAATCGCAGCAAGGATATCGATGCGATCATGGCGCTTTACCACCCCGATATCTGTTCCTATGACGCGGTTGGACCGCTGCAATTCAACGGTGCCGCAGATTACCGCACCCATTGGGAAAAATGCCTGCCCAAGGACGCCGAAATGATTGTCGAGATGCAGACACCAACCATTCGCGTCTCAGGCCATCTTGGTGTTGCGCATTTTCTGATCCGCTGTGGCATGCGCGATCCGGATGGTACCGAACATTCAAGCTGGATGCGCTCAAGCACTCAGCTTGAAAAGCGCGACGGCCAATGGCGCATCGCGCATGAGCATTTTTCCGTGCCGTTTGATTTCGAAAATGGTCAAGCCCAGTTCGGGCTTGAGCCATAGGCCGTGCCCATCAACGCAATCTTACAAAGGAAGCCCCGATGAAAGTGATCAGCTATTTGAATTTTGATGGTAATTGCCGCCCGGCAATGGAGTTTTATCAATCTGTTCTGGGGGGTGAGCTTATCACCATGTCCTATGGCGAAACCCCGATGGCCGAAGAAATGCCCGCCATGGCCGACAAAATGGCCCATGCCTGCCTTGTCGGTGATGGCTGGAACATCATGGCGTCTGACAGCCCATCCGAACATTTCGAGGCGATGAAAGGCATGAACATTTCCATTCATGCCCCGACTGCCGAAAAGGCGCGCGCGTATTTTGACGGGCTTGCGGTGGGTGGCACAGTCATTATGCCGTTCGAAGAAACGTTTTGGTCAAAGGGCTTTGGTCTGGTGACTGACAAGTTCGGCACGCCCTGGATGGTTAATACCGACATGGAACCGGCATAGGCATCGCGACCTGCCAACACCTTGTCCTTGAACGATATGTTGCCTTGATCCCCGTTTCCCGTCAAAGTGATGCAACTTGGGGTTATGGGGGTCAGGCAAATTGACAGCGCGGGTTACCACAGTTGCCTTTGCCGGGATTGAAACGATCCCTGTTGACGTGCAGGTGCAAATGGCAAGTGGCCTTCCGGCCTTTACTGTCGTTGGCCTGCCCGACAAGGCAGTATCCGAGGCCCGTGAACGGGTGCGATCCGCGCTTTCGGCCATGGGATTGGCCCTGCCGCCCAAACGCATCACGATTAATCTCGCCCCGGCCGATTTGCTTAAGGAAGGATCGCATTTCGATCTGCCGATTGCGCTTGGGATCTTGGCCGAGATGGATGTCATCGGCCATGACGATATCGAACGGTTCTTGGTGCTGGGTGAATTGGGGCTCGATGGCAGCATCACCAAGGTTGGTGGGGTTTTGCCCGCCGCCATGGAAGCCGGGATGCAGGAATGCGGCATCATTTGTCCGAACGCCAACGGGGCGGAGGCCCTTTGGGCTGGTGATCTTGAGATTCTTGCCCCCGCAAGCCTTGTAGCCCTGATCAATCATTTCAAAGGCACGCAAATTCTGCCCCGCCCGATCCGGCGTGACACCGACGAGATCAATGATTTCCATGGTGATCTGCGCGATATCAAGGGACAGGAAAGTGCCAAACGCGCGCTTGAGATCGCAGCAGCAGGCGGCCATAACCTTTTGATGTCGGGACCGCCGGGATCGGGGAAATCGATGCTTGCGGCCCGCTTGCCGGGCATTCTGCCGGATCTTGATGCCAGACAGGCACTGGAAACCACGGTTATCCATTCCGTATCCGGAATGTTACCTGAAGGTGGCCTGATCAGAACGCGACCGTTCCGCCAGCCCCATCACTCTGCCTCCATGCCAGCCCTTGTCGGTGGTGGCCATCGCGTCAAGCCGGGCGAGATTTCACTGGCCCACAATGGCGTTCTGTTTTTGGATGAATTGCCGGAATTTCAGCGCAATGTACTGGATGCCCTGCGCCAACCGCTTGAAACCGGGCAGGTATCGGTTGCGCGTGCCAATGCGCATGTGACTTATCCGGCACGTGTGCAACTGGTCGCGGCGATGAACCCGTGCCGGTGTGGTTATCTTGGGGATAATGAACTGGCCTGCACCCGCGCCCCACGCTGTGGCGAGGAATATCAGGCACGGCTTTCAGGGCCACTTCTGGACCGGTTTGATATTCAGATCGAAGTACCGGCGGTCAAGCCCGAAGACCTTGATTTACCTGCCAAAGGCGAAACCAGTCAGGCCGTGCGCGAACGGGTATTTCTGGCCCGTGAATTACAAATGTTGCGATATAAAAACGAAAACATATCGACCAATGCGCTGGCTGATGGCGAAGTCCTGCAGGATGCCGCCGCCCTTGATGCCGAGGGTCGTGGATTATTGCAGGACGCAGCGCGCCAGATGAAGTTGTCAGCCCGCGGATATCACCGGATTTTGCGGGTGGCGCGCACCATTGCCGATCTGGCCGGAAGTGCGGCTGTCAAGCGTGGCCATATCGCCGAGGCGCTGAATTACCGCCAGATGGTCTATCGGCGCTAATCCATCATCGTCGGACGACCCGGGTGTGATCAAATGCGCGACAGGCCGTTCTGTTTGCGGATGATGTTGATCAGGCCGCGCAAGCCCGGATGATTGTTGTGGCGGCTGCTGTAATACATATGGAAGGGATCATCAGATGATGCATGGTCTTCCAGCACGATTTCAAGCTGTCCGCTGGCGAGTTCACCGGCAATGCGCGATTCCAGCAAATAGGCCAGTCCAAGCCCGGCTTTTGCGGCCGAGATCGTTGTTGCCGTGTCCTGAATGGTGATGTGGCCCGGCACGCGGTAGCTTTTCTGATCGGGGCCAGCGCCAAGCTCCCAGGGAAACGGCGAATTGTCGCCCAGAAGAAGCTGCAGGCATGTGTGATTGCGCAGATCTTCGGGGGTATCGGGTTTTCCGTGTCGGGCAAGGTAATCCGGTGCGCCAGCCACGACCCAGCGCTGGGGTCCGCTGAGTGCGACGGCAACCATGTCTTCGGGGACCAGATGGCCAAACCGGATGCCGGCATCATATCCTTCGGCGACGATATCAATCGGCCGGTTTTCAACGATTATGCTGAGGCTGACGTCGCGAAAGGTTTTGGCAAATTCCGGCAATGCCGGGGCGATCAGAAGGTGTGCGGCATCGGAAAAGGCGTTGATGCGGACCTCGCCAAAGCTGGCGGCACCGGGGGCATCCAGCGTCTGGAGGGCTTCATCAAGTTTGTCAAAGCCCTCGGCAAGCTTGGTTGCAAGGTCCTGACCCAGTTCGGTTGCCACGATCGCCCGGGTCGTACGATTGATCAGCTTTACGCCAAGGCGGCTTTCCAGACGGCGGATCGCGTGACTTGCCGCCGACGGCGAAAGACCGAATTCAATCGCTGCCGCCTTGAAGCTCTGGCGGCGGACAATCGCCAGAAACAGGCGTAGATCGGCAAACTCCGCGCGGTCGATTCCAGCCAAGTTGAACTCCATTCACTTTGTGGATGATTTCAGTTCATGAAAAACCATACCACACGGGGCGGTGCAACAAGTAATCTGGCCAAAAGTCAGACAATTTAGCCGGAGGAATACGATGAGTGATATTCAGGCAGTCAGGATTCCAGACCTGATGTCGCGCCGTGTTTTGGTAACCGGGGGCTCGACCGGGATCGGAGCCGAGATTGTCAGGGGGTTTGCCGCACAGGGTGCGAAGGTTGCCCTTCATTACAATGAAAGCGGTGATGCAGCACGCGCCCTTCAGGCAGAGTTTCCCGAGCATGTCGTAGCTGTTCAGGGCGATATGAGTGAAACGGGTACACCGACGAGAGTTGTCAGGGAAGCCGCCCGGATGCTTGGCGGGCTGGATGGCCTGATCAACAATGCCGGCGGCATGCTGGGCCGTGTGCCGACGACCGAGGTTGAACCCGAGCATGTTGACCGTGTCTTTGCCCTGAATGGCAAATCGGTCTGGGAAGCCACCGTGGCGGCATATCCGTACCTCAAAGCGTCAGAGAACGGCTTTGTGGTTAACACGACATCGATTGCCGCACGCAATGGCGGCGGGGGTGGTGCTGTGCTGTATGCGGCGGCAAAATCCTTCGTCAGCAGCCTGACACGTGGACAGGCCAAGGAATTTGTGGCGGACGGCATTCGCGTGAACGCCGTTTCGCCGGGTCTTATCCAGACGCCGTTTCATGACCGATATACACCGCCAGATGTTTTGGCCGCGCAAAGCGCAACAGTCCCGATGGGCCGCGTGGGCCGCCCGGATGAATGTGTCGGGGCGTTCCTGTTTCTCGCCTCGAACGCTATGGCGGGCTACATCACAGGCCAGATCATCGAGGTCAATGGCGGCCAGTTAATGCCTTAGGAGCAAAGATATATGAACTACAGAAAATTTGGGAAGACAGGCCGCACGGTCTCGGAAGTCGGTTTCGGTGCCTGGGCCATTGGTGGCGCGTGGGGCGATGTTTCAGAGGCTGACGCGCGCGCGGCCCTGCATGCCGCCCTTGATAACGGCACGACTTTTATCGATACCGCCGATGTTTACGGTGATGGCCGGTCGGAAAAAATCATCGCCGATGTCATGAAAGAACGCGGTGGCGAACGCCCGTTCATCGCAACCAAGGCCGGACGTCGGTTGGATCCACATGTGTCCGAGGGGTACAACAAACAGAATCTGACAGCGTTTGTTGAAAGGAGCCTTAAGAACCTTGCGACGGATTGTCTTGATCTTGTGCAGCTTCATTGCCCGCCGACAGAGGTTTTCTATCGCCCGGATGTGTTCGAGGTGATGGAGGAGATGGTCACCGCCGGGAAAATCCGTAATTACGGTGTTTCGGTCGAGAAGGTCGAAGAAGGCCTCAAAGCCATCGAATATCCCGGGGTTGCGTCGGTTCAGATCATTTACAACATCTTCCGCCAACGCCCTTCCGGACTTTTCTTCCGCGAGGCAAAGGCAAAGAATGTCGGGGTGATTGTCCGTGTGCCGCTGGCGTCAGGCCTTTTGACCGGCAAGATGACCAAGGACACCGCCTTTGCTGCAGACGACCACCGTGCGTTTAACCGCAATGGCGAGGCGTTTGACAAAGGCGAAACATTCGCCGGTGTGCCGTTTGATGTTGCGCTTGAAGCTGTTGAGGAAATCCGCCGGCTGGTTCCCGACAATATCACCATGGCGCAGTTTGCCCTGCGCTGGATTTTGATGGAAGAAGCCGTTGGTGTTGTGATCCCGGGGGCAAAGAATGCAGCCCAGGCCGCGGCAAATGCGGCGGCAAGTGATGTGGCACCGCTGCCCTCAGAGGTGATCGGTGAATTGCGCAACATCTATGAGCAGCGCATCGCCCCGCACGTTCATCATTTGTGGTGATCACACGTTTCCATCGGCCTTAAACGGCGATCATACAGAAAAAGGGGCACCATACCGTTGGTGCCTCTTTTTGCGTTTCAGGCGGATTTGCGGACTTCGCTTACGATTTCCGGGCGGCTTTTGCGTTCGATCTTATAGACTGACGAGGGCGGGACATTGCGCACCGTGGTGCCGATGCGTGTTGCCTGAAGATCAAGGCGGGCCAGGATGGCCTCAGGAACCGGGCAGCGCGGGCCATAGGTGAACTGGTAAAACGCACCATCTTCGCGCAGATATTCAAAACTGCCCGACAAGATTCCCATGATCTGGCGCGGTGACATCGACAGAAGCGGCAGGCCGCTAATCGCGCTTGCCAGTTCGCCGGCGCCAAACAGGCCCTTTTTACCCAAACGGCAGGCATCCATTTGCAGGATGCGGGCCTTTGGATAGCGTTCGGAAAGCAGGCGGGAGAAACCCGGTCCGGCTTCGATCAATGTCAGGTCATCTTCACGCAAGCCGCGATCAAGAAGTGCACGGGTAAACACACCTGTCCCCGGTCCGAGTTCCAGAACCGGGGTGCTTTGGGTGTTGATTTCGGATGTGATCAGCCGCGCCAGCGCCGGGCTTGAGGGCGAAATGGCGGATATTTTTCTGGGATCGGTGACCCAGGCGCGAATGAAAGGCAAAAAGTCCGACATCGAATGAAATGCCCCACTTGGTAAAGGGATGGCGCTTAAACTGCCTACCCTTTATGTCGCTTCGGGCTCTTATTTGTGTTCATTTTGCGAAATGCCACCCGGCAATTTGTCCATATGGGAACGTGCAAGGTGGCGTTCAACGCAATTGGTTACGCAGCCCGATTACGGCGCAGAACATCAATGATTTCGGCCTTGTGCGGATCGGCATGAAATGCATCGGCCATGATCATCACACCCTTGGTGCCATCATTGGCCTCGATCATGAACAGGGTTGCCTCGTCACCCGGATCGGTGCCTTGGTCGGTACTGTTGGAATGGACAAGGCGCAGCTCGTCCGGGGTATAAAGCTTGCCGGTGCCGTCACTGCGTACACCGCCCTCCTCGGCCATGAAATGATGTTCAAAACCGTGTTCTTTGGCGTTTGCCTGAAGATCAGCCAAGGTCATTGCGGGCCTCCTCGATCAAAAATTGTCTGATAAAGGCAAAACGCAAATCCTGGCTGCTTGTTCCGAAATCAGCTGTGCTTGCGGCGAAGACTGTCGATCAGATCGGCCTTGTTGCGGTCGGTATCAAAGCTGTTGGGCACAATCAGCATGCCGCGCGTGCCATCGCTGGCCTCGATCATGTAAAGGGTGGCGTCATCGCCCGGGTCGGTTCCGGCATCGACAGAACGGGAATCGATGATCGTCAAATCATCGGCGCTATATTTCGCCTGTTTGCCATCGCATGTGACATGGTTGTCCGATGCGCTGAACACATGCGAAAAGCCGCGTTCACGGGCCAAATCCTGTAATTCGCTCAAGTTCATGATGGTCCTCCGTTCGATGGATGCAGCCGTAAGGCCAACAATCATCAGACCCTATCACGAAATGCGCCCGGCGTATTTGCGTGTGCGCAATCTGGCAGAAATCCGGGGCCTATTTGGGGTCAAGAGCCATCTTCATGCCCTCGTGGCTGGCGACAAATCCAAGCCGTTCATAGAAGCGATGAGCATCCTTGCGGGTTTTATCCGTGGTGAACTGTATCAACGCCGCGCCAAGTGATTTCGAAATCGAAATGGATTGCTTGATCAGTTTTTCGCCGATCTTCTGGCCGCGGGTACGGCTTGCCACCCGCACCCCTTCGATCTGGGCGCGCAGTTGGCCACGGCGCGACAAACCGGCAATCAGGGTCAGCTGCAAACAGCCGACAATATCCGTGCCCTGAAGGGCAAGCAGATACTTGTTGGGCAGCGCATCGGTTGACTGGGACGCCATGGCATCAAATGCGGCGTAATAGGCATCCGGAAGCGGATCGCCAAGTTCCTCGCGGGTTTTGCCTTTTTCATCATCGGCCAGAAGGGTAACGATGGCAGGCAAATCATCGCGGGTGGCATAGCGAAACGTGATGTCATCGGATTTTGTGGTGGTGGTAGTGGTGGCGGCGGCGTTCGACATTGCGGGATCCCTTTGCTGATGGCGGGCCATCATGGGCAAAGCCGGGGATCAAGGCAATATGGCAATGACGCCGCCGTTTGTGCACCAGGCGGCGTCATTGCCGGTAATGCGGGGCCCAAGGCCAAAGACCGGCACGGGGATGGGGGAAATCATGCCAATATCAAACCAGGAACCCCGGCAAGCAGGGTTTGTGGAGGTCAGGCAAGGCCGCCATTGGCACGGATGGTCTGACCATCGACCCAGCCGGAATCCGGCCCGGCGAGGAAGGACACCACACCGGCGATGTCATCAGGTTCACCAAGCCGTTCGAGCGGGGGCATCTTTGCGAAATTGGCAATCTGTTCGTCGGTCTTACCGTTCAGGAACAGTTCGGTTGCCACCGGGCCCGGCGCAACGGCATTGACCGTGATCTGGCGACCGCGCAGTTCCTTGGCGAAAACGCCAGTCATTGCCTCGACCGCGGCCTTGGTGGCGTTATAGACGGCATAGCCCGGCAGTTTGAGGTGAAGTGCGGTAGTCGAGAAATTGATCACCCGACCATGGTCACGCAGGTGTTTTGCACCTTCGCGCAACATGTTGAAGGTGCCGCGCACATTGATGTCCATCATCGCGTCATAGGTGGCATCATCCATGTCGGCAATCGGGGTGGTCGTCATGACACCGGCGTTATTGACGATGACATCAACGCCGCCAAACTCGGCGATGGTTTTGTCAAACAGGGCCTTAACCGCATCCGGCCGGGCAATATCCGCCTTGATTGCGAGGGCCTTGTGGCCCTGGGATTTCAGGGTTTCAGCCAGTTCTTCTGCCGGGGCGGCAGAGCTGGCATAGTTGATGACAACGTTAAAGCCATCCGCCGCCAGACGTTTGGCAAGCGCCACGCCAATGCCGCGTGATGCGCCGGTGATGATGGCAGTTTTGTTTTCAGGGACAGACATAAAAAGTCTCCTTGGTGGTTAAGGGGGCCTCAAGGGCATGGGCCCACTATGCCCAAGATGACTTTTTGGATAATTAGGTTATATTCGACATCATTATTCGAAATTGAATAACAATCAGGATGGCGAATGGACCGGTTTGAGGAAATGCGCAACTTCGTGCGCGTGGTGGAGCGCAAAAGCTTCACCAAGGCGGCGAGTGATCTTTTGATTCCGCGTGCGACCATGACCAATTCCATTCAGCGGTTGGAAGAACGGCTGGGCACCCGGTTGCTGGAACGCACAACGCGCACCGTCAACCCGACCCGCGACGGGGATGCCTACTACCAACGCTGTGTGCGGATCCTGGCCGATCTGGAAGAGGCCGATGGCAGCTTTACCAATGCCGATCCCAAAGGGTTGCTCAGGGTTAATTTGCAAGGCACGCTGGCGCGGACCTTTATCATCCCGGCACTCTCGGAATTTCGCGATCGCTATCCGGGGATTGAGCTGGTGCTGGCCGATGGTGACCGGTTTGTTGATTTGGTGCATGAAGGGTTTGATTGCGTGTTGCGCAGTGGTGATCTTGCCAGTTCATCGATGATTGGGCGCAGGCTTGCCCTTCTGCACGAGGCCACCGTTGCCAGCCCCGATTACATTGCGCGCATCGGTATGCCCGAAACCCTTTCCGACCTTAAAAGCCAGGGCCACCAGATGGTTTGTTTTTTATCCGGTGCGGATGACAAGCCGATCCCGCTTGATTTCAGGGTCGATGGCAAACTTTGCGAGATCATGCTGCCGGCCAGTATTTCAGTGACCGGAGCGGACAGCTATGCCGCCTGTGCCACGGCAGGTTTGGGGATTGTCCAGGTGCCGCGCTATCGCGTGGCCGATGACCTTAAATCCGGCAAACTGATTGAAATCCTGCCCGATTTCCCGCCCGATCCGATGCCGGTTTCGGTGCTGTATCCGCAAAACCGGCAGCTTTCGGCGCGTGTGCGGGTGTTTGTCGACTGGCTGACTGAATTGCTGGCCGGGCTTGATTTTGCCGGGTCAGGCTAGGTTTGAGCCGCGTGAAAGCAGTTTGATCCGGTTTCGTAATGATACTAGATGCGCCTGCCAGTAATGGGTCATCATCGGCTTGAAACGGTTGTCATTCAGGCCATTGCGCCCGGGATGGGCTATCGAAAGCTTTTCAAGGCTAAGATGTTCAAGCGTGATGCGGGTGTAATCGCCAAGCCCGCTAAAGCGGATATCGACCAATGTTGCCGGTTCTTTTGGGTCGGCCATAGGCCATTGCCATTCAAAGGCAAGGCGTTTGGCGGGCTCCCATTTGGTGACCTTACCGGCGCGCACGATGAAATCCGGACGGCGTTTATCGACTTCCTGCAAATAGCGCACGCCATTTTCCGTCCCAAATTCCATGATGCCCGGACGATTGCCAAGCAGGCGGTTGCGCGGCCCCTGTTTCCACCACTGATCAATGTCGCCTGTGAACTGTTCAAAGGCGGTGGCGGCATCGCATTCAACACGAAGCGCAACAAAGGTTTTGGCTGACATCGAAAATCCCGTTTAACAGCAATGACGCCGACCTCGCGGGTGGCTGTTCCTGTTTTGCAGAAAGCCCGTGGGCGGACAAGCAAAACCCGATCCGGCAGGCATAATGCGCCGGATCGGGTTTGAAGGGTGTGTGGTTTGACGTCTAGCGGCTTAGTAGCCGACCTCGCGGTTCACAAGCCCGCGCGGGGTTTCGCCGCGGGCCAGACGATCAAGGTTTTCGGCAATCTGATCGACCGATTCTTCAAACCGGGTGGCGGCCGCGATGTGCGGCGTAATGCGGATTTTGGCATGGTCCCAGAACGGGTGGCTTTCAGGCAGCGGTTCGGTTGCCGCAACATCCAGAAACGCGCCACGCAGATGGCCGGTATCAATGGCACGCAGCAAGTCGGCCTCATTGATCATCGCCCCACGGGCGGCATTGATGATCGCGGCCCCCTTGGGCAGGAAGGATAGCGTGCTGCTATTAAGCACATTTTCGGTTTCCGATGTGCGTGGCAGAAGGCAGATCAGGATATCGGACTGACCGAGGAATTCGGCCAGCGTTTCCTTGCCGGCATAGGTTGAAATGCCTTCAATCGCCTTCATCGAGCGGCTCCAGCCCGAAACGGTAAAGCCGAGATTGGAAAGGGATGTCGCAACCGCCGAGCCCAGTGCGCCAAGCCCCATGACACCGACCCGGCACCGCGAAATGCGTGCGACGTCATGCTGGGTCCAGTCGGCCTTGGCCTGCTGGGCGCTATAAACATCAAAGTCGCGCATGAAATGAAGCGCGGCATAAAGGTGATATTGCACCATCTGATCGGCCATCCCGGCATCTTCCAGACGAATGACCGGCAGTTCCTTGGGCAGGCTGGGGGAGGAAACAACATGATCGACCCCGGCACCGAGCGAGAAGATGGCCTTAAGGTTCGGAAGCGTCTTGATCAGACCCTGCGGCTGTTTCCAGAACAGGGCATAGTCAATCGTTTCAGGATCGTAATCGTCTTCCTCGGTCACGATATTGGCGTCCGGCAGGCGGTCAACCATCACGCTTTTCCACTTTTGATCGTCGCCGGCAGCGGAAATCAGAATATTGAGCGGGGCGTTGGTGGTTGCCATCGGGGTCTCCTGGTCAAAACGTCGAAAGTTGGGGCGATGAAAAAGGTTTGCACATATCAAACGCGCCAGAGCGCAAAGCGTTCCGGCGCGTCAATTAGGCGCTTAATTCACAGTCTGTCACGGACCGGCCTGCTTTCACAAGGCCGGGTCGGCACTGGGTTTGTGCAGACTAAAGCGTTTTGCATTTAATCTGCACCATTTTGCCGGAGATAACCTTTTGTCCAGCTAGGAAGGGGCCGCCGGACGTAGCGGGGCTACGTTCAAGGGCCTTGACGCTGCGGGGGGAGAAGGTTATCCCGGCCCGAAGGGTTTGATTTTGGCGGCGTTTCGCAGCGTTACACCGTTTGACCGATGCGCCGCATCGCTCTGCACGTTGTGCCTTGCCAAACGGTACGCCAAAAACAAACATAATGGAGCAGATTAAACGCAAAACGCTTTAATGGGCAAAGATCATCGCCGGATCGCGGAAGGTTTTGAATTCAAGACCATTTCCCGCCGGGTCTTCGACAAAGAAGGTGCCCTGCTCGCCCGGTTCACCCTTGAAGCGGATCTTGGGTTCCAGCAGGAATTTGACATTGGCCGCCTTCAGCTTGTCGGCCAATTCGTGCCATTTTTTCCATTCCAGAACCGCCCCGAAATGCGGGATCGGCACTGCATCACCATCGACATTACCGGCGCCGCTGTTCTGACCCGCTTCCGGGCGGACATGGGCAGAAAGCTGATGTCCGAAGAAATCAAAATCAATCCAGGCCTCGGTCGAGCGGCCCTCATCACAGCCGAGGATATCGATATAGAACGCGCGGGTGTCAGCTATCGATTTGATCAGGAAGGCCAGATGGAACGGGGGCAGCGACATGGGTGTCTCCTAGATAATCTAATGCTGTGTTGTTAGAGACAGTCTAAATCAGCATAATACCGGGCGTAAAATCAGAAGTTCTGAATTTAGGATCAGGAAAACTATCGATATGGCGCTGCGCCCGACCACCCCACCGCTCAATGCCCTGCGTGCGTTCGAAGCCGCTGCCCGGCTTGGCAGTTTTGCCCGTGCGGCCGAGGAGCTTTCTGTGACATCGGGCGCGATCAGCCAGCAGGTCGCCAATCTGGAAGCCAGCCTTGGCATGACTTTGTTCGAGCGAAATGGCCCGAAACTTACCTTGCGCGAAGCCGGACGGGCGTACTTGCCCAGTCTGCGCCGGGCGCTGGACGAGATTGAGGCCGCCACCCTTGATCTGGTCACCCATGGCGCGGGGGAGCGGAAACTTGTCATTGGTGCACTGCATACCTTGGCCAGCAGCTGGTTGATTCCCAGATTAAATCGATTTCAAAACGAACATCCCGATATCCGCCCAGTGATCGAAACCCTGGCGCTTAATTTCGCCACCCCGGAACGCAGCCCGGACCTAGGTGCGCGCCAGATGGATGTCGGGCTTTATTTCGGTGATGGTCGCTGGCCCGGGATGATCTGCGACAAGCTTTTTGATGAAATTCAAGTGGTTGTTGGCAAACCCGGATATGTTGCCTTAGGTGATGCGACAGGCGAAAACCGCCCTGTTGATCCGTCAGAATTGATCGGTCGCTACCCGCGACTGGTCCACACCACCCGGCCCAAGGCATGGCATGACTGGGCGCAGGCCAATGGTGTTGCCATCACCGGTGCCCCCGGTCCCGCGTTCGAGCACTTCTTCATGCTGATCGAAGCCGCCAAGGCTGGCATGGGAATCGCCCTGTTACCAAGGGTTTTGATTGAAGGACCTCTTGCCAAAGGCAGTCTTGAAATCGTCAGCGAGGCACGGCTGAGATCCAGCGGCGCATATTATCTGATCACGCCGGAAAACCGTCAGGACGTGCCGGAAGTCCGCGCCTTTCGCCACTGGGTGCTCGGTTTGGAAAGTCAATCTGGATTGTCAGAATAAAGCGGCAAGTATTTGAAATTATGGACAAATATTCCGTATTTCTGGATGCTAGGCGCGGCGATAGATGCTGTGCAGCAGGTGATCCTTCTTCGGACCGGTGATTTTTATTTTTGTTTCGAAATGATCTGGCCCGTTCCAGATCATGCAATGGTGATAGAAGTCCTCCCCACAGGGGTGAATGTCGCGGGCACAAACACCCTCTTCTCCCTCTTCGCCAAATTGCAGCAGCACATAGCGATTGCCGAAACTCAAAGGGTCGCGAAACAGAAGTTCGATTGCTGCGGGGTCCTCGTGCAGGACAAAGTCATATTCCCGATAGCCATCAAACCGCTTGCCGTCCGGGCGGGTCAGAAACCCTTCCTCACGATAGCGCAGCACATTGGGTTGGGCCGGATCGGCGGCATGAAACGTGACATCGCCGGTAAACTGCCCGGCTTCGCCCAGATCGCGCACAAGCTTCCAGTTGCCCGGAATGGCTTGGAAAATCTCGGATGCGTTGGGGATGTTGGATGCCATCGGTGATTTCAGATACATGTCAGGACAAAAAAGGCAGGGCGCGGAATGCGGAGCCCTGCCTTTTTAACGGGTTTCCAGTCGCTTAGGCGCCCGGCAGCATCCGCGGGAGTTTCTCACCGCCAAGGATATGCACATGCAGGTGCGGGACGTCCTGGCGGCCGTGTTCGCGGGTGTTGGCGATCAGGCGGTAGCCGTCTTCAACGACGCCAGCTTCCTTGGAGATTTTACCAATCGCGCGGGTATAGGCGACGATTTCGGCGTCCGAGGCATTAAGCGCAAAGTCGTCATAGCTGGTGTAGGACCCTTTGGGGATGACCAGCACATGGGTCGGGGCCTGCGGCGCGATATCGTTAAACGCCAGCACATGGTCATCTTCATAGACCTTGGTGCACGGGATTTCACCGCGCAGGATTTTGGCAAAGATGTTTTCCGGATCGTAGGGCTGAACGGCCATGGTGATGCTCCTGATACCTTGTCGGGACATTGCCCGGATAGTTGAGGCTTTATGCCTTAATCTTTGCTGCGCGATGCCTTTTCGGCAATACCTGAAATGCCCTGCCGTTCCGCCAGGATCTTCCAGACGTCTTCGGGCGTCACCCCCTGATCGGCCCAAAGTACGGTCAGATGATAAAGCAGGTCTGCACTTTCGGATGCGACCTTTTCCGGGGTTTCGGCAAGGGCGGCAATCACGGTTTCAAAGCCCTCTTCGCCGACTTTCTGGGCGATTTTGGCGGTACCCTTGGCAAACAGCTTGGCGGTATAGCTGGTGTCCGGATCGGCCCCCTTGCGGGCAGAAACGGTTGCGTAAAGCGCATCAAGGATGTGTTGGCCTTTATCGGTGTCAGCCATTTTTCAGTCCTCTCTGACCGGGATACCGGCGGCTTTCATGTGGTCTTTGACCTCGCGAATGCGGTAGGTGCCGAAATGGAAGATCGAGGCAGCAAGAACCGCTGATGCATGCGCATCGCGCACGCCTTCGACCATGTGATCAAGCGTCCCCACCCCGCCCGAGGCAATGACGGGCACATGCACGGCATCGGCAATGGTTTTGGTCAGCGGGATGTTAAAGCCCGACTGGGTGCCATCGCGATCCATCGAGGTGACAAGAAGCTCACCCGCACCGTATTCCACCATTTGTTTCGCAAATGCAACGGCATCAATCCCGGTCGGTTCACGCCCGCCATGGGTAAAGATTTCAAACGTGTCCGGGCCGGTTGATTTGGCATCAATCGAGACCACAATGCATTGCGATCCGAACTTGCGCGCGGCTTCGCGCACGAAATCGGGGTTTTTGACGGCGGCCGTGTTGATCGAAACCTTGTCCGCACCGGCCAGAAGCAGTTTGCGGATGTCTTCAAGGGTGCGCACGCCGCCACCCACCGTGACCGGCATAAAGCAGGCCTCGGCAGTGCGGGCGACCACGTCAAAGATAGTATCGCGGTTATCGCTTGATGCGGTGATATCAAGGAAGCAGAGCTCGTCCGCGCCCTCGGCATCGTAAATCCGGGCCTGTTCGACCGGATCGCCGGCATCGATCAGATCGACGAAATTGACCCCTTTGACGACGCGGCCGTCCTTGACGTCAAGACAGGGAATGACACGGGTTTTCAGCATGGTCTGTTTCCTGTTGGGTCGGTTACGAAAGGGCCGCGATGGCCTCTGCCAGATCAATGCGGCCATCATAAAGCGCACGACCGGAAATCGCGCCATCAATGCCGGCATCTGTGTGTTTTTTGACCGCGATCAGATCATCCAGCGATGAAACCCCGCCCGATACAATTACCGGGGTCGAGATTTCCGATGCTAGGGCCACGGTGCTCTCGATATTCGGGCCGCCCATCGCACCATCCCGGTCGATGTCGGTAAAGATGATGGCAGCCACACCGCAATCCTCAAATTTCTTGGCGAGCTCTAGGGCCGTGACCTCAGACGTCTCCGCCCAGCCTTCAACCGCGACATAGCCATCACGGGCATCAATGCCGACAGCCACCCGGCCCGGCCATTTTGCGCAGGCTTCCTTAACAAAATCCGGATTGCGAAGGGCGACGGTACCCAGGATCACACGCGTGATACCTTTATTGAGCCAATAATCAACTGTTTCCATGGTGCGGATGCCGCCACCAAGCTGCGTCTGGGCCTTGCCCGACACGGCGGCAAGGATGGAGTCCACAGCCGCCCCATTAACCGGTTCACCGGCAAAGGCGCCGTTCAGATCAACGATATGAACCCAATGGCAGCCCGCTTGCACAAATTCACCGGCCTGTGCGCCCGGATCGTCGTTAAACACGGTTGCCTTGTCCATGTCGCCGCGAAGCAGGCGCACGCATGCGCCATCTTTCAGGTCAATTGCGGGATAAAGGTTCACTGATCGGTGTCCTGTATTTTCTTGGTGTAGTAATAGCCTTCGACCATCTTGCCATCGACCATCGCGTAATAGGGATTGATGCCCCAACGGACATATCCAAGCCCGTTATAGAGTGCGATGGCGGCTTCCTGGGTTTCGCGAAGGTCGAGTTTCAAAACGCTATAGCCCGCTTCACGGGCGAAATATTCAATCGAACGTACGATCGCCTTGCCGTTGCCGCGCCCACGCGCCCAAGGGGCGACGAAATGGCCGGAAATCTGGGCGGAATGACGCTGTGCTTCGAGGTTGGCCGGTGTTTCGATCAACTGGGCGGCACCGGAAATAATGCCATCAACGCGCGACACAAAAAGATGACGACCGGGCATCAGCAACACACCGCGCCAGTATTTTTCCATGTCCGGACGGTCCGGCGGTGTCAACCAGCCAAAGCCGCCACCTTCGACAATCGCCTGCGTACAGGCATCGACGATATCGGAAATGTCGCCTGCGGTCAGTTCGGTCACGCGTTCGGCAATGACGCCCGGCTGAATGGTATCAGATGGTGCGATCATGGCTTCCACCCCAGGAAGTTCCCGATGATGGTAAGCCCGGTTTTCTGGCTTTTTTCCGGGTGGAACTGGGTGCCGATCATGTTGTCACGCCCGATCATTGCGGTGATGTTCCCGCCATAGGAAACCGATGCCAGTCGCTGATCGGGGTTGGAGACATGCATGTGATAGCTGTGCACGAAATAGGCGTGATCGCCATCCGAAATGCCGTTAAGCACCGGGTGTGCTTTGCCCGCTGGATCAAGAACCAGTTCGTTCCAGCCCATATGCGGGATTTTAAGGCTCGGGTCGCTGGGCTCGATGGCCACGACTTCGCCAGAAATCCAGTCAAGGCCGTCAGTGACGACAAATTCGCGACCGACGGTCGACATCAACTGCATTCCAACACAGATGCCAAAGAACGGCTTGCCGCCTTTGATCACCTGTTCGGTGAGGACATCAACCATGCCGGTCACAGCATCAAGACCCGCACGGCAATCGGCATAGGCGCCAACGCCCGGAAGCACGATATGGCTGGCGTTGCGGACCTTTTCCGGGTCATCGGTGACAATGATCTCGTCAGAAAAGCCGGTTTCACGTGCAGCACGCTCGAACGCCTTGGCGCACGAGCGCAGATTGCCGGAACCGTAATCTATAATCGCAACACTCATGGGTAGGATGGGCTCCCGGTTGAGGGGGTGGAGGGTGCGGCTGACATGGCGTGTGGGACGCGCAGCCGTGAATTTTTTGAACGCTCAAAGCAGCGATGTTCGGCGTCAGTCTCATCATGGCCTGCGACGATATCGACCATCTTCCAGCCTTTTGCGGCCAGTTTGCGCCGACGCAGGTCATTGGCGATCAGGCCAAAGCCGATGCCGGTCACAAGGGCGAGCGCAAAGTCCATTTCAGGCCCGCCGTCAAATAGCTCGACAGCAAAGGTGCAAAGAAATGAAACCGCGACAAGGCCGAAAAAGCCCAGCCAAAGCCGATGGTACAACGCCCAAAGGCCCGAAAGCAGAAAGGCCCAGAAGTTGAAGCCTTCGCGGATCAGGATGGCGTTTTCCATCGGGTCGGCATCGCCGGGATGGGTATGGACTGTGTAAACCTTCATCGAAAACCGGTTCTCTGGACCGGTGGCAGAGTTTTGTCTGCTGTGCCACCGGTGTATTTTCGATCAGATCGAACTGACCTGCTTACAAGGAGCCGCCAAGCGTGCCCTTGGTCGAGGGGATGGCATCGGACTTGCGCGGATCAATTTCGATTGCCACGCGCAGCGACCGTGCAAGCGCCTTAAAGGCACTTTCGATGATATGGTGATTGTTCTCGCCATACAGGTTCTCGACATGCAGCGTGATGCCAGCCGCCTGGGCAAAGCCCTGGAACCATTCACGGAACAGCTCGGTATCCATATCGCCCAGCTTGTCGCGGGTGAATTCGACATTCCAGATCAGATAGGGACGGCTTGAAATATCCAGTGCGACACGGGTCAGCGCCTCGTCCATCGGCAGCAGGCAACTGCCATAACGCGTGATGCCCTTCTTGTCGCCAAGCGCCTTGGCAAAGGCTTCGCCGATTGCAATGCCGCTATCTTCGGTGGTGTGGTGGAAATCAATATGCAGGTCGCCCTTGGCCCGGACTTTAAGGTCCATCAGGCTGTGACGCGAAAGCTGTTCGAGCATGTGATCAAGGAACCCGACCCCGGTCTCGACGTCATAAACGCCGGTCCCGTCAAGGTTCAGTTCGACCATGATCTGGGTTTCGTTTGTGTTACGCTCAACGCGGGCCTTGCGCATGCAAAGCTCCTTTCCTGCAGATATTGATGCATATGACGGGTCGTATGTAGCAATAAAGTCCGACAAAAGCCAGTTCTAGGTGGCTACGCAATGGCCGCAAACAGTGGTTTTCGCGCCCGGATCAGGCCGCCAATCGGGCTGTGCGGTGATATTGGGGCTATTTACGGGTCATGTGATTGACTTCATCCCAGTTTTTTTCGGGCGGATGATCGATAAATTCCCGGCATCTTTCGATATAGATTTCAACCAGCTTTGGTGTGGTTGAAGCTTCCAGATGTGCCTTGAAGGCGTCATGTGCTTCGGCCCATTTCTGATCGTGATAGAGGTCCATGCAGGCATCCCATGCCGCGATCTCGATTTCCTGCGCGGCGATATCGACAAGGGCGTTGGTCGTATCGTCGCGATCCCCGATCAGCTCAAAGATATCAATTGGCACGCTTGTACCAAGGGGAACGACCCGGTCGACATATCTGAGCAGGAAGTTATCGGATGCGCGTTTTTCAATGGCCTCACTGACAAGGATGCGTGTGCCATAGATCTTGTTAAGCCCCTCGATCCGCGAGGCAAGGTTCACCGCCTCGCCAAGGGCAGTGTATTGCAGGCGATGTTCGGAGCCTACATTGCCGACAACCACCTGATCGGTGTGCAGGCCAAATCGGGTGTAGAGTGGAAACAGGCGTGAATCCTTTGAGATGGAATTCAGCCGTCGACCGGCCAACCGGCAGGCCAGTGCAGCCTTGCAGGCATGGTCGACATGGTCGGGATCGTCGGTTGGCGCATTCCAGAACGCCATGATGGCATCACCGATATATTTGTCGATGGTGCCATTTCCGTTGATGGTGATCTGCTGTTCCATGGCGGCAAAATAGTTCGAAAGCTCAAGCGCCAGATCGGTCGGGGAATAGTTTTCGGTCTTCGCAGTAAAGCCCTCGATATCGGTAAACATGATCGATAATTCGCGGGCCTCACCGCCGATTTCGACTGGATTGCCGGCTGACATGATTGATTTCACCACATCTGCCGGAACATAGGCGCCAAAGCTTTTGAGGCTGAGCTTCATGTTCGCCACGGCCTTGGACAGGGCATCGACCTCGTAGATGTGGGATTCCATATCGAAATCACCGCCGAGATCAAATTGACCGATCTTTTCGGCTTCTTCGGCGACGGCATTGATCTGGCGGCTTAATATCCGCGAAATGATAGCGATCAGGACGACGGTAAAGACAAGGATTGCGGTTGCGATCTGCAGCACATTGCGGGTTGTTGCCTTGATGTCGCCAACAAATTCATCCTCGGGCACGATCAGACCCAGAACCGGCGCGACGCCAAAGATTTCCGGTATCGGTGCCGCCGAGCCGAGATATTTTTTCCCGTCGGTTTCATCAATGAATTCAAAGAAGGTGCCGGGGTTATTGGTCCAGCTTACGATGGCGCGGCTGACAATCGGGTCGCTGATGGTTCGATTGTCGATCTTGAAAAGTGTCTCATTCTCATTGCCACCATAGGGGCCGTTATAGGCAAGAACCCGCTGTTGCGCATCGAGCATAAAGACCCGGCCCTGTTCGCCGATCCGGATATCGCCAAGGATCTTGTTGACGCTTTCCAGTGTCAGATCCGCACCGACGATCCCCATCAGGCTGCGATCCGGGTTCAGGACGCGCTTTGCAAAGGTTACGCCGGGCTTGTTTGTGCTGTTGAAGGTATAGAAAGGACTGACAAAAATACCGTCCTTGTCCTTTGCGCCTTCGTACCAGGCGCGGGTTCTGGGGTCATAGGTGGCAGCACTTTCTTCCTTACCGGTAATGGTGCCCCAGTCCGATTGATAGAGATAGCTGTCAGTTTTTTCGCCCGACAGGGCGTCATCAATCGTGCGATAGATGATTTTGCTGTCTTTGGGGATCGGCGCATTGCGGGGGCCAAAGGTTTTCAGGCCATCGGGAATTTTGATCACCTGAAAGAACCGGCCATCGTCTTCGAACCCGAAAAACAGGCCATAGATTTGCGGTAATCCCTTGATCTGGCTGGCCATCACTGAACCGCCGGTGGGCTCGGATATCGCACCGGGAAAGGACGTGATCATGTCGGCGGTGGTGGTAACAACCTGCCCGACCGGCAGGATGACGTTGATCAGGCCATCGACCGATTTCTGCCGGGCGCTTTCCATTTCGGCACGGGCGGTTTGCAGGGCAAGATTGCGGTTGCTGTTATACAGAAACGCAACGGTCACCCCCAGCATCACGACCGCAATCGTCGTAAACGCAGCGGTAACGCCAATCTGAAGCCTGATTTTCACCTGATCGTATATCCATCATGCCAGGCGACAGGGTGCCGGCTGTTCACAGAGCGATACTTGAAAGATTTAAGTCGCGGCCGATGAAAAACAACAATACGTTGAGTGATCAGGTAAAAAAAATCGCAATGGTTATTCGGAGTTATTCTAAACAAAGTCGAACTTATCGACATCAAACAGGCCGCGGTCGGTCATTTTCAGGTGCGGTATCACCGGCAGGGCCAGGAAGGCGACTTGCAGGAACGGTTCGGGCAAAACACATCCCAGATCCTTGGCCGCCTTGCGCAGATCAATCAGGTGTTCCTCGACGATTTCAAACGGCTCGAGGCTCATAAGGCCCGCAACCGGCAGGGCCAGTTCGGCCGTGACCTTGCCGCCATCGGCAACCGCAAAGCCGCCGCCCATTTCAATCAGGCGATTGACGGCAGCTGCCATGTCGGCATCGCTGGCACCGACCACGGTGATGTTGTGGCTGTCATGCCCGACGGAGGAGGCTATCGCCCCGCGTTTGAGGCCAAAGCCGCGCACGAAGCTGCGCCCGATATTGCCATTGATGCCGTGGCGTTCGACGACGGCGACCTTGATCACGTCATTGTCCAGATCGGGTTTGAGGCCATTTTCGCCAATTTCAAGCGTTGCTTCATCCCGGAAGGTCAGGATAAGGCCCGGTTTGACCTTGATCACCGGGGTCTGGTTCTGACCCGGTTTGGGATCGCAGGCAAAGGCCTCTGCCGTGACCGGGGTGGCCTTCATCGACGTCAAACCGACCGGTGCAATTTCTTTGCGTTTGGCAAACAGATCCTTGGTGACAAGGCGGCCACCTGCGATGACGTCGGTGACGTGGCAGGCTTCCAGATCATCAAGGATGGCGATATCGGCCCGCCAGCCCGGCCCGATTAAACCGCGATCACGCAGGCCGAAAATGCGGGCCGCCGAATGCGATGCCGCGCGATAGGCATGATGGATCGGGCAATTACGTGCCTTCAAATGACCGATTAATCGCGAAACAAGACTATCAAGATGACCTTCTTCGCCGATATCAAGCGGGTTGCGGTCATCAGTGCAGAGTGCGACGAAGCTTGAGCTGTTTTCATCAAGAATCTCTGCCAAAGCCTCTAGATCCTTGGACACCGAACCTTCGCGGATCAGGATCGCCATACCCTTGGCAAGCTTTTCGCGGGCTTCCTCGGCCGAGGTGGCTTCGTGATCGGTACGGATGCCAGCGGCCATATAGCCGTTCAGGTCCATTCCGCGCACCAGCGGCGCATGCCCATCAATATGACCATCCTGAAAGGCTTCGAGCTTGGCCATGATGCCCGGATCAAGGTTGAGTACGCCGGGATAGTTCATCATTTCCGCCAGCCCGACGACCTTTTCGTGCGACCGGAACGGCAGAAGGTCTTCGATTTCAAGCCGCGCACCGGCGGTCTCGAACGCGGTGGCCGGTACGCAGGATGACAGATTAACCCGCACATCCATCACGGTCTGCTCGGCGCAATCCAGGAAGTATTTGATGCCCTCGGACCCCAGCACATTGGCAATTTCGTGCGGGTCACACAGGACCGTGGTGACACCATGGGGCAGCACACAACGATCAAACTCGAGCGGGGTAACGAGCGAGCTTTCAATATGCAGGTGGGTATCGATAAAGCCCGGCACGGCGAACTTGCCGGTGCAATCAATCTCGGTCTCGCCAGCATAGCTGTCATGGGTGCCGACAATCCGGTCGCCGACAATGGCGATATCGGTTTCGGTGACCTTGCCGGTGATGACGTCAAGCAAGCCGATATTCCGCAGAACCAGATCGGCCTTGATTTTGCCCTGACCGGCAAGAATGCATTTGCCAAGATGGGTTTGGGTAAGATCGCTGCTCATGGGCTCTGGTCCTGTCTTCTTGAAATTCTTTTACCATCAAATTCTTTTACCATCACCAAGGGTAAAGCATGTGGCGCGGGTATGCCTTGAATTTTTTGGGTATCTCAGCGTTGAAACTGTGTTTTGGTCGACATGAAGGTCGCGCGGTCAGCGGAAGCGGCGGTTGCGGGTGGCTTCTGCCCTTGACCGGGGCGTCTGCCGTGCTAACTCTTGGGCGAAGCAATCGATGAGATTCAAGGATAATTCATGAGCGAACAACAAAGCTGGCATGGCACGACAATTCTTTCCGTGCGCAAGGGCAATGAAGTCGTGGTGGCCGGTGATGGTCAGGTCTCGCTTGGTCCGACGGTGATCAAGGGCAATGCCCGCAAGGTGCGCCGGATCGGCCAGAAGGGCGAGATCATGGTGGGCTTTGCCGGGGCAACGGCGGATGCCTTTACCCTGCTGGAACGGCTTGAAGCCAAGCTTGATCGTCATCCGGGCCAGACGATGCGCGCCTGTGTAGAGTTGGCCAAGGACTGGCGGACAGATCGTTACCTTCGCAAGCTCGAAGCCATGATGGCGGTGGCCGATAAGGACGTGTCACTGGTTCTGACTGGTCAGGGCGATGTTCTTGAACCCGAAGATGGCATCATTGCCATCGGATCGGGTGGCAACTATGCGCTTGCTGCGGCACGGGCCCTGCTTGATCAGGACCTCAGTGCCGAGGAAATTGCCCGCAAGGCCATGGCGATTGCCGGTGAGATTTGCGTTTACACCAACGGCAATGTCTTGCTTGAAAAAATTGATCTTGAGGATGCGAAATAATCAAGGTGCCAAACCGGGCCTTGCTTCTGCATTCGTCGCAAAAAGATACGGAATAAATCATGACCCAACATTACAGCCCGCGCGAAATTGTTTCCGAACTGGACCGTCACATCATCGGTCAGAAGGATGCCAAGCGCGCGGTCGCCATTGCGCTGCGCAACCGCTGGCGCCGTCAGCAGCTTGACGAAACCATGCGCAATGAGGTGCTTCCGAAAAACATCCTGATGATCGGCCCGACCGGTGTCGGTAAAACCGAAATCGCGCGTCGCCTTGCCAAATTGGCCGAGGCCCCGTTCATCAAGATCGAAGCAACCAAATTCACCGAAGTCGGCTATGTCGGACGCGATGTTGAACAGATCGTGCGTGATCTGGTGGAAGTGTCGATTGATCTGACCCGCGAAAGCATGCGCAAGAAAGTCCGCGCCAAGGCCGAAATGCAGGCCGAGGAACGCATTCTGGATGGTCTGGTCGGTGAAAATGCCTCCTCCGATACCCGTCAGAAGTTCCGCAAGATGCTGCGCGAAGGCGAACTTCAGCACAAGGAAATCGAGATTAACGTGCAGGAAAGCAGCGCGGCCTCAATGCCGACCATCGATATCCCGGGCATGCCCGGTGCACAGATGGGAATGCTGAACCTCAATGACATGTTCGGCAAGGCGTTTGGTGGCAATACCAAGCCCAAGCGCATGACGGTCGAAGAAGCCTTTGAGCGCCTGATCGATGAAGAAGGTGACAAGCTTCTTGATAATGACAAGGTCACCGCAGAGGCGATTGAAAATGTCGAACAGAACGGCATCGTGTTCCTGGATGAAATCGACAAGATCACCGCGCGGTCCGAACGTGGTGGCGACGTATCGCGCGAAGGTGTTCAGCGCGATCTGTTGCCGCTGATCGAAGGCACGAACGTTTCAACCAAGCATGGCACGGTCAAAACCGACCATATCCTGTTCATCTGTTCTGGTGCTTTCCACCTTGCAAAGCCGTCTGACCTTCTGCCGGAATTGCAGGGGCGTCTGCCGATCCGCGTTGAGCTTAAGGCGCTGACCGAGGGCGACTTCCGCCGCATCCTGATGGAACCGGAAGCATCGCTGATCAAACAGTATATTGCGCTTATGAAGACCGAGGACGTGACACTCGACTTCACCGAAGATGCGGTCGATGAAATTGCCCGTATTTCGGCCAATGTGAATGAATCGGTCGAAAATATCGGGGCGCGCCGCCTGCATACGGTGCTCGAAAAGTTGCTGGATGATATCAGCTTTACTGCCACCGACCGAGGTGGTGAGACGTTCAAGGTCGATGCCGATTATGTCCGCGAACAGGTTGAAGACCTGGCCAAGGATACCGACCTTTCGAAGTTTATTCTGTAATCGAAACGTTCAATCGGACCAGATATGCTAAAGGCCAGCACGATGTTGCTGGCCTTTTGTTTTTGCAGGTTTTCCGGTCGCTTAGGCGGAATGCAGTTTCCGGACATTGTCGCCGGTTTTGGCCGGGAGATAGACCGTAAAGACCGAACCGACACCCTGTTCGCTTTCGATCTGCATGGTACCGCGGTGGCGTTGCACCAGATGTTTGACGATGGCGAGACCGAGGCCGGTGCCGCCAACCGCGCGGGAGCGTGCAGTATCAACGCGATAGAAACGTTCCGTCAGGCGCGGCAGGTGTTCACGGGCGATGCCATCGGAATGATCACGGATGGCAACGGCCATGATGCGGTCATGGCGGAAACGGGCCAGTGCACCCGGCGGGTTTTTCGCCAGACTGATTGAAACTTCGACATCGGTATTGGCGTGGCCGTATTTGATGGCGTTTTCGACCAGATTGACAAAGACCTGGGTCAGTTCCTTTTCCTCGCCAACCATTTCCGTGTCGTCAAGCGTGCTGGTGACACGGATGTTCATGCCCTTGGATTCGGCCTTCAGGGCGAGGCTTTTGGCGACCTTGCCGATGATCTTTCCGACATCGCAATCTTCGGACGGCGGGGTATGTTCATTAAGCTCGATCCGGGCAAGCGACAGCAGGTCTTCGATCAGATGCTGCATGCGCTGTGCCTGATCGCGCATCACCGGCAGGAACTGGTTGAGCGCATCGGGATCGTCCTTGGCGGGGCCTTCAAGTGTTTCGATAAAGCCCAGCAGCACCGAAAGCGGGGTGCGCAGTTCATGCCCGGCATCGGTCGCGAAGTCGGCGCGCATCTGTTCAAGTTTGCGAAGCTCGGTCAAATCGGAGAATGTCAGAACGAAGTTCCGATCGCCGGCAGCGGCAGGCAGGCGCGCGGTCAGTACGTCAAAATGACGGTGCGCATCAGCCGCCAGCACGAATTCCGCATGCTTCATGGTTTCGCGCGCGCTTGCGACATCGTCAAAGGCATCCAGCAGGATCGGGTCACGGATAAAACGCGTCAGATCACGGCCGGTTTCAAGGTTGTGAAACAGGCCCTTGGCCGCCCGGTTAAACCCGGTAACCACGCGATGGCGATTGACCATCACCACCGGGTTGGGCAGGTGATCAAGGATTTCGGCATCGGTGCTGGTTTGTGCCTCAAGCAGGGCGATGCGATCACGAAATGCCGTGGCAATCTGGGTATAGAGCGATGAAAGCTCGGACGCGGCGGCAAAGCTGATATGTTGCGGCGGGGTGCCTTTATAGCGGTCGCGCAGATCGGTCGCGTAGCGTGCCACCCGGCGCAGATCGCCAAAATAGATGCGCAAGATCGCCGCAGCCCCGAGCCAGGCGGCGGTCGCAGACAGGATCGCTGTGCCCCAGCCAAGCTGCTCCATCGCCGCAAGGACGACAAAGACAACACCTGCCGGAAAGGCAACGGCCAAAGCCGTAAGTATCAATTGGCGGAAACCCAATTAACGCTCCTGTTTAAACGGGGTGACGGCGGTTTATCACGCGTGTGATCAAAAGTGGACCTAAAATGGTTATGGGCCAGTAAAGATCAAATAAAACTTTGATGACAGTTTTCTAAGCACTGAAGTGATTGAAAATATCTGTCGGGTGCGTGGTGATGCCGTCCTCTGCCCAACGCCTTTGGGCAAGATGCTCATGTGGGGAGCGTATCGGTTTGCGCCAACCGGCAGGCGGGTGTTTTAGCGCCCGCCGGCCAGGTTCTTGTTTGGTGTGATCAGAAGACTGATCAGATGATTTCAGCACCCTGATCGAAGCTCAGGCGCGGCTGGCGTTCAAACAGCCTGCTGCCATCGCCATAGCCGATATTGAGCAGGAAATTGCTTTTATACGGGGTTCCAGCAAAGAATTCGGCATCGACCTTGGCATTATCAAAGCCCGACATCCCGCCACAATCAAGGCCAACGGCCCGAAGGGCGAGGATGAAATAGCCTGCCTGCAGCGTGCCATTACGGAATGCGGTGGTTTTGATGGCCTCTTCCTTGCCAGCAAACCACGACCGGGCATCGGTATGCGGGAACAGGTCGGGCAGCTTTTCGTAAAATTCCATGTCATGGGCGATGATGGCTGTCACCGGTGCTGTCATGGTTTTTTCGATATTGCCCTCTGCCAGGCAGGGTTTAAGGCGTGCACGGGCCTCATCGGTGGTGACAAAGGTAATGCGCATCGGTTCGCAATTGGCACTTGTCGGTCCCAGTACGGTGAGGTCCCAAGCCTTTTTGAGAAGTGCCGGGTCAACCGGTTTGTCGTGCCAGACATTGTGAGTGCGGCCATTGTGAAAAAGAAGGTCAAGTCCATCAGAATTAAGCATGCATCCTCATCAATCAGAAGTGGTTGCCAAAAGTTCGATATGGTTACCATTAGATTTGTAATGTGGCGGACAATTGGCAAGAGCTCATATGAACTGTGGAAAAACAATCGGTTCACTGGTATTTTCGAAGTCAAAATGACCCTGCAAAACGCATTGCGTGGGGCAGGAGCCGGGTTTTCTACTGGGGGAGATCCGAGGGCGCGAATGAGTTGCGCCCCGGCGTGGGTGGATCGCAAGATACTGGAAACAGATATGGCAGTTGAGACCAAAGGGCACAGCGCAATTTCGGCAGTGATGCGGGTGAAACCGCCGCGCAGGATGCACGGCCTTATTGTCGGTGTCTCCTTCGCGGTTGGGCTTACTTTTGGTGCTACGGCGGGCTTTGCCCAGATCGCGTCGGATAGTGCACCTGCAACCGATGAAACGGTTGAGGCGACAACGGCTGAGCCAGCGGTGACGGGTGCAGATGGTGCCGAAACCCCGGAAGCCCCGACGACCGAGGCAACAGCACAGGACGCGACCCAGTCCGATGCGCCGCAAAGTGCGGATCAGGAAATGGTTGCGCAAAGCGGAGACGCGACCTCGGCCGTGGTGTTTATGTATCATCGCTTTGGCGAGGGAGAATATCCTTCGACCAACATCACGATGGAACAGTTCGACCAGCACGTCAAAGAACTGACCAGTGGCCCCTATACCGTCATGGGCGTTCCGCAGATCGTCAGTGCGCTTGCCGATGGCAAGGGGCTTCCGGATCGCACCATCGGCATTACGGTCGATGATGCCTATCGTTCAGTTTACGAAAAGGCCTGGCCGGTGTTTCGTGAACACAACCTGCCCTTCACAGTGTTTGTTTCCACCGAACAACTTGATTCGGGCTATGCCAACTACATGACCTGGGACATGGTGCGCGAATTGTCCAAGGCGGGTGTCACGATTGGCGGTCACAGCCAGAACCATGCTCATTTGCCTGATTTCGACATTGATCGCGTCAAGTCAGAGCTCGCCAATTCTGCCGCCCGGTTTGAGGAAGAGCTCGGCTATGTGCCGGAAATCTTTGCTTATCCCTATGGGGAGGCCAATGGCGAAGTGATCGCTGCGGTCAAGGAAGCCGGTTATCGCGCGGCATTTGGTCAGCAAAGCGGTGCGATGCATACAGAATCCGATTTTATGTATCTGCCACGCTATGCCCTGAACGAGCATTACGGCGCGATGGACCGGTTTAATCTGGCGGCGAATTCCCTGCCGCTTGTGGTCAGTGATGTCACACCGGCCGATTATACCCTGACCCGTAATCCGCCGGCCTTTGGCTTTACGCTGGCAGAACCGGCTCCGTCGATGAACTGTTACCCGTCCGAAGGGGAGCCGACCATGTCGCGCCTTGGCGAAGAACGGGTTGAAATCCGCCTCGATGGTCCGGTTTCAAGCGGGCGCTGGCGGATCAACTGCACCGCCATGGGGCCAGATTCACGCTGGCGCTGGTTCGGAATGCTTTATACCGTTCCATAAGCAACCACTTGATGGTGCAAAACCCGATATTCAGCGTCGGGATCTGAAATCCAAATAAAATCAACGCCATGTCCAGATACCGGGCATGGCGTTTTTCAAACTAGCCTGTGGCTTTCATCCTGTTCTTGATTGGGTTCTTGCGCCCGATTAGGGGACAATGTAGGTTAACCACACTTCTTAACCGTAATTAATTGGTAATCACAGTGCCAAGTGACTTAAATCGAAAGAGTGTCCTTCTGATCATCTCGGGCGGCATTGCCGCCTATAAGGTGCTTGAGGTGATCCGCCGGTTGCGTGATCGCGGGATCCATATCCGCGCCATCCTGACCAAGGGCGGGGCCGAGTTCGTGACACCGCTTTCGGTTGCGGCACTGACCGAAAACAAGGTCTATCAGGATCTGTTTTCCCTGACCGACGAAGCGGAAATGGGCCATATCCGCCTGTCGCGTGAGGCGGACCTTGTGCTGGTCGCCCCGGCAAGTGCCGATATTCTGGCCAAGATGGCGACCGGACAGGCAGGTGATCTGGCGACAACTGCGTTACTTGCGACCAACAAGCCGGTGATGACTGCCCCAGCGATGAATGTCGAGATGTGGAACCATCCGGCGACGCAAGCCAATATCGCCACCCTTGAAAGCCGTGGCGTGTTGCGCGTCGGCCCAGCGTCTGGCGACCTGGCCTGCGGCGAATTCGGATCGGGCCGGTTGGCCGAACCGGCCGAGATCATCGCAAGTGTTGTTGATTTCCTGGAACAGCAAGACGCGCCCAAACCCCTTGCCGGTAAAAAGGCGGTGGTCACCAGCGGCCCGACGCACGAGCCGATTGATCCGGTGCGCTATATCGCCAACCGGTCCTCGGGCAAGCAGGGCCATGCCATCGCCGAGGCGCTGGCACAGGCCGGTGCAGATGTGACGCTGGTGACGGGTCCGGTAACCCTGCCCGATCCCGCAGGGGTTAAGGTCGTGCGCATCGAAACTGCACGCGAGATGCTGGAGGCCGTGCAGGCCGCCCTTCCCGCCGATATTGCCGTGTGTGCCGCGGCGGTCGCCGATTGGCGCACGGCTGATGAAGCCGGTCAGAAGCTTAAGAAAGATGGATCGGGGGTGATCCCCGACCTGAAGCTTTCGGAAAATCCCGACATTCTGGCAACCATCAGCAAATCCGGGCCAATGCGCCCGGGGCTCGTCATTGGTTTTGCCGCCGAAACCGAAAATGTCACCGCCCATGCGCGCGCCAAACGCTTGCGCAAGGGGTGTGACTGGATCCTGGCCAATGATGTGGCGCCCGCGACCGGGACCTTTGGCGGGGATGATAACGAGATTTGCCTGATTTCAGGCGATGACGAAACCAGTGATGAACGGTGGGAACGCCAAAGCAAGACCGGGGTTGCCCGCGCGTTAAGTGCGCGCATCATCAAACATTTTTCCTGACGGGCGTATCCCGGAAGGCATACAGAACGATTAGAACGGCAGACGATCCTGCCGGGACAAGACAAGGATAGACGATGTCGCTTTTAAGCGTTGATTTAAAGCAGCTTCCGCACGGGGCGGATTTGCCGTTACCGGAATACGCAACCGCGCAGTCAGCCGCGGTTGATTTGCAGGCCGCGATTGACGGGACGCTGGTTCTGGCACCGGGCAAACGTGCCATGGTCGAAACCGGTATCGCCATCGCCCTGCCCGCCGGGTTTGAGGCACAGGTGCGTCCGCGGTCGGGTCTGGCTGCGAAAAACGGGGTCACGGTCCTGAATAGCCCCGGCACGATTGATGCCGATTATCGCGGCGAGATCAAAGTCATCCTGATCAATCATGGTGACGAGGCCTTTGAAATCGAGCGCGGCATGCGCATTGCCCAGCTGGTCGTCGCACCTGTGACGCAAGTGAAATGGAACGCCGTAGAAGACTTGAATGAAACCGCGCGCGGTGCGGGTGGTTTCGGTTCGACCGGAACAGCCAGCCCGGCCCGATAGGCCTGGAAAAGCATGCTGGTCGATCCGGTTTGACGCTATCTGGTTATGCCGTCTGGGGGGATGGCTGAACCGCAAGGGGAGTTGAGTGAAAAGATGCTGAAGCTTTCTAAGAAGATGCTGTTTGCGATCGAGGCGGTCGTGGACATTGCCTATAACGCGGCGGGTGAGCCGGTCCAGAGCCGGGATATCACCGCGCGTCAGGGCATCCCGAAACGCTATCTTGAACAGACGTTGCAACAGTTGGTGCGTGCCGACATTCTGGTCGGCGTGCGTGGCCCACGCGGGGGGTATCGGCTGGCGCGTGAACGCCGTCGCATTACGCTTGCCGATATCGTTTCGGTGATCCGGTCGATGGAAACATCTGATGACCCGATCGAGGACCCGGCAGGATCACCATTGGGCAAGGAAGTCGTCCGTCCGCTGTGGCGGGAATTGCAGGACGAAATGATGAAGCAGCTTGAAAAAATCACGGTCGAAGACCTGTGCAACCGGGCACGTGATGCTGGCCTGCGCAGCGGGATTGAAGAGTCCCCGGATTTCATCATTTGATCTTATCGGGGTGCAGCGGTTTGGTGTATCGTCATTGCACAAGAAACTGCTGCTATTGAAGGTAAAACTACAAGTTTATGGAACGTTGCCCGTCACAGGATCTGTAAAAAATCTTTCAATCCGTTTGACCCGGATAAATAGCGAGATAAATACAGATCAAAGATGTGCTTGATGGCAAAAATACAGAAACGTGCGAGGAAAACATGACTGAGTTTCGCGGCAAGATTTACGACAGCATCATCGACACCATTGGCGCAACGCCGCTGGTGCGCCTTTCGCGACTGGCAGAGGCCGAAGGTGTCAAAGCCGATCTGATCGGCAAGCTTGAATTCTTTAACCCGCTGGCCTCGGTCAAGGACCGTATTGGTCTGGCGATGATCGAAAATGCCGAGAAATCCGGCAAGATCAAGCCGGGCGCAACCCTGGTGGAGCCGACCTCGGGCAATACCGGTATTGCGCTGGCCTTCGTGGCGGCGGCCAAGGGTTACAAGCTGATCCTGACCATGCCCGAAAGCATGTCGCTGGAACGTCGCAAGATGCTGATGCTTCTGGGTGCGCAGATTGATCTGACCCCGGCGGCCAAGGGCATGAAAGGTGCGGTTGCCCGTGCCGAGGAACTGGTTTCGGAAATTGACGGTGCGGTCATGCTTCAGCAGTTTGACAACCCGGCCAACCCGGAAATCCACCGCAGTACCACGGCCGAGGAAATCATCAAGGATACCGCCGGCAAGGTGGATATCTTTGTTGCCGGTGTCGGGACTGGCGGGACCCTGACCGGGGTGGGTGAAGTGCTTAAAAAGCATAACCCGAACATTCAGATCGTTGCTGTTGAGCCCGAAGACAGCCCGGTTATTTCCGGTGGCGCGCCCGGCCCGCATAAAATTCAGGGCATTGGTGCCGGTTTCATTCCGGGCAACCTTAATATCGATGTCATCGACAAGGTCATGACCATCGGCAACGAGACCGCCTTTGCCACTGCGCGCAAGCTTGCCAGCATCGAAGGCCTTCCGACCGGCATTTCGTCCGGTGCAGCGGTTGCAGCCGGGATCGAGCTTGGCCAGCTGCCGGAAAACGAAGGCAAGCGCATTGTTGTGATCATACCGAGCTTTGCCGAACGGTATCTTTCGACCCCGTTGTTCGAAGGCCTGCAATAAGCAGCCTGAAAGACCAAAGATTTCAAAGGGTCCGGCACGATGTGCCGGGCCTTTTTCATTGGCGGAATGCGGGGCTTTGGCGTGGTTGCGTGCGCAAGCAAAGCATTTCGTTGCGATATGGATATGAAATCTTTGCTTGAGGCCACTGTTCCATGGGCTATATGCAAAAGCCTAATGGATTACCATCTGATTTGATGACCGACGTTCTGACAGGAAGCCCACCCGCGTGAGTGATTTCGATTTCAGCGAAAATGAAGTGCAACGCTATGCCCGCCACATCGTCCTTAAGGAGGTTGGCGGCACGGGGCAGATGAAGCTCAAACGCGGTCGGGTTCTGATCGTTGGTGCGGGGGGGCTTGGATCGCCTCTTGCGATGTATCTGGCCGCCGCCGGGGTCGGGACGATTGGCATTGTCGATGCCGATACGGTCGAACTTTCAAACCTGCAACGCCAGATCGCGCATGGCATGAAAGATATCGGAACGCCGAAGGTCGACAGTGCCAAGGCGACCATGGCGGATATGAACCCCGAAGTCACCGTGCAGGCCCATAACACCCGGCTTGATGCCAGCAACGTCTTGGATCTGATTGCCGATTATGATGTGATTGCCGACGGGTCGGATAATTTCGATACGCGCTTTTTACTCAATGATGCCTGCTACCACGCGGGCAAGACGCTGGTTTCCGGTGCAGCCCTTCGTTTTGACGGGCAGGTATCGACCTTCAAGGCCCATCTGGGTGCGCCGCATCCCTGTTATCGCTGCATTTATCACGCCCCGCCGCCCGAAGACGCCATTCCGTCCTGTGCGCAGGGAGGCGTTTTGGGATCTGTCGTTGGCATGGTTGGCGGCATTCAGGCGACGGAGGTGCTTAAGGAACTGATGGGCATTGGTGATGGCCTTTCAGGCCAGCTTTTGATTATCGATGCGCTGTCCGCCTCGTTCCGCAAGATCAGGGTGCCCCGCGATCCGGGCTGCCCGACCTGTTCAGAAAACGCCACAATCAAGGACCTGTCTATTCATGAGCACTGAGTCTGATACGCCCAAAAAGCTCTCCC
Source organism: Thalassospira indica (assembly GCF_003403095.1). Classification (NCBI taxonomy): domain Bacteria; kingdom Pseudomonadati; phylum Pseudomonadota; class Alphaproteobacteria; order Rhodospirillales; family Thalassospiraceae; genus Thalassospira; species Thalassospira indica. Next base: position 257,502 of record NZ_CP031555.1, on the reverse strand, counting down.
TCGTGGTGTTTTCCGGGACCTATGAAAAGGTTCATTACGCCCTCGTAATGGCGTCTGCCGCCTTGGCATCGGGCCGTGAAGTGACACTGTTCTTCACCATGGATGCCAGCCGGGCGCTGTTTGCACCGTCGGGTTGGCGTCATCTGCGCACTGAGGTTGACGGGGCGACGGCGACATCGATTGACCTTAGTTACTCAACGCGCGGCATCGGCACTTTCGAAGAACTGTTGTCGGCCTGTGCCAGCCTCAATGCCAAGTTCATGATCTGCGAGATGGGCCTGCGCGCCCTTGGCCTTGAAAATCAGGCAAAGCGTGAAGAATTGGCGATTGAGACCGGCGGTGTTGTTACGTTCCTGAATGATGCGAAACAGAATGGCGAGATGCTGTTCATCTGATCTTTAAGGTTCGCGTTCGCCCTAGCTTGCCAGAAGTTTGACACCCAGGCCGGCAAGGCAGATGCCAACACCGCGTTCGATCCATGACTTGATCGCGGCAATGCGCGCCTGCACCGATGGCAGGGTCAGGGCTGTTGCAACAAGCGCAAACCAGATCATGTGGCAGGCGGCGATATAAACACCATACGCGACTTCCTGAATGATCGCTGTGTCTGGTGAAATCACCTGACTGAACAGCGATACGATGAACAGCATTGTTTTGGGGTTTAGCGCATTGCAGGCAAAACCGATCCAAAACGCCGATCCGCTGTTCTGTGCCGGACGGGTTTGGTTTTGGTCCGGCTGATCAGAGTTTGTGACCCCCGAAGCACTTTTGCTGTGATCCGGCCTGCCCAGCAGGCGTCGAATATCCGGCCAAAGGGCCGACAGGCCAAGCCAGATCAGATAAGCCGCCCCAAGGTAGCGCAAAGCCGACAAAACCCAGACATTGCTGGCAAAAACAACACCAAGCCCGATCAGAGTGTAGCCGAGATGCACCGAAACACCGGTGCCGATCCCGATGGCGCAAAGCACGCCTGCCCGCCGCCCGCGTGCAAGGGCGATCCGGGTCACCATCGCAAAGTCCGGGCCGGGGCTGATCACGGCGAGAATGGTGATGATGCCAACGGCAATGATTTCCATCGATAAGATATCGCCTGTCCATTCCGGCATGATGTGATCCCTTGTGAATGACGAATTCATTTGATGTGTGAGTGAATTCAGTATCAAACTGTTCAGATCGCCGGAAAATCGAAAAATACTGGTATTTATTGTGAGTAATATTCACAGAAAACGCAGTTTGCCGCCCTTGGCGGCCCTGCCCGCCTTTGAGGCCTCAGCCCGCCATCAAAGCTTTTCGCGTGCGGCGGATGAGCTTAATCTGACGCACGGTGCGATCAGTCGCGCGGTCGCACAAATCGAGGAACGTCTGGGGGTTAAGCTGTTTGTTCGGCGCAATCGGCGTGTCTGGCTGACGGCCGCAGGCGAGCGGTTGTTGAAGGCAACAACGGTTGCGCTTGATGGGCTTGATCAGGCAATTGAGGATATCCATCGCCATGACAAGTCGTCCCCGATATTGACCGTATCGTGCGAGCCCAGCCTTGCGATGCGTTGGTTGATGCCGCTTCTTGGCGATTTTCGCGAGGCCAACCCGGATCTGAATATTGATCTGAGGCTGGCAGGCGGGCCGGTGGATTTGTTGGCGGATGGTTGTGATGTTGCCATCCGGCGTGCGGATTACGGCATTTCCGAGCATTACATCACCACCCGACTTTGGCCGGAATATGCGGGGCCGGTTTGCGATCCGGAATGCTGGGAAACCATCCTTTCAAGGGATTTGTCCAACGCCCGCTGGCTTCATACGCGAACGCGCCCCGATGCCTGGGATGACTGGAAACGCTCAAGCGGCAGCACGGCAACCCCGGCCAGCGAGCAGTATTTCGATCATTTCTTTTTCGCCCTGCAGGCAGCCGTGAACCGGCTTGGTACAGCGATTGGTCCCTTGCCGCTTGTGGCTGATGATCTGGCGTCCGGGAGGCTGATAGCGCCGCATGGCATGGCCCCGACGGGCTATGATTATGTCCTGATCACGCTTGACCCGCCCAAGCGTGACCCGCGGGTTGCGCTGTTCTTTGACTGGTTGATGGCTAAGGCAGCTGACATGGAGCATGCGATATCACCAGCCTGACTGTGATCAGCGAACTGTTCGGCTGTGCATCACCTCGGAACATTGATTGCGTGCGAAGCGTTTGGGGATTGTTTGAATGGCAAGGGTTTATCGCATGCTGACCGACCTTCCCTATTTCGCCACGGCGGAAAAATACTTCGATATTGGCGTGATCGATATGATTGCGCGTCTGGTGGCGGCGACAGTTATTGGCATGATGATCGGGTTGAACCGTGATGTAAATGGCAAGCCGACCGGCATGCGCACCCTTGCCCTTGTGTCACTTGGTGCGGCGGTCGTGTCGGTCGTGGCGGTCCATTTTCAGGATCTGATCGATCACCCCGACGCGCTTTCACGCGTGGTTCAAGGGATTTTGCAAGGTGTTCTGACCGGGATCGGCTTCATCGGTGCCGGTGTTATTTTGCGTGAGCCAAAAAACATGTCGGTCACGGGGCTAACCACTGCTGCGACCGTCTGGATGACGGCAGCGCTTGGCATCGCCTGTGCGCTTGCGGCCTGGCATATCGTGATTATTGCAACCGTCTTGACCTTTATTATCCTGGTCGCGCTGAAACCGGTCGAGCTCATGCTGGTGCGCTGGGTCGGCAATTCAGAGGCCGCCAAGGACGCCAAGGAGAGCTAGGGGCAATTTAGGGTAATCCGCGCCCTGACTGGGTTGCACTTAGAAATCCTCGCCCTCGCGGAAGGCGGCAAGGTCGTCAATGCGATGATAGGGCAGAAGCGTCTGAAGGTTTTCGGGCGGTGTGCCGTTCATCAGGTCATGCAGATGGCGGGCAAGAACTTCGCCGACATGGCGCTGCGGCTGGTAGTAATAGGCAAGTTTTTGTTTCGAAAGCATGCGAAACGGCATGCCGCCAAAGCCGACAACACCAATTCCGTCGCGGATGGTGTCCATGCCAAGTTCCATCAATGCTTCAAGCGCGCCGATCATCGTCATCTGACTTGCGCAGACAACAGCCGTGACATCGCGCTGATTGGCAAAAAGCCGTGTTGTTGATTCGCGCGCAGCCCGCACGGAAATTTCCGACGGCATCCAGATCAGGCTGTCGGGATCAAGGCCGGCATCAACCATGGCCCGGCGCGCGCCCTGTTTGCGATATCCGAAAAATGTCAGGGCTTCGGGCGGGTCGATCATGCCGATATTGCGGTGGCCATCATCAAGCAACCGTTTCACCGCGTCATAGGCGGCCTGTTCGTCATCATGATCGACAAAGGCATGCGGGGTCAGAAGTTCTGTCCGGCCAAAGCTGACAAATGGAAAGTCATGTTGCAGGCAGTATTTCGCGCGACTGTCTTGCAAGGTTGTGCGTGAAAACACCACAGCATCGGCAAGGCGTTGGGTATGGACCTTGCGCACCGGATCAAGCGGATCTTCGCCGCGCGTCTGGGCCAGCACCAACAGGGAATAATTATCGGCTTCAAGACCCTGGGTCAGGCTTTCGACCTGTGCCAGAAAGCCCGGGTCGCCGTAATCACCGACTTCGGGGGAATACAGAATGGAACAGACCTGCATGGTTTTGCCGGTTCGAAGCATGACACCACGGGCATCTGGCTGATAACCGATTTCTGCTGCGGCTGCCTTAACGCGGGCGACGGTGTCGGGTTTGACTTCCGGCCCGTCTTTAAGCGCACGTGATACCGTCGTGATCGATAGACCAAGGCGATCGGCAATCGTACGCAAATTGGGGCGAGCAGCAGGCATATACAGGTCCGTTCCATTCAAATTTCGGACAATCTAAGCGCCCGGTTGGCCTAAGGCAATGCGTTCTGTGAAATCACCTTGCGCATGAAATCATAGGATGCCTTGGGGGTGCGTTTCTGGGTGGTGTAATCAACATGCACCAGCCCGAAACGCTTTTCATAGCCATATGCCCACTCGAAATTATCCAGAAGCGACCAGGGCATGTAGCCCCGGATATCGGCACCCTCGGACTTCGCGCGAAGCAGGGCTTCGAGATATTCGGTGTAATAGGCAATGCGGTCCTGATCATCAATCTGGCCGTTTGCCTTCGGGATATCGGTAAAGGCACCACCGTTTTCGGTAATGAAAACAGGCGGGTTACCATAATCATCCTGAAGGATTTTCATGGTCTGATAGAAGCAATCCCCGTCAATCGCCCAGCCCATTTCCGTGCGGCGGAAATAGTTTGGCGGCTGGGCATGTTTGAACGGCCATGCAGCGCCTTCGGCGGCCTGAATGTAGCTTGGGAAATACTGGTTTAGCCCCTGGAAATCGACCTTGGTCTTGATGGCTTCAAGGTCGCCATCCTGAATATGGGGCTCGATCCGGTCGATAATCAGTTCCGGATAGCGGCCATAATAAACAGGGTCCAAAAAGACGCCGTTCCATTTGGCTTCGAACAGATCAATCAGATGCGCATCCTGTTCACGACGGTGCGGCAGCGTATAGCCCTTGTGCATCGGCAACACGAAACCGACCGGCACATCGGGATAATGGTTCTTGATCACCCGGGTTGCGCGTGCGTGACACAGGTTCAGGTGGTGGGCAACGCGCATTGCCGCACGCGGATCGGTAATTCCCGGTGCGTGGCGGCCTTCTTCATGGCCGACCCAGGCAACGACATTCGGCTCATTGAAGGTGACCCATGATTTCACCCGGTCACCAAGTCGGGTGACCAGAAGTTCCGTATAGTCGCCAAACCAGTCAACAATGTCACGGTTGGTCCAGCCACCACGATCCTGAAGCGCCTGTGGCAGATCCCAGTGATAAAGGCACAGCCACGGATCCAGCCCGCGTTCAAGCATGCCGTCAATCAGGCGGCTGTAAAAATCAATGCCGGTTTCGTTCACCTTGCCGGTGCCCTCGGGCATCACGCGTGGCCACATTATCGAAAACCGGTAATGGGTTGCGCCCAATCCTTTGATCAGATCAAGGTCTTCGGCCCAGCGATGGTAATGGTCGCACGCGACACTGCCATCATCGCCATTGGCAACGCGGCCCGGCGTTGCGCAATATGTGTCCCAGATGCTGGCACCGCGTCCGTCATCTTTTGCGCCGCCTTCAATCTGATAACTTGATGTCGAGACCCCCCAGCGGAAACCGTCAGGAAATGATTTGGTCATGTTCGCTTCCTTGCCCTAGCTTTGGATGTCTTTTATTGAACGCATCCAAAATCGTAACGTTTCGAAAAGCACAGCAAAAAAGCTTCCGTACTTTCATCTTGGCCTATTATGGTAAGGTTTTCGTGATTGACAAGGGTGAATAAAGCGCTTATCAAAAAAATCGTAACGTTACGATTTTCCGGTCATATCACTTAACAAGAAGCCGGGCGTGATCGTGTCCATTAGGGAGGAACATCCGTTATGATGAAATTTTCAAAGATTGCCGCAAGCGTGGCATTTCTGAGCGTCGGTGTATCTGCCGGTGCACTTCATGCCCAGACTGCCGAAGTCCTGCACTGGTGGACTTCGGGAAGTGAACAGGCGGCCCTTGGCGAAATCCGCAAGGCGTTCGAGGCCAAAGGCGGCACCTGGGTTGATACCCCGATTGCCGGTGGCGGCAATGCGCGTGCAGCGGCCGTGAACCGTATGCTGGGTGGTGACCCGGCCGCCGTATTTCAGTTTTCCATTGGTCAGCAATTGCGTGAATTGGCTGATCAGGGGCTTCTGGCCAATGTCGGTGACGTTGCCACGGCAGAAAACTGGGATGAAAAGCTGCCGCCGCTGATCGTCAAAGCTGCGAAATATGATGGCAACTACATTGCCGCACCGATCAACATCCATGGTGAAAACTGGATGTTCTATAACACGTCGGTTCTTGAAGAGGCCGGGATCGAGGTTCCGAAAACCTGGGATGATTTCATTGCTGCGGCAGAAAAGCTCAAGGCCGCTGGCGTTACGCCGATTGGCTTGGGTGGCCAGCCCTGGCAGGAGCGCATCATGTTCAACAGCGTCCTTTTGGGTGTTGCCGGTCGTGAGTTTTATGCCGAGCTTTACAGCACGCTTGATGATGACCTTCTGAAATCCGATACCATGCGCAAGGTGTTTGAAACCTTTGCTGCGCTCAAGCCGTTTGTCGACGAAGCAAGTCCGGGACGTAACTGGAACGAAGCAACCAACATGGTCGCCAAGGGCGAGGCCGCCTTCCAGTTCATGGGTGACTGGGCCAAGGGTGAAATCATCGCAGCCGGGATTGAGCCCGGCACGACAGTCGGATGTGCCTTCGCCCCGGCGATTGACACGGCCTATATCATGACTGTGGATGCCTTTGCCTTCTCCGCCATGGATGGTGAAGACGCAACGCCTGCACAGACCTTGATGGCGCAGGTGATGCTTGAGCCGGACGTGCAGATTGCCTTTAACAAGAAAAAGGGATCGATCCCGGCCCGTCTTGATGTGCCTGCTGACAGCTTTGATGTCTGTGCCCAAACCGCCATCAAAACCCTTCAGGACAAGAAAACCCACCTTGTCAGCACCGGTTTGTTTGGTGTGCCAAGTGCGGTTTCGGGTGCGATTGATGACACCATCTCCAATTTCTGGAACAGTGCAGATATGAGCCCCGAAGAGGGTCAGGCACAATTCCAGCAAGCGATTTCCTACGCAAAATAACGATTTTGCGAAATTCTGGATATTGCGGAAAAGCGCCGCTGAAACCATGGATGTGGGTGCAGCGGCGCCTCCATAAATAGGCGAGAATGTCATGGCCGAACCGGCACCGGACGTGTTGCAGCGTTCCGAAGATCGAAAATTCACACTCAAGTCTGGAAAAAAGCGTTGGCGGCCGCAATGGAGTGCGGGGATGGCGCTTTTCCCGGCGATGACAATCACGATTGTCTGCTTTTACGGGTTCATCATCTGGACTTTCGTCATTTCACTGACCCGTTCACGGCTTTTGCCTGTCTATAAATTCACCGGCTTTGAGCAGTATGTCCGGCTGTTCGCCAACGAGCGCTGGTGGACGGCAATGCAGAACCTGGCCATTCATGGGTTCCTGTTTATCGGTGGCTGCGTTGTTTTTGGCTATTTTCTGGCGATTCTGATTGATCGCGGTGTCAAGGCAGAGGGGATGTTTCGAACGCTCTTCATGTTGCCGCTTTCGATGTCGTTCATTGTCACCGGTGTGATTTGGCAATGGGTGATGAATCCGGGGCTTGGCCTGCAAGAGGCCGTGCGTGCCCTTGGTTGGACCGGGTTTGAATTCAACTGGATCGTGCGCCCCGACAGGTCGATTTATACGCTGGCGATTGCCGGAATCTGGCAGCAGGTCGGGCTGTGCATGGCGCTGTTTCTGGCCGGTCTTCGCAACATTGATCCCAATATCTGGAAAGCATCGCGCGTCGATGGCATCCCGGTATGGCGGGTTTACCTGCACATCATCACCCCGATGATGCGCACGGTTTTCTTCACGGTCTTTATTCTGATGAGCGCGATTGTGATGAAGGCGTTTGATCTGGTGGTCGCCCTTACCGGTGGTGGACCGGGCTTCTCATCGGATCTGCCGGCACGGTTTGTTGTCGATCATATCCTGAACCGTCAGGAACTTGGTCTGGGGGCGGCCGGTGCGTTTGTCCTGCTGTGCACCGTGATTGCCGTGATTTCCCCTTATATCTATTTCGAGCTCAAAAAAGAGCGCGGCGGGCGGGGGCATTGATCATGCGATATAATCGTTGGGCCCTTTATGGATTGCTTTGCCTGGCGGCCATTATGATCATGGCCCCTGTTTTCATCATGATTTCGACATCGCTGAAATCAATGGATGAAATCAGGAATGGCAGCATCTTCACTCTGCCAGCCGACCCAAGCTTTGCCGCCTGGAGCAAAGCCTGGTTTGGTGACTGCACGCAGACACTTGGCGAAAAATGCGGCGGGTTGTCATCTTCGTTCATGACCTCGGTACAGATCGTCATCCCGGCCTTGTTCCTGTCGGTCGGGCTTGGGGCGGTGACGGGCTATTCGCTGGCAGTGTGGAAGATGAAGGGGGCGAATGTGATGTTTGCAGCCCTTCTGGTGGGCATGTTCATTCCCCCGCAAGTAACGCTTTATCCCCTAATCATCATGATCCGCGAATTGGGGATTTTCGGATCCATTCCGGGTCTTATTCTGGTGCATGTCATTTGGGGTGTTGCGTTTACCACGATGATGTTCAGAAACTTTTTCAAAACCGTTCCGCAGGATCTTTTGAAGGCAGCCCGCATTGACGGGGCCGGGTTCTGGCGATTGTTCTGGCATGTGATGTTGCCATTGTCGCTGCCGATCCTCGGTGTCGCGATGATTTTGCAGTTCACCTACATCTGGAACGACTTCCTGTTGGGGCTGACATTTGGCGGGCGATCTGGCCAGCCGATGACGGTGGCACTGAACAACCTTGTCGGATCCCAGTTCGGCGAGAAGGAATACAATGTTGATATGGCTGCAACCATGCTGACGGCCTTGCCCACACTGGCGGTTTATCTGCTTTCTGGGCGGCTGTTTGTGCGCGGCATTGCCGCAGGTGCAGTGAAAGGATAACGGGAATGAATGGCGTCGAACTGCGCAATGTGACCAAGGCCTATGCCGGGATCACGGTGATGGAAAACATCAATCTGGAAATCGCCGACGGGGATTTTCTGGTGCTATTGGGGCCATCGGGGTGCGGCAAATCAACATTGCTGAACATGATTGCCGGGCTGGAACCAGTGACGGGGGGCGCGATTGATATTAACGGGCGAGATGTAACAGCACTTGAGCCGGATGAGCGCGATATCGCGATGGTGTTTCAATCCTACGCCCTCTATCCAACCATGTCGGTGCGCAAGAATATTGGCTTTGGCCTTAAGATGGCGGGCATGCCCAAGCCCGAAATCGAAGAACGGGTGAACGAAGTCGCCGAACTTTTGCAGATCACGCCGCTTCTGGATCGCAAGCCATCGCAGCTTTCGGGGGGGCAGCAGCAACGTGTTGCCATTGGCCGGGCGCTGGTGCGCGAACCCGCGGTCTTTCTGTTTGATGAGCCATTGTCGAACCTTGATGCCAAGCTGCGCGCGGATATGCGGATCGAGCTCAAGCGTTTGCATGAACGTCTTGGCCGTACGATTGTCTATGTCACCCATGATCAGATCGAAGCAATGACACTGGCAACCAAGGTTGTCGTGCTTGATCGCGGCAGCATCCAGCAGGCCGACACCCCGGAAAATGTATATCGTCGGCCGGCAAACCGGTTTGTCGCAAGCTTCGTCGGGGCGCCGACGATGAATTTCGTCGATGGCACCCTTGTTCGCGATGGTGATCAGGTCTTTTTCGATACCGGTAACGGGAAATTGCCGCTGGTTGATGTTCCCGCCGAGGCCAGCGATCTGGTCGGGCGTTCGATGACGCTGGGCGCACGTCCGGAACATTTGATGTTTGATGATGCCGGAATTTCGGCGCGCGTCGTGCTGGCGGAGCCGACCGGCCCCGATCAATATGTGCGCCTGGCGGTCGCCGGTGCGGAAATGACTGCCCGAAGCGGCCCGGAACAGGCCTTCAAGTCGGGATCAGATATCGGGGTCGTGATTGATGGCGCGCGGATGTCGCTGTTTGATGTGGAAAACGGCAAGGCGCTTTTGCACGGCTGAGTTTGATCGTTTGCGGGCCTTGGAATTGAAAAATGGCGGTGCCGCAATGCACCGCCATTTTGTTTATTTGACCATCATTGGTTCGGGCAGCGAACTGTCGGAAAACAGCGGATAGCGCGCCCGTGCGTTTGGCAACTGATAGTGCCACCATTCATGATCGTAATATTCGAACCCGGCGCTGACCATAATGCCAAGCAGCAGGAAGCGGTTGGCTTCGGCCTCTTTGGAGATCAAATCAGAGCCGTGATAGGACCGGATATGCATTTCATCAAACCCTGCCCCCATATCCAGTTCCTTGCCGTTTTGATCAATCAGCGTTAGATCAATGGCCACACCACGACCATGTGGCGATCCGAAATCCGGATTGGCGACGAAATCGGGGTTGGGCGAATGGTTCCAAAGGGCCCGTTGGGCTTCCTGAGGACGAAACGCATCAAGAATGCGTAATTTCACCCCCTGACGACGCGCCATGGCGGCGGCCTTTTTCAGACAGGTAGCGGCATCCGCGTGAAGATAGCAGGCAGGTCGTGTATAAATCGGTGCCCCGGTGAAATTGCGATCCGTGGCATAGACGATATCAATTTCGACATCATATTCGTAAGGCGTAATTTCGACCAGCGCCATCGCCGGAGGCTCCCTGTTCTTGTCGTTCACCGATTACATAAAGAAGATGCTGACTGGACAGTCGCGCATATCAGATCGCGCCGACCATAGCGCATCAGACGCTGCAAAGACAAAGGCGGAAAAGTCCGGTCCGACAATTTTGGCGATTGATACGGCATCAACGTCGCTGTCGACGGCCGTCTTGATAAATGGCGAGGTCAAAGGCGAACTTTATGAAGATATGGAACGCGGTCAGGCAGAGCACCTGATGGGTTTCATTGCCAAGACGCTTGAGACCGCGAAAGTCGACCTTGTCGATCTTGACGGGATTGCGGTGACGGTTGGTCCGGGGGCGTTTACCGGCATGCGTATTGGCCTTTCGACGGCGCGTGCGCTTGGTCTGGCGCGCAAGATCCCGGTGGTCGGCGTCAGTTCGCTTGAAGCGGTCGCCTATGGCGTGACGGAGCGCGATCATCAGGGCCGCAACATCCTGGTCGCGCTTGATAGCAAACGAAACGAGATCTTTGCCCAGGCCTTTGATGGCAAAAAACGCCCGCTTAGCAATGCCGAATGTGTCGCCCCGCGTCAGGCCCTGATGATGGCGCCACCCGGTGATACCTTGCTTGCCGGGGATGCGACCCCGCGCCTTCTGACCGCAGCCGCCCATGCGCCGGACGCCTTTTATGATTGCACCGCACCCGGCCTTCCGCGGGCGGGCAATGTGGCAAGGATCGCGGCCGCACGTTGGGAAACCGGAGAAAACCTGGCGCCGGTGCCGCTTTACCTGCGCGCGCCAGATGCAAGACGCATCGAAGATCAGGGACCGCAGAAAAAGAAATGAGCCCGGCCAATTCCAACGATGGCAGTTCTGGTTATGATGCCTCGCAGATTGTGCTGGTGCCTTTGACGGCGGCCTTTGCGACGGTGGCAAGTGCGCTTCATGCCGAGGGGTTTGATGATGCCTGGGATGAGGATGCGATTATCCGGTTGCTTGATGTGCCCGGTGCGTTTGGCATTCTGGCTTATCGACCCGGCGATCAGGCCAAAAATGCGAAAGACCAGCCACTTGGCTTTGTTCTGATGCAGACTGTGCTCGATGAGGCGGAAATCAATACCATCACGGTTGCCCCGGACGCCCGGCGCATGGGGGTTGGACGCGCATTGCTTGATGCGGTCAAGGGTCGCCTCGTGGCGGCGGGTGTTAACCGCATCTTGCTGGAAGTCGCAGTCGATAATGATGGCGCGATTGCGCTTTATCGTCAGAACGGCTTTGCCGAAATCGGGCGTCGCAAGGGCTACTATGCCCGGCCCGATGGCCGAAAAGTTGATGCCTTGGTCCTCGAACGACTGATCTAGATAATTTTTTCGACGCCGTTGACCTTTTCGATCTATGGCAGGAATTTTTGTTTGCCAATAGGGTGTTAGGTAATCTGGAACAATTTTAATCGATTATACCCACATAATGAGTGTGGTTTTGAGCGCCAACCTGTTGTAGTGTAAGCCTGCATCGGAACTGGCGGTTTTATGATCCCTTGCGGATTATGAGTCGGTAGGTTCCCGGTGTATCAGTGATTTCGGCCAGTTCGACGACTTCGTCGCCCATCTCGGTTACCGAGCGCGGAACGTTGTTTAACGGTTCACCAGCGCCAAGGGTAACCTCCAGAACCTGACCCGGTGTCATGGTTTCAAGTTTGAGGCGGGTGCGCACAAATGTCATCGGGCAGACGTCGTTTGTGATGTCTATTTTATGGTCGGGGGTTACGGTGGCCATGTTGGTCTCCTGCCTTGATGCGTAACTTTGAAGTAGCGCCCTTCATCGCAGGTAGCAAGTGGCCAGAAGAATGCCGATATGATTGTGATTGCAGGGTGTTAGTACCGGCGATCTACAGGAAGCGGAATTTATCGCGAATTCAACCTTGCGATATGTGGCGGATTTTTCAATATTGAGCCACAAGAGATCGACGCCAGAGACACGTCTCGGCTGGGGACAGGTGGAACCGGAAACGGAAACGAGAAACAAGACAATGCTTGCAGAATCAACTATCGAGCAGAAATGCATCGACGCGGGCCTGAAAATGACGGGCCAACGCCGGGTGATTGCCCGTGTGCTCTCTGAGTCCGAAGACCACCCGGACGTTGAACTGGTTTATCGTCGGGCGACCGACATTGATCCGAAGATTTCGATTGCGACCGTATATCGTACCGTGCGCCTGTTCGAAGAGGCGGACATCCTTGAAAAACATGATTTCGGCGATGGCCGTGCGCGTTACGAGGAACTGACCGAAGAACATCACGATCACCTGATCGACATGCGTTCGGGCGAAGTGATCGAGTTTTCGAACGACAAAATCGAAAAGCTTCAGGAAGAGATCGCCAAGGAACTGGGCTTCCGTCTGGTGGGGCATCGTCTTGAGCTTTACGGTGTTCCTTTGAAAGACGGCAAGTAATTCCGTCGTTCAATCGCGCACTGAACTTACACTTTTTAAGGCCACTTGCTGAAACAGGCAAGTGGCCTTCATAATTTTGTTACCTGTTCTTCACAAAGCCTTCACTCGCTCTTCACGCCGTTCTTGCGCAAAATCCGTGCAGTTGAACGAAAGGGTGTTGTCATGCGTGACGAAAAACAGCTTCAGCGGCTTGAGGTTCGCCTTGCCGAGAATGAAAACGAAATTCTCGCCAGCCAGAAGCTTCGCTACAAAGTGTTCTATGAAGAACGCGGCGCCAAACCGACCGAGGAAATGGCAGCCGAAAAGCGCGACTTCGATCACTATGATCCGCTCTGCGATCATCTGCTTGTTCTCGATCACAATCGCGGTGCCGGTGCCGATGCGGTTGTTGGTACCTATCGCCTACTGCGCCAGTCAGTAGCCAACGAGCATGGCGGCTTTTACAGTGCTGATGAATACCATATAGAAAGCATGCTTAATGCGGTGAAAGATACCGGCGAGATCATGGAACTGGGTCGTTCCTGTGTCGAAGCCGAATACCGCACCATGCCGACCTTGCAGCTTCTGTGGCAGGGGATCGCGGCCTATGTTTTCAAATACGACATCAAACTGATGTTTGGCTGCGCGTCCTTCCATGGCACCGATCCGGATGCCTTCAAGGATGTCCTGACCTATCTGCATCACAATCACCTTGCCCCCGAAGACATGCGTCCGCGTGCGATTGCTGATCGTTACGAGCCAATGATGCGTGCCGAGATCGATGGCATTGATCAGCGCCAAGCACTTCGTGATTTGCCGCCACTGATCAAGGGCTATCTGCGTCTGGGTGGTTTTGTCGGTGACGGGGCGGTGGTCGACCATCAGTTCAACACCACCGACATTTGCATCGTGTTGCCGACCGAAAAGGTAACTGATCGCTATTACAAGCATTACGAACGTACCGCGAGGGTATCGTGAACTGCTATGGGTGCGCTGCCATCCGCCTGATGGCCTATGTGCTTCTGACACTGGTTTTTTTGCCGGTGCAGATCGTTGCCATTGCAGCACGCTTGAAGCTGGCTGAAGAATTGCCGCGGTTCTATCACGCACTTTGCCTTCGCATCCTGCATATCGAAGTTCGGGTTTCGGGCGTTGATATGATGGACGGGCCGGGCGTTATCGTTGCCAATCACGCATCCTATCTTGATATCCCGGTGCTGGGTGCTTTGACCCGTGGCAGCTTTATCGCCAAGACCGAAGTCGCCGACTGGCCGGTGTTTGGTTTGCTCGCCAAACTTTCACGCACCACCTTTATCGAACGCCGTGCAACCCGATCCCGTGAACAGAACGATCAACTGAGCCAGCGTTTGGGAAATGGTGACAAACTGATCCTGTTCCCGGAAGGGACAAGCAACGATGGTAACCGGGTGTTGCCGTTTAAGTCGACCCTGTTTGCCGCGGCAGAGCGGGTTATGCCGGATGGATCGCCGGTCAAATTCCAGCCGATTTCGATTGCCGCCACCCGTCTTGACGGCGCGCCGATTGGTCGCGATTTGCGGGCATTTTATTCCTGGTACGGGGATATGGACTTGGCACCGCATTTGTGGCAGTTTCTCGCGCTTGGCAAGGTGACGGTCGAGATTGTCGTCCATTCACCCGTGACGCTGGCAGATGCGGCCGGATCACGCAAGGAACTTGCCCGGATGTGTGAAGCCCGCGTTGCCCAGGGACATCAGGCAGCTTTGCGTGGCCTGCATCAGGGTGTGCCGGTTCAGTTGATTGACAGCGATCTTTCGGGCGAGCTGATTGGGTTTTCGCCGCTTGCGATCATTTCGGAAGATTTTCGACTGTTTGGTCCGGATCGACAGTTCGGCTCCTGACCGTTTTGCCGTATAATGCCCCGGTTGATGTGAAATTCGGTTTCACCTGACCGGGATTTCAGATAACGAGATGTCCGAGGAGTTCCGATCACCGATTGTTCGGAACTCAGGCGCGGTGTGAGTGATCACACCGCTTTTCGGCGTTTTGAGAGAGCGAAACGGATCTGGCGTGACTGAACCGAAGAAACTTTTTGTAAAAACATATGGCTGTCAGATGAATGTCTATGACAGCCAGCGCATGCAGGATGTTCTGGCGCCGCTGGGTTACCAGCCGGTCGACAGTGCCGAGGGGGCCGATATGGTCATCCTCAATACCTGCCATATCCGCGAAAAGGCCGCCGAAAAGGTATTTTCCGATCTGGGCCGCGTGCGCAAGCACAAGGAAGCCAAGGAAGCCAATGGCGGCGACAAGATGATTGTCGCCGTTGCCGGATGCGTCGCGCAGGCCGAAGGGGCCGAATTGATGAAGCGCGAACCGATGGTCGATATGGTGTTTGGTCCGCAGACCTATCATCGCCTGCCGGAAATGGTTGCCCGTGCCAATCGCGCGGTTGGTCGTAATCGCATCGTCGATACCGACTTCCCAGCCGAAGAAAAGTTTGATCATCTGCCAGAGCAGGTTTCAAAACAGGGCTATTCAGCGTTTCTGGCCATTCAGGAAGGCTGTGACAAGTTCTGCACGTTCTGTGTTGTGCCTTATACCCGCGGTGCGGAATATTCGCGTCCCGGTGCCGATGTCATCCGCGAAGCCAAGCAGCTTGTCGCCCATGGCACGCGTGAACTGACCCTGTTGGGGCAGAACGTGAATGCCTATCACGGCGAGGCACCGAATGGCGGCGAATGGACGCTGGGCCGGTTGTTGCGTGAACTGGCTGAAATCGACGGGCTTGATCGCATTCGTTACACCACCTCGCACCCGCGCGATGTCGATGAGGATCTGATTTCGGCGCATCGCGATCTTAAAAAGCTGATGCCGTTCCTGCATTTGCCGGTTCAGGCCGGTGGCGACCGTGTTTTGCAGGCGATGAACCGCAAACACACCAACGCGGATTATCGTGATATCG
The DNA here is from genome assembly GCF_003403095.1 of Thalassospira indica. Lineage (NCBI taxonomy): Bacteria > Pseudomonadati > Pseudomonadota > Alphaproteobacteria > Rhodospirillales > Thalassospiraceae > Thalassospira > Thalassospira indica. The sequence goes on along the minus strand of NZ_CP031555.1, from coordinate 241,855 downwards.
CCAAGCGGCTGAAAGATGTCTGCCCTGACCTTGCACTGTCTTCGGACTTTATCGTTGGCTTCCCTGGTGAATCCGACAAGGATTTCGAAGACACGATGGAAATCGTGCGCGACATCACTTTCATTCAGGCGTTTAGTTTCAAATACAGCCCGCGCCCGGGTACCCCGGCGTCGGCGATGGAGCTGCAGGTGCCTGAAAAAGTCAAAACCGAACGCATCATGCGCCTGCAGGCGCTACTGGCGGAACAGCAGTTGGTGTTCAACCAGAACAGTGTTGGCAAGGAGATGGATGTCCTTCTGGAACGCCGGGGTAAGTATGAAGGCCAGTTGGTGGGCAAAAGCCCCTATATGCAGCCGGTTCATGTCAGCGGTTTGCCTGAATCAGCCCTAGGACAGATCGTTCGCTTGAAAATCACCGAAGCGCTGCCTAATTCCCTTGGCGGCGAACTGGTCGACGCCACCCGAAACGACCAGAAATCTGAAAGGAACGTTGCGTGAGCGGCACCCCTACGAAAAGCAAGACCAACACCAAAACCAAACACGCCCCAAAGGATTCCGATCAGATCGAGTTTCAGGACAACGCGATTGCGCAAGTGTTGTACGGCCCGCAGGCCGAAAATCTGACGCGTTTGTCTGAACGGACCGGTGTACAGGTTTCAAGCCGCGGGCTTGTGGTGATGCTGGCCGGTGATCCGGCCAAGGTTGCACAGGCCAAAAAGGTTCTTGCGCAACTTTATGCGCGTCTGCGTGACAAGGAAATAGATCATATCGATGTCGAAACGGTGGAAGGTGCTGTGCGTCTTTCCGAACCGGACGACACCGATCCCTGGAGCGGCCAAACCAAGGATATGTTTGGTGCATCACGTTTGACGATCCAGACCAAAAAACGTCGTATTTCGCCGCGCTCCAAACGCCAGAAGGACTATGTCGAGGCGATCCTTGATAACGAGCTGATCTTTGGCATCGGCCCGGCCGGTACTGGTAAGACCTATCTGGCGGTCGCGATGGCGGTGCAGGCGTTTATTCTGGGTCAGGTGGATCGTATTATTCTGTCGCGACCGGCGGTCGAAGCCGGTGAACGCCTTGGCTTCTTGCCGGGTGATCTGAAAGACAAGGTCGATCCGTATCTGCGCCCGCTTTATGACGCGCTGCATGACACGCTTCCGGGGGATGTGGTGATCAAACGCATGGAAAGTGGCGAGATCGAAGTTGCCCCGCTGGCCTTCATGCGTGGTCGTACCCTTTCGCACGCCTTTGTCATTCTGGACGAGGCGCAAAACACCACGCCGATGCAGATGAAAATGTTCCTGACCCGTCTGGGCGAAGGATCGCGCATGGTGGTGACCGGCGACATGACCCAGATCGATTTGCCCGATGGCACGAAATCAGGTTTGCGCGATGCACTTGAAACCATTGGTGATGTCAAAGGTGTTGCCACGATCAAGTTCGATCAGCGTGACGTGGTGCGCCATCACCTTGTGACCAAGATTGTCCAGGCCTATGACGCGGCGGATGCCCTGCGTGATCGCCTGAAAAAGGGCTATCGCGGGGACAAGGACAGCGCTGCCAAGGATGCGGGTGATGACGGCACCGCTTGAACTGGACCTTGAGGTCGAAGCGGGCGACTGGCATCAGGACGAGATCGCGGCCATCGAAGCCGCCGTGATCGCGGCCCTGGATGGTGCGCTTGGCGACGGTGCCCTTTGGGATGACAACGCGGTGCCGACCGACGGGACCGAAGATGAAGGCGATGGTGCATCGCTTCTATCGGTTGCCCCGGTGATCGAGATCGGGGTGCGTTTGTCAGATGATGCATCGGTTCAGATCCTCAATCGTGATTATCGCGACAAGGACAAACCGACCAATGTGTTGTCCTTTGCCGCCCTTGAAAGTGCCGAGGATACTGATGCGTTTATGATGGCGCCTGATATGCCGCTTATGCTGGGTGATATCGTGATTGCGCGTGAAACATGCGCACGTGAAGCCATCGAACAGCAAAAGCCACTGAAAAATCATCTTGTTCATCTTGCAGTTCATGGCACGCTGCATCTTGTCGGCTACGATCATATGGTTGATGATGAAGCCGAGGAGATGGAAGAGCTTGAACGTCAAATTCTTGCCGGACTTGGGATTGATGATCCCTATGCACCGATTGAAGATGAGCCTAACTAGATAACGGTTTGTTTGAATTAAAGGATGTCGAACCCGACCCATGAACGACTCTAGTCAACGCGACGACGACCACGAGAGTATGCGCCCTCGCACTGGCGAGGATACAATTCAGGACGCTGAAAACGGCTCCTTATGGGATAACGTGGCCTCGGCCTTGGGGTTCAAGCGTGGCAAATCCCGCAACGGCGAAGCTTCGCTCAGCGATACGCTTGAAGAACTCGCCGAGCGGACCGAACAGGATGAAGAGCCGGTCTCGCTGCACGAACGTTCCCTGTTTGAAAACATCATTGCACTTCGCGACATGACGGCAGAAGACGTCATGATTCCGCGCGCCGATATTGTGGCGGTTCCCAAGACCATCGCACTTGAAGAACTGGTCGAAGTGATGGTCAAGAAGGCCCATTCACGGCTTCCGGTGTATGGCGATACCCTTGATGACATTGCCGGCATGGTTCACATCAAGGATGTGCTGGGCTGTGTTGCTGCCGGTCGGGAATTCAGCCTGCAGTCACTGCTGCGTCGGGTTTTGTTCGTGTCGCCGGCCATTCGGGTTCTTGATCTTCTGTCGGAAATGCGGCTGTCGCGCACGCACATGGCGCTTGTCGTTGATGAATTTGGCGGGATTGATGGTTTGATCACCATTGAGGATCTGGTGGAAGAAATTGTCGGCGAGATTGATGACGAGCACGATATCGACCAGACACCGAAACTTATCCGCCTTTCGGATGGTTGCTATATCGCTGATGCCCGGTTCGAGGTTGAAGACCTTGAAGAAAAGCTGTCCTTTGGACTGCTTGACGAGGATGAAGACGAAGACATCGACACGCTTGGCGGGCTTGTCTTCTCGTTGGCGGGGCGCGTTCCGGCGCGTGGGGAATTGATTGAACATCCAAGCGGTATTCAGTTCGAAGTCCTTGATGCAGATCCAAGGCGTATCCGTCGCCTGCGTATTCATATGATACGCCGGGAGGATGGGGATCCTGCCGCTGCCTTCGAAAAGCAGGAAAAAGCGGATGATTGAGGCCATGGCGCGCCGACTTGCCGGTCTTTCAGGCTGGCGCAGGCGTTTTGTGTGGTTGTTGTCCGGCGCGGTGGCGGTTTTGGCGCTGCCGCCTTTCTTTATCATCCCTGTTTTACCAATCTGCTTTGCGGTTTTGCTCTGGAGCCTTGAGGGTGTCCGCTGCAACAAGGGGGCGCTTTCTGCTGGCTGGTGGTTTGGCACCGGCCATTTTGCTGCAGGCTTTTACTGGGTCAGTCATGCCTTTCTGGTGCAGCCCGAAATCTATGGCTGGATGATTCCGTTTGCCCTTTTGGGGCTTGGCGGCGGATTAGCGATTTTTCCGATGCTTGCCGTTTGGGCGAGCTGGCGTTTGGGCAATGGCCTGATCCGGCGTGCCGTGTTGCTGGCCGTTTTCTGGGTGGTGGTGGAATATCTGCGTGGTCATATCCTGACCGGTTTTCCATGGAACCTTTTGGGCCATGTTTGGGCCATTGATGCGGCACCGATGCAGTTTGCCTCGGTTGTCGGGGTTTATGGCCTTTCTTTCGTCACGGCCCTTTTTGCAACTTTGCCTGCGACCTTTGTTGCCGGAAAATCCGGCAAGATAGCAGCCCTTGGCGGGATCATGATTGCGGTGGCCCTTTGGGGTGGCGGTGCGGTGCGCCTGATGATGGTTGGGCCCGCAGAGACCGAAGTTGCCCTTTCAGAGTTGCCAGCCGATGTGCCGATTTTGCAAATTGTTCAGCCCAATATCCCCCAACGGGAAAAATGGCTGCCCGAACTGCAAAACCAACATTTCTCGCTGCTGCTTGATATGTCGCGCCGACCGGAAACCCTGCGTCCGGATCAAAAACGCATCGTGATCTGGCCGGAAACGGCCGCGACCTTTTTTGTTGAGACCCAGACAGAGGCCCGCATGCAAATGGCCGGTGTGTTGGGGCCTGAAGACATCCTGATTACCGGGGCACCAAGGACCTATCCACGTGACACGGATGAATACAAGGTCTGGAACGCCATTCAGGTAATCGATGCCACCGGTCATATTGTCGCCAGCTTTGACAAGTTTCATCTGGTGCCATTTGGTGAATATGTACCGTTCAGATCCATCCTGCCATTCCCGAAACTGACAGCGGGCCGGACGGATTTCTCTGCCGGACCGGGGCCGCAGACCTTGTCTGTCAACGGGATGCCGAGTTTCTCGCCGCTGATTTGTTATGAGGTTATTTTCCCCGGAGCGGTGATTGACGACGATCATCAACCCGACTGGCTCTTAAATGTCACCAATGACGGGTGGTTTGGGCGCAGCGCAGGCCCATATCAACATATGGCCGCAGCCCGTTTTCGTACCATTGAGGAGGGGCGCCCCCTCGTAAGGGCAGCCTATACCGGGGTATCGGTTGCTTTTGATGCCTACGGGCGCAAGCTCACAGAGTTGGGTTTAGGGGAGAGGGGAATCTTGGTGCACCCCCTTTCGAGTAACAAAAACCATACAACAGTATATTATTTGTGGCGTGACTTGCTATTTTACGGTATTGTTACCTTCTTTGCCGTTCTCGCTATGGGATATAAACGCAACGCAAAATCCCTCTAGGCGGCTGAAAATTTTGCCAAACCGTCCAGAAATTGTCCCTCAAAACAAGGACGGATAGGCCGGAGTGAGAGAAGGAACTGCCATAAAATGTCGCCTAAGGATGAAACTAAGATGGTAAAGAACACACGCGGTCGGGGCCGTGGCCGGACCGCAAGTGGTGCTCCAAATCCTGTCGATATTCACGTTGGTGCGCGTGTTCGCTTGCGCAGGACTCTTCTTGGCATGAGCCAGGAGAAGCTTGGTGAAGCGATCGGCCTGACATTCCAGCAAGTACAGAAGTATGAGCGTGGTGCCAACCGCGTTGGTGCATCGCGTCTGTATGACTTGTCGAGGGTTCTTGAAGTGCCTGTATCATTCTTCTTTGACGACATGCCCGACGAGATTTCGTCGAAATCGGTGCATGAACGTCGGGAAATGTCGGAAAGTCCGGACCCGTTTGACAACGATCCGATGAACCGTCGCGAGACACTTGAACTGGTGCGTGCCTACTACCGGATTACCGATCCGAACCAGCGCAAGAAAATCTTTGAACTCGTCAAATCGATGGGTGCATTGCAAGGTACTGATTCCGATCAGAAATAGTCGGTTTGACCGATGGTTTTGGGCAAAAGACGTATTTCACAGACCGTGAATTACGTCTTTGTCTTTTGAGCACGACCACCCCTGATGCACTGCCATCGGGATTACGGTTTTGCGTCAATGATGCTTGACCTTCAAATAGCGATCGGGCACAACCGACGAAACAGTTCGACCCGGACTGACCATTGTGGACGGATTTGGACCGCTTGCCACCACATAAAAAAAGGCTAAGTGGGCGCTATCGATACGGCCTCGTATCGGGAGCCCTCCGGTCCAGTTTTGGAAACCCATTACCGGAGAAGGTCTTATATGTCTCTTTCCGATTATCTATTTACCAGTGAATCCGTCTCGGAAGGTCATCCGGACAAAGTCTGTGACCGCATTTCCGATTCCATCGTTGATGCTTTTCTTGCTGCGGATGAAGATTCGCGCGTCGCCGTCGAAACTCTTGCCACCACCAACCGTGTGGTTCTGGCAGGCGAAGTTCGTGGCCCTGAAAGCGTGACCAAAGAGGTCATGGTCGAAAAGGCCCGTCAGGCAATCCGTGATATCGGTTACGAGCAGGATGGCTTCCACTGGAAGACGGCCGAGATCGAATGCCACGTGCATGAACAGTCTGTTGATATTGCTCAGGGCGTTGACTCCGCTGGTGAAAAAGACCTTGGCGCTGGTGACCAGGGCATCATGTTTGGTTACGCTTGTAATGAAACCGATGAACTGATGCCGGCCCCGATCCAGTTTTCGCATCGTATCCTGCGCGCCATGGCCGCTGACCGCCACTCCGGCAAGGTGCCGCAGTTCGGTCCGGATGCCAAAAGCCAGGTAACCCTGCGCTATGCTGCTGGCAAGCCGGTTGCGGCAACGTCGGTTGTTGTATCAACCCAGCATGCCGACGGCCTTTCGCAGCGCGATGTTCATGAGCTGGTTATGCCCTATATCGAAGCAGCCCTTCCGCAAGGTTGGATGCCGCCGGCTGATGAAATCTACATCAACCCGACAGGTCGTTTCGTGATTGGTGGTCCTGACGGTGATGCCGGCCTTACCGGTCGTAAGATCATCGTTGATACCTATGGTGGTGCGGCCCCGCATGGTGGCGGTGCGTTCTCGGGCAAGGATCCGACCAAGGTTGACCGTTCGGCGGCTTACGCTGCGCGTTATCTTGCGAAAAACGTTGTTGCGGCTGGTCTGGCCGAGAAATGCACCATTCAGCTCGCCTATGCGATTGGCGTTTCCAAGCCGCTGGCACTGTACGTTAACAACCATGATACCGGCAATGTTGACGAACTGAAGCTTGGCGACGTTCTGCGTCAGCTGATGGATCTCAGCCCGCGTGGGATTCGTGAACATCTGTCGCTGTGCCGTCCGATCTACACGCCGTCTTCTGCTTATGGTCACTTTGGCCGTCAGCCGACCGAAGATGGTGGCTTCTCCTGGGAGCGGACCGATCTGGTCAGCGACCTGAAATCGGCATTTGGTGCTTGATTGGCACAAAGCGCGTTAAAAAGTGCGATTTGCCAAAATCGCATGACGTGATAAGAGGCGGGCGGCCCGGACATTTCGGGCCGCCCGTTTTGATTTTCAGTCCCGCTGATCCACAAATTCCGACCCTGATCGACAGAAACGACCATGCGCAACAAAGACCGTCCGCTTCCGACCCCTGATCGCCCGAATTTCTATGGCCGACGTGGCAGCCGTCCGCTTAAGGATTCTCGCAAGGCTCTTGTGGATGCCATGCTGCCAAAGATCGGGATTACCTATCCGGAGGGAGCCGGGGTCGATCCCAACAGCTATTTCGATGGCACGCCCGAACAGCTGTGGCTTGAAATCGGTTTTGGCGGCGGGGAGCATCTGGCCGGTCAGGCCGAGGCCAATCCGACGGTGGGGATTATCGGTGCGGAGCCGTTTATGGACGGGGTTGGCAGCCTGCTGCGCCATCTTGATGAGCGGAATCTGACCAATGTGCGCGTGGTGGCGGATGATTCGCGCCCGCTGCTTTATAAGCTGATTAATGCCTGTTTTGATCGGGCCTTTTTGCTGTTTCCCGATCCCTGGCCTAAGAAGCGCCACGCCGAGCGCCGCTTTATCGGGCCCAAGAATCTGGCGCTGCTTGCCCGTCTTCTGAAAGACGGGGCCGAGTTCCGGGTTGCCAGTGACGACATGCAGTATATTTCCTGGACGTTGCAGCACATGCATAACCATCCGGATTTCGAATGGCTGGCCGAAGGCCCGGATGATTGGCGCACGCCGCCAAGCGATTGGGTCAAAACCCGCTATGAGCAAAAGGCGCTGCGTCAGGGCAAGAAATGCAACTATCTCCGGTTCCGCCGCAAGCCACGTCAGTCCTGATTCTTGCCTGATTTGGATTCTGTCTGACGGGAGTCGGCAGGTTCAGGGCAGAGCTGCGATTCCGGCATGACGGGTTGATCACGGCACCCTGACTTTACTGTTTCATGAAGATAGGCAAAGCATGTTCGTCCCGACGGTTTGGATGTGTATGAGGCATCTATGCGCCCCAAACATGTTTTGTCCGACGTCCTCGAACGAGACAAAAGTCAGGCTGTGCAGGCGTTTGCCGGGTTGGTAGCGCACAGTGTCCGCCGGGCTATCGGGGGCGGGTGTTTTGATGTCGTCTATGATGCATGTCCGCAGTTTGCTGTCACGGGCGGAATCCTTAGGTTGAATGGCATCGGCAGCCGGTATCCTGACTTGATTTTTGCGTAAACCGGCTGTATAAGGCCGCCAAGCTTTTTGTAAATTCTGACAAAGAGTGGGCCCTGCGCCCGCTCTTTTGTGCTTTTTGGGGTATGGCATCGCTTTATGGCTGAGCTGATTGGACAACAGTTAAAAGACCCGTTGATGGCGAAAATCGTTGAGATTATCGAGCCGTCAATCAACGCGCTGGGCTTTGAGCTGGTTCGGGTTTCGATGACAGGTCAGGACCATAACATCCTGCAGATCATGGCAGATCGCCCGGGTGCGAAGGGCAGCATCAATGTTGAAGATTGCGCCCAAATCAGCCGTACGGTTTCTGCCCTGATGGATGTCGAGGACCCGATTTCAGGTGCCTATCACCTTGAAGTCAGTTCCCCGGGTATCGACCGCCCGCTGACCCGTGCCGCGCATTTTGACGTGTGGAAGGGATTCGAGGCGAAGGTCGAACTGGTGATGGCCAAGGATGGTCGTCGCCGTTTCAGCGGTGTGCTGGATGGGATTGAAGATAATGCGGTCGCCCTGATTGTAGATGGCGAACGTGTCTTGTTGCCGTTGGCCGATATCGCAAAAGCGAAATTGGTCCTGACAGATGAATTGATCGCGCACGTCACCGGCGACCGCCGGAACGACGATAACGCAGAATAGAGGTTGGATATGGAAGCAACTTCGGGAATGCCGCGGCCGGAACTTTTGCAGGTCGCAGATGCCGTTGCCCGTGAAAAGGGCATTGATCGTGACGAGGTTCTCGGTGCTATGGAGCAGGCCATCCAGAAGGCCGGCCGTTCCAGATATGGTCACGAGCATGACATTCGTGCACATATCGACCGCAAAACCGGTGAAATCAAACTCGCTCGTTACATCGAAGTCACCGATGAAATCGAAAACGATTTCACCCAGATGTCGCTCGAACAGGCACGTATTCGTGACGAGAACATCAATCTTGGTGAATTCCTGATTGATCCGCTGCCGCCGATCGATTTTGGTCGTATTGCCGCCCAGACCGCGAAACAGGTCATCGTGCAGAAAGTGCGCGACGCAGAACGCGAACGCCAGTACGAGGAATACAAGGACCGTGCCGACGAAGTTATCAACGGCGTCGTCAAGCGTGTCGAGTTTGGCAACGTTCTTGTCGATATCGGTCGTGCCGAAGCCATCCTGCGCCGTGAAGAACTGATCCCGCGTGAGACGGTTCGTCAAGGTGACCGGGTACGTGCCCTGATCCTTGATGTCCGTCGTGAACAGCGTGGTCCGCAGATCTTCCTGTCACGTACCCACCCGACCTTCATGGCAAAACTGTTTGCCCAGGAAGTACCGGAAATCTACGACGGCATCATCGAAATCAAATCGGTTGCCCGTGACCCGGGTTCGCGCGCGAAAATTTCAGTTCTGTCTTCGGACAGCTCGATCGACCCGGTCGGCGCCTGCGTTGGTATGCGCGGTTCGCGCGTCCAGGCCGTTGTTGCCGAACTTCAGGGCGAAAAAATCGACATCATCCAGTGGTCGGAAGACCCGGCGACCTTTGTTGTGAATGCTTTGGCCCCGGCCGAAGTCACCAAGGTTGTGATTGATGAAGAAACCAACCGTATCGAAGTCGTCGTTCCGGACGATCAGCTGAGCCTTGCCATTGGCCGTCGTGGTCAGAATGTGCGTCTGGCATCCCAGCTGACCGGTTGGGATATCGATATTCTGACCGAGGAAGACGAAAGCGAACGTCGTCAGGAAGAAGCACGCAAGCGTGCGGAAATGTTCATCAAGGCGCTTGATGTTGACGAAGTTATCGCCCATCTCCTCGTCGCCGAAGGCTTCACCTCGATCGAGGAAGTCGGTTACGTGCCGCTGGCAGAACTGGCCGAGATCGAAGGTTTCGAAGAAGAAATTGCCGAAGAGCTGCGCAACCGCGCACGTACCTTCCTTGCCGAAGAGGCCGAGCGTCTTCAGAAACGTCGCGAAGAGCTTAAGGTTGCCGATGATCTGGTTGAATTCCCGGGTCTGTCGCTGGCTGTTGTTGTTCGCCTTGGTGAAAACGACGTCAAAAACCTTGAAGATTTCGCGGATCTCGCCAGTGACGAGCTGATCGAATATGTCGGGGATGCCGATTCCATTACCATGGATCAGGCCAACGACATGATCATGGAAGCCCGTCGCAAGCTTGGCTGGTTCGAAGGTCTTGAAGAAGAGACCGAAGAATCGGCGGAAAGCGAAGAGGCCTAAGGTCGATCGGAGGATGCCATGTCGCATCGTAAAGGCGGCAAGGTAGCCGAGGTTCCGGAACGCCGGTGCATTGTCACCGGCGAAGTCCGGCACAAGGAAGATCTTCTCAGGGTTGTGATCGGGCCGGATGGTTCGGTTGTTCCCGACCTTGAGGAACGGCTGCCGGGACGGGGATTATGGTTGTGCCCGTCGCGGGATGTGGTAAATACCGCCTGTGCAAAGAACGCCTTTGCCCGGGCGGCCCGGCAAAAAGTCGTGGTCGACACCGCACTTGCAGACCGGATCGAAGAGCTGCTGACGCGCAAATGCATCGATCTGTTGTCGCTGGCGCGGCGTGCAGGACAGGCTGTTGCAGGATTTGAAAAGGCCCGTGCCCAGATTGCCGAGGGCGCAGCCTTAGTATTGGCGGCACGCGATGGTGCCGCAGACGGAAAATCAAAGATCGAGGCCAAGGCCCGGGATCTGCCGATTTATTCCGTTCTGGATGCTGCTGAAATCGGCGCGGCCTTTGGTCGCGAAAAAGCAGTACATGTGGCCGTTGCGCCAGGAGGTCTTGCCAATCGGTTGGGGCGTTCGTGCAAGCGGCTTGAAGGATTTCGCGCTGTCTGAGATCAGACGAGCGCCAGACGGACAGGACAGGGTCGGCGTATGTGCCCGATCCCGCAGGAAATGAGGAAGTTGAACGGATTATGAGTGATCGCGATCAGGAGAAGAAACCGCTGAGCCTCAACAGATCGAAGCTTGAATTGAGCAAGACGGTCGAGGCAGGGCAGGTTCGTCAAAACTTCTCGCATGGACGGTCAAAATCTGTGACCGTCGAAGTGCGCAAGAAGCGTACATTCGAAAAGAACGAATCCGGTCGCTTCCGTGAAGTGAAGAAGGATCTCGTTGAAGAACAGTCCCCGGCAGCAGAAAAGCCGGCACCGGAAGCAAAAAAAGAGCCGGTTGAAGAGCCGAAACCGCGTCCGGCGGTTGATGATCATGGCAATCTGACCGACAGCGAACGCGCTGCCCGTATGGCTGCTTTGAAGGCTGCTGAAGAGCGCCGCAAGCAGGACGAGGCGGATGCGGAAATCCGCGCCCGCGAAGAAGCTGCGCGCAAGGCCGAGGAAGAAGCACGCAAGGCAGAAGAAGCCAAGGCTGCTGCCGAAGCCAAACAGGAAGAAGCGCCTGCTGCGTCTGAAAACGAGTCTCCGTCTGTGGAAGAAGTCGAACAGCGCCTTGCCGCTTCGACGGCAAAAGGTAAAACTTCCAAGCCGAAGCCGGCTGCCAAACCGAAGGCCGAGGAAACCGTTATTCAAGGCGAACCGGCAGAGCCGCTTGTCCCCGAAGAACGTCGTCGTTCCGCCCCGGCAGATGGAAAATCCAAAAGCCGCAAGGAAATCGACGAGGAAAATGCCCGCGTGGCAGCCCGCAAACGTGCCGAAGAAGAAGCCGGCCGTGCGGCGCGCACCAAGGGTGACGAAGGCCGTCGTCGTGGCAAACTTTCGATCAATAATGCAATGAGCGGTGACGAAGGTGGTCGCCGTCGTTCCATGGCATCGATCAAACGCCAGCAAGCCAAAGCCAAAGCGCGTGCCCAGGGCCCGCAGAAACCGAAGGAAAAAGTCGTGCGTGATGTGGTAATCCCGGACGTTATTACTGTCCAGGAACTGGCCAACCGTATGGCTGAACGTGCCGCAGACGTGATCAAGACCCTGATGAGTCTTGGCGTCATGGCAACGATTAACCAGTCGCTTGATCCGGATACCGCACAGCTCGTGGTCGAAGAATTCGGTCACAACGTCAAACGTGTATCTGATGCCGACGTTGAAGAGTCACTGGTCAGCGTAGATGACAATGACGCGAAGCTCGTTGGCCGTCCGCCGGTCGTGACCGTCATGGGCCACGTTGACCATGGTAAAACCTCGTTGCTTGATGCCCTGCGCTCCACCGATGTTGCCGGTGGCGAGGCTGGCGGTATTACCCAGCATATCGGTGCTTATCAGGTCACCATGGCAACCGGTGCCAAGATCACCTTCATTGATACTCCGGGCCACGCCGCATTTACCGAAATGCGTTCGCGCGGTGCGAAAGTTACCGATATCGTAGTTCTGGTTGTTGCAGCCGATGATTCGGTCATGCCGCAGACCATCGAGGCAATCAGCCACGCGAAAGCTGCTGGCGTTCCGATGATTGTTGCCATCAACAAGGTCGACAAGCCGGGTGCAAATCCGAGCAAGGTGAAAACCGAACTTCTTCAGCACGAAGTTGTGGTCGAGGAAATGGGTGGTGACGTCCAAGCTGTTGAGGTCTCGGCCAAACAGCGCACCGGCCTGACCGAACTTGAAGAAGCCATTCTGCTGCAGTCTGAGGTCCTTGACCTTAAAGCCAACCCGGAACGCGTTGCCGACGGTGTTGTTGTTGAAGCCCGTATGGAAAAAGGCCGCGGTCCGGTTGCGACCGTTCTGGTCCAGCGCGGCACCCTGCGTACCGGTGACATCTTTGTCACGGGTCCGGAATGGGGTCGTGTCCGTGCCCTGATCGATGATCACGGCAACCGTGTCGCAGAAGCCATTCCGGGTATGCCGGTCGAGGTGAACGGTCTGAACGGTGTACCGTCTGCCGGTGATGACTTTGTGGTTGTTGAAAACGAAGCCAAGGCGCGTGAAGTTTCTGACTTCCGTCAGCGCCGTATTCGTGAAACCCAGGCCGCTGCAATGAAGAAATCCGCGCTTGAGAACATGTTCTCGCAGAGCGGTGACCTCAAAGAACTGCCGATCGTTATCAAGGGTGACGTACAGGGTTCTGTCGAAGCCCTTATCGGCACCTTGCAGAAACTTGGTAACGAGGAAGTGTCGGTCCGCGTTCTGCATAGCGGCGTAGGTGGTATCAACGAATCCGACGTCACGCTGGCGCGTGCATCCAATGCACTGATCATCGGCTTTAACGTGCGTGCAAACCAGCAGGCCCGTGAACAGTCGCGCCGTGACAACGTTGATATTCGTTACTATTCGATCATTTACGATGTTGCAGATGACATCAAAAAGATGCTGTCGGGCATGCTGTCTCCGGAAGTTCGCGAGAAGTTCCTGGGCTATGCGGAAATCCGCGACGTCTTTACGATTTCCGGCAACAAGATCGCCGGTTGCATGGTCACCGAGGGTATCGTCAAACGTGGCGCAGGCGTCCGCCTGCTGCGCGACAACGTTGTCATTCACTCTGGCGAACTTTCGACGCTCCGTCGCTTCAAGGACGAAGTCAAGGAAGTCCGTGAGGGCTATGAATGCGGCATGTCGTTCGCCAAATATAACGATATCCAGTCGGGCGATGTGATCGAGTGCTTCGAGAACGAGGAAATTGCCGTCGAACTGTAAGACGGTGAGGAACTGAAATGGCGAAGCAACCAGCCAAAGCACCAAGTCAGCGACAGCTCCGCGTGGCGGAAGAAATCCGTCAGGCGCTGTCGCAGGCATTGGAGCGCGGAGACATTTACGATCCGGATCTGACACGGCGCCCGGTAACCATTACGGGTGTCAATCTTTCACCGGATATGCGCAATGCCATGGTATCTTTCACCCCGCTTGGCGGCGGAGAGGCAGAAACGTCGATGAAGGCGTTGATGCGTCAGAAAGGTCATCTGCGCAACCATGTGGCCAACACGGTTCACATGAAATATGTGCCTGCATTGCGATTTGTCGAAGACAAGAGTTTTGATGTCGCTGACCATATCGGTGCCCTGCTGCGCGACCCGCATGTTGCGCAGGATCTTGTGGATGACCGGTCGGGCGACCCGGAAGATGAGGACGACTGATGGCGCGTCGCCGTCGCGGTAAAAGCATTAATGGCTGGCTGGCGGTGGACAAGCCCCTGGAGATCACGTCATCAACCGTGGTCAATCAGGTGCGCCGTCTGCTTGATGCCAACAAGGCCGGACATGGCGGGACGCTTGACCCGCTGGCGTCTGGCGTACTGCCAATTGCCTTTGGCGAAGCAACCAAAACGGTTGCCTATGTCATGGATGGCAGCAAAAGTTATCGCGTAACGCTGAAATTCGGCGAAGCGCGCAGTACGGACGATGCCGAAGGCGAGGTTATTGAAACCTCCGACCATCGCCCGACTGAAGACGAAATCAAGGCTGTGCTGGGTGAATTCATAGGTGAAATCCAGCAGGTGCCGCCAAAGTTTTCGGCGATCAAGGTCAATGGCAAGCGTGCCTATGATCTTGCGCGCCGCGATGAAGATGTGGTGCTTAAGCCGCGTCCGATTCTGATCAAGGATCTTCGACTGGTCGACATGCCAGATCGCGATCACGCCGTGTTTGACGTTGTGTCAGGCAAGGGCGCGTATATGCGATCTTTGGCGCGCGATATCTCGCTGCGCCTGGGCACCGTCGGCTATATCGCCGCGCTTCGCCGGACTTCGGCGGGGCCGTTTTCGGAAGGGAGCTCCATTCCCCTGCAGGAACTGCTGGATATGGACCCGGACGAGGTGATGAAGAAACTGCTTCCGGTTGAGACCGCGCTGGACGACATCCCGGCGCTGGCCCTGACCGAAGTCGAGGCGCAACGCCTTTCCTCTGGCCAGCCCGTCGGGCTGTTGCCGGTGGCAAAGCGCAATGCCCTTGAAAACCCCGTCGTGCAGGACGAAATCGTCTGTGCCATGCTCCATGACCGCGCTGTTGCGTTGGCTGAGATCACTGGTGGCGAAATTCGGCCTGTGCGTGTTTTTAATCTCTAAAGGCGAAAGGATGCCTGATGTCGATTACTGCTGAACGCAAAGCTGAGCTGATCAAGGAATACGGTCAGAAAGACGGTGACACCGGTTCCCCCGAAGTCCAGGTTGCTATCCTGACTGAACGGATCAAGAACCTCACCGAGCACATGAAAGAACATAACCACGACTTCCACAGCCGTCGTGGTCTTCTCATGATGGTTGGTCAGCGTCGTCGTCTGCTGAAGTACCTTCAGCGCAAAGACCAGTCGCGTTACGAGAGCGTCATTGAACGCCTCGGTATTCGCCGCTGATATCGAACTGCGGCGGAGGGTGACCTCCGCCGTCGTTTTTTTTATTGTTCCGGCGGATCGGAACACGAGAAGCAGGGTCGGATGGGCCGACCCGATGCTTACGCCGGACCCATTACTCATGGCGCTGTCATGTAAGCCTCATGAGTAATGTGTTCGGAACTCGTGTACACTTTCGGGTCCGCCAGAGGTTTGTAAGAGGAAGAGAAAATAATGTTTAATGTCGTCCGTAAGGAAATGCAGTGGGGCAATGCCAAACTGGTTCTCGAAACCGGTAAAATCGCCCGTCAGGCAGATGGTGCCGTCAAGGTTACCTACGGTGAAACCGTTGTCCTGTGTACTGCTGTTGGCGCCAAACAGCCGCGCCCGGATGTCGACTTTTTCCCGCTGACGGTTAACTACCAGGAAAAAGCATTTGCCGCTGGCAAAATCCCGGGTGGCTTCTTCAAACGTGAAGGCCGCCCGTCTGAAAAAGAAACCCTTGTTTCGCGTCTGATCGACCGTCCGATCCGTCCGTTGTTCCACCCGCAGTACCGTAACGACACCCAGATCGTTTGTACCGTTCTGTCGCACGACATGGAAAACGATCCGGACGTGGTTGCCATGATCGGTACCTCGGCGGCCCTGACCATTTCCGGTCTGCCGTTCCTTGGCCCGATTGGTGCTGCCCGCGTTGGTTACAAGGATGGTGAATACCTTCTCAACCCGTCGACCGAAGCGGTCAAGGAAAGCGATCTGGATCTGGTTGTTGCCGGTACCCGTGATGGCGTGATGATGGTTGAATCCGAAGCATCCGAGCTGTCCGAAGAAATCATGCTTGGTGCCGTGAAGTTCGGTCACGAACAGTTCCAGGGCGTTCTCGACCTGATCATTGATCTGGCCGAAGAAGCAGCCAAAGAGCCGCGTGACGTTGCAGAACTTCCGGAAGGCTACGACGCACTGGTCGAAAAGATCGCTGCGCTGGGCACCGAAAGCCTGACCGCTGCTTATGCGCATGTTGTGAAACAGGAGCGTTCGGCTGCTGTTTCTGCTGCCAAGGCAGACATCGTCGAGAAACTTGGCGATGAAGTTCCGGATGCGCTTAAAGGCAAAGTTTCCTCGATCATCAAGGATCTGGAAAAAGACATCGTTCGCGGTGCGATCCTGAAAACCGGCAAGCGTATCGACGGTCGTACCGGCGCCGACGTTCGTCCGATCATGGGCGAAGTTTCGGTTCTGCCGCGTTCGCACGGCTCCTCGATCTTCACCCGTGGTGAAACCCAGGCACTGGCTGTTGTTACCCTTGGTACCGGTCAGGACGAGCAGATCGTTGACGCGCTGGACGGTGAATACCGTGAAAGCTTCATGCTGCATTACAACTTCCCGCCTTACTCGGTTGGTGAAGCTGGCCGCATGGGTTCGCCGGGCCGTCGTGAGATCGGTCACGGTAAACTGGCATGGCGTGCCCTGCACCCGCTGATGCCGGGCAAGGATGCCTTCCCGTACACCACCCGTATCGTTTCCGAAGTCACCGAATCGAACGGTTCTTCTTCGATGGCTACCGTTTGCGCAAGCTCGCTTGCGATGATGGATGCCGGTGTTCCGCTGGCACGCCCGGTTGCGGGTATCGCCATGGGCCTGATCAAGGAAGCCGAAGATTTCGCAGTTCTGTCCGACATCATGGGTGATGAAGATCACCTTGGTGACATGGACTTCAAGGTTGCTGGTACTGAAAACGGTATTACCTCGCTGCAGATGGACATCAAGATCACCTCGGTAACCCCGGACATCATGCAGATCGCCCTGAAGCAGGCCCGCGATGGTCGTCTGCACATTCTTGGTGAAATGGCCAAAGCCCTTCCGGAAGCACGTGGTGAAGTTTCGGGCAACGCCCCGACCATCACCCAGTTCTCGATCCCGAAAGACAAAATTCGTGATGTCATCGGTTCGGGCGGCAAGGTCATTCGCGAAATCTGTGAAGAGACCGGTGCAAAGGTTGATATTGAAGATGATGGTTCGATCACTGTCGCACATACCGACGGTGCAAAAGGCAAGCAGGCCGTGGATTGGATCAAATCCATCGTTGCGGAACCTGAATTGAATCATATCTATGATGGTAAGGTCGTTAAGGCTGTCGATTTCGGCGCATTCGTGAACTTCTTTGGTGCGCGTGACGGTCTGGTTCATATTTCCGAACTGGCGCCTGAGCGTGTCAAACAGGTTTCGGACATCGTGAAAGAAGGCGACCAGGTTAAGGTCAAAGTCATCGGTTTCGATGATCGCGGCAAAATCAAACTGTCGATGAAACGTGTTGACCAGGAAACCGGTGCCGACCTCGACGCAGGCGACGCCGAATAAAGCAAACGGGATGCCGGACGACGATAAAAACGCGACGTCGTCCGGCACTCTGCGCGATGCCATAGCATCGCGGGCAAAGGCCGAATGGGAGAGACGAATTTGAAAGCCCTTAAACCGCTCGTCATGTCGGGTAAAGAAGTCTTGCCAGTTATCGAAGGTGGCAAAGGCGTTGCTGTATCGACGGGTAAAAGTTCCGGCGCATGGGCTGCTGCCGGTGGTATCGGGACTTTTTCCGCTGTGAATGCCGATTCTTATGATGAGAACGGCAATCTGGTCCCGATCGAATATGCAGGAAAAACCCGCAGTGACCGCCATCAGGAACTGATTGCCTACGGCATTCGTGGTGGTATTGCACAAGCACAGATCGCACATGAAATGCGGAACGGCGAAGGCCGTCTGCACATGAACGTATTGTGGGAAATGGGCGGTGCCGAACCGATCCTTCACGGCGTTCTTGAAGGTGCCAAAGGCCTGATCCACGGGGTAACCTGTGGTGCCGGCATGCCCTACAAGATTGCTCAGATTTCTGCGCAATACGGCGTTCACTATTATCCGATTGTCTCGTCAGCCCGTGCTTTCCGCGCATTGTGGCTGCGGGCCTATAAAAAGACCCCGGAATGGCTGGGTGGCGTGGTTTACGAAGATCCGTGGCGCGCTGGAGGCCATAATGGTCTGTCGAATTCCGAAGATCCGCTGGTGCCCGAGGATCCGTTCCCGCGTGTTGCGGCCCTTCGTGAATTCATGAACTCCGTTGGTCTGAATGATGTTCCAATCATCATGGCAGGCGGTGTCTGGTTCCTGCGTGATTTCGAAGACTGGATCGACAACCCCGAAGTGGCCCCGGTGGCCTTCCAGTTTGGCACGCGTCCGCTTCTGACACAGGAAAGCGAGATTTCCGACGAATGGAAACAGCGCCTGACCAGTCTTAAGAATGGCGACGTATCGCTGCATAAGTTCAGCCCGACTGGCTTCTATAGCTCGGCTGTGCGCAATGCGTTCCTTGAAGATCTGCATCAGCGTTCTGATCGTCAGGTACGCTATTCGCGTACCGCCGAGGCGGATCTGCATGTCGGTATTCCGCTGGGCCGTCGCGGCCGTCCGATCTATGTGCGTGAAGACGATGCCGACAAGGTCAAGGCTTGGCTTGATGCCGGCTATACCGAAGGCATGCCGACCCCGGATGACACCATGGTGTTTGTCACCCCGGAAAGCGCACTGACGATCAAGAAAGATCAGATCGACTGCATGGGTTGCCTGTCACAGTGCCAGTTCTCCAACTGGGAACAGCATGAAGGCACCACTGGCAAGCGTGCTGACCCGCGTTCCTTCTGTATCCAGAAGACGCTCCAGAGCATTGCCCATGGCGCAAAAGTTGAAAATGAACTGATGTTTGCCGGTCACAATGCCTACAAGTTTGGCGAAGACCCGTTCTACGCCAACGGTAATATTCCGACTGTGAAGGAACTGGTCGACCGCATCATGACGGGCGACTGATCCTGACATCAGACCAAATAAAAAAAGGGCCGGTTTTTACCGGCCCTTTTTGTTTGTATTTCGCAGTATTTCATCACGCGATTATAGTTGATCAAAATCAAAGAACAACGCGTCCGGGTTCTTTAGTCTGTCCCCAGCATTCATTAGGGCCATCATGATTTTGGCCCGACCACGACAAAGGGGCAAAGCTATGGGACATACATCGCGTCCATATACCAACGCGCTTAACCGGCTCAAGGATGCCAATCTGCGTCCGACGCGTCAGCGTCTGGCACTGGCACGTTTGCTGTTTGATGACGGCCATCGTCATGTCACAGCAGAACAGCTGCATTCCGAAGCCATGAGCAACAATATCAAGGTATCGCTGGCAACGGTTTACAACACGCTGCACCAGTTCACTGATGCGCGCCTTCTCAATGAAATCGTGATTGATTCGGGTCGGTCCTATTTCGATACCAACACCGAACCGCATTACCATTTCTATTGTGAAGAAGACGGCATGCTGTCTGACATTCCGGCAGGTGACGTCAAGATCGCCAACATTCCGAACATGCCCAACGGCACAGAACTGGCATCGGTTGATCTGGTATTCCGACTGCGTCGCAACCAGGCGGCGAAGGACGCAGCCTAAGACATCGCGCAGCCGTTATTTGCGCAAGCCTTGCGCAGGTGACAGGCAGATGAAATCTGACACCTGATCAGTGCAATTGCCCCTGCTCTGCTTGACGGTGGCGGATTTCACGACACATAAAGGGCGGCAAGACCACTTGGTTTTGCCGCCTTATTTTTTGCGACTTTGGCTCATACAACAACGCTGTATTGGGCGAACAATAACAAGGAACAGCGCACATGGCGCTTAAGGGAACACGTACCGAGGCAAACCTGCGCGCGGCCTTTGCCGCCGAGGCACAAACCAATCGTCGTTATCTTTACTTTGCCCAGCAGGCCGACATCGAAGGCTACACCGAGGCAGCCGAGCTGTTTCGCACCGCGGCTGAAGCCGAAACCGGCCATGCATTCGGCCATCTGGAATTTCTTGAAACAGCGGGCGATCCGTTGACTGGCAAAGAATTGGGCACCACTCGCCTGAACCTTGAAGCGGCCATCGCGCAGGAAAAGGACGAGGCCGAAACGGCTTATCCCGAAATGGCCCGCATCGCGCGTGAAGAGGGCTTAGAAGATATCGCTGCATGGTTTGAAAGCCTGGCCCGCGTGGAAGCCGCCCATGCAGATCGCATCGAACGTCTTCTTACCCGGATGGGGAGCAAAACGGACGGTGCATAAAGCTGCTTGATCGCCAAAATGTGATTTGTGATCAGCGTCGAAACGCCAGATTGTGCGTAAACCCAACCCTTAGAATCTAACAGGGAAAATCAGCAATGTTCGTTGTCTCGCTGAACTACAAGGTTCCGCTTGAACAGGTCGATGCGCATATCGAAGACCATATCGCGTGGCTAAAGCAGGCCTATGCAAAGGGTATGTTTCTGGCATCCGGGCGCAAGATCCCGCGCGATGGCGGGCTTATCCTTGCCAAGGGGGATCGTGCTGCACTGGAAGATGAACTGACCCACGATCCGTTTCACCAGCATGATCTCGCCGATTACCACATCACCGAGTTTGATCCGGTGATGGTGGCAGACGGACTTGAGGCACTTAAGGTCTAGGCGCAATTTCGGCTAATACGCGAACCCTAGCCTTCGATCAGTTCCGGGTTGGATGAGTTGTCCTTAAGCGCCACACCAGACAGACCCATCTTGCGCGATTCGACCATCAGATAAGCGATCTTTTTCGCAGCCTTTTCCGGGGTTAAGCCCGCCGAACGGATGTTGGAAACACAGTTGCGATCGGCATTAGATCGCCCGCGCCTTGGCCCCCAGGTCAGATAGCAGCCAAGTGAATCTGCACTCGAAAGCCCCGGGCGTTCGCCGATCAGCATCACTGTCAGCTTGGCACCCAGTGCCGCACCAATTTCATCCCCCAATCCGACACGTGACTGGGTGGCCAGTGTGATCGGGGCGACAGACCAGCTTTCCCCCAAGTGATCAAGGATCAGCTTCAAGGTATTTGCCGCATGGTCATGGGTGGCGCGGGCTGAAAGGCCATCGGCCAGAATGAACGCAACGTCATAGTCCCCGGCATGCTTGCCAAGTGCTGCAACAGAGTCTTCGTCCAGCAATCGGCCAAGATCGGGTCGCTGCAAATAGGTCGGTCGATCTGGTGCGGCGGAATGGACATCAAGGACTGCGTGGTCAAGCCCATCAAGCTGGTCGCGCACGGAGTTGGGTTCAAAGGCCATATGCACAGAATCCCGGGCGCGGGCATGCGCCATCTGGAATTCAAGCAACCGTTCGGTCGGCAACCCGTCGCCGACCCGGCCAAGGCCGATACGGGCATCGGTATGGGCACGAAGTGTGTTCCAGGGATCAAGGCCGCTCGGGATTTTCTTGTTGGTCAGATTGCTCATTTAAGCGGCCCCCGACCATGCCAGAAGGTTTTGCGCTGCCTGCCCGTCAAGTTGTGGACGGGTTCGGCCATGCTGATCAAGGATTTCCATCTTGCGCAGCCAGGCGGCAAATTCCGGGGCCGGTTGCAGACCCAGCACAGAGCGCAGATACATCGCATCATGGAAACTCGTGCTTTGGTAATTGAGCATGATGTCATCCGCACCGGGCACCCCGATGACGAAGTTACAGCCAGCAACGCCCAGAAGGGTCAGCAGGTTGTCCATGTCATCCTGATCGGCCTCGGCATGGTTGGTATAGCAAACATCACAGCCCATTGGCACGCCAAGCAACTTGCCACAAAAATGGTCCTCAAGCCCCGCGCGGGTGATTTGCTTGCCATCAAACAGATATTCCGGGCCGATAAAGCCGACCACGGTATTGACCAGAAGCGGCGAGTATTTGCGCGCCACTGCATAGGCACGCGCCTCGACAGTTTGCTGATCGATGCCTTCGTGGGCATCGGCCGAAAGCGCAGCACCCTGCCCGGTTTCAAAATACATGACATTGTTGCCGACCGTGCCGCGCTTAAGCCCCTTGGCGGCGTCTTCGGCCTCGGCCAGCATGGCCTGGGTGATGCCAAAGCTTTCATTGGCCTTTTGCGTGCCGGCAATCGACTGGAACACCAGATCAACCGGGGCATTGCGCGCCATAACATCAATCGCCGTCGTGACATGGGCCAAAACGCACGACTGGGTCGGGATATCGATCCGTTCGCGAACCTCATCAATCAGTTTGAGAAGCTCAATCATCGCTTCCGGGCTGTCAGTGGCCGGGTTGATGCCAATGACCGCATCGCCGCTACCATGCATCAGACCATCAAGGATCGAGGCCGCAACACCCGCGGGATCATCGGTCGGATGGTTGGGTTGCAGGCGCACTGATAGATGGCCGGGCAGGCCGACCGTATTGCGAAAGGCGGTCACGACATGGCATTTCTTGGCAACCGCGATCAGGTCTTGATTGCGCATCAGTTTTGACACCGCCGCGACCATTTCAGGCGTTAGGCCGGGGGCCAGATGTTTAAGTGCTTCGGGGGTCGCATCGTCGGTCAGAAGCCAGTTGCGAAAATCACCGACGGTCATCGAGGAAACCGGTGCAAAGGCATCTGCATCATGATCATCAATGATCATGCGCGTGACGTCGTCGTCCTCGTAGGGGACCAGTGCCTCGGTCAGAAACTGTTTAAGCGGCACATCGGCCAGCGCAAAGCGCGCTGCCACCCGTTCTTCATCCGAACTTGCCGCAAGCCCCGCCAGCAAATCGCCGGACCGAAGCGGGCTTGCCTTTGCCAACAGGGTTTTCAGGTCGGGAAAGGTAAAGCGTTCAAAACTGAATGGCGCGCCGGTCTGCAAGTTCTGCCTCCTGAAGCATGAAAGACATCGCCAGGGATTTTTGCCCCTGTTCGCAAAGGAAAACAGCGCCAAACATGACGCTGTTGCGATGCATGATCATCATTTGTCCATGGAACCAGAAAATGCCTCAAATGCAAAGTTTTTAATCACAGGGAAAGGCGCGCCTTTCTATTGTGCAGCCTGTGCGACCTCCGTCAGGGTCTTGCGGGCCGTGGCCGTATTGTGCCGACTGTTGGTTTCATCGCTCGGGCCGCGCAGGACGATATGCGGATGGCCAAGCGAATTGAGTTCGACATGCCCATCAACCTGATAGACATCGCGCAGAAGGTCGCTATCGATGACATCAGAACACGGACCGAACGCGACCATTTTGCCATTGCGGATGGCCATGGCCTGATCGCAATATTGCAGGGCGTGGTTCAGGTCGTGAATGGCGATCAGGACGATGATGTTCTGGCCCTTGGCAACATCGCGCATAAAGGACAGGACTTCCATCTGGCGATGTAGATCAAGGGCTGATGTCGGTTCATCCATCAACAGGATTTTCGGATCACGCACCAACGTTTGGGCAATGGCGACCAACTGGCGTTGCCCGCCGCTAAGTTCGCCCAAGTTACGCGCCGCGAGATCGCCAATACGAAGGGCGGCCAGAATATCGTCAATACGTGTCAGTTCATCTGCCCGGACGCGCAGGCTTGATCCCTGCTTGGCGGCCAGAATGATCGATTCATAGACCGACAGCACCGCGGTTGAGCCAGTATCCTGAGGCATATAACAAATCGTATTGCGTTCCTTGCGGTGTGATCCGAGATCAACAATACCGTCGCCCTTTGCAAGGCCGGCCACGCGGCGAAACAGGCTGGATTTTCCGGCCGCATTCGGGCCGATGACGGCAGTTACGGTGCCTGGCTGGATGGTCGGGGTGGTAACGTCAGATACCACCTGCACCTTGCCATAACGGGTTCCGATATTTTCGAGACGCAGCGTTACCATGATTTCCTCCGACTTGCGAAAATCAGCGAGAAGAAGAAGGGTACACCGACAAGGGCGGTAATCACCCCGATGGGCAGGATGGCGCCCGGGATCAGCAGCTTTGACAACACGGACGTTGCCGACAGGATCAGGGCACCGCACAGGATTGATGCCGGTAGGAAGAAGCGTTGATCTTCACCCACCAGCATGCGGGCAATATGCGGCCCGACAAGCCCGATGAAGCCAATGGTGCCGACAAAGGAAACCGGAATGGCGGCCAGAAGGCTGACAATCAGCATGGTGCGCAGACGAAGCCCCTGCACATTCACCCCAAAGCTTTCCGCCTTGGCATCGCCTAGACGAAGGGCGGTCAGTGCCCATGCCTGACGGGCAAACAGCGGAATGGCGATAACGACCGCGATGGCGGTGACCGCCACCTTGGTCCAGGTCGCCTTGACCAGTGACCCCATGGTCCAGAAGACAACAGCCGCAAGGGCCTGTTCACTTGCCAGATACTGCAACAGGGCCAGAAGCGCATTGAAGGTGAAGACCAGCGCAATGCCAAGCAACACGATGGTTTCAACCGTTACACCACGCATGCGGCTGAAGAAATGAATGATCAGGGCCGTGCCCATCGCCATGATGAAGGCATTGAGCGGAATGATGAATTCAACAAAGGCCGGTAGAAGGGCGACCCCCAGTACAAGTGCCAGTGCCGCGCCAAACCCGGCGGCGGCCGAAATGCCCAGCGTAAACGGGCTTGCCAGCGGATTGGCAAGGATTGTCTGCATTTGTGCGCCAGCGGTCGACAGCGCCGCGCCCACGGTCAACGCCATCAGGGCGACCGGCATGCGGATATCCCAGATCACCACGCGTAACTGATCAGTCGCCGACGAAGGATCAAGCAGGGTGGCGATCACGTCTGATAACGGATAGTTCGCCGGACCCGTTGCCAGATCAATGGCAAATGAAAGAAACAATGCGCCCGCCATTGCAAGCAGGAGCATGAAACGACGCAGGGAGCGTGCCTTGTAATGCACGCTCCCGGCTTCGATACTGAGTTGGTTGGTCGTCATTAGTTTGCGGCTGTATCGCTGATCGAGATGAAGTAGCCCGGCTGGTAATCCAGCGGCAGGAAGCGTTCGTGCAGTTCCTTGAAGGTTGCTTCCGGATCGATATCGGCAAACAGGTCCGGGTGGAACCATTTTGCCATCTGTTCGATCACTACGAACTGGTACGGGCTGTTATAGAACTGGTGCCAGACAGCGTGAATTTCGCCGTTTTCGACCGCCTTGATGCCGGTGAAGGCCGGGTGTTCCATCAAGCCAACCAGTTTGCGGCGTGCTTCAACCATATCGGCATCCGGGCCAAGACCGACCCATGCACCACCCGGGGAATAGGCTTCCCAGCTGGCACCGGTGCCAACGAACTGATCGGGGTTGGAGGCCACAACCTGTTCCGGGTTGATCGTGCCAAAGGTGCCCGGGATGATGGATGCCGCGATGTTCACGCCGCCAGCCATTTCGACCATGGTGCCGAAGTTCTCGTTACCAAACGACATGCAGCATTCATCGGAATAACCCGCAGCACGTTCAATGAAGACTTGCGGTTTTTCCGGATTTGCCTTGGCAATGCGATCGGTCACGTTCTTGATGCTGTCAGAACGGAATTTGATGAATTCGGCCGCACGATCTTCCTTGCCGGTCAGTTGGCCAAGGATCTTCATGCTGGTATCGGTGTTTTTCATCGGCGCTTCGCGGAAGTCGATATAGACCAGCGGAATGCCGACAGCGGCGAGTTTTTCGTCAAAACCGCCGTCTTCGGTGGCAGCCTTGGCTTCAAGGTTCATGATCACGACATCCGGATTAACCGAAATGGCCTGTTCGATGTCGAACGTGCCGTCTTTAATGCCGCCAAAGGTCGGAATGTCATCAATGCGCGGGTATTTCGCAGCATAGATGTCATAGGTCTGCGGATCAGCCTTTTTCAGGTCATCGCGCCAGCCGACAACGCGCTGGAACGGGTCTTCACTGTCGAGCGTCGCCAGACCATAGATCAGGCGGCCTTCGCCCAGAATGACCTTCTGAACTGGTACTTCGACTGTAACTTCACGTCCGGTAACGTCGGTCACCGTGACCGATTCTGCTGCCTGTGCGGTGCCTGTGACCAGCATGGTCAGAGCAGCAAATACACCCAAAAATTTCATTCCCGTTCCCTCAGATTAGGATTGCCTGTCGAGCGATTTATCAGTTATTGAGAATGAAAATCAATCTTTTTCGCAATGATAATGCAAATCATTTGTTTTTAGTGATTGCGCAATTATCGCTGTGAGATTTAACTAGCCCGCAGAAATCCGGGTATTCCGTCAAGAGAGCATCAAGACCATGAATCAGGCCAGCAACTTCAACCTGCGCGAAGAGATCAAGGAATATTGGTCGATGCGCGCGGCCACCTTCGACGAGCAGCCCGGGCACGAGATTTTCTCAGAAGCCGAACGCAGCGCGTGGCATACCTTGTTTGAGCGTCATTTTGGCAAGGGCGACGGGCGCAAGGCGCTTGATCTGGCAAGTGGCACCGGGGTTATCAGCCATCTGATGCATGATCTTGGATTTAACGTGACCGGCATGGACTGGTCGGAGGCGATGCTTGAAAAGGCGCGCGCCAAATCAAGGGAACGCGGATCAAAAATCACTTTCCTGCTGGGCGATGCGGAAAGTACCCTTGAAGCAGATAACAGCTATGACGTGATCGTCACCCGCCATCTGGTCTGGACGCTGGTTGATCCCGCTACTGCCTTTGCCGAATGGTTCCGGGTTCTTAAACCCGGTGGGAAGCTTTTGGTGGTTGATGGTGATTTTGTCTCCCCAACCTGGGCGACGAAATTCAACAAGGCGATGGCGGGTTTCCTTGAAACCCTTGGTTTGCGAAAACCGGTCGAGGCGATTGCACAGATGCAGACCCATCAAGATATTCTGGCCCGCGTGCATTTTTCAAACGGGGCACGTGCCGAAGATGTTGCATCCATGTTACGCCAAACCGGGTTCGATCCGATTGCGGTGGATTTCGATCTGAAACGCATTCACAGCGCGCAGAAAAAACACATCAGCTTCGCCAAGGGCCTGGAACGCGGCGCACAGCATCGCTATGCCATCTGCGCGCAAAAACCGTTGGAAGCTTAGGCTGTTTGCAAAAGTTGTGTTTAGCGGACCGGCTCGGTCAGGACTTCGGTCTTGACCGAATTGGCCAAAAAACAAGCTTCGTGGGCGCGGTGATGCAGCTCATCCTCAAGCGCAACATCAGGTGCTGTGCCACCATAGGTGACTTTTGGCTTCAAGGTGACCTTGGTGATCATGGTCTTGCCATCCATCGTTTCCATGATGCCGCTGGCATCATCGACATAGCCGTCAATCAAAAGCCCCGCATCGGATGCGAAATGCAGGAAGAACAGCATGTGGCAGCTTGAAAGGGCGGCGACAAAGGCTTCTTCGGGGTCGACATTTTCTTCGACCGAATAGGGCAGGGGCACCACATGTGGCGATGAGGATGCCGGGACTTCCACCCCGCCGTCAAACCGCCAGATATGACCGCGCGAATAGCGACGATCGGTGAAAGTTTCGCATTCCTTGCGCGTCCAGATGACTTCTGCGCCAAAACTGCTCATGGTGGGGCTCCTCGGTCTTCAGGACTTATCAATCGGGATCAGGCTTCCGGCAGTGACACCGATATGGGTGGTCAAAACCTTACGCGCGGTCGCAATGTCCCCGGCCTCAAGGGCGGCGAGGATCTGCTCATGTTCTTCATAGAACGCGCTTCGCGGTCGTGACCCCTTGGGTTGCAGGGCGTAGGCACGTTTGGCCTCTCCGCGAAATCCATCGATCATCGACAGCAGCCTTTGATTGCCGCATGCGCCATACAGGGTCGCGTGGAATTCCTGATCAAGCGCTGCCAGCATGTCGGGATCTTCTTCTTCAAACAGATCTTTGTTCAGGCGACGCGCCTTACGCAGTGCTGATGGGCTCAGGTTAGGTGCAGACAGCTCAAGTGCACTGATCTCGAGCGAAATGCGAATCTGACAAAGCTCCTGTACGTCTTTGTTGCGCAATCCAGTGACCGCAAGACTTCTATCCGGGCGTTTTTCGAGCAAACCGGATTCGTGAAGCCGTTCAAGGGCGTGGCGAATCGGCTGGCGGCTTACGCCAAAGCGCGCAGCGAGATTTTCCTGCTTAAGCACCGTACCGGGGGGCAAGCTACCAGCTTCGATCTCTTCGCGAAGTGCTGTTGTGATCATGTTTGTATCCATGGATCCAAACTATGATGCGTAAGATTTTTCGTCAAGAAAAACAGAGCGCAGTATCACTCTGCGGGGATGGCTTCTGTATGAGCGTCCTGCAGGTCGCAGTGGCTTTGCACAAAGGCGATAATCCGGTCATGTGCGCCGTCGATGTCTTCGTTAACAATGCCGTGACGATCGGATTTCAGCATCTGGACATCAATGTCGCTGGCGTTGGTTGCCAGACGCCGGATCATGGTCGCACTGGCGGGATCGACGACCTTGTCGCCATCACCTTGCAGGATCAGGGTTGGGCAATCGAGATCCGGCAGGCGCCGCTGCATCTCGGCCACGGTCTGGCGCAATTGATGCAGTCCGCCGATCGGAATGTTGCGATAATTGATCTCGGGATGCTCGGATTCGTTGGGCCGGAAACTGAGAAGTTCCTGCGCGGATGGCATCCATCCCATCAGTTTGTTCGCACCATAAAGCAGTGGCACAAACATCAGATTGCGATTGCGGAACTTAAGCGGCGTACTGGCAAGGACAAGGGCGCGCAGTTTTTCCGGTTTATCAGCGGCATGAATGACGGATAGCGCCCCGCCGGTTGAAAACCCGACAATGATCACCTGATCGCAAAACGGGGCCAGGATTTCATAGCCGCGCCGCACGGATGCCAGCCAATAGGTCCATTTGCGTTTTTGCAACTCATGAGGTGATGTGCCGTGCCCGGCAAGCCGTACCCCCATCACCGCCTGACCCAAGGCGGCAAATTTTTCGCCCAGTTCGCGAAGCTCTGCTGGAGATGCCAGAAAGCCATGCACCAGCAACACCCCACAGGCAAAGCGCGTCTGCCCGTTGGGCAGCAGCAAATAGGGGCGGCTGTCAGCAGTGGCGGTTTCTTGGGCGTTGATTGCGTCATATTTCGGTTTCTGGAACTTGGTGTGGTTCCACTGCCAGGCCAGAATTTCATCATCAAAGCGGCGATGGGCAATGTCGGTGGGGCTCAGGTGGTCGACCTCGATCCGGGCGCGTTCAAGGGCCTGCCAAGCGGCATGGATCGGGGCCATTTCGTTGGCATAGACCATGATCGGGTTGTCCATGCGGATCTGATCAAAGGTTGCCTCGGCCTGTAATTTTGGCAGGAAGCAGTATTTCTGATCGCGACGTTCAATCAGGCCAAGCTGAACCGCACTGTCGATAAAGAAGCGGATTTGCGGACAATTGAGCTCAAAAATACCGACATAGTCGGCGGGATTGCGCATGCCGCGATGAAGATGGACGTTTTCAGCCTGCTGGATATTCTTGATCGCGAGATAAAGTGTTCTGTCGAAATGGCTTATATCAACTTCGGTTACGCCATCCTCAAGCCACATCATGATCAGGCGCGATGCCAGGTGGCTGACATTGATCGTCAGATTGGAATACATCACCGACATGCAATGATCGCGCAGCGGCTTGATATGCCGGGTGATGGCAAATTGCGGGACGCGTTCGGTGATCTTTTCAAGGGTCTTGGCCGGTTTGAACAGATCATCAATGCAGGTGGCCTGCTCAACCCGCTTGGCAAGCAGCCTGCGGTCCAGCCAATTAAACTGATCGCGCGGATTGACCGGATCGCCCAACCGGATGTCCATATCGGTCTTCTTGAACATCAGATTGCCTTCGATGATCATTTCCTCGGCCATTTTGGGGCTCAGCCCGCCGGTAAACATGTCAGCTGCGCGTGCCAAAAGGTTCTGATCAACGCGCAGCGGATGGAAGGTAATGTTGGCCGGAAACATCAAGGTCGGCTTGGCAAGGCTTGTGCGCAGGTCATCTTCACTGCGTTCCAGAAGGTCGGCCCAACGGCTGAGTTCGTCGGCTTTGCCCCGATCAATCAGGGTTGATAGCCCGATCTTGAAGCCATCAATGCAAAGCCCAAGCAAGGCCGCACCGGTATGGTGGGCGCGCCTGGTATCTGCCGATCTGGAATAGACGCTGTAATCAGGGCGTTTGGGGTGTGGCCGTATGTCGGTCAGAACCCGGCGATCCTTGACCATGCCGCCTTCGGGAAAGACTACGACCTTGCCACCCCGCAGGACTTCCTCGGCCAGAAACGGCAACAGGCGTTCATAGTTATTGGGAACCCCACCAAGCGCCCGGAGATAGCGTGAAAAGGTATTGTCCTGAACAAAAAACTCGCCCGATGCGATCGACCGGCAATAGACCCCGGTTTCAAGCGCGATCAGGTATTGCGGGATAAATGTTTCAAACCGGGCGAAGTGATTGAACATGAAAATGTCGCCCTGCGACAGATGGTCGCGCGGCCCGTGCATCTTGATGTTGATGTCAATATTGGCCCGCAAAGCCGTCATCGCGCGAAGGGTCCATTCGCAGGTCTTCGGATTGATGGCGAACTTTTCACGTTCGATATCGCGGAATGTCTGAACCATGCGTGGAAATATCCCGGCCGGAGGTCTAACCCAGTATAAGACGTTGGTTTCTTGGACGATTTTATCAGTTTTTTTTATAAGGTGTCGGTTAAGATAGATATGTGTTGCAATCCCCGGTTTTGGAAGGCGTGCAATCTTCGATTTGTCACGAATTGGTGTCAGAACGGCACGTCTTTCGTATAATGAAACATCGGCGTACTAGTCTGCTCGCTGGTTTCCATCAAATCCGGGCCGGTCATATCCTCTGCCACCAATATGATGACCGCAAACCCGGTTTGTGATCGCCCACCATGATTGGAGGCCTTGTGCCTGTTCCCGACCCTGCCCCACATCCATCCAAAGGCTCGGACCAAAACAATCCTGATTGTGTGCCTGCCACTGATCAGGATGGCGGACAAAGATCGATTTTTTCCGATCGGAATTTTGTGCTGTTTCTTGTCGGGCAATGCATCACGACACAAGGATTGTGGATTCAGAAAATCGCCATGTCGTGGCTGGCATGGTCTCTGACCGGATCGGCCCTTTGGACCGGGGTGATTGCCGCGCTTAATTTTGCCCCTGCCTTTTTCCTTGGGCCGATTTTCGGCGTGATGGCTGATCGGGTCGATTTGCGACGCACGGCCATGTTGCTTAATCTTGGGCAGGCTGCGGTTTCGTTCCTTTTGATGGGGCTGTCCTATGCCGACATGATGACGTTACCGTGGATGGTCACACTTGCCGGATTGATGGGGATTCTTGGCAGTGCAATGACGCCGATCCGGTTGTCGCTGGTGCCGGTGATTGTACCGCGTGCCTTCATGAATCGCGCGGTCGCCTATGCGGCGATGAATTTCAATATCTCACGTCTGGTCGGGCCTGCGGTTGGTGGGGTGGTGATTGCCACCTGGGGCACCGGGGCAGCCTTTATGATTAACGCAATCAGTTATCTTCCGATGGTGTTTGTCATTTCGGTGGTCACCATTCATATGGAACGCGCACCCGATGCCAAAAGCCGCCGTATCTGGACATCGCTTGTCGACGGGGCAAATTATGCGCTCAATCATCCGATGATCCGATCAGTTCTGGCGCTGTCCTGCTTTGTCTCGCTGTTCGGGACCGGCATGGTTGAACTGATGCCGGTCTTTGCCGAGGCGGTTTATGACCGCGGGGTCACGGGTCTTGGCATGCTGGCATCGAGTGCGGGAATTGGGGCGGTGACATCGACCTTTATCCTGTCGCGGATTTCATCAGATGCTATTGCCTATCAAAGGGTGACTATCCTTGGGGCGTTTGCGGCCGCCGTCGGCATGACAGGACTTGGTTTTGCGCCGTGGTACGAGCTTGCCGTGCCTTTGGTCACCCTGACGGGCGGTGGCTTGACCCTTGTCGGGGTGGGATCACAAACAGCCTTGCAGCTAACTGTTGATAATCGCCTGCGGGGTCGGGTGATGAGTTTCTGGAGTGCGACCAGTTTTGGTGGCATGGCGCTGGGCGGGACACTTCTTGGCGCGATTTCAGAGGCCGGTGACATTCAATATACGGCGCGTGGTTCTGGCGTTTTGATCCTGTGTGCGGCCTGTGTCGGGCTTTGGCGACTTTATCGCATCGGGGCGCTGGCGCGTTCGGGTGCATTGCGGTAAAGGATTGTTAAGGCCTGCCGACCTATGGTGGCTCATTGTGAGAGGATCGGGGATTTCCAGATGCGTTTGCTTGGTATTGTCGGACTGTGTTTGTTGCTTTCGGCGTGTTTTAGCACTGGTAATTCGGCACCACGTGCGTCCGGCCCGATGCCAAGTGACACGGTTCAGACCCTTGCCAGCGTCAATCTGCCGTCCTCACGCCTGAACAGTTTCGCCCCGACCAACAAGTTCCTGCAATGCGTTCCTTATGCCCGCGAAGTATCCGGTATCGAGATTTATGGCGATGCCTGGACATGGTGGGCGCAGGCCGGGCAGAAGAACTTCCAGCGCGGTAACCGCCCGCAAATCGGTGCCGTTCTTGCGCTTCGCAAGACATCCCGTCTGAAGCTGGGCCACGTTGCAGTGGTTTCAGCCATCCTTGATAGCCGCAAGATCCTTGTGAACCATGCCAATTGGGGTAGCGATTCGCGTACCCGCGGCAAGGTGCATTATCGCCAGCCGGTTGTTGATGTATCCCCCAACAATGACTGGTCCGAAGTGCGGATGATGAACACGCTTGGCACATTCGGAAGCATGTATCCAGCCCACGGCTTTATCTATCAGCCGCGCGAGACTGCAGAGGCGAACTAAGCCACTGCACCGTCGGCGCGTCGCTGGCGCCAAAAACTCTCCCGACATCACGAAAGAAAAGTGGCGAAGCCCCCACGGATAGAGAGCTTCGCCAATTAAACCCGTGCGGGCGGCACGGGTTCGGGGGTTGAACCCGACAAGGCTTGCCAGAAACGCCTTTCTGGCAGAGCAGGATCACGGTGCGAGGCGATTTCGAGCATCCGTTTCGATACTGATTACCAGCACGGCAGATAATCACTGATCCCTTCTGGCACGCCTTGAATTCAAATTATCTATAAAATGACGGTTTCTATGATAATTACGCCGGGATCGAGTGCTGAAATCAACTGCAAAATCGAAAGAAAGGTGTGATTCTTCGCGGAATCCACATCTGTCTTGGATAATGCACTGATTTTAAATAATAAATATTATCTATAAAATAGCGGTTTGAGCGCAATAGGGACGGCTGAGACGCGCATTTTCTGTGCGTGTCGTTCTGAATCGGCGCCTTCGTGCGTCGTTCCGCCCCTTTGGGGTCGTAAACCGGGCAGGCATGGAGAAAATTTCACGTCGGGGACGTGTCGTCAGGCAGGGGTTTGCGGGCGCGCCGTTTTGCCGGATTTATTGCCAATCCATTTCACATGTCGGGCAAGGGTGGCGGCAGCAACATCAATCTGATTGCTGCGCAGTGCGGCAAGGATCGCGCGGTGGTCCTGATCGGTCGGGGCTTCCCATTCCATGCGAAAGCCCGAAAATAAAAATCGCGCACTGGCGGCATGCAGATCATCAATCGTCGTAAGCAACCGAGGCATGCCGCAAGGTTCCAGGATGACACGGTGAAACGCCCTGTTGGCCTGTTCCCAGCCTTGGACATCAGTGGCATTTTCGCCTGCGCGATTATGGGCCTCTGCCACATCAAGAATTTCAGGTGTCAAATGCGGGGCAGCTTGGCGTAGTGCCAGAACTTCGAGGGACGCCCGCATTTCCGCGACTTCGCGTACCTCGGCGACATCAAAGCTGGCAACCCGGACACCACGCCGAGGTTCGCTGACCGCAAGGCCTTGCGCCTCCAGCCGACGAAACGCCTCACGCACCGGAACGTGGCTGGCGCCGAATTCCTCGGCGAAGTGGTCTTGACGCAGTTTCATGCCCGGTGCGAATTCGCCCGAAATGATCCGTTCCGCCAGCGCCCGGGTAATGCGACCCGCGACCGTGGTGTCTGTGGTGGTCTTTGTCATGTTTTATAGATAATTTGTGACACCTGATTTGTCGACCTGATTGATATGCAACAATGTTGTGCGCTGCAATATACTCTAGAAACATTGCAGTTCCCCAAATTGCCAACAGCGGCTCAGAGGGTGTCATCATGATGGAACAAACTGCCAAACGCGATAACCCCCACATTGACCCGTCCCTGCTTGAGACAGACCCGAAAACCGGGCTTGGACAAGACGAGGTAAAAAGGCGGACTGAGAAGTTCGGCGAAAATCGCCTGAAGGATGATCAGATCAGCGCGCTTAAAAAGCTTTTGTCGTTCTTTTGGGGGCCGATCCCGTGGATGATCGAAGTTGCCGCCATCCTTTCGGCTGTTGTGCAGCATTGGTCGGACTTTGCGATCATCATGGTGATGCTGGTGCTTAATGCCGGGGTTGGCTTCTGGCAGGAATTCAAGGCAGACAACGCCATCGCTGCGCTCAAACAGCGCCTTGCCCCGGATGCACGCGTGTTGCGCGATGGCGCTTGGTCGGATCTTCCGGCCCGTGAACTGGTGCCGGGCGACATCATCCGCATCAAGCTTGGCGATATCATTCCGGCCGATGCCAAGCTGCTTTCAGGCGATTATTTGCGTGTCGATCAGTCTGCCCTGACCGGTGAGTCGCTGGCGATTGATAAGAAAATCGGGGACGAGGTCTTTTCCGGCGCCATTGCCCGACAGGGGCAGATGACGGCCATGGTCACCGCGACCGGCATGGCGACCTATCTTGGCCGGACGGCAAGTCTGGTCAAAGGTGCCGGTAAACAATCGCATTTTCAGCGCGCGGTTCTACGCATTGGCAACTTCCTGATCCTGATCACGCTGGGTCTGATTGCACTGATCATGACGGTTGCCTTGCATCGTGGCGATCCGTTGATGGAAACCTTGCTGTTTGCCTTGATCCTGGCGGTGGCGGCAATTCCGGTGGCCTTGCCAGCGGTTCTTTCGGTGACACTCGCGGTGGGGGCGGAAAAGCTGGCGCGGATGAAGGCGATTGTGTCGCGCCTTGTCTCGATCGAGGAACTGGCCGGGATGGATATCCTTTGTTCTGACAAGACCGGGACATTGACGCAAAACCATTTAACCGTCGGAACCCCGGTCCTGATTGATGCCAAGGATGAATGCGATCTTATCCGTACCGCCGCATTGGCATCAGAGGCCGACAGCCACGATCCGATTGATAGCGCGGTCTTTGCCATCCTTGGCAATCGCGCAAAGCTTGATGGCTATGACATCACCAGTTTTCGGCAGTTTGATCCGGTACGCAAACGGGCCGAAGCGGAGGTTACGCATGATGGCCAGACCATCATGGTCGCCAAGGGGGCGCCGCAGGCGGTTTTGGCTTTGCTGTGTGAGGATGAGATATCGGATATCGAAAGTGTCGCGGCCTACCGTGCGGTGATGGATGCGATCAAAACCATGGCAGAGCACGGATACCGTGCGCTTGGTGTCGCCCGCACCGATAAAGACGGCAACTGGCAGTTTCTGGGGTTGTTGCCGCTGTTTGATCCGCCGCGTGAGGACGCGGCATCAACCATTGCGGAACTGCGCAACAAGGGTGTTGATATCCGGATGATCACCGGCGATCACGAGGCGATTGGCCGCGAAGTCGCCGGCCAGCTTGGATTGGGGCAAAACATCCTGCCCGCAGATGCGGTGTTTGATCGCAACAATCACGCACTTGATCAGGTAATGATCGAGCAGGCAGATGGCTTTGCCCGCGTCTTTCCTGAACATAAATACGCGATTGTCCGTCAGTTTCAGGACCGCGGCCATATTGTCGGCATGACCGGCGACGGGGTGAATGATGCCCCTGCCTTAAAACAGGCCGATATCGGCATTGCGGTTTCAAATGCCACCGATGCGGCGCGTGCGGCGGCCGATCTTGTTCTGACCGCGCCGGGTATTTCGGTGATTACCAGCGCAATTGAAGAATCGCGGCGTATTTTCGAACGCATGGGCAGCTACGCCACTTTCCGGATTTCAGAGACGATCCGGGTTCTGCTGTTCATGACGATTTCGATTCTGGTGTTTGATTTCTACCCGGTCACGGCGGTGATGATCGTGTTGCTGGCGTTGCTCAATGACTTCCCGATCATGATGATTGCCTACGACAATGCCGAGGTTGCCGAACACCCGGTGCGATGGAATATGGGCAACACCCTGACCATGGCATCCCTTTTGGGTGCTATCGGCGTGACATCATCCTTTGCCTTGCTTTGGGTGTCGGAAACCTGGCTGCACTTGCCGCCGGAAGAAGTCCAGACACTGGTGTTTCTCAAGCTTCTGGTGGCGGGGCATCTGACGATTTACCTGACCAGGCACAAAGGGTTTTTCTGGCAAAAACCCTATCCCAGCATGAAGCTGTTTCTGGCAACCGAGATAACCCAGATCATCGGCACGCTGGCGGCTGTCTATGGCTGGTTTGTGCCAGCGATTGGCTGGTATCACGCGCTGGTGGTTTGGGGATATGCGCTGTGCTGGTTTGTGGTGGCGGGCTGTATCAATGTTTGGGTCTATCGGCTTCTGACCCATCGCCATCATAGTCATCACAGTCATCTGGCCCGAGTTGAAGGATCGCTTCATCGCCACCGATAAGGTCGGCACATCCGCAAACAAAAAGCCGGACCATTTGTTGGGCCCGGCTTTGGGTATTCGTGGTTATCGCATCTATTCAGCGGCGATATCGCAATGTTCGTCGGGCATGTCGGCAAAGGCATCGCGAAGCGCATTCGACCAGGCGTCAGACAGAGCGCGGAAGCCCCTGTCCTCGGCCTCGATCCGGCGGATTTCGGAAAATTTGCAAGCGTCATCCGGCAAAACAGCCAGATCAAGTGGCATACCAACCGACAGGTTGGAGCGAAGCGTTGAGTCCATCGACAACAATACCGCTTTGACCCCGTCCTGGATCGGCGTATCGGGCGTGATCACCCGATCAAGGATCGGCTTGCCGTATTTGTGTTCGCCAATCTGAAGGTATGGCGTATCGGATGTGGCTTCGATGAAATTACCCGCGGCATAAACCAGAAACAGGCGTTGATCACCGCCCTTGCGCTGTCCACCAATCATGATCGAGGCAGCACTGCTTTCATGATGCTGTTCAAGAGTGTCGTGGTATTTCAGCTGTACCTTCTGCATGGCTTCGCCAACCAGTTCGGCGACGCGGAACATGCTTGGTGCGCTCAGGATGCAGTTGCCCGGCTCGGTTTCGGGATCGTCAATGGCCTCGTGCAAGGTGCTCATCACCGCTTGGGTAATGGCAAGGTTGCCGGCTGAAAGCGCAACAATCGCGCGCTCCCCGGCGACTTCCCAGGTGAACATCTTGCGATAACGTGAAATGTTATCAAGGCCCGCATTGGTCCGCGTGTCCGAAAGGAAAACCAACCCTTCGTTCAGCATCAACCCGACACAGTAGGTCATCTTTTTGTAGTCCGACTATTGTTGTGACTGCGCAATGACGACTGTTACATCCAAATCTTCGTTTCCGCCACCAGTATGTACGCCCCGGATCGGGGTGGCGACCTGACCATCAAGTCCTGATCCAAGCCGGATATAACTATCCGTCGGACAGCACTTGTTGGCCGGATCAAACCCGACCCAGCCGAACTCTGGCAGATGCAACTCCGCCCATGCATGGGATGCCTCATGCGGTTTGCCTTCATGATCGGCAAACAGATATCCCGATACATAGCGGGCCGGAATGCCAAGATGGCGTGCCGCCGAGATCAGCACATGTGCATGATCCTGGCAAACGCCCTTGCCATCAGCAATCGCATCGGCAGCCGTTGTGTGCACATGGGTTGTACCCGGCGCATATTCAATGGCATCTGCGACCGCCGCGGTAAGACCGTGCGCAAGTTCCAACACTGTGCCGTCCTTGGTTTTCTTTGCGACCTTGTCGGCAAGCTTGCGAATGGCGGCACTGGATTTGGTCATGGGCGTCGTGCGCAGGAATACGGCCGGAAAGGCGCGTTCCTTGTGGCCGCGCAAAACGCCTGCGGTATCAGTGGTTTCGACCTCGCCGGTGACGACGATTTCAATCGCCTCGACCGGGCCGTTTGATGTCAGGGTGCTGATTATATCGCCATTGCCATCGGTAAATTCCGCACCGATGTTGCAGCCTTCGGCTGTGATCGACCATCTCAGGATCTTTTGGCCTTCGAATTCGGCAGGCGTCAGTTTAAGGCTCTGCACCGCGTGATAGGCCGGATACTCATAGCGGTAATGGGTCTTGTGCTCGACGGTCAAGCGCATCTTACTGCCCCCCGAAATGATATGCGTCAGCAATGGCAAGCGACAGGATACGGTTGCGTCCCTGGAAGTCGGTCAGGAATTCGTGCAACCCGCCTGAGAAGATCTCGTCCATGTCACTTTGCGTCAGCAAGGAATACATCTCGACCGCCTGGCGATGAACGCTGTGGCGTTGACCATAATGGCGGGCAAGCCTTTCAAGATGCTGGGTAATCTGTTCGGAACAATGCGCAAGAGATCGAGGACTGAACGGATTAAGAATCAGGAAATGAGCAATGCGATGTGGTGAATAATCATCACGATAGACCCAGTGGAACGCGCGGAGCGACGATGCCGCACGCAAAACCGTTGTCCATTGATAGTTATCGACACCATCGCCGACCATGCTGGTTTCCGGCAGAAGGACATAATATTTGACGTCCAGAAGCCGTGCGGTGTTGTCCGCGCGTTCGATAAAGGTGCCAAGACGGATAAAGTCATAGCCGTCATTGCGCAAAATCGTTGAATCGGTGGCCCCGCGGAACAGCGCGCCCTGTTTTTTGACCCAGTCGATGAATTCCGGCAGTTCGTTCTTGACCAGATTGTGCATCGACGGGCGCCGCAGTTCCATCAGGGCATTGTTAAGCGCCTCCCACATTTCTGCGGTGATGGCGGTACGCATCGCGCGCGCATTGGCGCGTGCATATTCAAAGCAATTGATGATCGATGAATGGTTGTCGCGGTTAAAGATCAGAAAATTGGCGACTTCTTCCTGACGCAACGGTGCGTCAGGGTCGTAACCCGCCGCACAGCCCGATGCCGAAAGAACCGATTCCCATTCCGACCGGTTGCCATCAACAACAGCAGGCATCAGCGCCATGCGATAGCCCATCTCCATCAGGCGGGCCATGTTTTCGGCCCGTTCGACATATCTCGACAGCCAGAAAAGGTTGTCTGCGGTACGACTAAGCATTTCTCAACCCTTTCCCTTTAATCGCTCATGATCCAAGTGTCCTTGACCCCGCCGCCCTGCGACGAGTTCACGACAAGCGACCCTTCGCGCATGGCGACCCGGGTCAGTCCGCCCGGTGTCAGGCGCACATCGTCGCCAACAAGGCAGAACGGTCGGAAATCGACATGGCGCGGGGCAACACCGCTTTCAACAAAGGTCGGGCAGGCCGAAAGTGCCAAGGTCGGCTGGGCGATGAAGTCACCGGGATCGGCGTCGATCCGTTTGGCGTAGGCCGCCTGTTCTTCCTTGGTCGATGCCGGGCCGACCAGCATGCCATAGCCACCTGATCCGTGGACTTCCTTCACCACCAGTTCGCCAAGGTGCTCAAGCACGTATTTGAGATCATCAGGCTTGCCGCATTTCCAGGTCGGCACGTTATTCAGGATCGGTTCCTGCCCCAGATAGAAGCGGATCATATCGGGCACAAAGGTATAAACCGCCTTGTCATCGGCAACACCGGCACCGGGTGCCGAACAGATCGCAACCCCGCCGGACCGGTAGACATTCATAAGCCCCGGAATGCCCAGAACCGAGTCCGGTCGGAAGCACAGTGGATCGATATAGGCGTCATCAATGCGGCGGTAAATCACATCGACCCGTGCCGGGCCGCGCGTGGTACGCATATAGACCCGGTCTTCATGGACAAACAGGTCCTGCCCTTCGACCAGTTCGACACCCATCTGATCGGCAAGGAACGAATGTTCATAATAGGCACTGTTCATTGCACCCGGGGTCAAAACGACGATGTTGGGTTCGCGGTCACATTTGCGCGGTGCGATGCTTTTAAGCGTTTTCAGCAACATGTCCGGATAGCTTTCGACCGGCTCGATCCGCAGGCTTTTGAATAGATCGGGGAACATGCGCATCATGATTTCACGGTTCTCAAGCATATAGGATACGCCCGATGGCGTGCGGCAGTTATCCTCAAGAACATAAAAATCTTCGGGGCCGGTGCGCACGATATCAACGCCGA
Organism: Thalassospira indica; assembly: GCF_003403095.1. Classification (NCBI taxonomy): domain Bacteria; kingdom Pseudomonadati; phylum Pseudomonadota; class Alphaproteobacteria; order Rhodospirillales; family Thalassospiraceae; genus Thalassospira; species Thalassospira indica. Next base: position 201,526 of record NZ_CP031555.1, on the reverse strand, counting down.
CAATGTGGCTGTACACGTTGCGTGGCGGGTCAATGCCAATTACGGCTGGTTCAAACGCGTCGTTGCGAAACACCAGATCTGCGGGGATGATGCCGGCCTTGATGATTTCGGCATTATGGTAAACATCGTACAGAAACGCATTTAGCGCCCGCGCCCGCTGTTTGACACCACGATCAAGCTTGCGCCATTCGCCGGATGTAAAAATGCGGGGGATCAGATCAAAGGGAATAAGCCGTTCGGGATCGCCGCCCTCGCCATAAACGGCAAAGGTAATGCCGATCTTGCGGAACAGGGTTTCGGCTTCAAGGCGCTTTTGTTCGAGGACCTCGGGGCCGCTTGCTTCCATCCAATCAACCAAGGCGCGATAAGGTTCGCGAATTTGGTCGTCAACACTCATCTCGTTGAACATGCATTCTCCCCTTTATGAACCTTTGATTAAAGGGTGCCACGCACGGGACGGTCAAGGATGTTCACGGTTGAAATGACAGATTTTTCAGCAAACTGTTGTTCTGCTGAAAAAATAAACTCTCTGATGACGGCGATTGTCCAAAAAACGGGCGGACTTGATGCCCGCCCGGTCTGATCAGGCTTTCGCCGGACGCAGGACATGCGTGTGATCGGCGGCATAAAGTCTAGAGTCGGTAAAATCCTTCCGCCCGAAAACCTCGCCAACCATGATCAGGGCGGTCCGCGTGATACCACTGCCTTTGACCTTGGCCCGGATATCGCCAAGGGTGCCAAAAATGTATTTCTGGTCAGGCCATGTGGCCCGATAGGCAATCACAACCGGGCAGTCTTCACCGTAATGCGGTGTCAAATCACGCACCACATTGGCCAGATTGTTGATCGACAGATGCACCGCCAAAGTCGCCCGCGATTTGCCAAGTTCCTTAAGGCTTTCACCATCAGGCATGGATGATGACCGCATGGCGGTTCGGGTCAGGATCACGGTCTGGGAAATATCGGGCAAGGTCAGTTCCGCGCCGATTTCAGCAGCGGTCGCGGCATAGGCCGAAACACCCGGTGTAATGTCATAGGGAATACCAAGATCATCCAGACGACGGATCTGTTCGGCAATCGCGCCATAAATTGACGGATCACCAGAATGAACCCTTGCCACATCCTGACCCTTGGCGTGGGCGTCCTCGATTTCGGCGATGATTTCATCAAGGTTCATCGGTGCGGTATCTACCACACGCGCACCATCGGGCGCGGCGGTGACGATTTCTTCGGGCACCAGTGATCCGGCATACAGACAGACCGGGCATTTTTCGATCAGGCGCAAGCCACGCACGGTGATCAGATCGGGGGCACCGGGACCGGCACCGATAAAATGAACAGTCATTCTTCTGCCTTGTTGTTTGACGTGCTGCTTGTAACCGGGGCCCTGGCGGCATCCGGGCCTTTTTTGGCATAGCCGCGCGGGGTATAGACCCATTCGTTCTCGCCGCGTGTGATATGGCGGCTGTTGCTTGATCCGACCAGAACAGTCGTCAGCATATCGACCATGTCGACTTCCAGTTTCGAAAGCGGAACGACCGTGATCTCCTCGTCCGGGCGGCCAAGCTGACGGCCAAGAACCACCGGCGTATCTGCTTGGCGATGTTCAAGCAGGATATCACGCGCTTTCGCCAAAAGATCCCGGCGGCGCTTCGATACCGGGTTATAGAACGCAATCACAAAATCCCCTTCGGCCGCTGATTTCAGGCGGCGCAGGATGTCTTCACGCGGTGTCAGAAGGTCAGAAAGCGAAATCGCACAGAAATCATGACCCAGCGGCGCACCAATCCGTGATGCCGCCGCCTGAAGGGCGGAAATACCCGGTGATACCTGAACCGCAACCCGGTTCCAGTCTGCGCGATCTTCACGATCCAACAGCTCAAACACCAGTGTTGCCAGCGCATAAATTCCCGCATCCCCCGACCCGATCAGGGCAACGTCCTTGCCGGTGGCGGCAAGTTCCAGTGCATGGCGCGCGCGGGCTTCTTCGGCGCCAAGGTCGGAATGGTGGCAATCCTTGCCATCAATCAGCGGCCCCAGCAGATCAAGATACATCTGATAGCCGACAATATCAGTTGCGCGGCCAATCAGGGCGGTGGCTTCGGGGCTGCGCCAGCCGATCTGACCCGGACCGATGCCAACAATCGAAAGCCTGCCCTGCGCGGTGCCGACATTCTCGGGAATGATGTCATCCTGTGACAGGGCAACCGCACAGGTGGATTTCTTGGTCTTGTGTTTGGGCACAATCAGCTTGCCGTTCGGACCGACCGTCGCCAGTGCTGCACCCTCGGCAACACCATGGCAGCCGGTTTCGGCAAACACGACGTCTGATGGCGTCACCAGACGGTCTGCCTCGGCCTCAAGGGTTTGGGCATCAAAGAACCGGGCCGGAACGCCAAGGCGTCGCGCCAGTTCGTGGACGGCGGCCTCGTCGGCCTTGAGATCAATCGAACTCACGCAGGCAATGGCCTTGGGGCTCAGGCACTGCCCGGCCAGTGTTTCCATTACAAGATCATACAGATCATCCACCGGGCAGCCGCGCTCACAGCCGACACCCAATGCCAGAACCGGCGGGTGATAGGTAATCGCGGTTTCGGCCCCATCGCTGATCGCGTCTTCATTGGCACCCTCGCGGGCGGTTGCCGTGATCAGGATGCTGCCATCCTCGGACTGGGCAATCGCGCTGTTGGTCAACCACGCAGCCGAGCCTGCCTCAATCTCAATCCGCGCAGAGGCGCCTGCCAAAAGGGCCGCAGTGGCGGGTTTGACGGTGTCAGGTGTGCCAAGGGTCCAACCGGCTGGCGGCTCATCAAGGGCAAGGCCGAGCATGGCGTCGCCCGGCGTGGTGATCGCGGCATTCCCCCCAAGGCGATCAGCCAGATCGCGCGCCAGCCGGTTGCCACCATGATGTCCACCCAGAAGCGGAATGAAATTATCACCGGCTTCATCAACGGCAAGCACGGCGGCGTCCTGCCACTTACCGCTCAGCAACGGTGCAAGTGCGCGGATCAGAATGCCTGACGCGCAGACGCCAATGATGACATGATCGGATGAAAAGGTTTGTTGCAGATGCGCAATGGTATCGTCAAAGGCGACATCAACATCCTTGACCGAAACGCGCGTGCGTAGGCCATGTACCGATGCGCCCTGCAGACTGGATGCAATTTTGCGCGCGGTCGGAAGGGCGCGCTGGGTCAGGCAGATCACCGCTATCGGGGCAATCGGGTCGGTTGGCAATACCATGTTATTCTGGATGTTCTGGGCGGTCATCGCCATGCGTCTCCGCGACGGTGGATCAGGATCATGGAAAAATACGGTGCCTTGGCATCGCTCGGCAATTCACCAAGTGGCACCATTTTTTGGGTTTCAAGCGTGGCACGTTCGATATAGCGCGCCCGATCGGTCAGGCCGAGTTCGTTGATCACACCACGAACCTTGGCAAAATGTCGGCCCAGCTTGATGATGGCCGCGGCATCGGTTTTGGCCAGCTGTTCACGCAAACGATCGGCATCAAGCGGGCCCGGGATGACTTGCAACACATCGTTCTTGGCGGCCAATGGCGCGCCAAGCTGGGCGGCACAGGCCATCATGGAGCTGACACCGGGCACGGTTTTTACCGGGTACCCGGTCTCGGCCAGACGGCCAAACAGGTACATGAAGCTGCCATAAAAGAACGGGTCACCTTCGCACAGAACGGCAACGGTTTTGCCATCCGCCAGATGCTTGCCGATTTCAATCGCGGCGGCGTCATAAACCGGATCGGCCGGTTTGCCCATTTCAATGCGAATGGCAATTTCGATCCGGCCTTCGGGGATGTGCGGATCAACGATCTGACGCGCCAGGCTAACACCATCTTCAAGGGCTGGATAGGCGATCACGTCGGCCTTTTGCAGGATGTTATAGGCCTTAAGCGTGATCAGATCAGGCTCGCCCGGCCCTATGCCAAGCCCATAGGCCGTTCCGACCTCCGGAAGGGGCGTTGCGGGATTTTCCGCACTGCTCATGCTTTTACTCCGAGGTAATGGGTGACCGGGGCAAGGTTGCTCCAGCCCTTGAAACAGCCGCGCGGCACCAGTCGTGAAATCGACAGGCGCGACAAGCTGCCACCATTTTTATTGTAAAACCGTAATAATTTTTCTTCGCCTTCAAGCGTTACCGTATTGGCAACCAGCCGCCCGTGCAGCGGCAACAGATCCCAGCAGTTTTCAAGCAACCCATCAATCGTAATGCCCCCGCCGATGAAAATCGCATCGGGTTTGGGCAGGCGATCGGCAAAACTCAGTGCCTCTTCAATGGATTTCTGTTCAATCGCAAGGGTCGGAACGCCAAGGCGAATGGCATTCTTCTTGATCATCGCGCAGCGTTCGGCGTCGCGTTCAATCGCAACAGCCAGCCCGCCCATGCGTTTCCATTCAATCGAAATCGACCCGCACCCGGCCCCCAGATCCCACAAAACACCGCCGTCAAACGGCGCGAGTGACGCCAGCGTTTGTGCGCGGATTTCCGATTTTGTGATCATGCCATCATGGATAAAGGCATCATCGGGCAGGCCTGGCCCCTTGGGCAGCGGTTTGGCGTTTGGTCCGGCTTCAAGATCAATCATGATCAGATTAAGCGGGTCGACCGATTTGACATCGGGCATCGAGGTTGCCGTTGATTGCCAGGTGCGCGCGGTTTGCGTGGTAATGCGTTCTTCCGGCCCGCCAAGCCGTTCACAAACCGACATGCGGCTTTGATCAAAACCGGCTTCACATAGCATGACGGCGACAAGGGCCGGGGTGGAGCCGTCTGCACTGAGTGCGATCAGTTTGCCGTGCGGACGCAAATGGGCGCGCAGCGTTTCCGGATCACGGCCATGCAGCGTAATCACATCACACTCGGCTAGTGGCCAGCCAAGCCTGGAGGTGGCCAGGGAAATACTTGATGGCGCCGGGACCGCGTATATTGGTTCGGGTCCGAAATATTTAATCAGCGTGTTGCCAACGCCAAAATACATCGGATCGCCGCTGGCCAGCACGACCGGGTTCTGATCAAGGCAATCTTCGATCAGCGGCAGGTTGGCTTCAAACGGTGTGATCCATTTGTTCTGGGTTGCCCTGTTGGAACCGGGTAACATGGCGATATGGCGTGTGCCGCCAAAAATGATGCTGGCATTTTCAAGGATGTTGCGCGCCATTGGTGAAAGGCCGTTATAGCCATCTTCACCGATGCCAATAACCGTGATCCGTCCCTTGATCGGTGCCTGTTCGTTCATGATGCACCCCCGGATTTGTGGTCAAAGGTTCCATCAGGTGTCGTTTCGTCATCGCGCGCCAGACGCGCCAAGGCATTGATCGTGGCGGCTGATACCGCACTGCCGCCAAATCGACCGCGCAGCGTGACAAACGGAATACCATTGGCATGTTCGATCAGCGCATCCTTGCTTTCAGCCGCCCCGACAAAGCCGACTGGCATACCGATGATCGCCGCTGGCTTATTCAATCGCCCATCATGGATCGCTTCAAGCAAATGAAAAAGCGCGGTTGGCGCATTGCCGATGGCAATTATTGCGCCTTCGATATGATCGGCCCAGGCTTCAACTGCGGCGGCTGATCGCGTGGTTTCCATTTGGGCGGCAAGGTCGTGCGTATTGCCATTATTGAGCGTGCAAAGAACCGGGTTCTGACTGGGCAGAAGCCGGGAAATGATGCCATGACGCACCATTTCCGCATCACACAGGATCGGTTTTCCGCGACTTAATGCCGCTGTGGCAGCATTCACCACATCACCGCCAAAGGCGATCTGATCGGCCATTTCGACCATGCCGCAGGCGTGAATGATGCGAATGGCAACTGGTCGCTCAGCGTCTGAAAAGCGCGCAAGGTTCGCCTCGGCCTCGATGGTGGCAAAGCTTTTGGCATAGATTTCCTGCGGGTCACGCAGATAGTCAAACATTGCCGCGCCTTTCAGGGGACAGGTATCGACCGGTCAGGAACCGGTCGATTTCTTAGCGTCGTCGTGATCATGGGAATGGCTGTGCCCGTGATCATGGCTGTGGCCATGGCTATGACCGTGATCGTGGTGATGCCCGTGGCCGTGATGGTGGTGATGGCCATGATCATGGCTGTGTCCATCGGTGCCAATGCCCATCACATGGTGATGGTGACCGACCTGCGGGGTTCCGACATCGCCTTCATAACCAATGATCTGCTCGCGGTACTTGCAAAGCTGGCAGTTCATATTGTTGTCGCCGGTATCAATCTCGGTCAGACGTTCGGCAAAGCTTTCAAGAACCATCGGGTGGTCCTTGAGGTAGCCTGCCTTGATGAATTCAACATCACCAAATTCAGCGGCGACTTCGTCAGTATGGCTATAAATGCGGTCAATCAGAATGCCGGCAAACAGGAAATACGGGAAGACGACAACGCGCTTGTATCCCAGTTTCATCGCTTCGCGCAGGCCCGCATTGACGCGCGGATGGGCAACACCGGAATAGCTGATTTCGGTACGGCCAAAACCCATGCCTTCCTGAAGCATACGGGCAACCTTATAGACATTGGAATTGGCGTCCGGGTCATTGGTCCCGCGCCCGACCACCATCAACAGGGTGTCTTTGCGATCTACGCTGTCATCGGCACCTTCAAGGGCTTCTTCGATGCGTTCCTTTGCTGCCATCAGAAGCTTGGGATCAATGGCAAGATCGCGGCCGAAAAGCACTTCGATATCGGGATTTTCGTGGGCGAAATTGTTTACTTCGCTCGGCAGGTCGTTTTTGACGTGACCGGCGGCAAACAGCATACCGGGAAGGGCATAGATTTTCTTGTGGCCCATGGCTTTGAGCTTTTCAAAACCATCACGCAGGATCGGGTGGGCAAATTCGAGAAAGCCGCTTTCGACATCGTAGTCGGCCAGATGGGTCTGTTTCATAGCTTCAACCATGGCGTTGAACTGTGAAACCGCGCGTTCGTCGCGCGAACCATGACCGCAAATCATTACTGCGCCTTTGGGGGACATAAAAGGCTGCTCCTTTGTCTCTCTTTGATGGTGTTCTTCACATGACATTTTTGCCATGCGGTACCCGATGCCACCCCCGTTTTCACCGATTGGCTTGCGGAATGCAAGCGGCAGCTACGCCAAGATGGGGCATAAGGGGCTTGGGTGATGAAAATACTACTTATTGTGGGCCGGTTATGGTCCGGTATCGAATATGTTGTGGGCGGGCTCAGTCCTTCGGTTCTGGCGGGTGATCAGGTTGCGGTGTTCTGCATTACGCACTGCGGGGCAAACAGGATTGACCAACATAATTTATGATAAAATAAAAATTCGTATGAAATTTCTTTATCAAACCCAAAACCAGATGGCAAATTTCGCAGCACTAATTTGGTTTGCGTATTCACCATGTCATTATGATTGACGGGTTGGCGATCACCGCGCACATTGCCGCGATGGAACCGACATTCACCGATTTTCTGATCCCGGAACCTGCGTTTTTCGGGCCGCTTTTTTCAATGCTGGTGCTGGCACTGCTGCTGGATGCGGTGTTTGGTGACTTCCCGTGGCTGTTTAGCCGGATCGGGCACCCGGTGGTCTGGATTGGCAATCTGATTGCGTGGTTCGAAAAGCGCCTGAACCGCACAGATCGCAGTAACCCGGACCGACTTTTGCGCGGTGCTGTGACCAGTCTGGTGGTGATTGCAGTCGCCGCGGCTTTTGGTGGTGTGGTGCAGTTTGTCTCATCACTTGGCGACGTTTTCAGAGCGCCCGAAGTCCTTTTGGTGGCGGTCCTGATTGCCCAAAAAGGCCTTTATCAACATGTCAAAGCCGTCTCGAACGCGCTTAAGAAAGATGGTATCGCTGGTGGCCGCAAGGCGGTTTCGATGATCGTCGGGCGCAACCCCGACACGCTCGATGAAGCAGGCATCAGCCGGGCAGCCATTGAAAGCTGTGCTGAAAACTTCTCGGATGGCGTGGTCGCCCCGCTGTTTTGGTATGTGGTCGGTGGGCCGATTGGCATTTGCGCCTACAAGGCGATCAACACCCTTGATTCTATGATTGGTCATCGCAACGAACGCTATCTTTATTTCGGCAGGTTCGCCGCGCGGCTTGATGATGTGGCGAACTTTATCCCTGCGCGGATTGCCGGTGGCGTGATTTGCCTTGCCGCCCTGATCGGTAAGAAAACAAGTGGCACGGCTGCCTGGCAGACCATGCTGTCAGATGCAAAAAAACACAAATCGCCCAATGCCGGTTGGCAGGAAGCAGCCTTCGCCGGGGCGCTTGAAATCGCCCTTGCCGGGCCGCGCCAATATGGCAGCGAAATGGTCGATGATCCTTATATTGGCAACGGTCGTTCCGATCTGACCGCTGTTGATATTGACCGTGCGCTTAGGCTTTTTACGACCTCATGCCTTATCAATGCGGCGTGGCCAATTGTTCTTAAAGTTTTTTGGGTCGGGTTATGAGTACCGGGCAACGCGTCAATGAAATTCCTTTGGGCTGCGAGTTCCTTGAAGGCATCCTGCAAAACCGGACCAGCCAAATCATTCTCGATCGGTTTTCAGTCTTCGGGATTAAAGACTGGTGGCTAACCGCCGGATGTCTTGCCCAAACCATCTGGAACATCAAGGCCAATCGCGTCCCGGATGCCGATATTTCCGACTATGACCTATTTTATTTTGATCCCGATACGTCATGGCAGGCCGAAGATCGCGTGATCGCCCAAGGCGCTGAAGTGTTTGCGGATATCCCGGCTTCAATCGAAATTCGCAATCAGGCGCGGGTGCCGATCTGGTATCCGGAAAAATTCGGGGTGCCCTATGGTGCTGTGGCTGCTGCCAGTGACGGTATTGATCGCTTTGCCTATCAGACAACTGCCATTGGCCTGCGCAAGGATGCGGACAAGGACGGAATAGATGCCTACCGCATTTATGCGCCGTTTGGCCTTGCTGCGGTCATGGAAGGTCGGGTGATCCCGAACACGGTTTTGCCCGTCAAAAAGGTGTACGAGGCCAAGGTTGCGCGGTGGCAAAGAACATGGCCGGATCTGGTCGTAATACCTTGGCCGGAGGAAGAACGTTAGGTTTAATTCAGACGCTTAGTCGTTGCCCTTGTTCATCCGGGCGATGGTCGATGTGGTGGAGAATCCATCCTCAAGATTGGCCAGAACAACCTTGCCGCCATAGCCATGAACAATCTCGGCCCCGACGACTTTGTCGATGGTGTAATCCGCACCCTTGACCAGAATGTCCGGCTTGATCGCCTTGATCAGTTCAATCGGTGTGTCTTCACCAAAAATCACCACGCCACTGACGGTTTCAAGCGATCCAAGCACGGCCGCACGTGCGGCTTCGGACTGGACCGGGCGGGCTTCGCCCTTAAGGCGTTTGACCGATGCATCGGAATTCAGCCCGACAATCAGCCGGTCGCAATTTGCGCGCGCCTGTTTCAGCAGGCTGAGGTGACCGGGATGCAACAGATCAAAGCAGCCATTGGTAAAGCCGACCGTGTATCCCTTGCGCCGCCAGCGTTCTGCGCGATCTACCATACGATCAAGCGGCATCAGTTTGGCTTCCCCGATCATCAGATCATGATGATGCAGGGTGGAAATCAGCTCGTCCGGATAAACAACTGCGGTGCCGATCTTGCCAACCACGATCCCGGCCGCAACATTGGCAATACGGGCTGCATCGGAAAGGCTTGAACCCGCCGCAACCGCCGATGCAAGGCAGGCGACAACCGTGTCACCTGCCCCTGAAACATCAAAGACTTCGCGGGCTTCGGTCGGCAGGTGCAAAGCCTCGCCATCCTTGGTGACAAGGGTCATGCCATCCTGACTGCGGGTAAGCAGGACATTCTCGATACCGCATTCGGTGATGATCTTGCTCGCAGCAGCGATGGCATCGTCGTCGCTGTTGATGGCAATCCCGGTTGCCGCTTCGGCCTCCGCGCGGTTCGGCGTCACCACCGTGGCGCCCCGATAGATGCTGTAATCATTGCCTTTCGGATCGACGATCACAGGTTTTCCGGCGGCACGTGCGGCCTTGATCGCGGCTGCAACGACATTGGCATGCAAGACACCCTTGCCATAGTCAGACAGAATGATCGCTGCAACATCCGATGCAAGTTGACTTGCCAGCGTCGAAAGGTTGCTAATCGATGCGGGCGCAATGGCGCTGGTGGTTTCGTTGTCAGAACGCAACAATTGCTGTCCGCCCGCGATATAGCGGGTTTTGATCGTCGTCGGGCGGTTGCGTTCAGTCTGGATATAGGGCTCAACACCCTTGTCATTGGCGACATATTCCATGACTTCGCGACCGGGTAGATCATCGCCAACCAGCGACAGGAACTGAACTGCTGCGCCAAGGGCTGTGGCATTGCGCGTGACGTTACCCGCCCCGCCCAGCATCGCACTTTCGCGCTCAACCCGGATGACGGGGATAGGCGCCTCGGGCGAGATGCGGGTGACCGAGCCATAAACAAACCGGTCAAGCATGACATCGCCAATGCAAAGGACTTTGGCATCGGTCAGTTGTTCAACCTGTCGGGCCAAATGGCTAAGATCGGTCATGGTCGCAATTCTTTGTTCTGTCTGAGTATTCAGGCGGCTTTTCAGCCCGCCGGTTATTTTTTCGTCAGGCCAAGCGTATTTTCAAGCGCACCGACCAGCATCTGGCCAATCTGGATATGCATCTCCTGGATGCGGGCTGTGGTGTTGCTGGGAACGATCATCAGCGGATCACACAGATCAACCATGTCACCACCGGTCTTGCCAGTCCAGCCGGTCGCAATCAGGCCCATTTCCTTGGCCTTGGCCAGACCAAGATTGACGTTCTTGCTGTTGCCGGATGTTGAGATGCCGATCGCAACGTCATCCGGATTGCCAAGCGCCTCAATCTGGCGCGAAAACAGGTGATCAAACCCAAAATCGTTACCGATCGCGGTCAAGGCCGAGCTGTCGGTGGTCAGCGCAATCGCCGGAAGCGCGCGACGGTCATTGATATAGCGAACCGTGAATTCGGTTGCGATATGCTGCGCGTCCGCGGCCGACCCGCCATTGCCGAAAAACAGCAGCTTGTTGCCGTCATTTAGGGCGTCGGTGCAAATCTCGACCAGTTCGATAAAGGCATCGCGGGTGGCTTCACGGGTCTTGTTGACCAGATCAAGATGCTCGTCAAACTCGGCATCGAAAAAGGCTTTGATATCCATCACGCGTCCAAATCCAAAAGAAGTCGTCGTATTAGCCGTGTTTCGCAATCAGATTGCGGAAATACTCAATTGTCGAGCCGAGGCCATCTTCAAGGCTTACAGTCGGTTCCCAGCCATCAAGTGTGTTTCGCGCAAAGGTAATGTCGGGCTTGCGCTGCAGCGGGTCATCGGCCGGAAGGTCTTTGAAGATCAGCTTTGATTTGGCGCCGGTCATCTCAATGACGCGCTCTGCCAATTCACGAATAGTGATCTCATAAGGGTTGCCAAGGTTCATCGGCCCGGTAACCGTTTTGTCGGTTGCCATCAGGCGGACAAAGCCCTCGATCAGGTCAGTGTAGAAGCAGAAGGATCGGGTTTGCCGGCCGTCGCCATAAATGGTGATGTCTTCGCCATGCAGCGCCTGGATGATGAAGTTCGATACCACACGGCCGTCCTGCGGATGCATGCGCGGGCCATAGGTGTTAAAGATCCGGGCGACCTTGATATCCAGACCGTGCTGGCGGTGGTAATCAAAGAACAATGTTTCAGCACAGCGCTTGCCTTCGTCATAACAGGCGCGCGGGCCGATCGGATTGACATTGCCGCGGTAATCTTCGGTCTGCGGATGGACTTCAGGATCGCCATAAACCTCGCTGGTCGAGGCCTGGAAAATCTTGGCGCCAACGCGCTTGGCGAGACCCAGCATGTTGATCGCACCATGCACACTGGTTTTGGTCGTCTGGACCGGATCGTGCTGGTAATGGATCGGCGAAGCCGGGCACGCAAGGTTGTAAATCTCGTCGACTTCAAGATAGAGCGGGAAGGTCACATCGTGGCGCATCAGCTCGAAATGCGGTTTATCGAGAAGATGGACAATGTTGTCCTTGGTGCCGGTGAAGAAATTGTCGACGCACAGAACGTCATTGCCTTCTTCAAGCAGGCGTTCGCACAAATGAGAACCAAGAAAACCTGCGCCACCGGTTACCAAAACGCGCTTGCGTCGCCACATATCGTCTCTGACCTTACTACTCTGATATCAAAACGGGCTGAAACTAGCAGCTTGGTTGGCGGAAAGCTACGACTTATCTTTTCTTGGACGTGTCTGAAATTCCCCAATATTCGGGTTTGGTTTCAATATGCATGAATGCTAAATACATAACCTGTTAATGCACCGGCGTTATCGTGGTTCGGGCAGATTAGCGGCTGTGATTCCGTCGAAACAATTCTCTGGTCATTGCATTTATGTCTGATAGTTCACTTCCATCGCCCGAAGCCTTCCTCGTTGACTATGTGCGACGCCTTGAGCGGCGCAAGGATGGCGTTGGTGCTATTCATGTGCATTTTTCCAAATTGCTGCCGTTTAACCGGCGTGACCATCACATCCGTACGGCGATTACGGCGTTTGAAGAAATCGTACCGGAAGTCACCGGGCGTATTTTTACCCTGTCCAACCAAGATCTGATTTTCATCTTTGATGCCGCAGAGATGGACGAGGTGAATGCCGTCATTTTCCGGCTGAAATTCCTGTTCAATGACGATCCGCTGATCAGTGATGGCAAGGATGAAAGCGGCGCGCCCGCGACCTTTACCGACTATTTCGATGTCGGACAGCAATATAAAGAATTCCTGCATCTGACACAGTTGCTGGTCCGCGCCAACGCCAATCGACCCAAAATCGTCAGCAAGGCAGCCGAGCGACACAATGATCATCCGGAGCTCAGCGATGATCGCGCGCCGCTGACCCCGAAGATCTTGGGGCGCATCGATGAATCGCTTCGGCGTGCGGATCTGTCCAACCTGATGCGTCGACAGGCCATTTGTGCGGTGGTGGGTGATGCGAACCCGACGCCGGTTTTCCACGAGTTGTTCATCTCGATCAAGGATTTGCAGGACACGTTGCTGCCAGATGTCAATGTTCTCTCGAACCGTTGGCTGTTTCAGCATCTGACCGAAATTCTGGATCGGCGCATGCTGTCGCTTCTGACCCGATCAAATGACGCATCAGTGACTGGGTCAGTAAGCATCAATTTGAACGTCTCGACACTGTTGTCACCGGACTTCTTGACGTTCGATAGTAACGTCAAGGCCGGGCAGCGCGGGACGATCGTGCTTGAGCTTCAGAAAATCGATATTTTTGCTGATCTGGGTGCGTTCTTCTTCGCGCGTGATTTCTGTCGTGATCGCGGCTATCGCATCTGCATTGATGGCATCAGTTATCTGTCCCTGCCCTATATCAACCGTAACAAGCTTGGCGTTGATATGATCAAGATGCTGTGGGATCCGGAAATGGAAAACATGGATGAAGAGCATCGCGAAGCCATGCGCGCCGCTGTGGCAGAGTCCGGCGATACCCGCGTTATTTTGTGCCGTTGTGATGACGAACGCGCCATCAAGTTTGGTCATTCGATCAATATCACCATGTTCCAGGGTCGCCATGTTGAGCATCTGATGAACGAACGGACAAAAAAATAGCGCCAGGTTACTGGCGCTATTGGGTGTTCTCTCGTGTAAAGCTGAGGATCAGACCTTTTCCTTGCCATCAATCCCGGCTTTTTCAAAGGTTGCCATGCCGGTGTGGCATTCTGCTGCCGCGCGCAAAAGCGGGATGGCAAGTGCCGCACCCGATCCTTCGCCAAGGCGCATGCCGAAATTGATCAGTGCTTCCTTGCCAAGTTTCTCAATCAGTCGGGCATGTCCCGGTTCTGCCGATACATGCCCGATCAGACAATGATCAAGTGCATCTGCGCGCATCGCAGCCAGAACAGCGGCCGCCGCACAAGATACATAACCATCAAGCAATATCGGAACCCGTGCAAAGCGCGCTGCAATGATGGCACCGGCCATAGCAGCAATTTCGCGTCCACCCACACATCGCAGAACATCCAATCCGTCATGCATCTGGTTTTTATGCAGGATGATGGCGTCACCTACGACGCGCGTCTTGCGCTCAAGGGTTGTATCATCAATCCCGGTTCCCCGGCCGGTCCAGTCCGCAGCATTCCCGCCATAAAGTGCATGGGAAATTGCCGCCGCCGATGTGGTGTTGCCAATACCCATTTCGCCAGGCACAAAAAGATCCAGCCCCTTTTCAATTGCGCTCATGCCAAAGGCCATCGCCTCGGCACAGCCTTCGTCATCCATCGCCGGTTCGTGGGAAAAGTCGTTGGTCGGGATTTCAAGGGCGACTTCCATGACGCGCAGTTCCGCATCGACAGACTTGCAAATCTGGTTGATCGCAGCCCCGCCATTGATGAAGTTTTCCACCATCTGCTGGTTCACGCTGGCCGGGAAGGCTGAAACGCCCTGCGCAACGACACCGTGACTGCCGGCAAAGACTGTAACGCGCGGGCGCGACATGCGCGGGCGTGATGTTGCTTGCCAACCTGCCAGCCAAAGGCTGAAATCCTCAAGCCGTCCAAGCGATCCGGCAGGCTTGGTCAATGTCGGTTCGCGCTGGGCCACGGCGGCCTGCGCTTCCTGATCGACTTCGGGAAGTTCGGCCAGAAGAGCGCGAATTTCCTCAAGATTTTGGGGCGGATGTTTCGGGTTGAACATTTTGGTCTCCGGCTGGCGACAAAGGTGCCTAACTAGTGTTCCGCTTGGCTTCCGGGATGGTAAGGATTAGGCTCGGAAACCAATTGTGCAAGGCGGTTCAGGAAGTCGGGCCAAACTAGGCCCTGACACTATGCCCGGGCGCAACAGATTGCCAGTTTGAAAATCGGAAATTTATGCTATCCAAAGATCATAACCAAAACGAAACAAATATGCAAAGCTCGGATTCATTTGACAAACCCAGCCCGGACACAGCGACAGATGCCCCCGTCGAGGTTTCGCCTATTTCCGATTTCTGGCGCGCCTTGGCGTTACTTAGCCGCGTTCCGGTCAAGGGTATCGAGGACTTCCGCGCTGAGGTGATTGCAAGATCGGTCTGGTCTTGGCCGTTGGTTGGTCTGCTGCTGGCTGGTTTTGCCATGCTGCCGGCGATGCTGGTCTATTCCCTGACAGCCAACATCCTGATTTTTGCGATTGTCGCCTTGGCAGGCATGGTTTTATTGACCGGATCAATGCATGAAGATGGCATCGCAGATTGTGCCGACGGGTTTGGCGGCGGGTTTGAGCGTGCGCGCAAACTTGAAATCATGCGCGACAGCCATATCGGTACATATGGCGTTGTTGCTCTGATCCTGTGTTTCGGCCTGCGTCTGATTTTGCTTTCTGCGGCGGGCGATGCCGGGCAGGCTGCGGTCCTGTTTCTGGTGATGGCAATAACATCACGGGCGGCAATGCCAGTGGTCATGCATATCCTGCCCCCGGCGCGCGCCGATGGTTTGGGCAAGGGGGCCGGAACGCCAAACGTGATGATGGTCGGTTTGGCTGTTGGCCTTGCTTTGATCCTGTCGCTCGTCTTATCGGGTCTATTTGCGACGATGGCCATTCTCATGGGCGGGCTTTTGGCGGTGGGTATTGTTGCGGCGGTCGCAAAATGGCAGATCGGTGGCCAGACAGGGGATGTCCTGGGGGCAACCCAGATCGTGACTGAACTGTTTGTCGGTATCGCGTTTATTGCCGCCCTTTGATCAATCAGCACAGCAACAAGAAGGAATGCCGTGAGCAGTTTGAAAATAACCCGCTGGTGGCTGGTGCGTCACGCGCCCGTCCAAAATCCGAAACGGCTCGTCTATGGCCAAAGTGACATGCCCGCCGACCTTTCCGATCAAAAGGCCCTTGCGGCCCTTGCGGGGCAACTTCCACGTGATGCCGTCTGGGTGACCAGCCATCTGTCCCGCACGCATGATACAGCGCGCGGTCTTCAGGCCTTCATGGATAAAGACGTAGCGCCGCAGGCTGAAAGCGGCTTTGCCGAACAGCATTTCGGTGATTGGGAATTGCAGAACTGGAACGATTTGCCCAAGGGGGAAACAACACGTTTCTGGACCGACTTTGCCCGCCAACACCCCCCAAAGGGTGAAAGCTTTGCCGATGTGGTTGCCCGTGTCGGGCCGGTCTTTGATCAATTAAACAGCGATTGGGCCGGTAAGGACATTGTGGCGATCGTGCATGGCGGTACCGTGCGCGCCCTTCTGGCGAATGCGTTGGGCTTATCCCTTGAAACAGCACTGGCATTTCATGTTGATACGCTGGGTTTGACCACGCTTGAATATATTGACGGGGTCGAAGAGCCGGGCTGGCGCGTAAACGGGGTTAATCAGCGCTTCTAAGGCGGCTGTCCTCAGGCGGATGCCAGTTCGATATCTGATGCCATGTCATCAAGGGCATGTTCTGCCAGATAGCGGTCAACCATATCCGGGTTCAGATCATGTTTTTCGCAGATGTCGAAAACATCGCGCAGATAGGCCTGATAATAGGGCACCGGACGGCTGCGTGATTTACTGCGCAGTTTGGCAACATTCGGGAAATCACCGGCAAAGGATGCGTTTTCAATTACCTGGATGATGGTGTCATCAATGATGGCAGCCGGCATCCCGCAATAAGTTTTGCCGCAGGCCGACAACATCTTGCTGGCAGTCGGAACAGAAATGCCCGGCTGGGAAAGCAGCTCGTTCAACTCGTCCTGTCCGAAATCCGAGATCGACATCAGGGTAACCAGGGTCGGCATATCGCGCACAAGCAAGGACAGCGCATTGACGCGAATGCCGCGTTCATGGGACCAGATGATGGTTGCGATTACACCCTTTGAGGCATCTTCGGCAAAGATGTCACGCACATCGCGGCGTGCCAGAGTGATCTCGCCATCGGTTGCGTGCTGTTCAAGAAAATCCTGAAATGACCGATCAGGACTGTTCAGACGGTCCAGCAATCCCAGCCACATGTCCTTGCGAGACGATGTGGTCCAGGTTGGCGCGTTCATCTGTCGGATTTTGGATAGGTGAGAACGTATTGCCATTGGTCGTGAAAAATCCAGATTACCCCAAGAGTTTCGGTGCAGTATTTCCTGCAGCCAGCCGGGTGATGTGTCTATATCCCGGGTTTTCGCCAGATTGCGGATTGTTCCGTCTCTAGTTCCAGCACAACGGTTTGATGTTGGCTGAAATGGTATGACCTCTCAAGCAGACAATTCTTACAAATACTGACCTTCCGATTAGGGTGGGGTGGTAAGGAAGGGTTAAGTGCCGAGAATGACCTTTGGCATTTTTGGCAAACCTGCTAGGTTCGGCGCATCGTTCGGTGATGGGAAATCGGTGCAAGGCCGATGCTGCCCCCGCAACTGTATCGGGTTGGGAGATCCGGGTCGGTGCCAACGCGCCAGACCAGCCACCGGGAAACCGGGAAGGCGGATCGCTTTCATGCCTGCAGCCAGGAAACCTGCCGAAGGTGTCACTATTCTTTAGGTGGTGACGACGCAATCGGGCCTCGGTGGGAGGCCATGGCGAGGAAGAAACGGGATGACCCAGACTTTACCCCCTGACGGCCCCTCTGGCGGCACGCATCTGATCCTTGGTGGGGCGCGATCCGGCAAAAGCCGGTTTGCCGAAAACATCATCAATCAGGCGGGCGGTGGCACATATATCGCAACCGGGCGTGCCTGGGATGACGAAATGGCCAACCGCATAGATATTCACAAACAATCACGCGGCGATCTTTGGCAGACACTCGAGGAACCGGTCGAGCTTTGTTCGGCGCTGCAGACCTGTAATGTCACAGGTGGCAAGCCGGTTCTGGTTGATTGTCTGACCTTGTGGCTGACCAACCTGATGCTTGAAGACCGCGACATTGATGCCGAGATCGCAGCTCTTTGCGATCTGGTGCCGACCCTTGATGTGCCGGTGCTGCTTGTCTCAAACGAGGTTGGCTTTGGCATCGTGCCGGAAAATGCGATGGCGCGGGCCTTTCGCGATCACGCCGGACGCCTGCATCAACGCATTGCCGAGATTGCAGACAAAGTCACCCTTGTGGTGGCCGGCATTCCGATGCAGGTCAAATAGTAACATAAAGAATTGAATTTTAAGGATTTCAGAAATGGCACAATTGGGCAAAATCCCGGCAACCGTCATTACCGGTTTTCTGGGCGCCGGCAAAACAACCATGATCCGCAACATGCTGGAAAATGCCAATGGCAAACGCATTGCGCTGATCATCAATGAATTCGGCGATCTGGGTGTTGATCGCGGCATTATCAATGGCTGTGGCATCGAAGGCTGCGAAGAGGATGATGTTGTTGAGCTGGCCAATGGTTGTATCTGCTGCACCGTGGCTGATGACTTCCTGCCTACCATCCAGGGGCTGATTGATCGTGATACACCGCCTGATCATATCGTAATCGAAACATCTGGTCTTGCCCTGCCAAAACCTTTGGTGAAGGCGTTTAGCTGGCCGGAAGTCCGTTCGCGCGTAACCGTCGATGGTGTGGTGGCTGTCCTTGATGGCGCAGCGCTTCGTGATGGTCTGTTTGCCCATGATCATCATGCGGTACAGGCGCAGCGCGAGGCAGATGACAACCTTGATCATGAAAGCCCGCTTGAAGAACTGTTCGAAGAACAACTTCACTGTGCCGACATGGTTGTTCTGAACAAGACGGATCTTCTGACCGATGCTGAACGCAGCAAGGTCGAAGCCGATATCCGCACAGAGCTGAAAAAGCCGTCGGTCAAGATTATCGCGACCGAACATTCCCGGGTTGAAAATGCCATCCTGCTTGGTCTGGGGGCAGCAGCCGAGGATGACCTTGATAGTCGTCCAAGCCATCATGACGATGGTCACGAACATGACCATGATGATTTCGACAGTTTTGTCGTTTCGCTTGATGCGATCAGTGATCCGGCCAACCTTGAAAAGCGCCTGATTGATGTCGTGCGTCAGTTCGATGTGCTGCGCATCAAGGGGTTCCTGGATGTGCCGGGTAAACCGATGCGCCATGTGGTTCAGGGGGTTGGTGAACGTTTTCAGCGCTATTTCGACCGTCCGTGGGCCGATGGTGAAACCCGCCGGTCGGAACTGGTGGTGATTGGCCTGCATGGTCTGGATCGCGCTGCGATCGAGGCCGCCATCAAGGCCGCCTGATCCAAGTTAATCTGACCAAGCTCACCTGAAACCGGATGCTAAAAATCATCCGGTTTCAGCCTGTTTAAAGACCAAACTCACAAGGATACGGATCCCGCGATGCATCTATTGGCAGCCCAGCCCGGAATGGTCACGGATGGCAGTGAGGCCGTCGACCTTGGACAACAACCCGGCGATGTGGTGATCCTGTCTGCGGCCGAGTCTGAGCTGGCCTGTCTTGCCGGGGCGCAAGCGCGGCTGGTCGATGCATTTGGCGACGCGACACCTTCCTTACGTCTGGCAAGTTTGCTGCAGCTTGGCCACAACATGTCGGTCGATCTTTATATCGACGATGTACTTTCCGATGCCAAATTCATCATCGTGCGCATTCTGGGCGGGCGCGGTTATTGGGATTATGGCATCGAACAACTGGTTGCGCTTGCACGTGCCAAGGACATTCCTTTGGTTCTGTTGCCCGGTGATGATCAACCCGATGCAGAGCTTTTGACGCTCTCGACCGTTAAGGGGCGCGAATATCAGAACATCTGGCGCTACTTGATCGAGGGCGGACCGCAAAATTCCGAGAATTTACTTCGTCTTACATACGAAAAGTTAAATTCAAACGTGAATTGGAACTGGTCACCGGCGGCCCCGCTGGTCAAGGCCGGGGGCTATTGGCCCGGCAAGGCGCAGGCAAGCCTTGATGAAATCCGGGTTAACTGGATTGAAAATCAACCGGTTACGCCGATTGTCTTCTATCGTTCACTGGTACAGGCCGCCAACCTCGATGTTATTGACGCGCTGGTTGAGGAACTTTGTGCCAATGGTCTGAATCCATTGCCGGTTTTTGTTGCCAGCCTCAAGGATCCGGTGGCAGCCGCCTTGGTCGAGGACTGGCTGGCCGAAACCAGTGCAGATTTGATCCTCAATACCACCGGCTTTGCGATATCTGTTCCGGGTTCAGAACGAAAAAACGGTCCGTTTGATGCGGTGGATGCGCCGGTGTTTCAGGTGGTGCTTTCTGGTGGGGGCGAGGAAGCCTGGCGCGAAGGTGTCAATGGCTTGGCCGCACGCGATATTGCGATGAATGTTGCCCTGCCAGAGGTCGACGGCCGTATCCTTGCGCGCGCGGTGTCTTTCAAGGGATCGGCAGGCAAGGATGACCTGACCCAGATTGATCTGGTGAAATACATCCCGGTACGTGATCGCGTCGCCTTTACCGCCGAACTCGCCGCCAATTGGGTGCGGCTGCGCAAATCCGATGTGTCATCGCGCAAGGTGGCGATGGTGATGGCGAACTATCCCAACAAGGATGCACGTCTTGGGAATGGGGTCGGGCTGGATACCCCGGCAGGCATGGTCGAGACGCTGCGCGCCATGCAGGACGAGGGATATGCGATCAATGATCTGCCTTTTGATGGCGATGCCCTGATTGGTGCGATCAAGGCCGGACCGACCAACGATTTCAAATCGCTTGCCGACCGTGAGATCCGCGTAACCCTGAAACGCGAAGATTATCAGTCTGCATTTGATGCCCTGCCAAAAACCATCCGCGATCAGGTGTTTGAGGCCTGGGGCGATCCAAAGAATGATCCGTTTTATCTGCCGGATCGGGATGCCTTTGCCCTGTCGATCCTGCCGATGGGCAATGTGGTGGTCGGTCTGCAGCCTGCGCGTGGCTATAACATTGATCCGCTTGAAAGCTATCACTCGCCCGATCTGGTGCCGCCGCACAACTATTTTGCGTTCTATATCTGGCTGCGGCATGTGTTTGGCGTCGATGCCGCCATTCATTTTGGCAAGCATGGCAATATGGAATGGCTGCCGGGCAAGTCACTGGCCCTGTCCGAGGATTGCTTCCCGGAGGCCGTTTTTGGTCCGACCCCACATTTCTATCCCTTCATCGTCAATGATCCGGGCGAAGGCACACAGGCCAAGCGCCGGGCACAGGCGGTGATCCTTGATCATCTAACCCCACCTTTGACGCGGGCGGAAAGCTATGGCCCGCTTAAGGATCTCGAAGCGCTGGTCGATGAATATTACGATGCGGCTGCGGTTGACCCGCGCCGCCTTGTGATCCTGAAACGAGACATCCTGGAACTGGCGATCCGTATCGGTCTTGACCGTGATTGCGGCATTGAGGCCGGCGAGGACGAAGAAAGCGCGCTGGCCAAGCTTGATAACTATCTGTGCGAGCTTAAGGAACTTCAGATCCGTGATGGTCTGCATATTTACGGCAAGGCGCCTGAGGGTGACCTCCTGACTGATCTTCTGGTCGCACTGGCACGCTTGCCGCGTGGGTCGAACAGTGGGCCCAAGGCATCCCTGCATCGCGCGATTGCCAAGGATATCCTTGATGATCCGGCGTTTGATCCGCTTGATTGTGCCTTTGCCGAATTCTGGTCGGGGACAAAGCCCGATATTCTCGCGCATTATTACGGCGAAGACATTGGGCCATGGCGCACCACCGGCGATACCGTGGAACGGATCGAGCTTTTGGCACGTGATCTGGTCAACGGAACGGTGAAGGCCGATCCGGCGTGGTCGGCCGTTTGTGAAGTTATTTCTGATATCGAAACGACTATTCGTCCGGCCGTTGTTGGCTGCGGTCTGGCCGAGATCGAGGGCCTTCTGCGTGGTCTTGCTGGTAAGTTCGTCGAACCTGGCCCGTCCGGTGCCCCGACCCGTGGCCGCCCGGATGTGTTGCCAACTGGGCGCAATTTCTATTCGGTCGATACCCGTACCGTGCCGACCCCGGCGGCCTGGCAGTTGGGGTGGAAGTCGGCCGAGTTGCTGCTGGAACGCCACGTGCAGGATCACGGCGAATGGCCAAGCGCCCTTGGTTTGTCTGTCTGGGGAACCAGCAACATGCGCACCGGCGGAGATGATATCGCACAGGCGTTGGCCCTGATGGGTGTGCGCCCGACCTGGGATAGTGCATCACGCCGGGTGACCGGCTTTGAGGTTATGCCGGCATCTGTGCTGGGCCGACCGCGTGTTGATGTCACCCTGCGTATTTCGGGTTTCTTCCGCGATGCCTTTCCTGGTCTGATTGATCTGTTTGACAGTGCGGTACGCGCGGTGGCCGAGCAAACCGATGAGCCAGATGACCTCAATCCGATTGCCGTGCGGATAAGGGCGGAAACCGAAAAACTCCGCGCCAAAGGAATGGACGCGGATCAGGCGGCCCGGCAGGCTGGCTTCCGGGTGTTTGGCTCCAAACCGGGGGCCTATGGGGCCGGTTTGCAGGCAATGATTGACGAAAAACTCTGGGAAGATGAAGACGATCTTGCCGATGCCTACCTTGCCTGGGGCAGTTATGCTTATGGCAATGGCGCCGAGGGCACGGCGGCACGTGATCTGTTTGAAACCCGCCTCGCCAAGGTTGATGCGATTGTCCATAACCAGGATAACCGCGAACATGATTTGCTGGATTCTGATGATTATTATCAGTTCGAAGGTGGAATGACATCTGCTGTGCGCAGTCTGTTGGGCAAACAGCCCACAGTTTATCACAGCGACCATTCCCGCCCGGAAAGTCCGAAAATCCGCACCCTGGAAGAGGAAATCGCCCGTGTCGTGCGGGCGCGCGTCGTGAACCCCAAATGGATCAAGGGCGTGATGCGCCATGGCTACAAGGGCGCGTTCGAGATGGCGGCAACAGTTGATTATCTGTTTGCCTTCGCCGCCACCGCGCGCTGCGTTGCCGATCATCACTTTGATCTGGTCTATGATGCCTATCTCGGCGATGCCGAGGTACGCGATTTTATCGCCGATCACAATCCCGATGCGTTTCAGGACATCAAGGACCGCCTACGCGAAGCGATCGAGCGCGGCCTGTGGCAGCCGCGTCGCAACAGTGTTTCCGTCGATCTGGGAGTGTAATGCGTCAACTGTTGCTTGTTATTGGAATCACGGGAATTTTACCGTCGGAACAAACCGGGCAGTTGAAACGTTACGTTTTCGCACCATATCTCAATTAACCAACTGTTAATAAGTTGTGAGGGACGGGGCACCCCTATCGGATCGCCTGCATGGGAAGCAGGTTGATTGAACAGATCGGAGGCCGCGATGGATATCAAGACCAACGTTCGTTTGCCAGATTATCTGCAAACTCCAATGCCTGCCCATGACAGGCATGCAGATATCGTCAACTCCCTGCTTTCTGATTTCGACATGCCAGACTGGTTGCGTGCAGATTTGCACGGCAACGGGCGCTATCGCCCGGCACGCGGTGCCATTCGCGCAGTTCTGGATGTCCGTGAACGTTTCAACGGCGTGCATCGGCCGGTAACGTTTGATGAATTCCATGCCGGCATGACAGAGCTTGCCCATCACCTTCCGGGTCCGGACCAAACCAAGTTTGAAATCAATGCCAAGGTGAAGATTTACTGGCGCTACCTGCAAGGGGTCGAACGTCAGGTTTGGCGGACGGCAATTGCGGTTGCCCATCTTCGTCTGGATCACTTCCCGGTGGTGCGTGAATTCAAAACCCTGATTGAACAGGTCGCGATCAGCCGCGATTGGCTGGAAAAACGCCTTGAGGTGGTTGAGAAAAGCTTCCAAAGCCCGGTCGGCGCGCGCAACGAAGCCGTGCGCAAGGCCTTGGACCGCTTGCGCCGTATGTCGCCCGGGGATCGCTTGCAATTGTTCAACAAGGCCCGGATGCGTCGACCCGAACTGCGCAATATCGACATGCGCGAGCCCGATAAATGGGCGGATCTGGTGACCAGTGACCTTGGCCTGACAACAGGCCAAAGCGCCAATTGGTAAAGTTAGGCCAACCAAGATTAGATGAAAGCGCGGTCATAGGGACCGCGCTTTTTGTTTGCAGGATTGTCTTGGTTTGCGTGCGCGGGCAAACTCGGCACCCAACGTCAGGGAAGCAAGATGCATCGCGTGAAGAACTTGATTTCGAAATCCTTTTGTCTGTGGACCGGCATCCTCCTCGGCCTGCTATCGCATGGGCAAACCGCGCAGGCGGATACCAAAAAAGAATGGGCATCCGTCCCAAACGGTCCGTTTCACTGGCAGCTTCAAGGCATACTTGATGTCGATGACGCCATCCGCATTGTCGGGGTCGATCTTTTTGATGTGTCCGCCGATCAGGTCGCGGCTTGGCGCGCTGCCGGGCAGTATCCGATTTGCTATATCAATGTCGGGGCTGTCGAAGATTGGCGGGATGACGCGAAGGCTTTTCCGCAAGATGTAATCGGCGCGCCCTATTGGGGCTGGGATGGCGAAAACTGGCTTGATATCAGCCGGTTCGAGCTTTTTGCCAATATGATTACGGCCCGTCTTGATCTTTGCCGTGACAAGGGATTTCTGGCGATTGAGCCTGATAACATTGATGCCTATGAAGCCGATCAAAGCAGTAAGCCAACCGGTTTTGACATCACGCGCGCCGATCAGCTGCGCTATGTGAATTGGCTGATCACTGAGGCCCACATGCGCGGTCTTGCCATCGGGCAGAAAAATGTTGCTGACCTTGTACCCGATCTTGTCGATCAGATGGATTTTGCCCTGCTGGAATCGGCCCATCGGCTTGGCTTCATGGAGGATTTTGATCCCTATGTAGCCCAAGGAAAGCCTGTTTTTGCCGTCGAGTATCTTGACGAAGGTGCCGATCTGGCGGCTTTTTGCCCGGCGGCGCTTGCCCACGGATTTCAAGGCGTGATCGCCAATCTGGATCTTGATCAAACGCCGCAAAACTGCCCTTGATCCCGGTAGGACTTTCGCCGCATTCTGGGCCGACATCTCAAAGGGAAGAAACAATGACCGACAAAAGCCAGCCAGACGTCGATATCAATGCGCGCCATGATGAAAAAATGAAGAAAATCAAGGCCGCGCGCGACAAGATGATGGCCCAGAAAATCGACAAAAAGGGCCTGATCATTGTCCATACCGGCAAGGGCAAGGGCAAGTCTTCCTCGGCCTTTGGCATGGCGATGCGCTGTGTCGGTCATGATATGAAAGTCGGCGTTGTCCAGTTCATCAAGGGGGGCTGGGAAACTGGCGAGGCAAAGCTTCTTAAAAAATTCCCCGATCTTTGTGAGTTTCACGCCATGGGGGCGGGCTTTACTTGGGAAACCCAGAACCGGGCACAGGATGTCGCCCTGGCGCGTGAAGCCTGGAACAAGGCATTGGAAATGCTGCGCGATCCAAGCTATTCGATGGTGATCCTCGATGAGATCAATATCGTTCTGCGCTATGATTTCCTGCCGCTTGAGGATGTGCTTGAAGCACTCGCCAACAAACTGCCTGATCAGCATATCGTGCTGACCGGGCGTAACGCCCCGGATACCTTGATCGAGGCGGCCGATCTGGTCACGGAAATGACCATGGTCAAACACCCGTTCCGTGAACAGGGCATCAAGGCACAGATCGGCGTTGAATTCTGATCAGGCTTGATCATCTGAAAGAAAGTTTTGAAACCGGAATGAGTGCGCAATCCGTTCCCGCCCTGATGTTGCAAGGTACCGGTTCCGATGTCGGGAAATCCTTGCTGGTGGCCGGATTGTGCCGGGCCTATGCGCGTCGGGGCCTTCGGGTGCGCCCGTTCAAACCGCAAAACATGTCCAATAACGCTGCTGTCACTGATGACGGTGGCGAAATCGGCCGCGCGCAGGCGCTTCAGGCACGTGCAGCGGGTGTTGCGACCACAGTTCATATGAACCCGGTTTTGCTGAAACCGCAAAGCGACATTGGGGCGCAGGTCGTGGTGCAGGGCAAGGTCCTGACCAGCGCCAAGGCGCGCGATTATTACCGGCTCAAACGCGATCTGCTGCCCAAGGTGGTCGAAAGCTTTGACGTCATGGCAAGTGACGCCGATCTTGTCCTGATCGAAGGTGCCGGGTCCCCGGCCGAGGTCAATTTGCGGGCCTCTGACATCGCCAATATGGGCTTTGCCGAGGCGGTGGGCGTTCCGGTTATTCTGGTCGGCGATATTGATCGTGGCGGGGTGATTGCCTCGATCGTTGGCACGCATGCGTTGCTGTCCGAGAATGATCGCCGCTGGCTCAAAGGTTATGTGATCAACAAGTTTCGTGGCGATGTGTCGCTGTTTGAACCGGCCACCGGCATCATTCATGAGCGCTGCGGACTTAAAAGTTACGGTATCGCAACGTACTGGCCGAATGCCTATAAGCTGCCTGCCGAAGATGGCGTAGCGCTGGAAAAGGCCGGGAAATATCACCGCAAGGCCGGGGATGGCGCGGGTGCAGTCCTGCGCATCGCCGTGCCACATCTGCCGCGTATTGCCAATTTTGATGATCTTGATCCACTGGCGGCCGAGGATGATGTTGAATTGCTGGTGATCAAGCCGGGGCAAGTGATCCCGGGGGATTGTGATCTGGTGCTGCTGCCGGGGTCAAAATCGACCATGGCAGACCTTCGGTTCGTCAAAGATCAGGGCTGGGATATCGATATTCTCGCCCATCACAGGCGTGGTGGCCGTGTGATCGGCATTTGTGGCGGCTATCAGATGCTGGGCCGTATGGTCCATGACCCGGACGGTGTTGAAGGCGCGCCGGGAAGCGAGACTGGCCTTGGTTTGCTTGATATTGAAACCGTTATGGCGGGTGACAAGACGCTGCGCAAAACAACGGGGCTTACGGTTGGCGGGCATGCCGGCTTTGCCGCCGGAACACCAGTCAATGGCTATGAAATCCATATGGGTCGGACCGATGGACCGGATCGGGCGCGAAGCTGGCTTGATCTGGATGGTGTGGTGGATGGCGCGATCAGTGGCGATGGACGGGTTCTGGGGTGCTATTTGCATGGCCTGTTTGCCAGCGATGATTTTCGTCATGCCTTTCTGGCGGCATTGCGATCGGACGAAGCACACAAAATGACGCATTTTGAGGCCAGCATTGATGCCGCCCTTGATGAGCTGGCCGATCATCTTGAAGCCTGCCTTGATCTCGATGGCATGCTGGAACTGGCAAAAAGCCGGGCGTGACAGGGCGTGTTTAAGCTTTCTGTCAGGCATTCCCGTTACGTATAGCAAAATTGCACTTTCGCACACTTGAAGGTCTTTACTTCGCGCGCGTTGCATGGTTTGAGATATCTTGCAGTTCCGGGTTGGAAACGAACCGGCTTCGTTGCAGTTTATGGAATGTTTACGCCCCCATGCCGGGTCTTTGCGAAACGTTCATCTTGGTCGGGTATCTTCACGCTCATGCGTCAGTTATATCATTTTTGGCTTTCACCTTTTTCGCGCAAGGTCCGTCTGGTCCTGGCCGAGAAAAAGCTCGATTTCGAACTCACGGCTGAACCGGTATGGGAACGGCGTGACGATTTCCTGCTGCTTAATCCGGCCGGTGAAGTGCCTGTGCTCAAGGAAGAAGACGGCACGGTGCTGTGTGATTCCAGCGTCATCTGCGAGTATCTCGACGAGATGTACGAGGACGAGCCGAAACTGTTTGGATCCGACCCCAAGGAACGCGCCGAAATCCGCCGTCTTGTCGCGTGGTTTGATGGCAAATTCAATCGCGAAGTCACTGACCATCTGCTCGGCGAGAAGCTCCTGAAACGCTTCTTCTCAACCGGCACCCCCGATACCAAGGTCCTGCGCGCCGGGCGCACCAATGGCGCCTATCACATGGATTATATCGGCTGGCTGTTTGAACGCCGGAACTGGCTGGCCGGTGATCATCTGACCATGGCAGATCTGGCGGCTGCCGCACAGGTATCCGTGATCGACTATATGGGCGACATCAACTGGTCAAAACATCCGCGCGCCAAGGACTGGTACATGCGGATCAAAAGCCGCCCTGCCATGCGCGATATTCTGGCAGACCGGCAGGCAAGTTTCCCTCCATCAAGCCATTACGCGGAATTGGATTTTGAATGAAGGATTCATCCATATCTGATGAATTCTACCCTGAAGGCGGGTTAAATACTGCCAGTTACGATCTTCGCGCTGATCTTGATCGCAAGATTTTTGAAGACCCCATTCCCTTTTATACGCATCTGGCGACCAGCCTTGCGCATGAAAATGGCGTGCTTGAACTGGGCTGCGGCACGGGCCGGATCAGTGCCGCGATTGCCAAACTTGGGATTGCGGTCGAAGGCCTTGATCTGTCACCCGCCATGCTGGGTCAGGCACGCGCCAATTACCCTGATCTGACATGGCATCTTGGCAATATGTGCGACTTCGATCTGGGACGGCAGTTTGATCTGGTGATCATCCCGTTTCGCGGACTTCAGGAAGTCACCGATGCCAAGGGGCAGCGGCGCGCCCTTGAGTGCGCCTTTGCCCATCTGAAACCCGGTGGGGCGATCGCACTGGATCTGATGGACCCGGATTTGCGCTATTGCCTGCCAGAAGGTGACCCGGAGCACGTCGAACTGCCGATCTTTCCGATGCCAAAAGGCGTCGGGCAGCCGGGCAGTCGGCTTCGCATCACGGCGATGGAACGTACCAATGAGCCCCTGACCCAGAAGTTCAGCGAACATTGGCGGTTTGAAGAAATCAACGATCAGGGTGACGTGATTACGCGCGAGGATTGCTGGCATCACCTGCGCTGGGTTCATCGCAGTGAAATGCGGCTGATGTTGGAGCTGTCCGGTTTTGTTTCGATATCGGAATTTTCGGATTTCCAGGGCAGTCCCCCGAAATATGCCAGCAATCAGGTCTGGATGGCAAAACGGCCGGACTGATGGCCGGCCGCTCTATTGCGTCTACTGGTGTTGATCCGTCAGCTGCTCAGTTACCGGCGAATTTCGCGGCACTGGTCATGGTTTCAGCGCGTTCCTCAGTGGTTAGCGGCACCAAACCGTTATCTGCCAGAAGGCCCTCTTCGCCGATCACCGCTTCCGAAACATAGGTCGAGATAAAGTCACCAAGGCTCTGGACCAGCTGTTGATGATCATCCTTGACGTACAGATAAAGCGCACGCGATGCCGGATAGCTGCCATCAAGAATAGTTTCATAATCCGGCTCAATGCTATTGATTGGAACTCCCTGAAGACGTTCGCGGTTACGCTCCAGATTGTTAAAGCCCATCACGCCATATGATGTCGGATCTTTTTCAAGCTTGCTGATCACCAGCCGATCATTTTCCCCGGCTTCGATATAGGCGCCGTCTTCACGAAGGGTACGGCACAACAGGCGGAAGCTGTCAGGATCGGTCGCCTCAAGGCTTGCGATGTCAGAAAATGTCGCACAACCCTGATCAAGCAACAGCTGCCCCATCAGATCGCGTGTGCCCGAAGTCGGCGGTGGTCCATAAACGCGGATTTTAAGGTCCGGGAGGCTGGGATCAATATCAGACCATTTTTCATGCGGGTTTGGCACACTTGCGCCCTTGACCGGCACGGTCCTCGCCAGGGCGAGGTAAAGCTGACGGGCGGTAAGTTCCATACCCGGTGCTTCGCGGGAACCCAGCATGACAATGCCATCATAGCCGATTTTAATTTCGCTGATGTCGCGGACAGAGTTTGCCGAGCAAATTGCGGTTTCCGACCCGGTGATCGGGCGCGATGCGTCGACAATATCGGGGAACTCTGCGCCAATGCCGCCACAAAACAGCTTGAAGCCGCCGCCTGAACCGGTGCTTTCAACCACCGGGGCCGGTGCGCCGGTGGTTTTGGCGAAATGTTCGGCGACCTTGGTGGTCAGCGGAAAGATCGTCGAAGATCCGACAATCCTGATCTGATCGCGGGCCTCTGCGGCAGGCGATGTCAGAAGTGCCATCGATGCGGCAAGGGTAGCCAAGGCAAGCGTGCGACGCATTTCGTCCCCCAAAACGTATCCGGTGATGGTCCGGCAAATGGTTCTACCGGTCATATACAAGGAAATCGATCACCGTGAACCTGTTTTCTGAACTGACGGTCTCCGTCAGTCCGATCCGGTGCGAACATCCATCTTCTCTATATTCGCTTTTGCCGCGTCAGCAACAGAGGTTCCATTTGAAAGTTCTATGACAGTTAACCAGTCCTGCCGTGCAAGATCGTTGTCACCGGCAATCTGATGGAGCTTGCCACGTTCGAAAAGCGCCTGAACATTCCGGGGTTCCCGGTTCAGAACCTGTTCGATATCAGTCATTGCCAAATCGTAACTTTCAAGCAGTCGCCAGGCAGATGCCCGGTAAATCAGCGCCTCGGTATGGTCGGGTTGAAGATCAAGGGCGGCATTGAGGTCATCAATCGCCTCCCAATACTGCCCGGCAAGGCCAAGTGCCATGGCACGATCGACCCAAAGCTGCGGGTTGTTGGGCACCAGTTCAAGCGCGCGGCTTTGATCGCGCCAGGCGAATTCAAGGTTATCGGCCATCATCCAGGCTTGGCCTGCCTGGGCCAGCATCCCGGCAACCACACCGGGCCCTGCCGTGCTGTCCTTGGCAAGAGCATCAAGGCGTGTGGCGGCTTCTTCGTACTTGCCAAGCGATATCAGGGCGACGGCAACACAGTGGCGGGCCGGTTCCCCGCCACCCAGATCGCGCCAGGCAATCGCGCTTTCAAATCCGTCTTCGGGTTTAAGTTGGGCCAGCTTGATGCAGTCACGATATTGCTGGCTTTCTTCCTGTGTCATGCCACCGTTGCTTTCGGTCTGGGCCATGGCGGAAGGCACGCCTGCGCCATAGATGCCGACAAACCCCGCCAGACACAGCAAGCCGGTGGCGCGTGCTAGGAACGAGGTTGCGAAAAGTCGTGACATGAAAAAGCTCCGTCTTTGGCAAAATTTATGGCAGTCACCATAGAAGATCACACGATCGATCCACCATGGCTGAATGCGCATATCTGTAAACGCACATTCGTGAAGTCTCACACCATGAAAACGGCAACAAGATGATTGTTGTTCCCGAAAGCCACAGGTTGCGGGAACAAATCACGGTCCAAAAGGTTTTGCCAAAAGACTTTGTTTGTGTGTGGCAAGGCCGTTACTGTGCCCTTCACACGAATTTGCCGTCACAAAAGGTGCCTTGATGACCAATAAGCTGTTCTGTTTCGGATTGGGATTTTCCGCCCGCCTTGTTGCCCGCGATCTTAAGGCAGAGGGTTGGAAAATCGCCGGAACCACGCGAAGCGCGGACAAGGCCGAACAGCTGAAATCCGAAGGCATCGAACCCTTCATTTTTTCCGATGATCAACCGATTGCCGAAATTGCAAGCGCGCTTGAGGGCGTGACGCATGTCCTTTCATCGGCCCCGCCCGGTGGGATGGGCGATCCGGTGATCCATCATCATGGCAGTGATCTTGCGGCACTGCCGGCGGGTACATGGATTGGCTATTTGTCGACCACCGGGGTTTACGGTGATCGGGATGGTGCCGAAGTCACCGAGGATGATGATCTTCTGCCAACCGGCAAGCGCGGCCGCAGGCGCGTGGCGGCTGAAAAGGCATGGTTTGATCTTGGCCGTCGTCATGATCTGTGTGTGCAAAGCTTCCGCCTGGCGGGCATCTATGGCCCCGGTCGCAACGCGCTTGAAACCGTCCGCTCGGGCCGCGCACGCCGGATCGTCAAACCCGGTCAGGTCTTTTCACGTATCCATGTTGATGACATCGCACAGACGGTTCTGGCATCCATCAAACAGCCCAATTGCGGGGCGGCCTATAATGTGTGTGATGATGATGCGGCCCCACCTCAGGATGTGATTGCGCATGCCTGCGGCTTGCTAGGTATCGATCCACCACCCGAACAGGATTTTGACACCGCCAAGCTGAGCCCGATGGCCGCCAGTTTTTATGAAGACAACAAACGGGTTTCAAATGCGCGGATCAAACAGGAATTGGGTGTTAAGCTGCGCTATCCGGATTATCGGGCCGGTTTGCTGGCACTTCATGATGAAATACTGGCCAAATTGTAGGGCAGAGACGAAAACGTTTCATAAAACCGCATTGTTGACCACAATTGCGGGTCGTATATAACCCAAGAGCCTGCGGAAAATCATATTGTCGTCTGTTTGGACGCCGTATGTTCAGGCACCATATGATTTTCCACAGGATCAGTTTCGGACCGGATCGTTTTGGCGTTCCGGACCCCAAGGCCACCGAGCACGGGCATCTGATGTGGGCATCGTCCGCATCGTCCCGACCGGCAAGGAGAGAGCAAGCATGGATCGTCGTATCGTAACCGTTTTTGGCGGCACCGGATTTGTCGGACGTCATATCGTCAAGCGTCTGCTGGAGCGTGATTTTATCGTTCGTGTCCCGACCAGAAGCTTTGAACGCGTCAAAAAACTCAAACCGATGGGCAATCTGGGGCAGGTCGTTCCGGTCCATTGCGATGTGCGCGACGAAGACAGCATCAAGGGGGCGCTCGAGGGTTCCGAAGCGGTGATTAACCTGCTTGGCATTCTCTATGAACGCGGCAGCAAGAATTTCCTCAATATCCACGTCAAGGCGGCCAAACGCATTGCCGAGGAAGCCAAGGCAGCCGGTGTAAAGACGCTTTTGCATATGTCGGCACTGGGTGTGGATAAAAACACCTCTGCCAACTATGCGACGTCCAAACTCGCCGGTGAAAAGGCCGTGCGCGAAGCGTTCCCGGATGCGGTGATCTTCCGACCGTCGGTGATCTTTGGCCCGAACGACAACTTCCTGAACAAGTTTGCCACCATGGCGCGTTTCTCGCCGATGCTGCCTGTTGTTGGTGCACCAGGCCTTCCGAAAGTTGATCTGGGCGAAGGCAAGGTTGATCTGCACGGCGAAGGCGGCCCGAAATTCCAGCCGGTCTATGTTGGCGATGTTGCCGATGCCTTTGTCACGGCCCTCACCGAAGGCAAATCTGCTGGCAAAACCTATGAGCTTGGTGGACCGGAAACCTATTCCTTCATGGCGCTTCTGCAGGACATGCTGCGGATCACCCGTCAGCGTGCCATTCTGATGCCGGTTCCGTTCTGGCTGGCCTCAATCAAGGCATTCTTCCTGCAATTCCTGCCGGTTCCGCCGTTGACGCCCGATCAGGTGCGTCTGCTTAAAACCGATAACGTGGTTTCCGAGGGTGCGGACGGTTTTGCCGAACTTGGCATTACGCCAAACAGCCTCGAAGCAATTGCGCCGTCTTACCTCAAACGGTTCTGCCCGCCGCGTAAATCCGGTGAGTTCCGCCGTTTCGTCTAAGGCGCACGGCTGATCAGACGATCAAAAAGAAAACCCCGCCAAACTTTTGGCGGGGTTTTTTCTTGCCTCGAAGGTGCCAAGGATATCGGCCGCGTGCACAGGACCATCAGACCTTCTTAAGGGTCTCACGAACGGTATCGATGATTTCAGAACGTGACGGGGCCTGAATGACCGGCTCCCCGCCCGGCCGTTCAATCATGATCACCGGAATGCCAAGGTTCCGCGCCGCTTCGATCTTGGCAAAGGTCGCCTCACCACCGCTGTTTTTGCTGACGATCACATCAATTTCGTTGCGTTCAAGAAGCTCCGTCTCGCTTTCAACGCTGAACGGGCCACGCGCAAACAGCCATTCACCAAATTCCAGATCAAACGGATCACGCGGGGCATCGACGGTGCGAACAAGCAGCCAGGTTTTTTCCAGCCCTTCAAACGCGTGCAGGTTCTTCGCACCGCTTGCGATCAAAGCGCGCGCGCCGACTTCCGGCAGGATTTTGGCAGCTTCTTCGATAGATTTTACCAAGATCCAATTGTCATCTTTGGTCTGCTGCCAGGCAGGTCGGTGATACTGGATGCAGGGCATCGCTACGGCATGACAGGCTTGGGCGATATTATGGGAAATCTCGGTGGCATAGGGATGGGTGGCGTCAATCACCAGATCAATCTGTTCATTTTTGAGATGGGTGATAATGCCCTCCGGCCCGCCAAAACCGCCGATGCGAACTGGGACGCCATCAGGAAGGCTCGGCGCGCTGGTGCGCCCGGCGAGCGAGAGTTGCAAACGAACATCCCGGCCAAATTCATGCATCAGGTCCTCGGCAATGCGATTTGCGTCTCCGGTCCCGCCAAAAATAAGGATGCGTTTTGGACGATCGGCAGGGCGGGAGAGGGACATGGGCAAAGAACCTTGTTGTTGCTTTATGACCTTGGATGGTCTGTTTGTTGTGCAGACACGGGAACAGATTAACGAACTGCTGCTTACGATGCCACCGGTCGGAATTGATCAAATTCGCCAATCCCGTGGCGGGCAATGATGGTGCCGTTGCGGTCGGTAATAACGACTTCAACTGCCGATGCACCGTCTAATGTGGCGCGTGCGGATTCGCAGGCCTGACGGGCAATCGCATCTTCAATCTTAACGTCCGCCGCCTGACAAAGTTCCAGAACCTGTTTGGCCGTATTGGCCGTGCGGCACTTGTCTTGCAGCGTTTTATCCCCGCCACACGCTGCAATTGTTCCTGCCAGCCGATCAAAATCGACCTGTGATCGGCTTGAATGCAAATCCAGGTGCCCCTGGGCAAGTTTGACCAGTTTGGCAAACCCACCGGCGATGCTGACAAAGGCAATCGGGTTCTTGCGAAGATACTTCAGCATCCCGCCAACAAAGTCGCCCATATCAAGGATGGCTTCTTCGGGCAGGCCATAGAATGCACGAATGGCCGCCTCTGATGTTTTGCCGGTCGCACTGGCAACATGGTCGCGCCCGGTCGCACGCGCGACGTCAATCCCGCGATGGATCGAATGGATCCACGCTGAACAACTGAACGGGATGACAATGCCCGTGGTGCCCAGAACCGATAATCCGCCGACAATCCCCAATCGCCCGTTCCACGTTTTGGTGGCAATCTCTGCACCCCCGGGAATGGAAATCTCGATCTCGACATCGGTTGATACGCCAAACTGATTACAAAGCTCGGTGATCTGTCCGATCATCATTTCGCGTGGCTTGGGGTTGATCGCGGGCTCACCCGGGGGCAATGGCAGACCCGGTTTGGTAATCGTGCCGACCCCGTCACCGGCATGGAATGAAATGCCGTTGCCCGGTGTTCCGATGCGCACGGTCGATATGATTTCTGCCCCGTGGGTGACATCGGGGTCGTCGCCGGCATCCTTGATCACGCTGGCCCGCGCCCAGCCATCACCCTTTTCCGCCTTGATCAGCTTAAAGGACGGAGTTTCCCCGCGTGGCAGGGTAATGGTGACCGGATCAGGAAAATCGCCGGACAGTAATGCCTGCCACGCGGCACGGGTCGCAGCGGTGGCACAGGCCCCCGTCGTCCATCCCTTGCGCAGCGGTCCATCCGGTTTTCTGGTCATCAGTTGATTTTTTCCTGTCAATCCAGTCGATGTTTTCGGTATTGAGGTCACGGGTAACGTCCGCGATGGAAACTCAATTAAACATCATTATTTATGTTATTTGAAAAGTTATACTAAAAAATTTCGGAAATAAGTTGTGCGTATCGTTTGATTGCTGTTTAACATATCCTCTTGATGTGGTCCTGCACAGAGGTCTGCATTTCATTTAATAGAAGTACTGCGTGATGACTGGTCTTGGTGTTGATTTTCCGGTTTTTGAACCGGGTTGGGTATGGCTTGTTGGGGCGGGACCCGGTGATCCCGGTCTTCTGACGCTGCATGCTGTCAACGCCATGCAACAGGCCGATGTTGTTGTCTTTGACGCGCTGGTCGATGAACGGATTTTGAACCTTTTGCGTCCCGATGCCAAACGCATCTATGCGGGCAAGCGCGGTGGTCGTCCATCCTCCAAACAAACCGATATCTCCCTGCAACTGGTTGAACTGGCCAAACAGGGCCTGCGTGTTTTGCGCCTTAAGGGCGGTGATCCGTTCGTGTTCGGACGCGGCGGCGAAGAAGGCATGACCCTTGTTGATCACAATGTGCCATTCCGGGTGGTGCCGGGCATTACCGCCGGGATCGCCGGTGCGGCCTATGCCGGTATTCCGACCACGCATCGTGACTGCAATTCGTCGGTGACCTTTGTCACCGGCCACGGATCCAGTGGCGAAGTGCCAGACAACATCAACTGGGCAGCACTGGCCAAAGGTGCGCCGGTCCTTGTGATGTATATGGCCATGAAACATCTGCGCCGGATTTCGTCGGAACTGATGGCAAATGGCCGGGCCGCGGATGAACCGCTTGCCGTGATCAGTCAGGCGACCACTCCGGGACAGGGTATTCTGATCACCACTCTTGAAAAGGCGGCTGACGATGTCGAACGCGAAGGTGTTGAGCCGCCTGCGGTGTGCATTCTGGGCAAGGTTGTCGGCCTGCGGGATCGTCTGAACTGGCTGTCGCCGCAGGACGATGTGACCGCGGTGCGCCATGTGCCGTTCGAACAGGTGCTTGATCTGATCACCGCACCGGCAGATCCCCTCAAAAACTGAACTTTGATCCCGTCCGGATAAGGTTCCAACAGATTGATATATATCGTTGCCGGTGGGACGCGCGACTGTACAATCGCGCGCAAATGTTTTGACCCGGATGGATCATGGACGAACAGCAGGTATTGATACGCATCCTTGAAAGCGGTTGGGCGCAATGTGCCGATATCGTGCGCACGGATGGCGGGGTGCTTTTGACGGCACTGGTGGCGGGACTGGTGGGCAGTGCGACCCACTGTGTCGGCATGTGCGGCCCGTTCGTGATCAGTCAGGTCACCAGCCGGATGGAACAGCTCCCGGTCGAGAAAATGAGCGAGTTTCGCCGTCTCACCGGTGCCGCACTCCTGCCCTATCAGTTCGGGCGTTTGTCGACCTATTGCCTGCTGGGCGTGCTGGCCGGCTATTTCACTGACAGCATCAGTGCGCTCACCCGGGTGTGGTGGATCGGGCCGGTGTTGCTGATTGCGGCCGGTGTGTTTTTCCTTCTGTTCGGCATTCTGGGCCTGATGCCCCATCTTGGCGGTTTGTTGCCATCGACCGGCGAATCACGCTGGTGGAACAAGCTGGTTGGCAATCATGCGCGTGGGCTTTTCCAGGCCCCATATGGTTGGCGGGGATATTTGCTGGGCGTGATGCTGGGCTTTATTCCCTGTGGTCTGGTTTATGGCGCGCTTGTGATGGCGGCCGCCACCGGTGCGGCGCTTAATGGCGGGGCGGTGATGCTGGTGTTTGGCCTTGGCACGGTGCCGATGCTGTTTGTCACAGGCTTTGTCGGCCAATATGCCGCACAGCGGTTCCGGGCCCTGATGGTGCCGGTTGGGCGCGGGCTTATGATCATCAATGGGATAATCCTGTTCGCATTGGCAGCGACCACGATTGCATAAGCGGTGCCGGCGCTTCGAACTGTATGCAGAAGGTCGGCATTTAAACGGGATTGTGACTGAGTGTGAGCTTTCCCACAGGTGCTGATCTTGCAAGTATCGCCGGGATATTTATAGTGCCGGGTCAGGTTGTGACGCACAAGGATCGGTTGTCCGTAACCGGCAAAGACATAAGGATCGACGCGTGAGCAAAAAGACGCTTCTGGCAATTCTGGGTATTGCGCTGGTTCTCGGGATCGGTTTGACCTATCGACTGATGATGATGGGGACTGAAACCAATTCATCTGGCGCAGCTTCCATCGGTGGGCCGTTCGAGCTTGTCAATCAGGATGGCGAAACTGTCACTCAGGATGACTTCAAGGGCAAATATATGCTGACCTATTTCGGCTATACCTTCTGCCCGGATGTTTGCCCGACCGAATTGCAGGTCATGGGAACAGCACTTGATATGATGCCCCAGGGCATCGCAGATGAAATCACACCCGTCTTTTTCACGGTCGACCCGGAACGCGATACGGTCGAAGCGGTTGCCGAATACGTTCCCTATTTCCATGATCGGATGGTTGGATTGACCGGCACCGTTGAACAGACAACGGCGGCCGCCAAGGCGTTTCGTGTTTACTATGCGAAGGCGATCCCGGAAGGTGAGCCTGAGGATACCGATACCTATCTGATGGACCATTCATCCTTCGTCTATCTGATGGATCGCGAAGGTAAATTCGTCCGCCACTTCAATTACGGCACCAGCCCGGAAGACATGGCAAAGGGCGTGACCGAGGCGGTTAAAAACAACGGCTGATTATTCCGTCGCGCAATGCCATGATCATGGCGAATAAATTCGGCTCGGAGAACAGCCCAACATGCCAGACACCATTCCGGGAGTCATGATTGCGGCACCTGCGTCAAACAGTGGCAAGACCGTCATTACGCTCGCCCTTTTGCGTGCACTGACGCGCAAAGGTCATGCTGTTGCTGCAGCCAAAACCGGGCCGGACTATATCGACCCGGCCTTTCAGGCAGCTGCCTGTCGCGATACCTGCATCAATCTTGATCCATGGGCGATGAAGCCGGACCAGATCAAGGGTCTCGCCCGCGATCACACGCACGGCAAAGCCTTTTTGATGTGCGAAGGCGTCATGGGCTTGTTCGATGGTGCCGCCAACGGTGATGGATCGACCGCCGATCTTGCCGCCCTTGGCGGGTGGCCGATTGTTCTTGTGGTCGATGTGAAGGGTCAGTCGGCCTCTGCAGCGGCAGTAATTTCCGGCTTTGCCAAATTTCGCGATGACATCAATGTTGCCGGCGTGATCCTTAATCGGGTGGGCAGTGACCGCCACAAGCAGATGATTGTTGATGCCTGTGCCAAACATCTGCCGGATCTGCCAGTGCTAGGTGCGGTTAGGCGCAGCGAAGACCTGATCCTGCCGGAACGCCACCTTGGTCTGGTGCAGGCCGGCGAACATGCCGAGCTTGAGACGTTTCTCGATCGTGCCGCCAATATCATTAGTGAAGATGTCGATCTTGATGCCTTGATCGCACTGATGGGTGAAAAGGCCGGGAAGGCCAAGAAAGCCAAAAAATCTGTAAAACCCACGCCGACAGCACCCGTGATTGCCCCGCTTGGCCGTCATGTTGCGGTGGCGTGTGATGCGGCCTTTGCGTTTAGCTACCCCCATCTTCTGGATGGCTGGCGTGCGGTGGGGACGAAAATTTCCTTTTTCTCGCCACTGGCGAACGAGGCCCCGAACCCGGATTGTGATGCCGTCTATCTGCCCGGCGGCTATCCGGAACTTCATGCCAAAACCCTTGCCGCAGCCAGGGTTTTCCGGGCCGGCATGCACGATGCGGCCCAACGAAACATCTTGATTTACGGCGAATGCGGCGGGTACATGACACTTGGCAACGGCCTTGTTGATGCCAGTGGCACGCGCCACGAAATGCTTGGTCTTTTACCGCTTGAAACCAGCTTTGCCAGCCGCAGGCTGCATCTTGGCTATCGAGAGGCGCAGCTGGGCATTCCAACCCCGTTTGGTCCGGCAGGCATGAAGCTGCGTGGTCATGAATTCCACTATGCGACTACGCTCTCCGAAGACGGCATGCCGTTATGCCGGATGAAAACGGCGACGGGTCTTGATCTAGGTCCTGCCGGCCTGGTGGATGGAAGTGTTTTTGGCTCCTTCTTCCACATGATCGCAGAGAGTTGATCAATCCGTTGTCAGACTTGAATGCGACGGGGATTGCGCGCGGGTTAGACTATGTTATGTCTCAATGACGGCCCGACTGAGAGAGATCATGGATAAAAAAGACCGCGTCGCATTGCCACCTGAACCGTTCTGGGAAACCAAGACTCTTGCTGAAATGACGCAAGCGGAGTGGGAATCCCTTTGTGACGGCTGTGGAAAATGTTGCCTGCACAAGCTGCAGGACGAAGAAGACGATTTTGTCTATTACACCTCGGTCGCGTGTCGCCTGCTTGATTGTCATACGTGCCGCTGCAAGGATTACCCCAATCGGACCCAGCATGTTCCCGATTGTGTGCAGCTTTCCAAGGAAAATGTCGAAACCCTGTCCTGGATGCCATCCACCTGTGCCTATCGCCTGATGGCAGAAGGAAAACCACTACCCGACTGGCATCCGCTTAAGACAGGTGTCGCAGACTCGGCCATTATGGCAGGCATGTCCGTGCGTGGTATGGCCATCCCCGAAGACGAAGCCCATCCTGATCTGACACGCTATATCGTGAAGTGGCCTGCCTGATTCTGAACTGTGGATAATTACACCGCAGAGATCAGAAACCTTCCTTGTAATAAACATCCCGCTTTACCACCTGAATGAAATCATAGGTTGAAATGTTCAGGGGATAGCGATGTTTGGCAGCAATGCTGGTGATAAAGAAAAAGCCCAGATTTACGAGGCATTGAATCGGTCCATGGCTGTTATTGAGTTCAACATGGACGGGACCATCGTCAGGGCCAATGAGAACTTTCTAGAGACGATGGGATATGAGCTTGATGAAATTGTAGGCCAGCATCACCGTATGTTTATGCCGTCGGATTTTAACAAGGCGGAATATGAAGCGTTCTGGGAAGAGCTTCGTTCTGGCAAGTTCGTTTCTGGCGCAATGGCCAGAAGGAAAAAAAATGGCCAGATGATTTGGCTTGAAGCAAGCTACAACCCAATTCTCGATCGCAATGGCAAACCCAAGAAAGTCGTCAAACTCGCTTCTGACATCACAGAGCGTCGTGTCGAACGCGCAATGTGGCAAAGTGTCTTTCGCGCCATCGAGAAATCACAGGCGACGATCGAGTTTGAGCTTGATGGCACCATTATTTCCGCAAACCAGATGTTTTTGGATGTGATGGGCTACACGCTTGACGAAATCAAAGGCAAGCATCACAGCATTTTTGTCGAACCTTCTTATCGGGACTCCAAAGAATACAAGGATTTTTGGAAAGCCCTGAATGCCGGTGAATTCAACTCTGGCGAGTTTAAACGCCTGGGCAAAGGCGGCAAGGAAGTATGGATCTCCGCTTCCTACAATCCTGTTCTTGATCCGGTGGGGCGTCCTTTCAAGGTCGTGAAGTTTGCAACCGACATTACCGCACAAACCAAGCTTTTGCTGGATCTGAAAAAGATCATCGATACGAACTTCAGCGAAATCGACGGCAACCTGGGTGAGCTCAACAGTTCCGCTGACCAGAGTGTTTCGATGTCTGAAGAAACATCAAACACGGTCCAGACAGTCTCTGCCAGTGCCGAACAGATGGCGTCTTCCATCGCTGAGATTTCACAAAGCATGAGCCAGTCGCGCTCGGAGACAGAACGGGCTTTTGCCGAAACGGTTACGGCCAATGACTCTACCCAGCGCATGGCGCAGGTTGTTGATGCCATGGGCAATATTGTTGAAGTCATCCGCAATATTGCCGGGCAGATCAATCTGCTGGCACTGAATGCAACAATTGAAAGTGCGCGTGCTGGTGATGCGGGCAAAGGTTTTGCCGTTGTTGCCAACGAGGTCAAAAACCTCGCCAATCAAGCAGCCAAGGCGACAGAGGATATATCCGAAGAGATTTCAGGCATTCAGGCTATTTCGGGCGAGGTTGTCGGTGCGCTTGAAACCATTCAAAGGGCGGTTCAAACGGTACGTGACGGCGTAACCAGTATTTCGTCCGCCGTCGAAGAGCAAAGTGCCGTCACCAACGGTGTGACCAATAATATGCGCATCATGGCGTCGTCTGTGGAAGGCTTGACCAGTAATCTGGAAACCATTCGGATTTCAACATCCCGCGTGGCTGATTCAGTCAGAAAGACCCGCGAAGCAGCATCTGTTCTTGCCAAATAACGAGATTAAAATCAGTTGAGAGCTTCCTCACCTGCGGTAGTGCACGCCAAATGGGCTAATATGACCCTTCGTTGTAGCTACACCAAAGGGTTGGAATCCTTCGATAGCAAAAATATTTTGGTGAAAGGAATGTGAAGTTCCGATGGTGCCTGCGAAAATCTTTAAACTCTAAGAATTGTAATAGTACGTTGTATTACAAGTTTAAGTTTAAAATCATTCCCGCGTTTCTACCAGAATTTATTATCCAAAGTTGTTTTACTCAGGGCGAATAAACAATTTGTCTTGCCCCAGCCAAAAGTATATTGTTGGGTATGAATGATCATATGTTCAAAGTGGGATCAATTATTCAAAGACAGAGATATTTCAAACTTCGACCGGTATGGCTGAGAACCTAGCGTACCGGATGCAAAGTTTGAAAAACTGCAAGAAATTCCGAACATCTGACTCATCAAACGCAAGCCGTTTGAAAACCGGGAATGATCTGTGTTGAAGATCTCACCGTATCCTCTCGCATGAGAAGTGAACGCTCTTAGGGCTAGGTTGGGTCATGCATGTGTATGACAGACTGGTTCACACGTTCATAATTACGACCAAACGGTCAATAACCCCGCGAGGCTGACGGGAATTAACGGGATAAACCCGTTTACGCAAAGGGTATAAAAGTGGGTATTGGATTTTTTAAGGGTGAGTCCGAGGCGCGTAATGAACAACAAGTCACCGCTGCGCTCGGTCGCTCAATGGCACGCATCGAATTCAACGCGGAAGGCAAGATCCTCTCGCTGAATGAAAACTTCGAAAAGACGATGGGCTACAAGGCCAGCGATCTTATTGGCAAGCATCACGCATTGTTTGTCCCCGAAGAGCTTATCAGTTCGGCAGATTACAAAAATTTCTGGAAGAGACTGGCGTCAGGCGAGTTTCTGACCGGGGCCTTCCCGCGCAAACGTCGTGACGGATCGTTGATTTGGCTTGAAGCCACTTACAACCCGATCCTCGACGCGAAAGGCAATGTGACCAAAGTCGTGAAGTTTGCGACCGACATTACCGAACGTCGTAACGAACGTGCGTTGCTGCAAAGCGTGTTTGATGCGATCAGCACCTCGCAGGCGGTAATCGAGTTCAATCTCGATGGCACGATTCTGACCGCCAATGAAAACTTCCTGTCTGTGCTGGGCTACAGCCTTGATGAAATCAAGGGCAAGCATCACAGCATGTTCTTGCCGGAAGATCAGAAAAATTCGTCAGAGTACCGGGCTTTTTGGCAAAGCCTGAACCAGGGAAAATTCCAGGCTGGTCAGTTCGCCCGCGTGGGCAAGAACGGCAAGAAAGTCTGGATTGAAGCGACCTATAACCCGGTTCTTGATGCTGTTGGCAAACCGATCAAGGTGATCAAGTTTGCCACCGATATCACCGAAAAAACCAAGCTTCTGATCGACCTTAAAAAAATGATCGACGGTAACTTTACCGAGATCGACAACAATATCACCGAGCTTAACACGCGCACGGTTCAAAGCGTTGATGCGTCGACCAACACGATGGAACTGACCCGCAACGTTGCGGCCAGCACCGAGCAGATGGCCGCCTCGATTGCCGAGATTTCCCAAAGCATGGCCCAGTCACAGGGCGCAACCGAGCGCGCCTACGAGCAGACCAACACCGCCAACGAAATGACCCAGCGCATGACGGGCGTGGTTGACGAGATGGGTAATATCGTTGAAGTCATTCGCAACATTGCCGGGCAGATCAACCTGCTGGCACTAAACGCGACGATTGAAAGTGCCCGTGCCGGTGAAGCTGGCAAAGGGTTTGCCGTTGTTGCCAACGAGGTCAAGAACCTTGCCAATCAGGCGGCGCGTGCCACCGAAGACATTACCCAGGAAATTACCGGTATTCAGGAAATTTCCGCCGAGGTCGCAGGTGCTTTGGAGACCATCCGTGGTTCGGTTGAAACCGTCCGTAACGATGTCACCAACATCTCTTCGGCGGTGACAGAGCAAACAGCGGTTACCGAAAATGTCAGCACCAGCGTGCGCGACATGGCCCGGTCTGTCGAAAACATGTCAGATAACCTTGCTGCCATTCGCACGACGACCGATACGGTCGCATCCTCTGTACAGCGCACGCGCGAAGCGGCCGAAGTGCTGACACGCTAATCAAGGCCCATTTCTTCGATCGAAAGCTGCCATTAAAAGGGCGGAGCCGTTTGGCTCCGCCCTTTTGTCATGGAGTATGACAGTTTGAAGATGATCAAGGTATCCTGCGGGGAACCACTTGCCTTAAGCAGGGAGAAGTCACAAGAATGTCGGCTTGAGACACTTGGAGCTGATATACTCCGGGCTTGCAGGGGAAATACGGGGCGATAAGGAAATGAACAGCGATCATCTGCGCATTGATGTTCTTGGTGTGGGCGAGGCCTTCGATCCGAACTTTGAAAATTCGTCGGTCGTGGTGTCTGCGGGCGATTTTCGTCTCTTGATCGATTGCGGGGCAACGGCGGCCGGGCGGCTGATGGCCAAGTTTCCCGATCCCGACGCGATTGATGCGATCTATTTCACCCACATGCATCCCGATCATGTGTTCGGTCTTGTACCGGTCATGCTGAACTGGCGCGATGACGGTCGTTCAAAGCCGTTGCGCATTTTGTGCAGCCCGCAATTACGCACGCACCTTGAAAAACTGATGGAACTCGGCTTTACCGGGCTTGGGTCAGCCTGGCCGTTTACCATCATCTGGCATTCGATTGCCGAGACAAATACAATTGGTCCGTTTGAATGCCGTTTCGCACGGTCCGATCACAGTGTGCAGAATCACGCGATCCTGTTGCGCTACGCGGACAAGGGATTTGCCTATTCCGGTGATGGCAACGTAACAGCAGAAACCGCC
Source organism: Thalassospira indica (assembly GCF_003403095.1). Taxonomy (NCBI): domain Bacteria; kingdom Pseudomonadati; phylum Pseudomonadota; class Alphaproteobacteria; order Rhodospirillales; family Thalassospiraceae; genus Thalassospira; species Thalassospira indica. The sequence continues at coordinate 157,013 of NZ_CP031555.1, read as the reverse complement.
GCCCTGTTTACGGGTGCGGATCTGGTGTTTCAGGAAACCTATCTGATCAAGCATGACCCGCAGCATGCAGCCCACTGTGATCTGGAAACGGTTTTGAAACTGGCCTCTGACATGCCCGGCGCGCGATTCTGGCTTTATCACATTAAACGCAATGTCCGTGCGGAAATGGCCCAGATGATCAGGGGAAATGAACAGGTCCGTATCGCGGCACCCGGCGAAGTGATTGAAATCCGCTGAGTGGACAAGTGTTCCCGGAACCGAAGGCAAAACAAAAATGCCCGGCACAAGGCCGGGCATTCGGGCATTATTGCAGGAAACACATTCCTGATTAGTGAACCGCGCGTGGTTCCATGTCGTGCTGGCGGATGGCCGCATCCGCGACGGCATGGTTTTCGAACGACGCGATGTGGGTGCCGTCGGCGGTGAAGACGCCATAGACCAGTTCGTCACTGTCATTCTCTGTATTGGGAACCGGACGCACATAGGCAAAATCATGAATACCCAACAGGGCGAAGTCACCATTTGACAGAAGACCGGTATCCTGGCCGATCCGCTGATCGCTTTCGGTATCGTGGTTATTTGGTCGATTTGTCATTTGAACCACTCCTTGGTTAGGCTTTGCTGTCTATTTGATCAGCATTGCTGTCCTCGTCCTCGACATTCATGTCGATGGTTTTTGACGGCACAGCTTTTTTCTTGTTCGAGCCAATCGCGATTTCACGAACGACCGGTTCCGGCAAGGGTCTGTTCAGGTCAACATGCAGCAGACCATTATCCAGATGCGCACCGACGACTTCGATGCCTTCGGCAAGAACGAAGGAGCGCTGGAACTGTCGTGACGCAATGCCACGATGAATATAAACACGTTCGCTGTCATCATCGGTATGTTTGCCGCGAATGATCAGCTGGTTGTCTTCAGTGGTTACCGACAGGTCTTCCTCGGCAAATCCGGCAACTGCGACGGTAATTCGCAGTTTGTTTTCACCAATCTGTTCGATGTTATAGGGCGGATAGCCCTCGGCCTTGGTTTTCGAGACCTGATCAAGAACGCGTTCGATCTGGTCAAAACCCAAAAGCAACGGGCTGTTGAACATTGAAATTCGTGACATTTGCAGCACCTCCTCCATCAGAGCGAGTGTGGTTGTTTTCAGATCCCACGCATTGTGCGTTCCGGGCATCTAAGTGTTCGACCCGACGCATTCGGCACCGAACGTTTGATATATTCAAATAAATGTGGTTTTCCCGCCAATAGTCAAGCCTTGCCTGCGGCACAGACATAAGACATCGACTAATTCTTGGTTTGTGTCAGATCTGGCATCGTTTCAAGCGCATAATAGGCAACCGACTGATCCTTACCGCGGAGCGCCACCTCGTGCATCACGGCGTTTTCCGGCAAGGGAATCGGCCCGTGATCAAACAGCGTCTTGGAAATCACCAACGGTACCCCATGCCCCTTGGTCTGGGCTTCAAGGCGGGCGGTGGTGTTGATCGTATCGCCGATTGCACTGATGTTTTCCCGGCCGGGCGGGCCCATTTCCCCAACGATTGCCTTGCCCATATGGATGCCAATTCCGATGCGCAACGCATGTGGAAGTTCCGATTTAAGATGCAGGTTAAGGCCTTCAATCCGGCGCAGCATCTCGGCGGCTCCCTCAAAGGCCTGCAGGATGGTGCGTTCGGTGTCATCACTTTCATGGCCATAAAGCGCCATCAGGCCATCGCCGGTAAACTGGGCGTAATAACCACCTGTGCCGCGCAATGCCTCGGTCATCTCGGCAAAGAACTGGTTGAGTATGAAAAGCACGTCGTAGGGCATCTTGCTTTCGCCAAGCTTGGTTGAATCGCGCAAGTCGATAAAGATGCAAACAACCTGTCTTTCACTGCCCGAAAGTCCGCCAGGACGCCGGCCGTCACGCGCGGTTGCGTTGGGCGGCAAAAGCGGGGCGACCGCCAGATCATTATGCGGTCTGATCTGACAGGCAAGGCGCATGCCCTTGGGGGCCTGAATGCTTTTGAGTGCCGCGGCCTCAATATCGCCGGGAGGGGCGAGGTGATCACTACCTGATCCACAATGAATACGGCATGTCGTGCAGCGCCCGTGTCCACCACAAACCGATGCCATCGGAACACCGGCATCGCGCAGCGCCTCAAGCGCTGTGGCACCGGGCGGTACACGCACGAAACGCCCGTTTGGCAGGCTCAGCATCGGGCCGCGCTTGACCCGATCAAAGGTCTGTCGGATCTGGCGCACACCAAATGGTGCCAGCGCAAGGGCGATACTCAGGATCGTGAAGGGCAAAATGGCGTTTTCATAGAAGGTGATGGCGTCCTGATTGACATTGGCGGCATCAATCACCCCAAACACATACTTGCGTCCGCCTTCCTCTGCGCGGCGGATCACTTCGGCCGCTGCGGCTGAGTAACCGGCAAGCGAAAGTGTCGGGATCAGAATGGCCAGCGTGCCAAGCGTATTGCGCCATTTCGGATAGAACGGTTTGACCCGCAGCCAGAAATGAATGCCGATGCAGCCATGCGCCCAGACAACAATCACCGTAATCGCCTGCAAGATGCCCTGATGCGGAATAAACACGGCCAGATCCAGAAGAACGCGCTCAAACGGTGAATCAACATCAAAGCCCAGATCGATAACCCGGGTCGCGATGATGTGTCTAAACAGCAGGAACGGAATGCACAGTCCAAGGATCATCTGTGCCCATTCCGATTTGCGCAGGCGCAAGGTGCGGCGGCTGGTCAGGCGTGCGGTTGCCAACAAAAAGTGCGTTATCAGTGACAACACCAACAGGATCTCAAGCGGTGGAAACTGCCAGACTTCCGTGGTGTATTCGCCGGCCTTTTCCATCAGTTCCGGTGAAACGATGCCTGCTGTATGGTTCAGCAAATGCGTCAGCACATAGGCAAACATGGTCAGGCCGGAATACAGCCGCAGATTCTGGATCATCGCTTCGGGTGCCTATTGTTCATTTGCGCGGTCTCTCGGTGGTCCAAACTTGAACGTCGACATTCTGCGGTCGATCACATCATTTTTGTGCGTCCATGGTTGAACAGGATCATGCAACATCTTTGGTTGATAAAGTGTTTTGCATCTTCAGGCACGAAAAAAGCCACCGGGATTTCCGGTGGCTTTCTGTGATTTGGTGCGTGATGTCGATATGATCTGTGGCCTTAGGCGGCGGACTTGATTCGCTTCCGGGTCATGAACTTCACGAGCGAGCGCGCGAAATCAACACTCGTGATCGGCGTTTCAAGCGACTTCATGGCAGCGTCATGCACATCATTGGGGATCAGGTCATAACGGGCCTGCAAAAGGGCGGTTTCATAGGGCTTCATGAATTCCGGATGCGGCTGGATTGAGGCGGCATTATCGCCATACTGCAAACCGGCATAGGGGCAAAAATCGGAACTCGCCCAGACAGTCGCACCTTCGGGTGGTTCAACCACCTGATCCTGATGGAAAGCATTGATGCGGATATTTGCTGGGCTATCAGACAGCCAGTCGCTGTTGCGTGCATCAACCGCGTATTCATGTACGCCAACACCCCAACCCTTGTCGGATTTGATGACCTTGCCGCCAAGTGCTGTTGCCAGAATCTGATGACCAAAGCAGATACCAAAGACCGGCTGACCGGCAGAAACCGCATCGCGCAGGAAGTCCTGCAGGCGGATCATCCACGGCAAGTTTTCATAAACGCCATGTTTTGATCCCATGATCACCCAGCCATCAGCATCGCGGATTGAATCCGGAAAAACGTCTTCTAGAACGGTCCAGGTTTGAAACTCAAGACTCGGGTCAACGTCGCCGAGCAGCTTTTCGAGCATCCCAGGGTAGGAGGCGAAATCGTCGCGAAGTTCTTCCGGGGCGAATCCGGTCTCAAGAATGCCGATCTTCATGCAAAAACCTTTATGGACGTCAATGTGGCGCTAAGGGTCAAAACTCATTCACATGATCGCCCCGGTCGCCCGGATTTGTGCGGATATGCGGAGCAAAATCATAGGAAGATATGCATCTTTCAAGATTTTGCGACAAAATAGCCCGTGCAAATCCGGGTGATCCGAAGGACAACTGATATAGGAGAAAGCCTCTGCGTCAAATCCCTTGACCGGAGATCACCCCGCTCTGCGGCATTTTCCTAGCTTTTTCTCTCATATCAGTTGCCGGGCCGGTCATGTGAATGAGTTTTGACCCTTAGCTGAGTTATGGGATTTTAACGCCAAAGACAAGCCCGGTGCTGCGAGATTTTAGTCAAATTTTGACCGGAAATGCGAAACCGCCCGGCGCAAAGCACGGGCGGTTGCAAAACCTGCGGCCAGCGTCTGGGGGATCAAACCGGCCGCAGATTATCGGGTTCAGGCTTTGGCCGGGTTTACTTGTTAAGACCCATGGCACGCGCACCGCCCATGCCGGCAATCATCGCGACCACAAAAATAATTGTGTCTGTATGGCCGAAGGCCAGTGCACTGAGTGCTGGACCCGGGCAATACCCAACCAGTCCCCAACCGGTACCAAACAACAGGCCACCAACAACCAGTTTGGTGGTGATGGCACGGTTGGTCGGCAGGCTCATCTCGCCGCCACAGACCGCCTCGGTCCGGTTCTTTGCAAACTGGAAGATCGGAATGGCAACCGCCAGTCCACCGCCCATGACGAACGCAAGGCTCGGATCCCAACCCCCATCGGCAATCGCCCAGATATCAAGAAAGCCCAGAACCTTTTGCGGGTCGATCATGGCCGAAATATAAAGGCCAAAGCCGAAAATCGTGCCGCAAATCAGGGAAACAATTATCCGCATTACATGCCTCCCATCAGATGGCGGGTGACAAGAACTGTGACGAAGCCTGCTGCCATAAATGACAGGGTCGCGACCAGCGATCGCAGCGAGAACCGCGACAGGCCGCAAATGCCATGACCACTGGTGCAACCGCTACCAATCGTAGTGCCAAGACCAACCAGAAGACCGGCAATGATGATGACCGGTAATGAGCTTGTCACAACACTCTGGGCTTCGATCTCGGTTGCGTTCATCAGGATGAACGGACCAACAATCAGCCCGATGATAAAGGCCAGCCGTTCAAAAACAGCAGAACCACCCTTGGTCGGGGTCAACAGACCGCCAAGAATGCCGCTAATCCCGGCAATTCTCCCATTGAGCAAAAGATAAAGGCCAGAGGCCAGACCAATAAGTCCACCGCCAATCAGGGCGGAAATCGGAGTGAAGTTTTCCATCATTCAATCCATCAAAATCAGAATTTATATTAATGTATGATAATTAATTGATTTTATCAATGGTTCAGTGGAAATTTGTGCCAAATTTCTTTGTGGAAACCGTTGCTAAAATCGATGCAGCCGCACGCGAAAGCGCCCAATTATCGGTCAACACCATGTTTGCATTGGTATACGATTCCCGAAAACATATAAGGTTTTGATTTTTCGATATTTTATCTATCTTGCAAAACACCGAAAATAGGAAGATATAGCAGTATCTTTGGTTGTGGTTTCGGCGTGTTGCCCAAACCCCCTTTTCGGATTTCATGCATGAGCAAAGATCGTCTGTCCGCCAGTCGGCGTCTTGATGTCGCATTGGCGCTGGTATCACAGGGTGACTACACCGCTGCGATTGACGTGGCGCGTGCCGCATTGGCGGCTGATAGTGACTGGGACGAAGCCCATTTTACGCTGGGCGACATCTATGAACGTGCCGGTGAAACCGAAAACGCCGTTGAGGCTTTCCGTCAATATCTGATGCTTGATCCCAAGGACCGCATGGGGGCAGAGGTCCGCCTGACATTGCTTGGTGCGGCTGCTCTTCGTGATCGCTTGCCGCCCGATTATGTGCGGGCCTTGTTTGACGATTATGCCCCACGGTTTGAAATCAGCCTGCGGGATCGACTGGCCTATCGCGGACCGGAACTTTTGTTTGAAGCCATCCGGACTCACCTGCCGGAGATGTTGCGCCCGATGGATGTGCTTGATCTTGGTTGTGGTACCGGGCTTGTGGGCGAAGTGTTCGCTGGTCATGTTGATGCGATTGATGGCATCGACCTGTCGCCGCGCATGATCAACCGTGCGCGCGCCAAGGGGCTTTATCGCACCCTGGTCGCGGGCGATATCACCGATATGCCCGCTGACATCGGAACGGATTACAGCGTTGTCATCGCGGCGGACGTTCTGAACTATCTTGGCGATCTGGTGCCGGCCCTGCGTGCTGCCCATGACCGGATGAAGCCCGGCGGGTTGCTGGTATTCACGCTCGAGCACGGCGATAACTTCCCGTTCGATCTCGGTCCCGGGCAACGCTTCCGCCATCACCAGCGCGCGATCAGCGAATGGCTGGTCGAGTGTGGCTTTAACGTTCTTTCAGACACTTTGGGTGTTCTGCGTCAGGAAAAGGGTAATCCGGTCGAAGGTCGGGTCATCGTCGCGCGTGCAAGTGATGCATTGGCGCTGATGGCGGGCGATCTGATCATTCCGGGCGATCCCGATCAGGCCTCGGGTCAAACCCTTCACTGAGATGTCGTTGCGAACTGCTTAATGCAGAACACCCCATAGCCTGTGGCTGCGGGGTGTTTTTATGTGCCATTGATCAGGTCTTAGGCCGGTGTGCCGCGAATGACCGCCACCTCGTGATAAAGCGGCACATTCGGATCATCATTGATCATTTCCTGGGCCTTGGTGGCCGAAAGCGGCTGATTTCCTTCCGGGTCGCCATAGAATTTGCAAACAAGCTGCTTTTCATATTCGGTCCCGTTCAGCGCCTTTTCCAGTGATACGAAAAACGAAATATCCGTTCCGGAATGTTGCAGAACGATCTTTGATGCGATCTTTTCGGGTTTGTAGCCGTTGGCCTCAAAGCATTCGCAAATAATCTCGGTGCCAATGCGGCAACCGAAATTCATCACCAGTTCGGCCTTTGGCGCGTGTTCGCGAATACGGCGCATCAGCGCCTCGTTCAGGCCAAGCCCGACCGAGTTGTAGGGATATTGGTCAAACAGGCTCCAGGGATAATAATGCGCGATATGGTCTTCGGCCTCGTCACCGGCCCCTTCGGCCAGTTCGATGGACTGGGCTTCGCGAAAGGCCGTCAGGCGTTCATCACTGGGCTCGCCGACCTGAGGGATGCAGGCAATCACCACATCGGTCATTGCGATTTTTTCGCGTGCCTCATCGGTATCGACAAGGCTGACACTGCCATGGACCGGTTTGAAATGTTTGGCATGTTCGGGGGAAAGGATTTTGATGTTGCGCTCTGCCAGAACGACAAGGCGGGGGTCAAGGTCGCTGCCGTAAACGCGTTTGGCGCCGCAGCTTTGCAAGATAAAGGCGACATTGATGCCAGTACCAACACCGACCTCGTAAACGGTTTTGCCTTTCAGATCAGCGCGTGCAAGGCCTTCCTGGAAGGTTTGTGTCCAGGGATCATCGGGATCAAAGGCAAAATCTGGTGTTTCGGGATCACTGGCGTATGGGCTGGATGTCTCGCTGCTCTCTTCTAAAGCATGTTGCATTTAATCTGCTCCATTATGTTTGTTTTTGGCGTGCTGTTTGGCAAGGCACAGCGTGCAGAGCGATGCGGCGCATCGGTCAAGCGGTGTAACGCCGCGAAACGCAGCCAAAAACAAACCCTTCGGGCCGGGATAACCTTCCGCCCCGCAGCGTCAAGACCCTTGAACGTAGCCCCGCTACGTCCTGCGGCCCTTTCCTCGCCGGACAGTAGGTTATCTCCGGCAAAATGGGGCAGATTAAATGCAACATGCTTTAGCATAGTGCTTCCTGTTTTCTTGCGCATCAGCCGGTCGCGGGACCCCGCAGGCATGGCAAAAAGCGCCATGTAATCCGGTGACAAGGCAACCGGATGGTGTTGGCGCGACAAGCCCGCATGAACGGTACCGGGATCGACAAGCCAGTGCCGATGCGCAGCGTTTTATCTTATTCTTGACGCGGTCAGGTGAGCGCGACGTGACGCCATACAGGCATCATGAACGGGAAGATTGCCGGCAATGGCACCGGCATGGGCAGGGCAAAAGCGCCCCTCAGTTTACGGCGGCAAACTGTTTTGCGTCGCTGGCCAGCTGAACGTCTTGGGCAAGCGGGCCAAGCGAAACTGCCAGACTTTCACAATTGCAGTCCGCGCCGACCAGAACATTGAGTGGGGATGTGCTGTCTTCACGGCCCACCAACGCCTGCATGATCCGCAGAAGAGTTGGTGCCGGGGACAAACCGTTGCAATCAATTGTGTTCGATACTTGCATGTCGTCTTCTCCTTGTCTGGCAAGCAGGAGCTTCGGCACACCGCCGGGGACGGTTAAGGATGCCGCAGCATGACGTGTTCCCGATGCCCGCCAAGATCTGCGGGCAACCTGATAGAAACACTCTCGACCTTTGCGCGATCCCAGCATCAAGCCACCACGCGGTGGCATCATCGGAATGACAGAAGGCCCGATCCAAAGACCCGTTCTGTCAGCTGGGCGGTCATAAGGGTCAACTTTTGCAATTAACCCGTTTTGGTCATCAAACTCGTTTCGCATCGCGACTGTCGCGCATCAGCACAAGTTATGATTTTCAATGCGTTGGGATTGGGTGCGCCATCAAAGTGGCTTTCTCCGAACCCCGACCAAAACACACCGGAAAATTCTCCGGCCCGACCTTGTTGAATTCAATCGTAGCAGTCGGCAGGTGGGTGTCAAGGAAGGATTTGATTATCTTTTGCGCAATTGGTCGAGCAGATTAAATTTTAATCACAAATACCCCTCGTTCCCGCCCGGGGATTTGGACGTGTTGAGTGACGGGTCCAGAAATATCAAAACCAGCAAGTATTTACCGCGCTTGCGAAGGGGAGGAATGCGCGCTTCCGGCGTAATATCCTAGTCGCAAAAACCGGGGTCCAGACGGTCGGCAAGGCGCATTTGTGCGTCCCACTCCAGGGCAACATCACCGTCGTCATAGGCCATCTGGCTGAACTGTTCGGAAACACGTTTTATCACCGCATCATCAATCTTCCGAAGGGGTCTTCCCATCGCCAGCGTAGATTCCTGAATCTCGCACGCCCGGTTCAGATAAAACATGTTTGAAAACATCTGCCCGGCAGTTGCCCCCACGGTCAAAAGACCATGATTGCGCAGGATCAACGCGATGTTGGCGTCAAGCGCTTCAACGATTCTTTCGCGTTCCTCAAGATCAAGCGCGATGCCCTCATAATCGTGATAGCCGATCTGGCCATAATATTGCAGGGCGATCTGATTAAGCGGCATCAGACCTTCTTCAAGGCAGGAAACGGCAAACCCTGATCGTGTATGGGTGTGCATCACCCACGCGGCATCATGACGCCCGATATGTACGGCACTGTGGATGGTAAAGCCTGCCGGGTTCACCCGATAGGGACTGTCTGCAACCTTGTTGCCATCGACATCGATTTTCACCAGCGAAGAGGCGGTAATTTCCTCCCACATCAGGCCATAGGGATTGATCAGAAAATGCCCCGGCTCGCCGGGAACACGGGCCGAAATGTGGGTATAGATCGTGTCGGTCATTCTGTAATGCGCCGCCAGCCGGTAACAGGCAGCAAGTTCGATACGGCACTGTTTTTCGCCGTCGCTGATTTGTGGATCATTCATGACGCTGGTCTCGGCGTCCTTCTGTGTCGCGATATGCATGCCAACCTCCATTGATCTGATCAAACGGCTTTACTCTTTGATATACACTTGTTTAACTGAGGATGAAACCAAAGCGCAAATTTTCTTGGTATGGTGCCCGTAAATTGGCTGCGCCAACAGGGATCAGCAGCGCAAAAGATGATGATGTAAGGGGCTTTGACTGATGGCGGTGGCGGAACCGATTTACGGTGTTCTTCTCAGCGATGCGATGGATCTCAAAAGCTATTATTCGCTTGATTTTGGCGATGTGGCACCCGATGTCCGCCTGCTTAACCCCGATGAAGTCACCAACCCCGATCTTATCCGTTTTGCGGTGTGCTGGCTGCCGGGCCCGGCGGCGTTTTCGCCTTATCCCAATATTGAAATGGCGATGTCGGTCGGGGCCGGCGTGGATGCTTTGCTGAAACATCCGGGCTTGAATGATGACGTCGCGATCTGTCGTGTGCGCGACCCCAATCAGGCGGACCTGATGGCGGGCTATGCAGTGCATGAAGTTGTTCATGTTGAACGCGGCTTTGCAAAGATGCAGCAAAGTCAGGCCAGCGCCGAATGGGCCCCGCCTGCGATCCGGCCACCGCGTGATCTCAAGGTCGCCGTGCTTGGCCATGGCTCCATGGGGGCATCTGTTGTCAAAGCCTTGGCTGCCTGTGGGTTTAGTGTTTCGGTTGCCTGCCGCCGTGATCCAGCGGATGCCGTCGAAGGTGTGCGCTATTTCACCGGTGACGACTCGGTTCTGCAATCGGTGGCCGGTCAGGATGTGGTGATCAATGTCCTGCCCCTGACGGCCAAGACCGAGAATATCCTCAATGCGGCGCTGTTTTCAAAACTGGCCAAGGGCGCCTGGCTGATTCAGATCGGACGTGGTGAACATCTGGCCGAGGATGACTTTGTTGCCGCACTTGATAACGGGCAGCTCAGTGGCGCGACCCTTGATGTGTTTCGCGCCGAACCGTTGCCGTCAGATCATCCGTTCTGGGCCGATCCGCGCCTACGCATCACCCCGCACATCGCCAGTGATACAACGCCGCGCATTGTCGCTGAACAAACCCTGCAATCAGCCCGTGAACTGCATGCAGGCAAACCGCTCAGCCTTGCTGTCAGCCGCGGTCAGGGCTACTGAGCGGTCCGCTCAACATACCCGCACCCGATTGCACGCTTGAAACCCGATCAAAATTATTCAATTGTATAACAATGAGCCGAAAAACATTTCAACGCCTGTCGCTTGATGTCCGCCGTCGCAGTTTGATCGAGGCGACGCTAACCTGCATTGCCCGCGACGGGCTGCATGGGGCATCGGTGCGCCGGATCACTGAAGAAGCCGGGGTGACAGTCGGGCTGGTGCGCCATTATTTCGGCAACAAGGATGACATGATCCGCACTGCCTATGCCTATCTGGTCGGGCAACTGACGGCACAGGCCAGTGAAAGCGCACGTGCGACCGAAGGAACGCCAGAGGCCAAGCTGGCAAGTTTCCTGCGCGCCAACCTGACCAAGCCCAACATGGACGAAGAAACCGTCTCGCTTTGGGCGACCTTCATCGGCCGGGTGCGTCATGATCGGGACTTTGCCGAAATTCACCGGGATGGCTATCGCGAGTTTCTCAATGTCCTTGAAACCCTGATCGAGCCTGTCCTGGTTGATCATGGCTGCCCGCACAGTGTGGCGATTTGCCGCAACCATGCGATTGCACTCAATGGCCTGATTGATGGGCTTTGGATGGAAGGGGCACTGAATTCCGGCTTGTATGCGCAGGATATCCTGCCCGATCTGATCACGGGTGCTGCCGAACGCCTGCTTGAATTGCCCGCCGGTGCGTTGTCCGCACCCGACATTTCCCATCACACCTCGAATGCGCCGACACATCCCAAGCAACAAAGTAAGCCATCATGAGATATGCCAAGATTACCGATCGTCTTGCCGAGCTGGGCGGGGCCAAATGGGCCGTTCACAACACCGCCCGTGATCGCGAGGCCCAAGGTGCGAAAATCATTGAGCTGACAATTGGCGAACCCGACATTCCCGTCGATCCGGCCCTGATTGACGCCTGCGAGACCTCCATGCGGCGTGGTCGCACCCATTATTCCAATGGTCGGGGCGAAGTCGGGCTGCTTGATGCGCTGGTGGAAAAATACAAACCCGTCTGGCCGGACGTTACGCCGGAAAACATCCTGTGTTTTCCCGGCACGCAGACCGCCCTTTATACCGTGATGACGGCGCTGGTGGATGCCGGGCAGGGGGTACTGGTCGGTGATCCCTATTACGCGACCTATGCCGGGGTGATCCGTGCATCGGGGGCGGAACTGCAATCCGTTCCGCTGTCGATCGAGCATGGCTTTATCATGCAGCCGGGTGACCTGCGCGCCGCCATCACCAAGAAAAGCCGCGTGTTGCTGCTCAATACGCCGCACAATCCGTCCGGCGCGCTGCTCGATCGCGCAACACTGGTCGAACTTGGCAAGATCGCCATCGAACATGATCTATGGATTGTCTGTGACGAGGTCTATGAGGATCTGGTGTTTGAAGGCACCTTTGCATCCCCACTTGAAATCGAAGAATTGCGTGATCGCACCATCGTCACATCCTCGATCTCGAAAACCTTTGCCGCCACCGGCTTTCGCAGTGGCTGGGCCGTTGGCCCCGAAGAACTCTGCACCAAGGTCCTGCCGATTTCCGAAACCATCCTGTTTGGCAATCAGCCCTTCATCGCCGATGCGACGGAGGTGGCACTTCGCGGCAATTTCGATACGGCGGCCCGCATGTGCAAAAGCTATGCGGCACGCGTTGATATGATCGAGACCGAACTTGCCGGATGCGATGTGCTTAAACCGGGAAAGGTATCCGGCGGCATGTTTGCCATGATCGATGTCGGTGCCACCGGCATGAACGGCGAAGAGTTCGCCTGGGGGCTTTTGGATGATCAAAACGTCGCCGTCATGCCCGGCGCATCCTTTGGCGAAAACGCCAAAAACCTGATTCGCGTTGCCCTTACCGTGCCGGACGACGAACTCCGCGAAGCCATCAAACGCATCCGGGCCTTTGCCGAGAAATCAGCATAAAGGCCCGGCTTTGGGCGTTTGTTATGTCTTGGGCATATCACCCCGGATGATATAGGCCAGTGCTGCAACCACCTGTTCGGGTTCTCGGGCAACACCATTGGCCGCACCATCGACTTCCTTCAACGCATGATCATGCTCGGCCGGATGCAGCGTAATATACGGAATGCCAAGGGCGGCGGCATAGCCAGCATCAAAGGCCGCGTTCCACTGCTTGTATTTCTCGCCAAAGCGAATGACGGCAAGATCAGACTGGGACAGCAAGGTCTTGGTGCGCATGGCGTTAAGCTGCGCGCCCTTGCGGTCATGCCAGAACTTGTTTTCTTCAGCACCGAAAACGGCAACGCCGCAATCATCAGAATCTTCATGCACGGTAATCGGGGCAACCAGATCGACCGGAAGGCCGGCTTCTTTCACGCCGGTTTCAATACGCTCGCGCCAGTCGCTGTGAATTTCGCCCGACAAATAGACGGTCCAGACTTTGCTCATCTTTCTCTCCCTTGGTGGTCGTTATGATGGGGTATGTCAGACCCTAAAACGACAAAACCCGTCGCCAAAGGCAACGGGTTTTGAATGGTGGAGCCGATCAGGATCGAACTGACGACCTCTACAATGCCATTGTAGCGCTCTCCCAACTGAGCTACGGCCCCACTTTGTCCGCGACGCAGTCTGCATGGCAGGCTCTGCGGCGCGGCGCATATTTAGAAGGTTCGCCAAATGTTGGCAAGACCCTTTTTCAAAATTTCTTAGCGATCGTCGTCGTCTGATTCGACATGCTCATAGACTTCGCCAAGATCATCATCATCTTCGCCAAGATCAGAAGCATCTTCGAGAATATCGTCGTCGATATCGGTATCGACATCATCGTCAAGATCGGTGACGTCATCGACATCTTCGTCTTCTTCCGGTGCCGGTTTTGCAACCGCGGATTTCTTGACCTTTGTCACCCCGTCCGGCGTTTTGCATTTCGGGCAGACAACCGGGGTACGGTTCAGGTCGTAATACTTGGTACCACAGGCGAGGCAGTGACGTTTCTTACCGCGTGCTGACATTACGGCAAATCCTCTTAATTACCGTTATCAATTAAGAAAAAGACTTTGTGTCGCAAAAGCGCAGCAAGGCTACGCACAGCGTCTTGTCTGAAAGGCCCAATTGCCATCTTGCGAGCACCTTGTCAAAAGGAAATTGCGCGATTTTCCCTTTGGCAGGGCGATAGGACAAATCTGCCGCACATTCGTGCAATTTCCTACACCGAATTTCGGGTTCGATACTGGTGCCTGCCAACCGCTTGTGCTAGAGCATTGGTCCCCTGATTGAAAGGCCCGCGCGCGCCTGAAAACATGGCCGCCGCGCAGTGCAATTTCAATCAGCCTTTTGTTGATGATAAAACAGTGACTGGCAGGTACGAGCCCATGAGTTCTTCGCAAACCAAACGTCCGCTTTCCTCGGCCAAGGCCGGGCCGCTTTCGGGCGATATCCGGGTTCCGGGTGACAAGTCTATTTCTCATCGCTCCCTGATGTTTGGTGGTCTGGCAATTGGTACAACCAAGGTTACCGGCCTTTTGGAAGGCGAAGACGTTCTGGCAACGGCGGATGCCATGCGCAAACTGGGTGCGACAGTCATCCGCGACGAAGATGGCACCTGGCATGTCACCGGTGTTGGCGTCGGTGCGCTGCGTGAACCCGATAGCGTGATTGACATGGGCAATGCCGGCACCGGCATTCGCCTGATGGCGGGCATTGTTGCGACCCATCCGATCACGACGTTTTTCACGGGTGATGCGTCACTGTGCAAACGTCCGATGGGCCGTGTTGCTGATCCGTTGTCCGAATTTGGCGCACAATTCATTACCCGTGATCGCGGTCGCCCGCCGATGGCGGTGATTGGCACCGACGAAGCCAAACCGGTGACCTATACCCTGCCGATGGCATCGGCCCAGGTGAAATCGGCTGTGATGCTGGCCGGGTTGAACACGACGGGCACCACCACGGTAATCGAACCCAAACCATCGCGCGATCATACTGAACGCATGCTGCGTCACTTCGGGGTTGAGGTCGATGTGAAGGTCAATGACGATGGCGGTCGCACCGTCAGTCTGACCGGTCCGGTCGAAATGAAGGCTGCGGATATTGTTGTGCCGACCGATCCAAGCTCTGCTGCCTTCCCGATGGTGGCGGCCCTGATCAATCCGGACTCCTACGTCACCATTCGTGATGTCTGTCTGAACCCGCTGCGCACCGGCCTGATCACCACCCTGATTGAAATGGGCGGTGACATCACGATCACCAATGAGCGCGAAGAAGCCGGGGAAACCATCGGCGATCTGGTGGTGACCGGCAAGAACCGCCTTAAGGGCATTGTCGTTCCGGCCGAACGCGCCCCGTCGATGATCGATGAATACCCGGTTCTTGCCGTGGCTGCGGCCTATGCCGAGGGTGAAACGCGCATGTGTGATCTTGAAGAGCTGCGCGTGAAGGAATCGGATCGTTTGGCAGCGGTGGCCGCCGGTCTTGAAGCCAATGGCGTCATTCACCGGATCGAAGGCGATGATCTGATTGTCACTGGCGGTGTGGTGCCGGGCGGTGGCAAGGTGGAAACCCATCTTGATCATCGTATCGCGATGTCGTTCCTGGTTCTGGGGCTTGGCGCGGAAAAGCCGGTTGCGGTCGATGATGCCAACCCGATTGCCACGAGCTTCCCGAACTTTGAAACCCTGATGGCGGATATGGGCGGGAAATTTGCGCTGCATTCCTGATCGGGCCCACCAATATATAAGTCACCATTCGGGACTTATGGATGCACCAGATATAATCACAGGGAGTGACCCATATGATCATCGCCATTGATGGGCCGGCCGCGTCCGGCAAGGGGACTTTGGCACGTCGAGTCGCAGAAGCAATGGACTATGCCTATCTCGATACCGGCCTGCTGTATCGTGCGACCGGTGCGAAAGTTCTGGCCGAAAATGGCGACCCTGCTGATGAAGCCGCTGCTGTGGCCGCGGCCGAAAATCTGAGCGCGTCCGATCTCGAAGGTGAGGCCCTTCGCAGCGAGGAAGTCGGGACCGCGGCCTCAAAAGTTGCAGCGATTCCAAGGGTTCGCGAGGTGTTGCTTGATTTTCAGCGCACCCTTGCCACCACCCCGCCGGGCGGTAAACGTGGTGCCGTATTGGATGGTCGCGACATCGGAACGGTCGTCTGTCCGGAAGCACCGATCAAGTTTTATCTGACAGCCAGTGTCGAAGAACGTGCAAACCGTCGGTTCAAACAGTTGCAGGAAAAAAATCCCGCTGCTATATACGAGCGCGTTCTTAAAGAGCTTGAAGAACGGGATGCCCGAGACAGTGCTCGCGATGTCGCACCGCTCAAGATGGCAGATGACGCAATCCATATTGATACGGACCGTCTGAATGCCAACGCAGTGTTCGATGCCGTCATGGCACATATCCATACCCATATGGGTGCGGATGACTGATCAAAAGGCGTTTTAACCGTCAGGCGTTGAACGATCCCGAGGTACCGGTCCTTTGGCCTGTTCCTAAGGTGAACGACTTGTGCGTTCACCTTTTCGTGTATGGAAGGTTCGCCTTCACATGCGTTCGGGTTTGAACACTGAATGACAAATCGCCGCGATTTTGCGGCAAAGACCACCGGACACAACCGGTTGGCCAGAATATAGTGACGATACTCGAAAGGAAGTCTGGTTTATGACCACCGCTGAAGAAGCACAATTCTCGACTGGCGAAGATTTTGCCGCCCTGCTGGCTGAAACCCTTGGTTCTGAAGACGAAGGTTTTGTTGGCCGCGTAATGACCGGTTCGGTCGTTAAAAAAACTGACGATGATGCCATCGTCGATGTCGGCCTGAAATCCGAAGGCCGCGTTCCGCTTAAAGAATTTGGCGCAGGCGAAGTAAACATTGGCGATACCGTTGATGTTTATGTCGACCGCTATGAAAACAAGGATGGCCTGATCGTCCTGTCGCGCGAAAAAGCGCGCCGCGAAGAAGCTTGGGTTGAGCTGGAAAAACAGTTCTCCGAAGGCAAACGCGTCGACGGCACCATCTTTGGTCGTGTTAAAGGCGGCTTCACCGTTGACCTGTCGGGCGCAGTTGCGTTCCTTCCGGGTTCCCAGGTTGATATCCGTCCGGTTCGTGACGTCACCCCGCTGATGAACAACCCGCAGCCGTTCCAGATCCTGAAAATGGATCGTTCGCGCGGCAACATCGTTGTTTCGCGTCGTGCCGTTCTCGAAGAGACCCGTGCAGAACAGCGTGCTGAACTGATCCAGAACCTTCAGGAAGGTCAGATCCTTGACGGCGTCGTCAAAAACATCACCGATTACGGCGCATTCGTCGATCTTGGTGGCGTTGATGGCCTGCTGCACGTTACCGACATTGCTTGGAAACGTATCAACCATCCGTCCGAAGCTCTCCAGATCGGCCAGACTGTTAAAGTCCAGGTTATCCGCTTCAACAGCGAAACCCAGCGTATCTCGCTTGGCATGAAGCAGCTTGAAGCTGATCCGTGGGAAGGCGTCGAAGCCAAATACCCGGTCGGTTCGAAATTCGAAGGTCGTGTCACCAACATCACCGATTACGGCGCATTCGTCGAACTCGAAGCTGGTGTCGAAGGCCTGGTCCACGTTTCCGAAATGTCCTGGACCAAGAAAAACATCCACCCGGGCAAAATCGTTTCGACCTCGCAGGAAGTCGAAGTCATGGTGCTCGACGTCGATGCCCAGAAACGCCGTATCTCGCTTGGTCTCAAGCAGTGCACCTCGAACCCGTGGGATGCCTTCCTGGCAGCTCATCCGGTCGAGTCCGAGATCGAAGGCGAAGTCAAGAACATCACCGAATTCGGTCTGTTCATTGGCCTCATGGGCGGTATCGACGGTATGGCTCACCTCTCGGACCTGTCATGGGACCGCGCTGGTGAAGAAGTCATCAAAGAATACAAAAAAGGCGACATCGTCAAAGCCAAGGTTCTTGACGTTGACGTCGAAAAAGAACGCATCTCGCTCGGCATCAAACAGCTGTCTGGTGATCCGTTCAAAGACGCCGTTGTCGGCATCAAACGTGGCGACGCTGTAACCTGTGAAGTTACCGAAGTTAACGACGGTGGCATAGAGGTTTCGGTTGGCGACACCGAACTCAAAGGCTTCATCCGTAAAGCTGAGCTGGCGCGTGAGCGTTCTGAACAGCGTCCGGAACGCTTTGCAGTTGGTGAAAAAGTCGACGCACGCGTTACTGCAATCGACTCCAAAACCCGCAAGGTTTCCCTCTCTGTCAAAGCTCTTGAAGTTGCTGACGAGAAGAAAGCAATGGCGGATTACGGTTCGGCAGACAGCGGCGCATCGCTCGGCGACATCCTCGGCGAAGCTCTGCGTAAGAAACAGGAAGGCGGCGAATAAGCCACCCTCCGACGAATACGCTCTGCAGTCTTGCAGAACGAAAAGACGGGTCGCGCATTGCGCGGCCCGTTTTCTTTTGTCCGGGTTCTAGATCTGGCAAGTTGATGCGCGGAGAATGGCCGATATATCCGCCCAATGCCCGGTGGCCCTGTAAAGGGCGCCAAATTGTATATCATCTGCTTTTTGGGGCTGAATTTTAGCCCGACTCTGCCGATATCGGCATTTTTCGCGAAAATTTTGATTTTAAACGCTTTTTGTTCTTGCCTTCCGGGTCGATAAAAACCATTTGAAGAGACGGGTTTGAGCGATCACACTCGTCTAAGTATTTGATTGAACAATTGGAAACGGACACGCCGATGGCACTTGATGCCGATATCCTGCTGGATCGACGCCGCTTGAAAAAATCCATCTTTCGCTGGCGTGTGGTGGCGGTGATTGCCGTGATCGCGGTGATCGTGATCGGCTTGTCTGGCACGGGTGTTAAGGACAGTGTTCTGGGCGGACTGGGTCCGCGCATTGTTGAAGTCACCATCGAAGGTGTGATCACCGAAGACCCCTATCTTCTTGATGCGCTGCGCGCGATTGAAGAAGACAGCGACGTTGTCGGTGTGATTGTACACATCAACAGCCCGGGTGGCACCATGGTTGGTGGCGAAACGCTGTTTGAGGCGCTGCGCCGTATCGGTGAAACCCGGCCAATCGTTGCCGAGATGGGGACTGTTGCGGCGTCCGGCGGTTACATGACCGCGATTGCCGCCGACCACATCATTGCCCGCCGTGGAACGATCACCGGCTCGATCGGGGTGATTTTCCAGTCGATGAATTTCAATGGAACGCTTGAAAAGCTTGGTGTTGAACCGCTGACGGTAAAAAGCGGTCCGCTGAAAGCTGCACCCAATCCGTTCGAACCCGTTGATGATGTTGCAAAATCGGCCATGCAGGGCCTGATTTCAGACATGTTTGACGTGTTTGTTGAAATGGTTGCGACCCGCCGCGATATGTCGGTCGAAACAGTTACGACTCTTGCCGATGGCCGCGTCTATACCGGACAGCAGGCTGTTGCCAACGGATTGATTGACGAAATTGGAGGCCGTCGTGAAGCCTTGCGCTGGCTCGAAGAGGAAGCCGGTATCACGACGGATGCACAGGTAGTGCCGCTTGAAATCGAATACCCGGAAGACGATTTGATGAGTGCTGTTCTCGAGGGAAGCCTTGGAAAAGTGCTGTCATCTGAGGGGCTTAAACTTGACGGTTTGCTGACGGTCTGGCAACCTGAGTGAGAGCTTCTTTAAGACATAATCTAATCCGTGGTTGAGTGAGACTGTCAGCACCAACAGGATGGGGCCTGGAAATGACAAAATCTGAATTGATTGCCCGCCTTGCGGAGATGAACCCGCATCTCTATCAGCGCGACGTTGAACGGATTGTCGCCACGATCTTTGACGAGATCACAGACGCGCTTGCGCGCGGCGACCGGGTCGAGCTTCGCGGCTTTGGCGCATTTTCCGTAAAACAGCGCGAGGCCCGCGTCGGCCGTAACCCGCGTACCGGTGATGCGGTTCCTGTCGGTGAGAAAAAGGTTCCCTATTTCAAAACCGGCAAACAGCTTCGCGAACGTTTGAACTGATTCCTGCCTGATTTGTTTTGACCGGCAATCGGGCCTGCGCCACCCGCAGCCCGCCCGATACGACCAGCATGCAACACACAAAAACGGTGTGACTGTTGCCATGGCTTTTGTCCGGTTCTTGCCCCATACTGATCAGAACATTGATCAAACGAGACCTGCTGCCGGGTTTTGATCCATCCTGTTTTCGGGGTGGGACAGCCACCGGCACAAGGAGCTAGGTAATGCGTTTCCTTTACTGGATTATTTCCATCCCGCTTGCCGTATTGATTGCGGTGTTTGCAGTTTCCAACCGGGCATTGGTCACGATTTCGCTTTGGCCCTTGCCGTTTGAAATCGACCTGCCGCTGTTCCTGCCGATCATGATTGCGTTGCTGATCGGACTTGGCATCGGCTTTGCTTTTGAATGGTTGCTGCAAGGCAAGCACCGCCGTGCCGCACGACGCATGGATAGCGAACTCAAGCGCATCAAGACGGATGACACCACGCCATCCACACCAAATACCGATCAAAAGGCCATCGGGCAAAGCTCATGAATTAAAGGGCTCCGTTTCGGGGCCCTTTTGCTTTTTGCTGCATGGCGCCAATGTCTGTTCGAAAGCCGATTTGACATTGGCCTTTGTGGCCAAATCGGCTAAGCCATGTCCGGTCCGCTATGAAATTTGCTGCGAAAAGCTGGGCCATGACCCAATTCCAGCCCGCCGGAGGACCCCATGACCCAGACCCTTGCCGCCAAAGACCGCATCTATTGCGCGATTGATACCACCGATCTTGATCATGCAATCAATCTGGCATCGAAGCTGTCGGGTGTTATCGGCGGGGCCAAGCTTGGCAAGGAATTCTTCGCAGCCCACGGGCCACAAGGGGTCAGGGCGGTTGCCAAAACCGGCATGCCGATCTTCCTTGATGTCAAATATCACGATATCCCCAACACGGTGGCCGGGGCCATTCGCGCTGTGACGCCATTGGGTGTCAGGATCGTCAATGTCCACGCCGCCGGTGGTTTGGAGATGATGAAACGTGCCGGTGATGCGGCGCGCGAAGCCGCCGACAAGGCTGGCGTCGACATACCGTGGGTGATTGCCGTAACCATCCTGACCAGCATGGACCAGGGCGATCTTGATGATGTCGGCCTAAAGGGCCCGATTGAAGATCGCGTGGTCAAGCTGGCGGAACTGACCCAAAAGGCCGGTCTGGACGGTGTTGTCTGTTCCGCACAGGAAATCACGCCGGTGCGCAAGGCACTCGGCCCGGACTTCAAGCTGATCACACCGGGTATTCGCCCAAGCTGGGCGGCAAGTGATGATCAGAAACGCATCGTTACCCCGGCCGATGCCGTCGCCATGGGAAGCGACGTTCTGGTGATTGGTCGCCCGATCACCAAGGCCGAAGATCCGGTTGCTGCGGCGCAAAAAATCGTCGCCGAACTTTCCTGATCCACGATCCTCAATCTCTACCAGTGCTGCATCATGCCTGTGCCTTGCTGTAATACGGGCAAGACAGGCTGCCATGCAAATTTCGCGATGGATTTGTTCTCCGCATTATCTCAGAATTGAATCGTTTCAAAATTTGCTGCATGATGCATATCTCGCAGTTGCACAAAACGTTGGCCGCGCCACCCGCGTCACCTGCGCCAAAGTTGATCTGGATATTCTGACATGACAGATACCGTCACCCGCCCCGGATTTTTCGGGAACCTGCCGATTCTGGCCCTCGCCCTTGCGTCATTCGGGATCGGCACCACCGAGTTTGTCATCATGGGGCTTCTGCCCGATGTGGCGCTTGATCTTGGTGTGAGCATTCCCGATGCCGGGTTGCTGGTGACGGGTTATGCCCTCGGTGTCACGTTTGGCGCGCCGTTTTTGGCGATTGCCACCGCGCGCATGGACCGTCGACGGGCACTGTTGCTGCTGATTTCGATCTTCATTCTCGGCAACTTCCTGTGTGCGATTGCCCCTGATTACTGGCTGTTGATGGCGGCGCGTGTGGTCACTGCATTTTGCCATGGTGCGTTCTTCGGGCTGGGGGCTGTTGTCGCCTCAAACCTTGTCGCGCCACATAAACGGGTTCAGGCGATTGCCCTTATGTTTTCCGGTCTGACGCTGGCCAATGTGCTGGGCGTGCCGTTTGGCACGGCCCTTGGTCAGGAACTTGGCTGGCGTTCGACCTTCTGGGCAGTGGTGGCGATTGGTGTTGTTGCCGCCAGCGCACTGTATGTTGTCCTGCCGCGCCAGATTGCCACATCAACGGGCAGTCTCTGGCTTGAAGCCAAGTCGCTTGGTAAAAAACAGGTTCTGCTGGCGATGCTGATTTCGGTTCTGGCCTCGGCCAGCTTGTTCAGTGTCTTTACCTATATCACCCCGATGTTGCAGGAAATCACTGGCATTACCCCGCGTCAGGTAACCTATGTGTTGCTGCTGTTCGGGGTTGGCTTGACTGTCGGCAACTATATCGGCGGGCGTTTGGGGGATTGGCGTTTGATGCCGGCCATCATCATGGCCTTTGCCTTGCTGATTGCGATTCTTGCCCTGTTTACCGAAACGCTGACGTCGGTCATTCCGGCAGTCGCAACCGTGATGTTGTGGGGTGTGGTGGCCTTTGCACTGGTGTCCCCGCTTCAGATGCGGGTGGTGAACGAGGCATCCGATGCGCCCAACCTTGCCTCCACCCTTAATCAGGGTGCCTTTAACCTCGGCAATGCAGCGGGCGCATGGTTCGGCGGTATCGCCATCACCCAGGGTGTTTCCTATCAGCATATCCCGTGGCTGGGAGCCGGAATTGCGGTTCTGGCCCTGTTGGCAACGGTCTGGAGCCATTTACTTGATCGCCGCGACGAAGTCCTTGTCGAAAGCGGTGCCAGCGCCTGAGTAAAACAAAACCCGTCAGCTTGAAGCTTGACGGGTTTTTCTTTGTCCGGTCGATAAGTGGTATAGCTCAGCTTACCCAGTGGCGGATCTGATCCCAGCTTTGGCTGATGGTGGTCCCGTACTGATCAATGATCAGTTTGATCGATATCGCGATTGATGTGACGACCAGAAGCGGCCTTACCAAACGTGCGCCGACCTTCATCACCATATGGGATCCGATCTGTGCCCCGATCAGGGCACCAACGGCCATCACGCCGCCAACAATCCAGACAACCTCGCCCCCGGCGATAAACATCACAAGCGACGCAAAGTTCGACGTAAAATTCAGAACCTTGGTATGGGCGGTTGCCTTGGTCATGTTAAAGCCAAGCAGGGCAACAAAGGCGATGGAAAAGAACGATCCGGTGCCCGGCCCAAAGAAGCCGTCATAGAACCCGATGCCAAACCCGGCGGTAAACGCAAAGGTCGCTTTGCCGATCATCTGATGGGCATCAATGTCACCCACACGCGGCGAAAACAGGAAATAAAGCGCAATCAGGATTAAAAGCCCCGGCAGGATGGTCATCAAAATACCGGGATCAAGCATCTGCACCAGAACCGTACCGAGTGCTGATCCGGCAAAGGTCAGGACAATCGCCAAAACCATATCGCGCGGATCAACATGCCCCTTGCGAATGAAATTAAGCGACGCACTGAAACTGCCAAAACTGCCTTGCAACTTGTTGGTCGCCAATGCCTGGGCCGGGGTAACACCCGCCCATAACAGGGCCGGGATGGTAATCAACCCACCGCCGCCTGCAATCGCATCGACAAAACCGGCAAGGGTGGCGACCGCAAACAGGATCACTAAAAGATCTAAACCAAATTCCATCTGGCCGCTTTCAAATTGGGGCGCGACCGCACAACTGGGGGCGATGCGGTCTGTCAAAACAGCGCACATCATATGGCTTTGCGTGCACGCGTCCAGTGGGATCGATTTCAGTCGTTGAATTGCGCGCAAGCCGTAGTCTAAAAGTCACACACCCTTGTTTATATGAGTTCCAGATATGCCCGAATTGCCAGAGGTCGAAACAGTCACCCGTGGTCTGACACCCGTCATGGAAGGACGGGTGGTCAATCATGTGGTGCAGCGACGTGCGAACCTGCGCTTTCCCTTCCCGGAGGGGTTTGTTGATCGCATGGCCGGGCGCACCATCAATCAGCTGACCCGGCGGGCAAAATACATTCTGGGCTACCTTGATGACGGGCAGGTGCTGCTGATCCATCTTGGCATGTCTGGTCGCATGACCATTCACAATGATCCGACCGTCGAAGTGCCCGAAGCCGGCAAGCATGACCATGTCGATTTTGTCATGGCCGATGGGGCCGTTGTGCGGTTCAACGATCCGCGGCGCTTTGGTGTCATCACCCTGATCGCGGGCGACGAGGTCGCAAGCCACAAAATGCTGGCCGGTATCGGGCCTGAGCCGCTTGGCAATGCGTTTAATGCTGATGTGCTGGCGGCGGGAATCGCCAAACGGGCAAGCCCGATCAAGACCGTATTGCTGGATCAGAAACTGGTGGCTGGTCTTGGCAATATCTATGTCTGCGAAGCCCTGTTCCGATCAGGCATCGCGCCGGACCGTCTGGCCAAGGATCTCAAACCCGGCGAGATCGAACGGTTGTATCGCGAAATCCGTCTGGTGCTTGAAGATGCGATTGCTGCTGGTGGTTCAAGCCTTAAGGACTACCGCCAAAGCAATGGCGAGCTTGGCTATTTCCAGCACAATTTCCGTGTCTATGGTCGCGAAGGCGAAACCTGCATCGCCGATGGCTGCGACAGCACCATCGCGCGCATCGTACAGGCCGGCCGGTCGACCTTCTTCTGTCCAACCTGTCAGAAATAATATGGACGGTACGCGTCTCTGAAAGCCGGGGTAGCTAAAGGCGCCGATAACAGGTTCGGTTGCGGCCCGGGATCAAAATCGGTAAAACAGTATCAAATTATGGTTTCAGGCGAATCGGCCCGATAACCCCACAGCGACTCACACCCGGAGTCCCGCGGGCCGAACAGCGATAAAAGGATCACTTGCATGTCTTATGAAAACATCATCGCCGAGAAAAAGGGCAATGTCGGCCTGATTACGCTTAACCGTCCCAAGGCGCTCAATGCGCTGTGTGATGCGCTGATCAAGGATATCGGTGCTGCTCTTGATGATTTCGAATCCGATGAAGACATCCGCGCCATCGTCATTACCGGGTCGGACCGCGCCTTTGCCGCCGGTGCCGACATCAAGGAAATGGCCGATTACGACTATATGGACGTTTATAAAAACGACTTCATCACCAAGGGCTGGACCCGGGTTGCAAGCTGCCGCAAGCCGACCATTGCCGCGGTCGCCGGATTCGCATTGGGCGGTGGCTGCGAAATGGCGATGATGTGCGACATCATGATTGCCGCCGATACCGCCAAGTTCGGTCAGCCGGAAATCACCATCGGCACCATTCCCGGTGCGGGCGGCACACAGCGCCTGACCCGTGCAGTTGGCAAGGCCAAGGCGATGGAAATGTGCCTGACCGGGCGCATGATGGATGCCGAGGAAGCCGAGCGTGCCGGACTGGTCGCGCGAATCGTTCCGGCCGACTCGCTGCTTGATGAAGCCATGCAACTGGCCGAAAAGATCGCCTCCTTCTCGGGTCCGGTATCGATGAAGGTCAAAGAATCGGTCAACAAGGCCTATGAGATGACCCTGACCGAAGGCCTGATGTTTGAACGTCGCGAATTCCATTCGACCTTCGCACTCGAAGATCGCGCCGAAGGCATGAAAGCCTTTGGCGAGAAACGTAAGCCCGCCTTCAAGCACCGCTGATTGCGGGGCGATCAGAGCAAGTTGACCTCTGATTCCGTGCCTGCATATCTGCCTTGCGGCGCAAAAGAGTCCGAAGCCGCAGAAATTGGCGGCATCGGGGGTTGACGAGGGTTTCGGACAGAGCTATAAGCCGCGCTCCGAATTACGTAACATTTGTTTGAAGAGACAGGTTCGCAATGGCTCACCATAAATCGGCCAAGAAGCGCATTCGCCGCAACGCCGCACGTGCAGAAGTTAATGGTGCACGTATCGGTCGCATTCGTACCTTCGTTAAGAAGGTCGAGGCTGCGCTGAACACTGGCGATAAAGATGCTGCTCTGGCTGCGATGAAAATCGCTGAGCCGGAAATGGCGCGTGGCGCACAGCTTGGTGTTCTGCACAAGAACACCGTTGCTCGCAAGGTTTCGCGCCTGACCGCGCGTATCAAAGCGCTTTAATTTATCCCTTACGGGATGGCGAGTCGAAGGCCGCACCTCGGGTGCGGCCTTTTCGCTGCCCGGATTTTGCAGAATCACCTTTTGTTCCTTGGTTGCGCGGGTGCAAGAAACCGCAGAAAACAAGGGCCGTTTTGGTTGCGAAATCCTTTTAACGTTCTGTTAAAGATCGCCTTGCCTGATGTGGGTCACATCAGTACAGTGTTTGAACTTCGCAGGCTGCGCAAAGCAGCCCGTGACGAAGAACTAAAAACAAAAGGCGCGAGTACACTTCCTGATTTTGTGGAAGGCCAACGTGTTGGTCACTGCGGTGATCAACGCGACACAGTATCGTTTTGTCTTTTGCGGTCTTTGTGGTGGTGAAATCGGGATATCGGGGAAAGGTTCTTACAGTGCAGCACGCCGTGAGGGACACACAATCGGCACTTGGGCAATCCAACGGGGGGATTGCGGGTGACCAGCACGCAGCACTTGATGATCACGCAGTGGCAACCTGGCAAGTCGTACGCGAAAAGCTGCGCGCCGAATTTGGCGCAACAGCCTATCGCTATTGGCTGGAGCCCGTTGCCCTGATGGCCGTAGAAGCCGGCGTGGCCCGTTTGGGCGCACCGACTCGTGCCATGCGTGACTGGGTGACGCAGCACTATCTCGACCGTATCCAGAATTTCTGGCACGCCGAAGATTCCGATGTGCATTTCGTTGAAATCAATATCGTTTCGGGCGCGACTGCGCAGAACGATGCGTCTGCTTCGGGTTCTTCTTCGGCCAAGTCGACATCGGCAAACGCCACGACCGCGCGTACCAAATCCGCGCGCACTTCCCATTCCTCAGGCCATGCCCCAAGCCATTCCACGGAAAACAATACCGTGGTCAGTGCGCCGTCCCAGTCAAACGGATCGGGCCGTACCGCCATTGCCAGCATGTCTGATGACGGCATCTCGGCTGCCCTGGATCCGCGCTACACCTTTGACAATTTCGTGCTGGGCAAACCAAACGAGTTCGCCTATGCTGCCGCCCGCCGTCTGGCAGAGGCCGAATCGGTGCCGTTCAACCCGCTGTTCCTCTATGGTGGCGTCGGTCTTGGTAAAACCCACCTGATGCACGCGATTGCCTGGCATATCCGCCGCACCCAGCCGCATCGCACGGTGATCTACCTCTCGGCCGAAAAATTCATGTATCGCTTTATTCGGGCGCTGCGCGACAAGAACACAGTCGATTTCAAGGACCAGTTCCGCTCGGTTGATGTGCTGATGGTTGATGATGTCCAGTTCATCTCGGGCAAGGATTCGACCCAGGAAGAATTCTTCCACACCTTCAACGCGCTGGTCGATCAGGGCCGTCAGATCATTGTGTCGGCGGATAAATCGCCATCCGATCTTGAAGATATCGAAGAACGCCTGCGCTCGCGTCTGGGCTCTGGCCTTGTTGCTGATATTCACGCCACCACCTATGAGCTCCGTCTGGGCATCTTGGAGGCCAAGGCCGAACGTCAGGGTGTCGAACTGCCCCAGCGGGTCATGGAATTCCTTGCCCACAAGATCACCGCCAACGTGCGTGAGCTCGAAGGTGCGCTTAACCGCGTGATTGCTCATTCCCAGCTGGTCGGTCGCGAGATCGGGCTGGAAATGGTTCAGGACATCCTGCATGACGTTCTGCGCGCGTCCGAGCGCCGGGTTTCGATCGAGGAAATCCAGAAACGCGTGGCCGAGCATTTCAACATCAAGGTGTCTGACATGCATTCTGCCCGCCGTGCGCGCGCGGTCGCCCGTCCGCGTCAGGTGGCAATGTATCTGTCCAAACAGCTCACCACCCACTCGTTGCCGGAAATCGGTCGCAAGTTCGGTGGTCGCGACCACACCACGGTAATGCATGCGGTGCGCAAGATCGAAGAACTACACGGAACCGATCCGTCGTTGTGTGAAGATATCGATCTTCTGCGTCGGATGCTCGAAAGCTGATTGCGCGAAAAAACGCGTCGAAATGTTGTTGTTCAAGATGAAATCCGCCGTGTTTTCCGGCGGATTTTGTTTTTGAATCATCTGGATTTTTAGCTGCAATTTTATCGTCGAAACTGCGAGTCGCACGGTTTGCGCCGCTTTGCGCGTTCGGGGCGTATTTTTGTCCGCCGACTCCTTTTATTTGCTTGGGTTTAGGCCGTAAAAATCCTTCGATTTCCAAGCCAGCATGTTATAATGCGATTTCCGCACCCGAAAGGGTGTGGGTCAGGTAAGAAAACCGATTAAAAATCAATTTGTTAAACGAATACTGACAGACGGATAGGACGGGCATGAAGCTGACCATCGAACGCGCGGCGCTGTTGAAATCGCTGACCCATGTTCAAAGCGTTGTTGAACGACGTAACACCATTCCGATTCTGTCCAATATTTTGCTCCGGGCAGAGAATGATCGTCTTGCGCTGACCGCGACCGATATGGACCTCGAAGTCATCGAAACCACGACGGCCGAGGTGTCCGAACCGGGCGCAACCACGACCCCTGCCCATACCCTGTATGAAATTGTGCGCAAGCTGCCCGAAGGCTCCCAGGTGCAAATCTCGCTTGAGCCGGGTGCAGGCCGTCTGACCCTTTCTGCCGGTCGTTCGAAGTTCAATCTTGCCGTTCTGCCGGTTGATGATTTCCCGGTAATGTCGGGGGGCGACCTTCCGGTCAGCTTCGGTCTGGCTGCGGCCGAACTGCGCGGTCTGATTGACCGTGCTGAATTCGCGATCTCGACCGAAGAAACCCGGTATTACCTCAACGGGATCTATTTCCATGCCACCGA
Source organism: Thalassospira indica (assembly GCF_003403095.1). Taxonomy (NCBI): domain Bacteria; kingdom Pseudomonadati; phylum Pseudomonadota; class Alphaproteobacteria; order Rhodospirillales; family Thalassospiraceae; genus Thalassospira; species Thalassospira indica. The sequence goes on along the minus strand of NZ_CP031555.1, from coordinate 128,328 downwards.
CGCTGAAGGCACCAAGATCCTGCGCGCGGTTGCAACCGATGGTCACCGTTTGGCGCGCGTCGAAGCGCCGCTGCCTGATGGTGCAGAAAACATGCCGGGCGTCATCGTGCCGCGCAAAACCGTTGGTGAACTGCGCAAACTGATCGAAGAAACCGGCGAAGCGGTCGATATCGCGCTGTCGGATACCAAAATCCGCTTTGGTTTCGGCGATGCGGTTCTGACCTCCAAGCTGATTGACGGTACCTTCCCGGATTACGAACGCGTGATTCCGTCGGGCAATGACAAGACCCTTGATATCGAATGCAAGGCGTTCGCCGATGCGGTCGACCGTGTATCGGCCATCTCGATTGAAAAATCGCGTGCGGTAAAGGTTGTTTTGTCGGGCAATACCCTGACCCTTTCGGCCTCCAGCCCGGAACACGGCACCGCGTCCGAGGAGCTTGAAATCAACTACGACGCCGAGGATATCGAAATCGGCTTTAACTCGCGCTATCTGCTCGACATCGCCAAGCAGGTAAAGGGCGACACCCTGAACCTTCTGATGTCGGACGGATCCAGCCCGACCATCCTGCGTGACACCGACGACCTTTCGGCATTGTACGTTCTGATGCCGATGCGTGTTTGACGGTTAGTACGATCAAGCTGTGGCTGCTCTTGCCAATAACCTCATGCCAAAAGACGGAGTGTCGATGACAAGCCGTCTTGCTGTTTCCCGCATCCAGCTCAGCGAGTTTCGCTGTTACGAAGGCCTGCGACTGTCGCTCGACAGCTCGCCGGTCGTGCTGACCGGGCCAAACGGGGCGGGCAAGACCAACCTGCTTGAGGCTGTCTCGCTTCTGGCACCGGGCGGTGGATTGCGCCGGGCCAAACTGGGCGAAATTGCCCGAAGCACCCCGCCAGCCGCCAATGGCGCACTTCGGGCCTGGGCCGTGGCCGCAGATGTCGATACGCCGGACGGGGCGTTTCAATTGGGCACCGGGCTTGATCCGGCCGCTCTCGAACAGGGACGCGAACGCCGTGCTGTGCGCATTGATGGTCAGGCCCAGCGTGGGCAGGCTGCCTTGGGCCGGGTTTGTGCCGCGGTCTGGCTGACGCCGCAAATGGATCGTTTGTTTCTGGATGGTCCGTCGGCGCGCAGGCGCTTTTTGGATCGGCTGGTATATGGCCTTGATCCCGATCACAGCAGCCGCGTTGCCGCCTATGAGCATTCGCTGCGTTCGCGCGCCAAGCTGCTTAAGGAAGGCAAGGCTGATGACAAATGGCTGACCTCGATCGAGGATTCGATGGTGCGCCATGGCATTGCGGTTGCGGTCGCACGTGCAGAATTGCTTGAACGGTTGCGACGTGCCGGGACCATGGCAATCGGACCGTTTCCGGCCGCCCGTCTGGCGCTGACCGGGGACCTTGAAGACTGGCTGGAAAACCTGCCTGCCGTCGAGGTCGAAGATAAAATGCGGGCCGCATTGCGCGACGGACGTTCACGTGATGCGACCTATGGCGGGGCGGTGGTCGGCCCGCAGCGCAGTGATTTGCTGGTCTGGCACGATGCAAAGGGCCAGTCAGCGGATCAATGTTCGACCGGGGAACAAAAGGCGTTGTTGCTGTCGATCATTATGGCCAATACCCGCCTGCAGACAAAGGCACGCGGGGCTGGCCCGCTCTTGTTACTTGATGAAGTGGTTGCGCATCTCGATGCAGAACGCCGCACCCATTTGTTTGATGAAATCGTGGCGCTTGGCGTCCAGGCCTGGATGACAGGTACGGACCGGGCGCTGTTTGAAGGTTTGGACGGTCGTGCGCAATTCTTCCGGGTGGAAGATGCCACACTGACCCTTGAAACCACTTAGTGAATGCCGAGGTTCTGACCCTATGACCAACGAAACCGAAACGCCGAACACTGGTGAACAGTCGCAGGAGTATGGCGCAGAATCGATCAAGGTTCTTAAGGGCCTTGAAGCTGTGCGCAAACGTCCGGGCATGTATATCGGCGATACCGATGACGGTACCGGTTTGCACCATATGATCTACGAAGTCGTCGATAACGCAATCGACGAAGCCTTGGCCGGTCACTGCGATACCGTCTGGGTACAGCTTAACGGTGATGGCTCTGCCACCATCCGCGATAACGGCCGTGGCATTCCGACCGACATGCACAAGGAAGAAGGCGTTTCCGCCGCCGAGGTCATCATGACCCAGTTGCATGCCGGCGGTAAGTTCGACCAGAACTCCTATAAGGTTTCCGGTGGTCTGCACGGTGTGGGTGTGTCGGTGGTGAACGCGCTGTCGACGCTGCTCAAGCTGCGCGTCTGGCGTAACGGCAAAGAACACTACATGGAGTTTTCCGGTGGTGATGCGATCAAGCCGCTTGAGGTTGTCGGCGATGCACCGCTGACCGCGGATGGCACGCCGCTTTCGGGGACCGAAGTCACCTTCTACCCGGATGCCGAAATCTTTACCATGACCGATTTCGACCTGCCGACGCTGGAACACCGCCTGCGCGAATTGGCCTTCCTGAACTCGGGCGTGATCCTGACGCTACGTGATGAACGCAGTGGCGAACCGACCGAAATCAAACTGCATTACGAAGGCGGTATTCGCGCCTTTGTCGAATATCTTGACCGCAACAAGGCGCGTCAGATCGAAGAAGCCATTTGCATCGAAGGCGAAAAAGACGGCATCACCGTCGAAGTCGCCCTGCAATGGAACGACAGCTACCACGAAACCACGCTGTGCTTTACCAACAACATCCCGCAGCGCGATGGCGGGACGCACATGGCCGGTTTCCGTGCTGCTCTGACCCGTCAGATCAACAGCTACGCCCAGGAAAGCGGCATCGCCAAAAAGGAAAAGGTTGCCCTTTCCGGTGATGATGCCCGTGAAGGCCTGTCTTGCGTGATTTCGGTGAAGGTTCCGGACCCGAAATTCTCCTCCCAGACCAAGGACAAGCTAGTCTCGTCCGAAGTCCGCCCAGTCGTTGAAAACATCGTCAATGACAAGCTTGCCCAGTGGCTTGAAGAACATCCGCAGGACGCGCGCAAGATCGTCACCAAGGTGGTCGAAGCGGCATCTGCCCGTGAAGCGGCCCGTAAGGCCCGTGAACTGACCCGCCGCAAGGGCGCGCTTGATATCTCGTCCCTGCCGGGCAAGTTGGCTGACTGTCAGGAACGCGATGCGTCCAAAGCCGAACTGTTCATCGTGGAGGGTGATTCCGCAGGTGGTTCGGCCAAACAGGGCCGCGAACGTGGTTTCCAGGCGATCCTGCCGCTGCGCGGTAAGATTCTCAACGTCGAACGTGCGCGCTTTGACAAGATGCTTTCAAGTCAGGAAATCGGTACCCTGATTACTGCCATGGGCACCGGTATTGGCCGCGATGACTTCAATATCGAAAAGGCCCGTTACCACAAAATCATCATCATGACGGACGCCGACGTCGATGGTGCGCATATCCGAACCCTGCTTTTGACCTTCTTCTATCGTCAGATGCCCGAACTGATTGAACGCGGCTATCTCTATATCGCGCAGCCGCCGCTGTATCGCGCCAAACGCGGCAACTCGGTCCAGTATCTCAAGGACGACCGCGAGATGGAGCAGTATCTGACCGCACAGGGCACCGAAGAAGCCGTACTTACCCTTTCCGGTGGCCAACAGCTTGCCGGTCCGGATCTGGTGCGCGTGGTCGAATTGGCGCGTAAGGCCAAGGGCTTCCTTGAGCCGCTATCGATCAAGCTTCCGATCTCCGTGCTCGAACAGGCAACCCTTGCCGGTGCGCTGAACCCGGCATTGCTCGATGACGATGGCAAACGCCTCGAAGCGGCTGAAACGCTCGCCAAACATCTTGATACCCTTGAAGAAGACTATGATCGCGGCTGGCACGGCGAAGCACCGCTCGATGAAATCGTGCTCTGGCGCATGCTGCGCGGCGTTGAACAGCGTCACGTGATTGATGGCAACATCCTGCGCTCGGCCGAGGCGCGTGCAATTGCCGGTATTCTTGGCGAACTGCGCGAACTGTTTGAAAAGGGTGCAGAATTCGTTGCCAAGGACAAGACCTGGAAAATCAACGGTCCGGTCGATCTGGTCAATGCGGTGATGGAATATGGCCGCCGCGGCATTTCGGTCCAGCGTTATAAAGGTCTGGGTGAAATGAACCCGGATCAGCTTTGGGAAACCACGCTCGACCCGAACGTCCGTTCGCTCCTGCAAGTCAAGGTGGCTCACGCCGACGAGGCAGAGGAAGTCTTCTCGACCCTCATGGGCGACGTCGTCGAACCCCGCCGCGACTTCATCCAGTCAAATGCGCTCAAGGTCGCGAACCTCGACGTATAAGAAATCATGACTTGTGAATTGACTCATAAAACTGGAAACGCGACACATAAATCTAGAATCTGTGACGCATAAAGTTGGAACCAAGGCCGTGAAGCTTCATGGCCTTGGTTTTTTTTATGATGATCAACCGGGCAGTTCGTTCACTAGCCTGCAGACCCGAGACTAACGTTGTCAAAAGGGGTCGCCATAATGCGGCATCCTGAATAGTATCTACTCATCAGACCGGTCACCTGTCCGGTCGGAAAATAAAAAAAGCAAATACCATTTCGGGAGGCGTGGACAGAAGGCTGTTGCCAGAAGTCCGCGGAAATTAACGCAATGCGCTTGATGCCGCCACCTTCGTTGCGCGTTGTGGTCCAAATTGTTGCTGGCATGTTGGTATTCGCCACATCCGGCAAGGCTGCAGCGTGTGATCTAACCATTTTGACGTCCTATCCGTCATCATTTTACAAACCGTTTGTTGACTTGTTCATCGCGCGGAACGGCGCGACGGATATTTGTGTTCAGAATAAGAACACGATCGGATTGATTTCGCATGTTCGCGAAAACAGGCGACCGGTTCCTGATGTCGTTTGGGCAAGCTCGCCGGTGGCGTTTGAGCTGCTTGATCAACACGGCGCTTTGGCCAGATTTCCTGAGAAAGTTGGAAACCCGGCAGATAGTGCTGATATTACCGTCGACTCCCCAAATGGTTCGCGGTTCGGTTTTGCGCTTTCGACAATTGGTGTGATGTCAGTTCCAAACGACGCGTCATTGCAAACCCCGATCGAGATCGCCGATCTTGCCTCTTCTAAGTATAGCGGCATGCTTGGTATGAGTTCCCCGTCTCGCAGTGGAACGACCCATCTGTTTGTTGAAAGCCTTTTGCAGCAATATGGTTGGCAAAAAGGTTGGGCGCTTCTCTCTCAAATTGGAGGCAATCTTGCGACAGTTACCGCGCGTAGTTTTGGGGTTCGTGACGGTGTTGCGCGAGGTCGTTTCGACTATGGCATTGGCATTGATTTCCTTGCCCAGGCACAGTTGCCGTCCGGCTCGAAGCTTGCCTTTCGTTCATTCTCGCCGGGCTGGTATTTCCCCGCAAGCATTGCTGTTACCGGTCTGGGCGCAAACAATGTGCTGTCTCTGGGATTTGTTAACTTCCTTAGAGGCCAAGAAGCACAAGAACTGTTACTTGATCCGGAAATCCAGCGGATTCCAATTGATCCGGCCTTGTGGCCAAAGGTGGGTTTTTCACCATCCGACTATAAACCGGTCCACCGTCTGGATCTGAAATTGGCTGCGACCCGCATGGCAGTCGTCAATGCACTTTTTGACGATATGATCACCCATCGACTTCTTGAAATCCGAAAGCTTTGGGATGCTTTGCTCCGGTTGGAGAGCTCCCAGGTTATTAGGCAATCTGATTCGATGCGGCCCCTGCTTGCAGCGGTGCGAGAATCCCTTGAATCCGTGCCGGTTGCGGCTTTCATGGCTAACGAACAAAGCTTTGAACGCGTCTTTTCCGACGCAGTTTCCCCCGAAACTGCCGTTGCCGGAAGGTTGCGTGTTCAGGATAGCTGGTCGAATGATTTCAGCCAGCGTTTCAAATCTGCACGCGAATTGATTGCCCGAATGGAATCGTTTCAAAGCCACCTTGATTCAGGCGTTGAACAATGAATTGGCATCTCGGTAGCCTCCGAGCGAAACTAATGCTGTCGGTTGTTGTCATTGCTAGTGTTTCGGTGATCGCAACCACGATTTCGAACCTGACACTTGGGGGTGTCAGCCAGACAGTCGCCGATCTGGCGTCGGAGAACTTGGCGGTTACGGCCACAAGTGCCCGCTTTGCCGAGATTGGGCAGATCATCCGCGTTGATACACCTCGATTAGGCAGTGCATCGACACAATATGCTCGACAGGATGCTCTTGATAGTCTTCAGGCGCATTTTCAAGATTTGCACGTGCTTAGTCTTGAGCTTGCCACTTATGCCCCTGACCTGACCGAAAAGCTCGCACAGCTTCTTGATGACCTGATGACGAATGTCGAGCAGCTTGATGCCAACGTCGCAACAAAGTTTGAAATGCGCGATAATCTTAGTCGTCAGGTTGCACGGATTAATCGCTTGCACAGTGATTTCCTTCTTGAAGTCGATCCGCTGCTGGTTGATGCCAATTTCAACGTAACATCCGCGATTGATCAAAGCTTTACCAGCCCCAGCACGGACGTTCAGGTCGATACTGTCGTTAATGAGGTGCGCTTTACCGAGGCACTGGGTCGTTTGCATGCTGCCTGCAATCTGATCGTTGGACTGATGCTGCGCGCGGTCGGAGAAGACGACTTTGGCGCTATTGAGCAACTTCGTTTGCGTCTGCTCGAAAGTATCTCGGAGGCCAATGAAAACCTCCCGGCACTCCAACAGAACAGCAGCTCGATCACCCTGCTTCAGATCTGGCATGAAATCGCATCTTACGGCGAAACACCCCGCGACCTACTTGAACTTAAGCTGCGTGAAACGGCTTTGTTGCGCCAGAATGCCCAGCTTCAGGATGAGAATGCGGTATTGCTAGAAACTTTGGGTGGGCTGGTCGCGGATACGGTGCGTGAGAGCGGCCAGCGTACTGAAAACGTCTCCCTGCAGATTGAGCGTGAGGTGCGAAGTGGCCAATTGTTCGGATTGTTGGCTGGAACAACGACAGTTGGCCTGTTGATCCTGTTCTCCGTAATTTTCATTCGGGGCCAGCTTCTGCAACGCCTGATGCGTGTCTTGTCTTCCATGCAGATCATTGCCGATGGCAATTTTGCTCACCGGGTGCTGGTAGATGGTAAGGACGAAATCGGGCAACTTGCCGATGCCGTTCGGCTGTTCCGGCACAAGTCGCAAGCGCTTGAAACCCATGCTGAAGCACTCGAAGACACCAACGCGGAACTACGCAGCGAAATTGTCCTGCGTCAGCAAGCCGAACAGGATCTGCGCGAAACACAGGCCGAACTGCTACAAGCCGCTAAGCTGGCTGCACTTGGACAGTTGTCAGCCAGCATCGCCCACGAATTCAATCAACCGCTCGCAGCACTCAGTTCATATAACCATAATGCATCGCTTTATCTTGAGCGTGGCGAGCACGATAAATGCCTTGAGAAGCTTGAAGATATCGACAGGTTAGTGAAGCGACTTTCGAAAACATCCAACCATCTGAAAAGTTTCGCCCGCCGACCACAAGAAGCGGTCACAAAACATGATGGGATCGAAGTCCTTGAAAATGCCCTGTCCCTTTTTGAAGAGCGGATCGCACGCAACGGTGTACTGCTGAAACGTGCTTATCCGGACGGGCCGGTTTATGTTCTGACCGACCCGGCAAAACTCGAACAGGTTCTGGTCAATTTGATCAGCAACGCCCTTGATGCAGTGGAAGAACTTAAAGAGCCCGTCTTGCATCTGGCAATCGCCGAAACGGATCGCCGGGCGGTGATAACGGTCGAGGATAATGGCGTCGGTTTTGCCCCCGATGTTAGCGACAAGCTCTTCGAACCCTTCTTCACGACCAAGCCGCCGGGAAAAGGTCTGGGACTTGGTCTGTCAATTTCATTCAATGTCATTCGTGACCTTGGTGGACGTCTCAAGGTTTTGCCTAGCCAGGATGAACATGGCGGAACGATTGCAACCGTGGAGTTGTTTAAAACGTGACAAACAACAGTGGAAAATCTCCGGTTTTGTTAATTGATGACGAAGCAGAAATTCGTCGTGCATGGGAAGAAACCCTGCATCTGCAAAACTTCATGCCGCAATCATTCGAAGACGCCGAAGCTGCAATTACCACCTTGCAGACCGATTGGCCCGGCGTTGTTCTGACCGATCTGCGTATGCCCGGAATGGATGGGTTTGGTGTGCTTGAAGCCGTCAAGCGCATTGACCCAAAAATTCCGGTTATCATCGTGACAGGTCATGGGGACATCCCGATGGCGACCAAGGCGGTTAGATTAGGGGCCTATGACTTCATCGAAAAACCGGCTGACCCCGAAATGCTGCTTGCGGTCGTGGGGCGTGCGTGCGAACTGCGACGTCTCATCCTTGAGAACCGCTGCCTGATCAACCGAAGCGATGATGGCTATCGCATCGAAAACCACATCATCGGCAACCATCCGAAGATCGAGCGTTTACGACAGAAAACAACAGTCGTCGCCGGCTCTGACGTCAATACGATCATTTATGGCGAAACCGGTACAGGAAAAGAACTTGTTGCGCGCGCCCTTCACGAACTAGGGCCGCGCAAAAATGGTCCGTTTGTCGCAATCAACTGCGGTGCTCTGCAGGAAACGCTGATTGCAAGCGAGCTTTTTGGCCATGAAAGCGGAGCTTTCACAGGGGCTGATCGCCGACATATCGGCAAGCTTGAACAGGCTAGTGGCGGTACGCTTTTCCTTGATGAAATCGAAAGCATGCCGTTAAGCCAGCAAACCCAACTTTTGCGTGCCCTGCAAGGGCAGACCATTGAACGGTTGGGAGGGAAATCACCGATCAATATTGATGTGCGGGTGGTTGCGGCTGCCAAAGAAGACCTTGAACAGGCATCGGAGGAAAGTAGATTTCGCCCGGATCTTTATTACCGTCTTGCAGTTGCTACTCTTACGATCCCTCCCTTGCGGGAGCGCGGCGAGGATATTGCGCTGCTTTTTGTGCATTATGTTTCGAGCGCATGCAGCAAACACGGGCTCAAAATTCCCGAAATTTCCGAAATCAGCCTTGATGAACTGCGCGGAAAGTCTTGGCCTGGGAACGTGCGCGAGTTGGTGAATGCTGCAGAAAGATATGCTCTTCAGCTGGAAAGCATGTCGACGGGTTTCGACAGATTTGATGCCTCGATGTCCTTGCCAGATCAGATGGATGCCTTTGAAAAAAAGGTGATTTCATCTGCTTTGCGGCGCTGTGAAGGGAAGGTCCAAGAAACCGCCGACTATCTCGATATTCCACGCAAGAAACTTTATCTGCGCATGCAGTACCACAATATCGACAAGCGTGACTTTGTAGATGGTGCATGATGTGTCAATACTGACCCGTCTCCTCTTCGTTTTGGGTTATTATTGACACAAATATCGCAGTTACGGAATCGCGTGATTTCGGAATAAATACTTTAAAAAACAAATACTTAGTTTGGTTCTCCTAGTATGGGTCACATTGGCACATTGGTTGCTCTTGTCTGGTTGCCGACCTGCGTCGGTCAATGAACAACCAAATAGGGAGGAACCAGTGTCCAACATGGTTCACAAAACATTGCGCCACCTGGGAACAGGTGTTGCGCTGGCCGCCATGCTTGCAACCGCAACCGCGCATGCAGCCGAAGACAAGCTCGTCATTGTGACGTCCTTTCCGTCCGACCTGACTGATGTTTTCAAGAATGCCTTCATGAAAGAAAACCCCTCCGTCTCGGTCGAGGTTGTCAATAAAAGCACTTCATCAGGTGTGAAATATCTGATTGAAACGGCACAAAACAACCAATCCGATATCTTTTGGGCTTCGGCACCCGATGCCTTTGAGGTCCTCAAGGAGAATAGCCTGCTTGCGAAATACGAGTCGACAGTCGGTGGTGTTGCCAAAGAACTTAATGGCTATCCGATCAATGATCCGGATGGCTATTACTCCGGCTTTGCGCTTTCGGGCTATGGCTTCATGTGGAACGAACGCTACATGGATGCGTTCGATCTTCCGGAACCGGGGGAGTGGGAAGATCTTGCAAAGCCAGTTTACCATGGTCACGTCGGCTTATCGGCCCCGTCGCGCTCGGGTACCACACACCTGACGATTGAAACCATTCTTCAGGGCGAAGGCTGGGAAAAAGGTTGGGAAACCATCCGTGACATTTCCGGTAACGCCAAAACCATCACCGAACGCAGCTTCGGTGTGCCCGATGGTGTAAACAGCGGTTCATTCGGCATCGGGATTGTCATTGACTTCTTTGGCTTCTCGTCAATGGCGTCGGGCTTCCCGGTTGATTTCAGCTATCCGAGTGTTACTGCGCTTGTTCCGGCCAATATCGGTGTTGTTGCCAATGCGCCCAACAGTGAACCGGCACAGAAATTCATCGACTTCCTGATGTCGGAAACTGGGCAGGGTTTGCTGTTTGATCCGAAAATCATGCGTCTTCCGGTCAACGAAGCTGCCTATGCAAATGCACCGGAAGGTCTTCCGAACCCGTTCAACGGCTCGATCAAAACGGAAGTCAAGTTTGATACCGCGGTTTCGCAGGGTCGGTACAACGTTGTGAACTCCCTGTTCGACGTGATGGTCACCTACCGTCTCGAAGATCTGCGTGCGGCAACCGTTGCCATTCAGGAAGCCGAAGCGGTTTTGGCTGAAAGCGGTGAGAACAATGCAGAAGCGACCAAGTTGATCGAAGAAGCCAAGGCGCTTTTGCATAAGCTCCCGATTGACGAAGCCAAGGCAAACGACCCTGAATTTGCTGCGATCTTCAAAAGCAAACGCAAAAAGCAAACCGACAAGGTCGAAGGTCGTCAGGCTGAAATCGAACAGGAATGGGACAACCAGATCGTGCAGAACTACCAGAAGGCGGCAGAGCTCGCGAATACTGCGCGCTTCATGTTCTGATCTTTCCTGAACTCCCTGGTATCGTGTGACGTTGCCTGGCAGCCGCTGGGGGTATGTCAGGAACGCACATGATACTTATCCCCCTGCCAGAGAAGTTGAGCTCTGGCAGGGGCCAGATTCCCCGACATTGGAGAATACTTATGTCGTCCGCCGCTCTTGCGCGACCGGTGCGTTTCTCTTCGCTTGGTCCATATATGGTCGCTGGGATTGTGGTCCTGTTTCTGGGTGCCTTCCTGTTAGTGCCGGTCCTGAAAGTCATTCAGGTCGCCTTTCAGGAGCCCACCAGCGGATCTTTCACGCTGGTAAATTTTCAGGACTTCTTTAACAGCGCATTGTTCCGTCAGTCTTTCTTCAACTCGGTCTATGTGTCGGGGATGTCCGTCGTGTTTGCGTCGGCATTTGCGCTGCCACTGGCCTATTTCACCACCCGTTTTAATTTCTCAGGTTCGGTGATCATTCAAACACTTGCCTTTGTTCCACTCATCATGCCGCCCTTTATTGGTGCTGTCGCGATGCAATTGCTATTTGGGACAAACGGCAGTGTGAACTTGCTTTTACGGGACTGGTTCGGGATCAATATTCCCTTCATGGAGGGGCTGAATGGTGTGATCTTTGTTCAGTCCATTCACTATTTCCCGTTCATTCTGATTAACCTCAGTGCAAGCCTCCAAAACATCGACCGTTCAATGGAGGAAGCTGGTCAGATGCTTGGGTCAAGCGGCTTCCGTCTGTTCCGCCGTATCGTTTTTCCGCTTGCAATGCCGGGCTACATCGCCGGTGCGTCCCTTGTCTTCGTCAAAGTCTTTGACGATCTTGGCACGCCGCTCTTGTTGAACGTCAACACCATGCTTGCCCCGCAGGCCTATCTGCGTATTTCGTCGATCGGTATTTCCGATCCAATGGGCTATGTGATTTCGTGCATCCTGATTGTGTTCTCTGTTTTTGCCATGTGGGTTGCGTTCCTTGGTATGCGCGGCAAGGACTATTCGACAACGCAAAAAGGCGGCGGCGGCCTGTCCAAGCGCGATCTGCGTTCGCATGAAGCCATCCTTTGCTATGTCGTGATCTTTTCGATCCTCGGCATCGTGTTGGCGCCGCATCTGGGATTGTTGCTGCTGTCCCTCGGGTCTGTCTGGTCGTTCAGCGTCTTGCCTGACAGCTTCACTACCAGCCACTACGCCACGGCATTTACCTCTGCCTGGACCTTTATCAAGAACACGCTGATCTATGCCGGTCTTGCCGGTGTCATCGACATCGTTCTGGGGACTGCGATTGCCTACGTCGTAATGCGCACAAACGTCATCGGTCGTAAATGGCTTGATTACATGGCAGTTTCTGCTCTTGCAGTGCCAGGGGTTGTTCTTGGTATCGGGTATCTGCGCGTTTTCTATGGTGTGGAAATGCCAATCACCGGTCAGCCAATGGCAACTTGGTGGGGGATTATCGTGATCGCACTTGCTGTGCGCCGTTTGCCTTATGCCCTTCGCTCCTGTACAGCCGCCCTGCAACAGGTTTCCCCGTCACTGGAAGAAGCATCCGAAAACCTCGGGGCATCCAAGTTCCGCACAGTTCGCCGGATTGTGGTTCCGCTGATGGCCAGTGGCCTAGTCGCGGGCTTTGTCACCAGCTTCTCAACAGCTGCAGTCGAACTGTCTGCAACCATCATGCTTGTTTCGACTGAAAATGACGCCCCGCTGGCTTATGGACTCTACTTGTTCATGCAATCGGCTGCCGGTCGTGGACCGGGTGCAGCACTCGGTGTCATGGCTGTCATCATTGTTGGTTTGGCGACTTATTTGTCGCACCGCATGGTTGACCGTGCTCGCAAGCAACGCAGCAGCATGGAACAGGCCGCAGGAGATGCAGCATGACCATTATAACCAATCCTTCCAATAATCGTCGCGCGGAGGCCGACACTATGACCACGATGCAAACTGCACCGGTTCAGATCGATATTGAAAATCTCTCTTTGTCGTTTGGTAAGACCGAAGTCCTCAAAGGGGTGAACCTAGCGATCCGTCCGGGCGAATTCTTTGCCTTCCTCGGTCCATCCGGATCGGGAAAATCCACCTTGTTGCGTGCGATTGCGGGCTTTGGCCCGAACCCTAAAGGTCAGATCAAGCTTGATGGTCAGGACATTGTCGGCTCTGTACCGTGGCAGCGGAATGTTGGCATGGTGTTTCAGAGTTATGCGCTCTGGCCGCACATGACAGTGGCCAAAAACGTCGCCTTTGGCCTGGAGGAGCGCAAGGTCCCGTCATCCGAAATTGGCCCAAAGGTCCTTGCTGCTCTGGAACTTGTTGGTATGGCGGACTATGCCGAACGCTTCCCGTCGCAGCTGTCGGGTGGGCAGCAACAACGTGTGGCACTGGCGCGCACGATTGTAGTTGAGCCGCGGGTTTTGCTTCTTGATGAGCCCCTTTCAAACCTTGATGCAAATCTGCGTGTGCAGATGCGTCAGGACCTTCTCAAGTTGCAACGTCGCCTGGGTATTACAACGATCTTCGTCACCCACGATCAGGAAGAAGCCAACACGATCTGTGACCGGATTGCCGTTATGGCAGACGGGGTGGTGCAGCAAATCGGTCGCCCTGACGAGGTTTACGATAATCCGGCCAACAGCTTCGTTGCAAAATTTCTTGGGACCGCAAACATCCTCGAAGGTGAGGTTGTCGCATCTGCGGAGGGCAAGAGCTTCGATTGCGGTGCCAACCTTCGCATTCCGGTCGATGCAGACGAAGCAACTGGCAAAGCACGGTTGGTGGTACGTCCTGAAAGTATCGAGTTCGCGGCTGATGGTGCGAACGACTCCTTGTCAGGCTTGGTTGCTTCTGCCGAGTTCCTCGGCGGGATGGTGCGCTATGCGATCGATGTAAACGGTCAGGAACTGTTGGTCGACGAACGACATACGCGTGGCAAGAAGCGTATGGAAAAGGGTGAAAATGTTGCGCTTAAGCTTGACCCTGCCCAGGCTGTTCTGATCCGCGATTGATTTTAACCAATTGGAGCATTGAGCCGCCATGGCGGCTCAATGCCGTTTTTTTTGTGATTAGGATCGCAAAGGTTTGAAAATGTCTGAAACGAAACTCCCGACAATTCTGCTGATCCGCCATGGTGAAACCCAGTGGAACATCGAAGGACGCTTGCAGGGCCAACGAGATGCACCACTCACTGTAAACGGGTTCCGACAAGTTTGCGCCGTTGCCGAAAACACACGTGATATCTGGATGAAGTTGTCTGCTGACAGAGCCGTTAGTTATTTCTCCAGTCCACTTGGTCGCGCGCGTCAGACAGCCTCTGTTCTCGCCGATTTCTGGGGAATCCGGTACTCGGATTTCCAATACAACGATGCCATTGCGGAACGGAACTATGGCGCATGGGAGGGTATGACTTTGCCAGAAATTTCTCGGCTCCGTCCGCTGGAGTTTGATGCACACCAACGTGATATTTGGGGTTATGAGGTCCCCGACGGAGAGAGCAAAAATCAGTTAAGTACAAGGATCAAGCATTGGCTTGCCACGCTTTCCGTCAACAACCCACATGTGATCGTGACCCACAGCGGCTGTTTTCGTCTAATTCGTGGGCTTTATGTTGGTGCTTCAAAGATGGAAATGGATGCATACCGCGAACCGCAAACAACGTCTTATTTGCTTAGTGACGGTAAAGAGCTCGAATACACGATGCCGATAGAGTTGACCAAAAGGTTCGACTTGAACTCACAAGCGCTGACAGTTCAGATTTGAAGTTGGTATCGGTTTGCGGGAATTTGAAAGTAGGCTGATATCCCGCGATTTGAATTGCAGGTTGACGGCTCGGTATTATATATTTTCCATAACATCACCCCCACGCTTAGCCAGCAGTTCTTAGGAGCTCAGTGATGCGCCTTTTGGGGGGTATTTTTTGCCAAAATCGTGAGTTGTTGTAGGTTTTGCCTCTTCCGTGAAATTTATTCACGTCATAGTGTGAGCCGAATATGGTGATTAATCGGCTCACGAGGGGGGGTGATGGGCAAATGGAACTGGCAGCACAGTGATTGGCCCAACTTCACTTGGGATAGGCAGCAAATCCAAGCCTACTTACCTTCTGTTTATCATAAACAGGGATACGTGGCCGGATTGGTCGACTCGCTGAACGGCACCGGCACCTTAATCACCAAAGCACTTACTGAGAACATTGTTGCTTCTTTTGCAATTGAGGGCGAGCACCTCGACGCAACTGTCCTATCCGATGAAATCGAGCGCGGGTTTGGCCGAGCTTCCTCTTGGGATGACGCCAAGAGTGTCGGGATACTGGAGGGAAACGCCGCTGCTTTGATATCAAACGTTTTTGACAAGTCCTCTCAAGACCTTACTCTGCATCGATTAGGAATATGGCAGCGCTGCATGTTCGAGAGGACCTGCTCACCAGCTCAAATCGGACAACCTGCAACATGGCGAACCGAAGATATCAACGTGGTTTCCGGTGGAAGCGGCGACCGGAGAATTCATTTCGAAGCTCCTAGCCCGTCACGCGTCGCAATTGAGATGGAAACATTCCTTAACTGGTTCGCTTCTAGCCGAGAAGCCAAAGAAATAGATCCGCTTTCACGAGCTGCTTGGGCGCATCTGTGGTTCGCGACCGTGCATCCATTCGAAGATGGCAATGGCAGGAGTGCACGCGCGGTTGCTGACCTAGCACTGTTTCAGTCAGACAAAAATGCTGTCTTGTACCCAATGGCGCCTTACATTTTAGCCGACCGTGAGAACTATTACGCCGTGTTGGAGCGAACTCAGTCTTCCGGTTTAGATGTAACGGAATGGATGAATTGGTTTTTCAAAACTCTGGAAAATGCACTCGACGGGGCGATCACGAGATTAAACTGGAGTGTTGAAGCGAACAGCCTCGTGACAATGCAGCCAGAAACTCGACTTCTGACACAACAAGTCAGAATTCTTGTGCTGCTGCATGATGATGCGGATCAAAATGTCATAAGCGCATCACAATATGCTGCGATTAATAGCGTTAGTAAGGCGACAGCAACGCGCCACCTTACTGACCTGGTCGACAAAGGCTATCTATGCGTTTGCGAAGGACGCGGCCGTTCGACGAAATACCGGTTGTCTAGCAAATAATTGATCAGGCATTACACCATGCCAAAATCGGGAATGCCCTGACGCATGATTTCGCGAAGAGTTAGAGAATAGCGAGAAGGTCGGGTGTCTCCTTTTGGACGACGAACAATCTTCATCTCGCCGCCCTCTTCATCGAATTCGATGATCCCAACTTGATGAATGTCCAGAGCGTCAATCGCAGCATTAATTTCTTCTGATGGCCATCGGAACGAGCTGTTTCTGCAAAGCCATACGTGGCGGAAAAAACTCGAGCGATAATCTATGTCAGACAGTAGGTTCTGGAAGGCCGGTTTGTGTTTCCCAGGTGAACTGGTCATTAACATGAAACCGTCAACCAGCTGCAAGGCGCCATCATCGCCACAGCGAATGCCAACAGCGTCAATGCTGACGAATTCAAACTCATACCTATTGAAATAGATACTGACATCGTCACCTCCGTACAGAAGGGACTTGTGCTCATCAATTAAAGCGAGAGCTTGTTCTCTATGAAGCACGTCTTTGGGCATCAAGAACGTTGGCTTCGACGATGAAGAATGCTTTCGGTTCGTTACTTCACTGAGGATTTCCTTGATACGAACCACCGGGACTCTCTCGTCGCGCATTTGAGTCAGGAGATTGAGTGCAGCATCCGGATCAGCGCTGTAAATACGTGCGAACAGTTCAGCAGTGTGAAAGTGGCCCAGTACGTCAAACAGGGCATTTGGTGCGAGTGCACGCTGTCCAAGAATTTCTTGCAGTTTCGTTTTTTCGCGATCTGCGATGGCATTACCGCGGATGAGTGTTGAGCGCATGCGTTGCAATGCGTTGCGTGTATAACCAGATTTCTGAGCAAGCATCTCCCAGAAATGTTCTTTGTTTGCAGAGTATTGCTTACCTGCTGGCGTTTTTTCGATCTCGTTGATCATCGACGCAATTTGTGTCCAGGGCATCCGCCGGCCCCGTGCATCGTCCAATTTTGCAAGCAGTTCATCAAAGGATTGCGCGTTCATCTTGGAGGGATTTCCTTGCATTAAAAGATCTTTCAATTACCCATAGCAGAATTTTTCGATTGTGCAAAGTTGATTTGAATCATAATATGCCACGAATCATAACGCGGATTGTGAATGATGTTTGATCCCCATGCACAAAGAAGCAGGAAGGTTGTCCGTCGAACGACGCATCGCGTTGTCGGCCGTTTCCCAAGCTTGAAATCAAGTCGGGTCGTCCACTGGGAGTCCCAGCTCGAGCGCGACATGATCCGTTTGTTGGAGTTTGATCCGGCGGTGTTGTCATATCGGGAGCAACCAGGGCCTCTTACTTATTTCGAGAGCGGAAAAAGGCGTAAATACACACCCGATTTTATCGCGCAGATGACGAGTGGCGTAACTGTCTTTGAAGTAAAGCCTTACGAACAGTCCATAACAAGCCCCTTGAAAGAGAGACTTGCCGCATTCCGGGAGTACTACAGCGCGCAAGGTATAGATTTCCTAGTTATGACCGAGCGCGAAATCCGAAAAGAACCGCGACTTTCAAACATCACCAAACTCTTGCGGTATCAGCGCGAAATCGTAAATCCCGCCAGCAAGCAGGTTGTTATCAATCTTATTGATAGCGGTGTTCAGACCCTTGCGGGGTTGTTCGAACATTTGAAAGAGCATGGTGTTCCGTTCTCGCAGGTCTACGCACTCATCGCTCAAGGCATTCTTGGCGTCGATATTAATCAACCGATCGACAACGACGATACATCTGTTTGTTTGCGGAGGGCTTCGTAATGGTTGCTGTTCGCATCGGTATGGGAACTGAGGTGTCTGTTGGTGAAACCATCTATGCCGTCCGTCGTTGCCTCGCAGGGGATATTCTTCAGCTTGAGTCAGAAGATGACGGTCAATTGGTGAAAATCCCAAGACCTGAGTTGGCGTTTTCCGTGGCTAACGGTGAAGCTTCCATCATCGTTGGTGGCCGCAAGCACAAGGTACTAGAACGTCAGGACCTGAGTGTCCTTCCCGAAAAAGATCGCGATGAGCTTCGCCGCAGGCTTGCCTACGTAAAATTGGTCGAGAAGCCAAGGGTTGCAGAGAGCGGTGCAGCCTTAGTGAAAGCCAGCATCGAAATTGGTGCAGCACAACTTAACGACCCTAAGCCACCGTCAGTGGCAACGCTCTATAACTGGTGCAAACTTTACCGCCAGGCTGGCGGCGATCCTGTGGCTTTGGTGCCGCAAAAAAAGCGCCGTGGGAACCGGAAACGACGATTTTCTCCTGAAGTGCTCGAAATCCTTCAGGCCGTAATTAATGAGCGATTTCTGGTTACGTCTAGGCCTAGGCCGACGGATGTTTACTCCGCTGTCGTCGTCGAGATCGAAAGGCTGAATGCATATCGGCCATCGTTTGATCAACTCGCTGTTCCAAACCTTAGAACTCTCTATCGCGAAATCGAGAAACTCGAGCCCTACACCTTTTTAAGGGGCCGATACGGGAAACACATTGCCGACAAGGAAACCCGACACGTGGGAAAAGGTGCTTTCTCCTCCCGACCGCTTGAGCGGGTAGAGATCGACCACAGTCTTCTCGATATCATCGCCTACGATGAGGATCTCGACATTCCACTAGGGCGGCCAACACTCACATTAATCATTGACCATTTTTCAAGGATGCCTCTGGGCTTTTATCTCGGCTTCGAAGCGCCAGGTTCAGCGAGTGTAATGATGGCACTGCGCAATGCGATTGGGACCAAGGAATGGGTCAACGAGCGTTACCCTGACATCGAAGGCGCATGGCCCTGCTATGGTGTGCCCGAGGTTCTTGTCACGGATAACGGGCCCGAATTCCATTCTAAAGATCTGGAAATCGCGTGTGCCCAACTTGGTATCTCCATCCAGCACAACAAAGTGAAGTCACCATGGAGCAAAGGTGTTGTGGAGAGAATTTTTGGTGAGATCAACCGATCTCTTCTGTGTGATGCGCCGGGGAAGACCTTTCACAACAAGGACGCACGTTCAGAGAATGATGCGGTTGGAGAGGCTAGCGTTCCTATCGCACTTCTTGAGCATGTCTTGTGTAAATGGATTGTCGAAATTCATGCCAGGAAGATGCACGAGGGTATACAAGCAATACCGATTGAAAGATGGACTGAAGGTGCGGAGACGTTTCCACCTCGGCTTATTTCCGATCAGGAGGACCTCAATGTTCTTCTTTCCTGCTTCAAGGAAGTTCGGAAAATTCACCCCAAAGGGATTGTGATAGAGGGCATTTGGTACAGCTCAAAAAAGCTGACAGAGCTCCGCAACAGTTCCGCCAAAGATATTCAGGTAGATATGAAGTTCGATCCGACCAATATGGGGCGCATTCATGTCCGCGATCCAAGAACCAATACCTATTTCGAGGTCCCGGCATTGAATCCTGAATACGCAGAGGGGTTGGGGCTCTGGCCTCACAAGATCGTTCGCAAGTGCCTTCGGAAAATGGGGGCGCGTAAGATCGGTCCAACTGAACTTGCGAAAGTCAAAGAACACATTCACGACCTTATTCAGGAAACGGCCAAGACCAAGAAGCGGAAACGCACAACCAATGCACGGATTGGACGGTTTCGTGAGTCCTCCAGTCACGCACCCTCGAATGAAGATCGGATTGTCGAGCAGAACACCTCTTATGAGATCTCATTTGATGCTGCACCAACGGCCGAGGAGGAAGATTATCGTGATGACCTAGTCGAAGATGACGATTTTCTTGCTGATGGCATGCGACGTATTCAGGCTGTCGGAAAGGATGACCTATGAGCATTTCTGTTAATCCAGACAAGCTTTCTGACATCAATCAGGTGATGGGTGATGTTCTGATCCGCCATCGTTCTTTCAAGACCGGTTTGGCAAGGCTTGATGAATGCATGCAGTCCTATACGGGCTATGGAGAACCGGTTTGTATGCTTCTGCATGGTCCATCAGGTGTTGGGAAGTCGACGCTTGCAAAGGCTTTTCTCGTCGATAATCAGCCTGTCGAAACCCAGGACCGTAAACTGGTTTCGGTTCTGAGCGCCGTAATTCCGGTGCCGGCAACGATGAAGAATATGGCGTCCGAGCTTCTCGATAAGCTTGGTGACCCTCTTTCTGACCGTGGCACACTTGAGCAAAGAACCAAAAGGCTTCGCAAGCTGCTCCGGGAGTGTGGCACGAAGCTCATCATCCTTGATGAGTTTCAGCACTTTATCGATCGCAAGAGCGAGCGGGTTATCCTCGATGTTTCTGACTGGCTCAAGAACCTCATTTCCAACACATCGATCCCGGTGGCTTTGGTTGGGCTTCCGTATTCGAGAAATGTTCTATCGGCTAATGAGCAACTTATGCGGCGCTTTAGTTATCAGACTGAACTTTCACCCTTTGCTTGGGATGACAATGCAGAGCGTGCAGAGTTTACCAGGATTCTTGACGCGGTAGACGGAAAGCTTGCGGAGATTCTGGGAGGCAAAAGCGATTTGAAGGGGCAAGCTGTCCGCTGCCATGCTGCAACAAAAGGCCTGATTTCTCTTCTGATCAAGCTGATCCATGGCGCCGCATATGAAGCAGCCAAATGCAATGCTTCGTCGATAACCCGGCAGCATCTCGCCAAATCGTTCAGGGAGCGCCTTGTACCAGACAAAGCAGTTCTCAATCCATTTCTCGACAGTTGGGACGGGCAAGCAATCGACCCGCTTCCCGAGAGCAGGCATATGTCGGTGGCGGGATGCATCCCCTCGGTTAGCGCGACATCACGTTCTCAAAACGTCAACGAAGTCCTCTCAGCAAGGTGAGACACATGTCAGGTGATCTGTCACTATTGGTACGTCCTAAGCCGGAGAAGGCAGAGAGCTTCCGGGGATATCTGCTCAGGGTTTCGACGGAAAATGGTTATCACAATCCAAACTGGATGCTGAGGCAGCTCGGTATTCACCCACGCGCATACTTGCCGCGCGACGACGTTGCAAAATTGGCAAGCGTGCTAAACCTTGCAGACCACGAGCTTTCAAATATCCAGAGCCGAATTGTGGGGCCCCGATGGGTTCGTGTGGGCTCTCATGAAATTCACATCTGTGCACAGGAAAGGCGTTCTTTTCGCTACTGCCCGCAATGCTTGAGCGAAGCCCCCTACCATCGTGCCTTGTGGGAGTTCAAGCCTATGAGTGCCTGTCCGAAACACGGGACCTATCTGCTTGAGACCTGCAGTAAATGTTATCGCCGCGTTGGCTGGGCACGTGAAAACCTTCTGGAGTGCGGCTGTGGTGCGGATTTGAGGTCGTTTCGACCGCGCTCAGCACCCGATAAGACAGTAGATTTCTGCAGGTTGCTAGAGAAGCGCTTCGATGGGCAACCGGCAGACGAAAACTGCGCCATGCATCCTGCATTTCAGAAGTTGAGTTTCACAGATCTCCTGAACCACACGATGTTCCTGGCGGCTTATATTTCTGGTCGCGGGCGTGGAACCGGTCGACAATTGTTTTACAATCTTACTGCCGATGCATTGCGCGAGGTGTTTGACCGGGTTTCTGTGATTCTTGCTGATTGGCCTAACGGATTTCACCTGCTGCTTGATGAGGTACGGCAATTCACCGAACAGGATGTCGGAAAACACGTCGGGCTCGAGGCGGAATTTCGATCGCTCTACACCAATCTATTCCGCAAGCAGCAGGAGGTTGAGCATCTGCATCTCATCCGGGCTGAATTCGCCAAATATATCGAAGGTAAATGGTTTGCTGGGTTTGTCGTGCCAACCAGTAAACGATTGTCGGATGAATGGTCCCAGGATCAGTCGTTTGTTACGGTTGCGGAAGCGGCACGACGCCTTGGTATTCATCCAAGTATCCTGAGACGTGATATCGCCGAGGGGAGTTTGGCTGCAACCACGAGACAGATGCAAAGCAGATGCCTTCGCGTCCTAGAAGTCTCGGAGGTTGAGCGTTACCGAAACGCGCGTGAGAACCTGCTTGGAACCAATGATGCTCAGGAACTGCTCGGCGTTTCAAAACACCCCTTCATGAAACTGGTGAACGCAGGCCTGATCAAAGTCGTCAAGGGGCCGAAGGTTGATGGTTCTCAGCACTGGGCATTCAAAAAGCAAGATATCAATGAGTTCATTGCATCTGTGACAAGGCAAGCGGCCTATTGTGAGAATGCAGATGAGCCTGTGACTTTTGCCAAAGCGATACGTCGTTGTACTGCCAAGGGGCTTTGTATCGTTGACCTGATTCAGGGTTTGCTCGGTGGCGAGTTGAAATCGCTGAAGCGCTCGACAAAAGTGACCAATCTCAGAGATCTGTTCTTCAATGACACAGACTTCCGAGCTTTTCTTTACAATGAAAAACGGACGATCAAATGGGCCGTTACCATTCGCGAAGCTTCAAGGATGCTTGGGTTAAATGAAGAAGCCACACGTCATCTGGTGCATAAGGGTCTTCTCGAAACAACCTCTGTCGCTATAGATGGACGTCTTCGACGGCAGGTTTCGTTGGATGCAATCGAGAGGTTCAATGCGACTTACGTTTCTGCGTCAAGCTTGGCAGCTAGAAATGATACTTCGGCCAAAACTGTTGTAATCAAACAAAAAGAGTTCGGTATAAGACCAGTTACAGGGCCAGAGGTTGACGGAGGAAGACAATATTTCTTTAGAAGAAAGGGCTCGATCTTGTGTCTGATCTGATCGTCGTAGAAACGGCAGAAAATTCTTCTTAGAGTTTAATTAGTTATCGTTGGTTCGCGACTAGTTTCGCCGCGACAAAAGGCCACGATCCCGAAGCGATAAAGTTTCAGGAACCAAAGTATGGCGTGCTATTTTAAGTTTATTTAGTACGCAAGTTTCGGGTAATCACCGATAGACTCGTCAGTCCAAATATGCTCTGAATCTGTGGCAGTTTTAGAGATTTAGCCTGTTACGAGGTATTGGAATGAGCGCCGAATACGAGGTTGTGTCACCCGACGCGGGCGCGATGATTGAGTCAATGCGAGCGTTCGGTTATGACCTTGCCACAGCACTTGCAGATCTCATCGATAACAGCATCTCGGCAAACGCCAAAAACATCTGGGTCGAGTTTATGTGGGATGGCGCTGAATCGGCAATTCTCATCGTTGATGATGGCGAAGGCATGGATGAAGCCGGTCTGGTAGCGGCAATGCGAATGGGCAGTATCAGCCCGATGGTGAAAAGGTCAGAAAATGACTTAGGCAGATTCGGCCTAGGACTGAAGACTGCATCCCTCTCTCAGGCAAGATGTCTTACGGTTGTCTCTCTTGCGAATGGCGCTGAAGTCGTCACCCGCTGTTGGGATCTCAATTATATTGCGGAACACGGAGGTGGTGAATGGCGGCTCCTGAAACCACCGATACCAGATGTGAAAAACCATGCGGAGCGCCTGCAATCGATCGGAAAGGGAACGATTGTAGCGCTGTCGAAGCTCGATAGGGTGGTCAGGGACGGTTCTCCCGGAGATAAAAAGGCAGAAAAAAGGTTCCGTGAGAGAATCGACGAAGTACGTGCTCAT
Organism: Thalassospira indica; assembly: GCF_003403095.1. Classification (NCBI taxonomy): domain Bacteria; kingdom Pseudomonadati; phylum Pseudomonadota; class Alphaproteobacteria; order Rhodospirillales; family Thalassospiraceae; genus Thalassospira; species Thalassospira indica. Next base: position 104,831 of record NZ_CP031555.1, on the reverse strand, counting down.
CTGGGCATGGTATTCCATCGGTACCTTAAGGGTCCAGGCGCATTATCGATGTTCATCAATGGTACGAAGGTCTCTGGCTGGGATCCCTTTATTGAAGGAAAGTCCGAAGCGTTAGCCGCGGAGCGGCTTTCCTATGAGGGAGAAAAGATACAAGTCTTCCCGTTTGTGCTGCCGCACCATTCACGTTTGACCAAGGAGGAGCATAGCGCAGCATCAGGTCCCAAGGGCTGGAATGCACAGCAGGGTTTTTATGTATATCGCAATCGGCGGCTGATTGTTTCCGGGGACTGGCTTAGTCTGGGGATCCAAAAAGAGGAGCATTACAAGCTCGCACGCATTCAGATCGATTTGCCTAATTCACTTGATGAGGCATGGCATCTTGACGTCAAAAAGGCCCGAGCATATCCGCCAGCAGCAATGCGAGACGACCTTAAAAGGATTGCACGTGCGACGAGGGATAAGGCCGCAAAGGTATACAGGCACCGGGGAAAAGTTCTTCAGCGAAAGCATGCTGATGACTTTGTCTTCGTCTGGTCTGCTAAAACCCTGAGAGGCAGAACCTATTATAAGGTCAACAGGGATCATCCGCTGGTGAAATCAGTGAGAAAATCCTGCGAAGACGGAGAAAAATTCTCATCCCTTCTCTCGATGATCGAGCAGGCTGTTCCGAGCCCTCTTATCGTTATCAACAATGCCGAGCAGCCCGACACCCTGGGAGTTCCTTTTGGGGATGATCCGAAAGGACTATTGCAGTGCATGCGTGAGGTTTACGGGATCCTTATCCAAGAGGGAGAAACGAATACTGCTGCGGCTACAAAGCTCGCTGTGATGGAGCCGTTCAATGCTCATCCTGATGTGCTGACCGCGTTCTTGGACGAAATTAATAGGGGGTAACCTAAGCCGACGAACTGTTCGCCGGACCGGTTAGTGACATTGATGAATGAAGATTCAAAGATTCGTTACAAATCAGCCTTCGGGATGGCAAATAATTTTCTTCGCCTGAAAAAGCCGGTGACGCTCGACGACATCGTGCAGGCTGTGAATGTGCTCAAAAATATTGCCGAGTACAATGGGCTGGACTTTCAGAGGCTGCAGGATGACCTCGAGTTCAATAATAACGTGCATGTTGGCGGCTATTGCATCTTGGATGACAAGGAATACAAGGCATGGCTGGCAGCGAAAAAGGAAGATACAGAGTTCGAGTTCTGGGAGCGCTATGAGCGTTACCTGCGCGAGGAGAAAAATCTTCCGGACCAGGTAATTCGCCGCCTTGACGAGCTGACGGACGATATCCTCGACAGGCTAAGGGATCCGGCACTTACAGGAAGATGGGATAGAAGAGGGCTTGTTGTAGGCCACGTTCAGTCAGGGAAAACCTCCAACTATACCGGCCTGATCACGAAGGCTTTCGATGCGGGTTATCGTCTCGCAATTGTTCTGGCGGGTGCCCACAACAGCCTTCGGAGTCAGACCCAGGTACGCCTTGATGAGGGCGTCTTGGGGTTTGATACAAGGCATCATCTGTCTTGGGGGAAAGCCAACCAGAGAATTGGTGTTGGTGATATTACCGGAGCCCCCTTTCTGATTGCCCACTCACTAACCAGTAGCAGCGAGCAGGGAGACTTCCGCAGGGTTACCGCGCAGCAGACCTCAATCGTCCCGGGAGGGAAAGACCCGGTACTGTTCGTGGTGAAGAAGAACACGAGCGTTCTGAGAAACCTGCTTAACTGGGCGTTGGCTGTCAGAGGACAGGACGCTCCTGAATCGCCTCTTGGAAAAATAATCACGAGTGTGCCTCTGCTCCTGATTGATGACGAAGCTGACTATGCATCTGCAAATACGAACGATTACTTGGATGAGTTCGGTGAGCCGAGGCCTGACTATGATCCAACGCAGACGAACAAGCTGATCCGTCAGATTTTGTCGGCATTCGAGCAGAGTGCGTACGTCGGATATACTGCGACCCCGTTTGCAAATATCTTTATTCATCATGAGGATTTCACCGAAGATGCTGGGGAAGGACTCTTTCCCCGAAGCTTCATCATAAATCTGCCGGCACCATCTAATTACATCGGAGCTGAAAAGCTGTTCGGTATGGACCATTCAGATGGAGGTGCAACAGATCAGGGGCTTCCTGTAATCAGAACGGTCGTTGACTCGGATGTTTCCTTCCCGCCCCGACATAAAAAAGAGCATGACGTACCTTACCTATAGAGGATTGCACTTATAATCCGTCAAACTTGCACTTATCGCGCTTTTCCGGCTCAAATTAAGTGATTTTATCACCGGTACCCAAATCACATTAACTGCGAATGTGATCAGATTATTTGCCACCAGACCGCAATCATCACCGTGAAATCACATTATCTGCCACTGAAGATTATATCGGCAATCCGGCCTGTCGCATCATCTGCCCCAGTTCCTGGGTCCGTTCGGAATCCAGGTGTCCTTTCAGGAACTTGCGCATTTCCGGAAGCCGGGTATCGAATTGCTCCGCCAGTGTCTTGGCATTGTATCCAAGCCGTGCCAGTCGGGCATCCAGATCGTCATAGCCGATCGCAATTGTTTCTTCGACAATTTCCCGGGTGACAGGCTTGGCGCCAAGCTTGTAGGCTTCGGTGAAAGCGCGTGTCAGATGTTCGGTAAACTGAAGCGGTGTTGACAGGCGCTCGACCATCAGATCCAGCGCATCGTCCGCAATAATGTCTCCTTGCCTAGTGTTTTTGGTCCGGCACTGCTTCAGCAGCCAGTCGAGATATTTGCGACTGTCATCGCCAAGCCCCTGAAACATGATCTTGGTGGTTCTATGCCCGATCTCTTCCATTGTCGCCTTGTTCAGATCATTCCGCAGGCGGGGATGGCCAACCAGAACGACAGACAGAACCCCGTCCCCTGCCTGGACAATTTCCATCAGACGCTTGAGACCGGTCAGCGTGTTTCCATGCAGGTCATGAGCTTCGTCGATGAACAGAACGACGGTTTTTCTCATTTTCCTGATGAGGTCCTGAAGTTTGCGTTCCCGCTTTTCGGGTTGTGTCGGCACTTTGACATCCGCATCACCGGAGACATCGAGAAAGATTGCGGTCAGAAGGGCTGGCAGAACAACACGCGGTTTGTCGATCGACAGGCTGCGGGCCACGAGAATATCTTTGCTTGCGGACAACTCTGTCTGAAGCCTGTTTAGCATCATGGTTTTTCCGACACCAACTGATCCTGTGATGGCAACCAGCCGACCGGCCAGAATGGCCGCCCGCAGGTCGGCCATCATCTGGCGGTGCCATTCCGTTTCGAAAAAACCGGCCAGCGCCCAGTCCTTCTCGATGCCATAAAATGCCCTGACATCCGCTGTTAGCATGACAGCCTCCTGCTATGTTTTAGGGTTCTTGCCGAACCGTGTTTTGATCGCCGTAGAAATTTCACGTTTGTTTGTCGTGGTGGTGACAAGCTCCTCGATGAATTCAAGGTCTTCGGCACTCAACCGCGCCAGCGGTTTTTCCAACAAATCCGCAATGCCGCGACGCGCATCGAGGGTGCTGGCATAACTGAACTGGTGCCACGGGTCCGGATCTTCAAACGTTGCTTCAACGAGGGGGATAATCTCTGCGCTGGAAAACACCTGTTCCGACCCGGCAAAGGCCGAACGCGGTACCGATATTCTGGCCGCCAAGTCGGCTACTTTGTCGGCACGCTTCTCGCGGGGCGATTTGGCCTGTTTGCGATAGCGGTGCAAAGGTATCGGTCCACCGACCGGGCGATACGGGCCATAGCGTTTATTGCCAAACTCGACAAACAGTTCTTGATCGAACAATCCCCACCACAATAAAACTTCTTCACCCGCCAGATCCGGGTCTACCTCATAATAGGCTCCCTTCAGATGAATGCGGGCGTCCGCTGCAACCGTTCGACGTTCCGGTTCCCGGGCAAAAGCGCAATACCGTTCCCAGGAACACATTTCGCGCAGGCCCTGCGCGGGCAAGTTTGAACACCAGTCTTCCGTTCGGCTATGGGCTTCATGGCGATGCGGTTTGTCATTGTAGCGGTTAATAAAGTTCAACAACCAGCTATTGGCTTCGGCCTCTGTTTTGGGACGATGAAAGTGATACAGGGTTTCATGAGCTTCCTTGACGGTCAGGAACGGACGTTCAACCTTGCCCTTGGATCGCGCCGTAACCCGTCGACCGTCCGAGCCGCGAGGCATGTGAGTACGCCAATCAACACCAAGATGTCCCATGACGGTCTGGAACACGATGCTTTTGGCAACTGGTCCATTGTCGAGATACAGTCCTAACGGTCTGCCCTGAAGTGTGGTGCCTTCTTTGGCTGCCATGGCGTTGAACAGGAACCGCAAGGCAGATTCCGCATCCTCACCATACACACAGCGATATTCCTGATAGGAAACACCACTACGATCATCTACCACGCTATAGAGCATCAGGGTTGGTGCTCCGCGTCCGGGTTCAATCCATTCCGGCTGGTCAAGTTCCTTAAGGTCGGACGGACTCATGTCGAAATGCCAGAGTTCGTTGGAATATCTGGCCTGAAACCGAACCGCAGCCGGGCCGCGTATCATCCGGGGATGATCATATCCCCAGTTCCGAAGCCACCGGTTCAGGGTAGATGTCGCCAGCGTTCCTTTAGGGGCTTGCACATAACCTTCGGGCGTCTCAATACCGTGATCCTCAAGCAACCGGATGGCTTCATTCGTCGACAACTTGTGACCTTTGCCATTCTCAGTTCTGATTTTCAGGGCGGCAACGATCTCGCAATATCGCTCCATGTCTAACCGCGACATGACCCTCGGCTCGCCGCTATCAGAACGCTGCATGCCTTTCGGGCGTTGCAAGTTTCGTAACTGGCGATAGACCGATGATATACTGAGACCATATAATTCGGCTGTTCGTGCAACAGCGCTGGCCCGGCCAGGATCTCGCGCGGGCAGAGAAGACAATCTGGTCCGAAGCGCCAGAAGTGCCTCGGCCGGTATGCGTGCGGCCCTACCTTTCATTGTCGGCCTCGCCATCAATGCTATCGGCAAATTCCGCGACATAGGTATAGACGGTTGCCCGCGACACACCCATCAGATCGCAGATCTCTTTAATACTGTGCTGTCTTGATCGATACAGGTCCACGACGTGTCGACGCTTGTCTTTGGTCAGTGCCTTACGGCGACCGCCTTTCCGGCCGCGCGATCTTGCGGCTTCCAAACCGGCTTTCGTTCGCTCCCGGATCAGGTTGCGTTCGAATTCAGCCAAGGCTGCAAAGATATGAAAGACCAGCTTGCCGCCGCTGGTGGTCGTATCAATCGCTTCGGTAATTGATCGCAGACCGATTTGTCGTTCGGCCAGCATCTCGGCGTGCGCAATCAATTCCTTCAGGGACCGTCCAAGGCGATCCAGACGCCAGACAACCAGCACATCGCCCTGACGTAATTCTTCGAAGGTGCGATCAAGCCCTGGACGATCAGTTTTGGCGCCGCTCACCTTGTCCCGAAAAATGCGCTCACAACCGGCTTCCCGCAAAGCATCATTTTGCAGGTCAAGATTTTGATCGTCGGTCGAGACACGTGCATAGCCGATACGCATGGCGCACCGTCCGGAAAGCCGTTTTTGAGGAGCAGAATATTACGTTGATTTCAAGACGCGGTATACAGACAAATTAACAGTTTTCAATCGGAGATTGGCATTCGGGCTTTCACCTGTCTGGAAAACGTTCGTTTCCAAAACGGCGCCCAATCAATGTCGATATTTTCGACAGGATACATCACTTTGGACAATTCGTACTCACCCACCACGTGTTGGTCGTGAAGCCATCAGGGTCGGAACAAGCCTTATATAGGCAAGCTCGGCCAGTAGTTCGACGAGTGTTTGTGTCACGACAACACCAGCAACAAGGCTCCCGTCAAACGGGGCTGCGAGTGCCAGCGGCAATACGACCAGAGAATTTCGGGTACCAGTGCTAAACATCACAGCCCGACCAGCATCAGCATCAAGATGTGCGAACCGGGCAATAGCCCAGCCGATAAGTGGCGAAACCACAGCATAGACAATATAGATCGCTACAATGCTCAAGACGATGTCTTGCGCCTCCCTGATCCGGGGAAGCTCCGCACCGATAACCAGAAACAATGTCAATGCCATCAGGGGAACAGGACCCAACGTCATGGAGGCGGTAAACTTTTGGCTGGTTGTATGACGTCTGGCCAAAAGCTCCGTCAACCAGGCTAGGACCAGAGGCACCGCAATAAGCCACAGGAACGCTGCGAGGAAAGGACCGGGGCTTAACAGTTCTGCTGTGTTTGGCCCCAAAAAAAGCCAGAGATAAAGCGGGAGCAGCAGGATTTGCACGATAAGAAGAATGGGCGTGGCGGCAAGTATAAGACGTGCGTTTCCTCGCCCCATATGCGTAAACACAACGACATAGTCGATGCACGGCGTCAGCAGGACGAGAAGTACGCCAAGTTGCACGGCGGAATGATCCGGCACCATCTGGAACAACAACCAGACGAACACGGGTATGACGAGAAAGTTCGCCAGTAGCAATGCCGCAAGAAAGCGCCGGTTGGTCATTGCGCCGCGAAGATCGGCTAGCGGCACTTGCAAAAAGGTCGTGTAAATGAGTGTAGCCAAAACTGGCGTAATGACACCTTCGAATGCCACTGACATTTGAGGCGCCGTTATGCCGATAACCACCCCCAGACCAATTGCAACGAAGTAAACAATAATCTGACGCGATTCCAGCCAATCACGCATTGCCGTTGCCTTCACCGATCATACTCCTTTATTTAAACCGACAACTTCGTTGCATTCCGGTCGACTTTTTGATTTTTGTTGTAACTAGTCGATTACACCACACAACGCTATTTGAACATTCCCCGGCAGAGCGCCCAAAGAAAAATCGAAAATAGCAAATGAGGGATAAGTGCCGCGACGATAAGTTTGGAGCTTACCGCGAGACCAAGGAAACCCCAGCCCACAATGGGGAAAAATGCAACAAGAACAAGAAGCCAGAGCCCCATACCAAGCAACAAGGCGTTCCGAAATCGTAAATCGTTTCGAAACAACACAACAAACAAAACAGACCAAAATACCACATAGGCAATGTGGAATATTAGGCCAACCGGCAGCGGAAGTGAACGCCCCATAACCGTTTCGGCAAATGCAAGACCAAGCGGCTTGGGCAATGGCGAGATGCCGAATTTTGAGGCAGGCACCATCACCGCAGACAGCAAAATGGCAGTTACAATGCCGATACCAATAGCCTTGAACCAATCTCGTAAATCAACTTTGCCGAACTGCATCATTGGCTTTCTCCCTGTTTAACCGAGTGGCAACTTTTGCACCCGCATGCTTTTTGCATGCGCATGGTATTGCTGCGGCGCATATAAATGTATCCTCCCATACTGATAAGTACGAGCACACCAAGCCCGACCTGTCCAAACACGGTAAGTCCAACGTTACTTGCTGCAACAAGTGCAAGCAGTGGCGGAATAACAAGCGGCGCACAACAAACAGCGCAAGCAGAAATTGCGAAACCGACGGCGATCTTTTTGGAATTATTGGCTTCAACCATTGCAAATATCCTTCTTCATGACTCTATTTCTCAAAGCACTGGCGAAAGCCTAAACCTTCAAGTAACTTGAAGGACAACAGGAGATTTTGCCATGAATAGTCGTTCGGGTATGCTGAGTATCGGCACCCTTGCCAAGGCGACCGGAGTTGCTTCGCCGACGATCCGGTATTACGAGGACATAGGTCTGTTACCCAAGCCGCGTCGAACTACAAGCGACCAGCGCATCTATGACGAAAGCGACAAAGAGCGTCTGATCTTTATCAGGCGATGCCGAGACTTCGGCTTTTCCATCAACCAGGTTCGGCTTTTGGCGGGTTTGTCGATTAGCCCCGATCAGAATTGCAGAGAAGTTCGGGACATTGCTCACGCACACCTAACAGATGTCCGCGCAAAACTTAAAGAACTTCGTGCGCTGGAGAAGAGCCTGACTGGGTTTGTCGAACAGTGTGATGCGGCCTGTTCAGGTGGCCCTGGTCGGGAATGTCTGGTGTTTAAAGACATTGCGAAACCCGAGAACAATAAATGCTGTTGATTATCGACTTATCGTTCCCGTCCAGCTTCGGAAGCAAAAGATTCTCGGGCTCCGAAGAGATGAGCGTTCGCAAGGCAGGATTCTCATATCTTGATCAGACTATCCCGCGCAGCAGGATAGTTTCGACACATCCCTGTTGAATGTTTGGGCAGCCAATTTAAGCCCTTCTACTGTTGTCAGATATGGGAAGATTGTTTCCCCCAGTTCTTTGGCGGTCATCCCGAAGCGTATGGCCAGCGCCATTGTCTGAATGCTGTCACAGCCCTCGGGTGCCAGTATCTGAGCGCCCAGCAAGCGGTCAGTTGCTTCATCTGCAATGAGTTTTATCAAACCGCGTGTATCACGGGCGGCAAGTGATCTGGGCACCTGATCAAGCGGCACGACAGATGTCTTGACCACAAAGCCCCGTTTCTGTGCCTGAACCTCGGAGAGACCTACGCCAGAAACTTGTGGATCGGTGAAGACAACCCAGGGCATCGTTGTGTTGTCATATGTCTGTTCGTCACGGTTATAGGCATTTATTGCCGCAAGTTTGGCGCCATAAGCTGCCATATAAACGAACTGGTCGCGCCCGGTCACATCGCCCGCAGCATATACATCAGGACGCGTCGTCCGCATGTACCCGTCCACAACAATTCCGCCATTCGAATTTACTTCAATTCCGGCCGTTTCGAGGCCTAATCCGTTTGTATTCGGCTTACGGCCTGTCGTTACCAGGATCTGTTCAGCAAAAAGAACCTCGGCTTGGCCTTCGACATTAATGGTCAGTTCCGTTTTATCATTCTTCCGTTCAACCCTCTCGTAGGTGAGGCCCGTGCGAACGGATACCCCTTCATTCCTTAACTCCTGAGTGAGCGATGCAGCAATTTCCGGTTCTGATTCGGGAAGAAGCCGTGACCGTGTCACCAGCGTAACCGAGCTGCCGAGCCGTGCGAACATCTGAGCCAGTTCACAACCGATATATCCGCCGCCAATCACGAGAAGTGATCGTGGCTGCTGATCAAGTTCAAGTGCCGTTGTGCTGGTCAGACAGGGGACATTCTCAATGCCCGGAATATCGGGAAATGACGGGGATGTGCCGGTTGCAATGATTGTCTTTCTTGCAACAAGCTTTTTGCCGTCAAGCAGAAGACCGGTGTCATTAAATACAACATCCCCTTCGAGATAATCGATGCCATCATATTCGGGCAGCAGATCGATATATTTCTTCTGACGCAAACCGGAAACCAGATCCTCTTTAGCCTTGATCAGGGACTGCCAGTCAGCGACATGAGCGTTTCCGGAGAGGCCGGGAAAACGCGCAGCACCCGCTGCACCATGCACGGCCTCTGCGGCACGGATCATGGTTTTGGAGGGCACACACCCGACATTGACGCATGTGCCGCCAATCATTCCCTTGCCGATATGTGCGACCCTTGCGCCCTGTTCAGCGGCCGTAATCGCCGCCGAAAAACCGGCCGAACCCGCGCCGATGACAGCAAGGTCATAGTCCTGTTTGTCGGTCGAACAACAATTGTTCATATTATCTTCCTTTCCGGGTGGTTGGTTGTGTATCGGTCTCGCAGCAAGCGTGCGCACGGGTTCGCTGCCGGTAGCCGTAAAGTGCCAGGGCAATGAACAGGAGTAATCCGGGTATGAGGACATAGTCTATCCAGCCCAGCCATGCAGAGAGTCCAAGGGCCCCGAACATGACAACTAGGATTGGTGTGAAACAGCAGATCGCAGCAAAAATTGTTCCGACGATCCCTTTTTTGAAAATGGTGTTGCCACGCATTATTTAATCCCGCGCCTTGGCCGGATAACCGGCATTTGTCGAAGCGATCCCGATGGTTTCCACATTGGCGACTGACGAGTTGAAGGTGACAGTTGCGGTTTTTTTATCGAAGTTGACGTCTACGGCCTCTACGCCGGTGACGGCTTCCATCGCGGTTTTGACCGTCACCGGACACAGGGCGCAGGTCATGTTTTCGATGTCGAAAACGGTTGTTTGTTCATCCTGCGCTGTGGCGCTGGCAGCGAGCGCCGCAGTTGGGAGGTAGCCTCCCGGATATATGACAGCCAGTCCCAGGCAAATGCCCCGGCCAGAATAATGCCTGTTCGTTTCATCTCGATTTCTCCTAATAGAACAGCGGTGCCCACCAGTTGATTGTCAGGGCCAATCCCACCAGCACGGTTGAGAACCACAGGGCGGCTTTGGTGATCAGTGCGGATTCCGGACGGGCGCAGTAAGACCCGTCGTCACAAGCTGGCTTGGTCTTGAAATAGACCAGCCAGAACCCCATCCCGATAAATATCAGAGCCACCGTCGCGAAGAGTGGTTTGTAAGGTTCAAGGGCCGTCAGATTGCCGATCCATGCCCCTGATACGCCCAGCATCAGAAGCAGGAGCGGCGGCCACACAGCAGGCGGATGCAAGAATGGCTCCGACCACACCACCAGTCGCAAGCAGACCTCTTTTTGTCTGCTTCCCGTCATCAGACAACAGGTCGTCCGATTTGATATCGTTCATGTGATTTACCTCGAATTCGATTCGCAGTTAAGATACAGTCTGTAGCTAATACAGACTCAAGGAGGTTTTGATCACATGGACGATCACAATTCCGGGAGGCGACTAAAGCGAGCAGAATTGTCGAAGGTGACAGGCTGCCACCTTGAAACGGTCCGCTATTATGAAAAGACCGGCATGATGCCAGATCCGCGGCGCAGCAAAACGGGTTACAGGCTGTATGACGAAACACATGTTTCCCGGTTGCGGTTTATCCTGCGCGCCCGTGAACTGGGTTTTTCGATTGAAGATATCCGGGGGTTGCTGACTCTTATAGATGGTCAGTTGCAAACATGTTCGGAGGTCAAACAGCGTACGGAAAGCCATCTCGCTGACGTGCGCACAAAAATTGATGACCTGAAACGGATCGAACAGGTTTTGGCGGAAACGGCAGCTCAATGTTCAGTAAAAGATGTGCCTGAGTGCCCTGTTCTGGAAGCCTTGTTCCACGTTTGAAGTAGTAGCTTGTGAGTTCGGCTTCATCACAAGGACAAAGAGGCCAGTTATCAATTTTTACAACAACGTCAGCATGCCAACAAATGAAGTAAATTTCAATTATTCCCAAATCCTTGGGCTAAATATCAACAGAAACTTATGATGAAATGCCGGATCATAACTAAGGTTACGCCCCCCAAGAATAGATAAGATAGGAAGTATTTTGTAAGAAAACCAAAAAAAAGCTGCTGTTTATATAATTGAATCGGCAAGAGTAAAATCTTGGTTTTTCGGGTTGGTCGACTGGAAAATCCCTCTACCTCTTATGTGTTTCTTTCTCATTGATCCCAGAAAGAACGCCACATGCCTCTACGTCCCGTCCATCCTTGCAACTTTCTCTTAGTGAAACGAGTTGTATTTCTAGAGCTTGCAGAGTGGCAATCTGTGATTGTACATGAAATATGTGATCATCAAGTAAAACGTTGACCGCATTACAAGGCTGATGAGGCTCATCCTGATGCTGCTGTAGTTCGGAAATCTCAGCCAGAGATAGACCCAGAATTCTGCAGCGACGGATAAATCTCAACCGTTGACCATGCTTTTTGGTATAGACGCGGTAACCGTTTTCTCGCCGCCCTACCGGCGGCAATAAGCCCTGCTGTTCATAGAAGCGGATTGTTTGTGTGTCGATCTCTACTAACCGTGCCAACTGACCAATACGCATTTGTCCTCTCCACCCTATTGACCTTATAGTTACTATATAGTTTTGAATGGTAACATTATAATTTAAAGTGGAACCATGTCATGAGTAGATTCTGTGATAGCCTTTCTGGTAGTGATGCACCTCCGCCATCGAATACCGATGAACCGAACGCCTCCGAAGCATCAGAGCAATGGATCAGTATTTATGCAGTGCCAAAAATGGACTGCCCGTCAGAGGAACGAATAATCCGCCTCGCCCTGAACGGCCTTACGGAGATTCAGGTCTTGTCCTTCGACTTGTCGAGCCACCAGTTGGAGGTCGTACACAATGGCGAAGTTGCCGCTATCACTACAAAGTTGGAGACCTTGGGGCTAGGTGCTACGCTTCAGAAAAGCACCGCAGCCGATCCAGAGACCATCAAGACCGCCGAAGCCTCAACTGCCTCTATCAAACAAGAGGCCGGTACCTTACGTTGGTTGCTTGGCATCAATGCACTCCTATTTCTAATAGAAATGATTTCCGGCCTGGTCGCCCAGTCCACTGGCCTAATTAGTGAGTCCCTTGATAATTTCGCAGATGCGGCGGTATACGGGCTCGCCCTTTATGCTGTTGGGCATAGTATAAGAATGCAGGTGCGTGCTGCGCATCTTGCTGGTGTTCTGCAGCTAATTTTGGCTGTTGGAGCACTAGCGGAGGTGGTGAGACGGTTTGTATTTGGCAGTGAGCCTGAATCGTTGGTGATGATGGCTATCGCATTCGTCGCATTGATTGCCAATGCCAGTTGTCTGCTGCTCATATCCAAACATCGGGAGGGCGGGGCGCACATGAAGGCAAGCTGGATATTCTCGGCCAATGACGTGGTGATCAATCTGGGGGTCATCACCGCCGGCGTTCTGGTCGCGTGGACCGGATCCAATTATCCGGACCTGATCATCGGCACCATCGCCGGGGTCATTGTACTGAACGGCGCCAAACGCATTCTGGCTATCAAGGGTTAAGAGCAGTGTCCATTGCGGGCAAAAATCGCTCACGACATGACCTATTGCCCATTTCTGGCGTACTTCCTGCGTCGGATCAGGCTATAAAATGACTGGGGCAACAATTAATGGCCTATGGCGAGTCTGTTTCTGTGCCCCGTTCTTTAATTGGGTACATACATGGAACACCTGTGCTGCATTCAGTTGCCAATTGAGAAAGCCACCAACTCTTCTTCACACGAATTAAATCGTGCCATGTGAAACTCGGTTTGCTGAAAGATGAAGGATACTTTGAAATGTTAATTCAAGTGTTCCAATTGACCTTACCACCCCAGCTATCAATTATTGTGATGCTGTGAGCTTGCCGTCAAATCACGATACGCATCCATCAATGGACGATCCACGGTGTCATGTTCCGTTCGCTCCTGATCAAGCTTTTCAAGGGCTCTTAGCATAAATTCGGCAATATCAAGCCTTTCGCAGCTGCAGGCATGTTTGAAAGCATGCAAAACTACATACTCCAATTGTTCATCACTTGAGGTCGTCATTTAATCGCTCCTTAATCCGGTATTGGGTAAGAGAGGTTTTTGCCGAGAAGAACTTCTCCTACCGGTACTTTGACGCACTCACGATCTAATAGAACTTTTCAGTTCTTTCTCAATCCAATCACGCGATCACAACATACGCATTACCGGCACAATTTTACGGAGCCGCAATGCATTTGTTAAAACAAAGACCGAAGACAACGCCATTGCGCCTGCTGCGAGAACAGGAGTGAGCAGAATTCCAGAGAAAGGATAAAGCAGACCTGCAGCAACAGGGATAAGTGCGGTGTTATAGCCAAAAGCCCAAAACAGATTTTGCTGAATGTTTCGCATCGTCCGGTTGGATACTTCAAAGGCATTGATGACGCCGCCAAGATCGCCAGACATCAGAACAATATCTGCCGACTCAATTGCCACGTCAGTGCCTGTGCCTATCGCGATCCCAACATCGGCATGAGCGAGAGCAGGTGCGTCATTAATACCGTCACCAACAAATGCAATCTTCCGCCCCTCTCCACGAAGATCATTCAAGGCCGCAACCTTGCCGTCTGGCAACACTCCAGCAACTACATGATCAATTCCAGTTTCCTCTGCAATTACCTGTGCAGTCTCAAGACTGTCACCTGTTATCATTGCGACTTTCAGGTCAAGGCTGTGAAGCGCTTTTATCACGTCCCTGCTTGAAGGCTTTACAGGATCTGACACTCCGATAACAGCAGCAACCTGTCCGTCAATTGCTGCGTACAATGCTGTTCGCCCGTTTCGTGAGAGCTTTTGAACAACTGCAGGAAAATCTTTGAGATCAATCTGTTCTCGTCGCATCAGGCGTTCAGTTCCAACTAGGACAGTTGCATCATCAACCTTTGCTCGGACGCCGTAACCAGTGAATGAGGTGAAATCTGTAACTGGTTGGTCTGCGTCAATATTCTCACGGCGCGCCGTAGATACGATTGCGTTGGCAATCGGGTGTTCCGATCTGGCTTCAACAGCAGCTACATACCTTAAAACTTCAAGTTTTGTGAAGCCTTGAGCAACCACAAAATCGGTTACCTCTGGCCGTCCTTCCGTCAAAGTACCAGTCTTGTCGAGCGCAACGATCTGAACGGAACGAAGTTCCTGAAGTGCGTCTCCCTTGCGAAACAAAATACCCATTTCAGCTGCACGACCTGTTCCAACCATGATGGAGGTTGGTGTGGCTAACCCCATTGCGCAAGGACAGGCTATTATTAGAACAGAAACACCTGCCACCAACGCCATTGTAACGGCTGGCTCAGGACCGAACAAAAACCATGCCAAGACACTTAGTGCAGCAAAAAACATGACTGCAGGTACAAACCATTGAGTTACGCGATCAACCAGACTCTGAATGGGAAGTTTGGTGGATTGGGCTTCTTCAACCATCCGAATTATTTGCGATAATGTTGTGTCTTCACCAACACGAGTTGCGCGAAAACTGAAGCCTCCTGCACCATTCACGGTTCCTCCTGTGACTTTTGAATCAGCTTGTTTGGCAACAGGAATTGGCTCGCCCGTTATCATGCTCTCGTCAATATGACTGTTTCCCTCAACAATTACACCATCAACCGGGATTCGTTCACCCGGGCGCACTATAATAACATCGCCAACTTGAAGGTCATCAACAGGAACAATGACGCTTTCGCCATCGCGTTGTACTCGTGCTTCTATAACTTGAAGTCCCAGAAGTTTTTGGATCGCCGCTCCAGTCCTCCCCTTTGCACGGGCTTCCAGAAAACGGCCAAGCAGGATGAGAACAATGATGACTGCTGCGGCTTCGAAATATACTGCGCGAACTTCCACAGGTATAAGTTCAGGAAGAAATGTGGAAACGGTAGAGAATATATAAGCCGCTCCCGTTCCGAGTGCGACCAGACTGTTCATATCTGGAGAACCTTTCAGAAGAGAAGGGACACCTCTGATGAAGAAGTATCTGCCCGGCCCGGCAAGAATTGCTGTTGTTAAGATAAATTGCAGCGTCCAGTAAGTTTGCTGCCCGATCGTGCTTTCGATAACATTAGCAAGTTCCGGGATGATATGACCGCCCATTTCGGTCAGAAAAATAGGCAGAGTTAGCAAAGCAGCCCAAAGCGTACGGTAGGCTATTTCACGCGCAACCTGTTTATTCTTGATAGAACTGTCCGTTGTTTCTTTGATCTCAGATGGATAACCGGAAGCAGTCAGTTGGGAGGACAATTCAGTCGGAGAGACAACATTCTGTAGGAATTTCACCGCTACAGTCTCAGTTGGAAGGTTGACGGCTACGTCTATTACGCCGGTGACTTGGCCAAGCGACTTTGAGATGCGATTAACACAAGAGGCGCATGACATTGAATTCACACTTAGAGTTACGTTGCCATATTGGGGGGCATAACCAAGTTTCTGAAGCGCTTGAGCAATCTCGACAAGCCTTTGCGCCTTGTCGACCTTCATTCGGGCCGTCTCATTCGCCTGATTGACCGATACTTCTCCGACACCTTTCATCGCGGATAGAGTTTGCTCGATTCTTGCTACGCAAGAGGAGCAGGTTATCCCATCAAGTTTTATTTGCACGTGATTATGGTTTTGCATCTGAACCTCTGATTGTCTGCTGTTTAAGCAAGTATGAAGGTTCCAGTCACTGGAAGGTCAAGTATTTTGTTCGAAGTGTCTCACACGACGTGTACTTTGCTGTTTTCTTCCAATTTTTCGGCAAAAAATAGCGCGCACAAGTCACTACTAAGAAAGCCATTAACTGTTGGAAGGTTCTTCCTGGCCCGTCAACCAATGCGCCCCAAAAGCGGGAATGTTTCCAGCAGCCAGAACGCAAAGGCGGACATATAACCGGTCATCATGGCAACTCCCATGGCGATCATGATCAAGGCCGCCGCTGCACGGAGATAACGCCCAAAGCGTCCTATGGATTTCAATCTGACAGACAGGCTCTCGGTAAACAGTGCTGCCAAGAGAAACGGCACTCCAAGCCCCACGGAATATACGATCAACAAAGCAATACCATCGCTGACAGTTGCCGACGAGGCGCTGACAGTCAGAATGGCACCGAGAATAGGACCGATGCAGGGTGTCCAGCCGAACGCAAAAGCAAGCCCAAGAGTATATGCCGAAACCACACGTCCACCAGGCAGATCAAGATGAAAGCGCGCTTCACGCATCATCCACGCCGGACGGAGCGTTCCCAGCATGAACAGCCCGAACAGAATGACAATGCCGCCACCAATCAGATTCATCTCGAACCGGTACCCGAGCAGGACCTGACCAAGTGCTGTTGCACTGGCCCCCAGAAGGACGAAAACCGTGGTGAAGCCCAAAACGAAACACAGGCTGAAACCAAGAGATGACAATCGACCAACTCGGATTGCCTCCGTTCTGGTCGAAAGAGAGGCACCACCCGCGATATAGGAGATATATCCGGGAACCAGAGGCAGCACGCATGGCGAGAGAAACGATATGAGGCCTGCGGCGAACGCGCTTATTATGCCGATATTGGAAAGTTCAGGCATTAATCTGTATTCCGTAAAATCAGGAACCAAGTATTCAGAGAACAGGAAGGTCAGCTAACCAAACAGTGCTAAGCCTATCTTTGTTCAGGGCTCTTTTCCTACTTTTGAGAACCAGTCTGTTAACTGATCGAGCCACCCCTTTTCAACAGGCGGCTTTGGGGGGTGGACAGCGTTTGTCAATCCGTTCACGTAAAGGATCAGATTCATCTGATTGAAACTCGTGCCGTGAAAAATACCGGCATGGCGGGTATTCCGATCGATAATATGAATCATCGGCGCAGACCCGTCACGCTGGCTCAATTTGGCGAATTTATCGGCAACAGTTACAGCACTGATATCCGAAGACGGCATAACAGGCCGCCAGTTCACCAGATCCCAAGAAGGAGTATCTGAAAAATCTTCGGAATGAACGGTAATGAACGTGACCATTTCCCGCATCGGGCTAATATTCAGCCTCGCCTGAGAGGACGCCAGTAGGGTTTGCTGTTCTGCACAGGCTGCACCACAATCCCTTGGCACAAAACTTAAAATAAGTATCTGATCATCAAGGTCGCTCAAATTAAAGCGACCTTGATTTTGGTTAAAAAGTTCTATCTCTGGAACCTTTCCGGTGTTTGTCACCTCAAAATATGGCTCTTTATCCGCCATCACCTCGTCAAGGTGTTCACCGGGATGATTCGCAAAAGCTGGTGAGGCCGTCAACGCCAGGATCAAAAACAACCACCGGATCATTCTGTTTCCCCCTGCGGCCCGGCGGCAGCTATGCCAAGAATGGCGACGTCAATGCTAATCTCGCCTGCGTTTTCAAAGCGCAATGTCATGGGAAACTTCTCACCTTCACGGAGTTTTTCATGCAATCCCGTCAACATGAGATGCATTGCCCCCGGCGCCAGAGTGACCGGGCGGTTGGCCGGAACATCCAGAGCCATGACATGTCGCATCCGGCGAACATCATCGACCGTGACGACATCATGTATCATCACATGGTCGGCCACAGCTGTGGTGATTTCCAGAAGGCGGTCGGTCGCAGCGCTTGTGATCGTAAGATATGCCACACCCGGACGGGATGTCAGAATCGTGGCACGTGCCCAGGCGTCAGATATTTCGACAAGGTTTCCGGCAGAAACCGGTAGTGCTGATAGCAAGGTCATGACGAGGGCGATGGCTGTTCTTTTCATATTGTACTCCCATTCATGATCGCGAGAATCCGGATTGCCATGTCTTCTGCCGGCTGATCTCCTTCACGAAAGACAGTCAGGTAACGCCCATCCGGTGCCATCAGATAAAGATGCCCGGAATGGGCCATCAAATAGCCGTCCGGTGCTGTATCGTCGTCCAACTTTTCGTAATAGACCCGAAAAGCCTCGGCGGCTGCAGCGACATCCTCCTTACTACCGGTCAATCCGATCAGCGCCGGATGAAAGGCCTCGACATATTCCGCCATGACGTCAGGTGTATCGCGTGCCGGATCAATTGTAATGAATATCGGTGCCACGCTGTCGGCTTCACGCCCCATGCGGTCAAGCGCATCCGCCATATAGGCAAGTGTGGTCGGACAAACATCAGGACAATGTGTGAAACCGAAAAAGACAAGCTGCCAACGCCCCGGGAAGCTTGCTTCACTCACACGGTTCCCCTGATGATCGGTCAAGGAAAAATCAGAGTGAATGGCGGCTTCTCCCGTCCCTTCGGCCCCCGACGACATTTGCTTGCGGTCGGAAGCCTGGAAGATATATGCGCCGCCAAAGAGCAGTACAGCAAGGACAACCATCCCCCACAATAGGGAACGGATGAAACGTAACCGGTTGAAATTATTCGATGTCATGAAACGATCCCGTGGAAAATCCCGCCCGGGTATTTGTCCCGGGCGGGTGTCATGTCACGATGTTATTTGTCGGAAGGCTGCGGCATGTGATCGGTCATAGCAGCCATCATTTCAGTACACTGCTCCATCATCGGCCCCATCTGGCTCATCATCTTCATCATACCCATCATGCCCTGCATATCCCCCATGCCTGAATTGCCATCATGCTCCATCATCGGGGATTGCTTGTCCGGAGTTTGGGCTTCCTGGGCATATAGGGCTGTTGTCGCCAGTCCCGCGACCATCATTGTGGCAAACGCGGTGAGTTTGATTGATTTACGCATCTCTAACATTCCTTTCGGTTGTGGACTCATGTCCCGACTGGGGTGTTACAGACGCTATATTTGCGCCTGATGCAGCCGGGGACCTTCCGGCCTCGTTGCCGGGAAGACTGTTTTTCGGGGTTTCATCGGATGAAGGGGCGATATCGCTGGCGCTCTTTTTCGACGAACAGGCCTTTTTGTTCATGCATAAACCCAGCGCACACATGGCTACGCAAGGCAGAACAGAAAGGAGCAAAGGTGCAATGCCGACCGCAACCATCCAGCTCCAGTTAAATGCAAGCCCAGCGACAAGGGCAGTTCCAGCCAGCACAAATACACCGCGACGTCCCTTCAGGTAATATCGAACGGCATGAACCACGTCATGCCCAAGCGAGGTATTACCGGATTTGGCTTGTTGTATCTCGGTCATAGGAGTTCCTTCCTCAATCGGTGTAGATGTGGGATTTAAGAAAATCTATCATCTCTGCTGTCGCCCATTCGGTCGGTCCGACAAGTCGACCAAGCTCGCGGCCGTTCCTGTCAATCAGAAGCGTCGTCGGTAAACCGGGGATGCCCAGAGCCGTCGTGGTTTTCATGGTTGGATCGATGAAGAGGTCCAGATTCCGGATGCCGATTTCGCTATAGAAATCCTGCACGACATCCGCTCCGGCCCGGTCGATCGACAAGGCAACGACTTTGAACTCCGAACTGCCGAGTTCGGCCTGCAGGGCATCCAGGGTCGGCATTTCCTCGCGGCAAGGAACACACCAGGTAGCCCAGACATTCAGCAAGACGACCGTTCCCTCGAAATCACTCAGTGTCATGGGTTGACCTTCGGCGTTTTCGAACCCGAATTCGGGAAGAGGCCGGGGAACGTCATGCATGACAAACGAGCGCTGTTGTCTCTGCCTTACATTGTCCGCTGCCTGATCGGTGACATTCTTCTCGTTGCGTAACGAAACTATGGTCAATGTGGTAACAACCACCAGTATGATGCCAGCGGCAAACCCCACTTTCAGGTTCATATGCACCAAGAGGCTCTTCATCGAGGTGCCTCCGCAGTTCCGGCACCTGAGGCCTCATTACGCAATTTTTCGACCCTTGGCAGAATGGTCTCGGCCAACACTTTTTCCGTTACCGGCCCGACATGCTTGTAAGCAATGTTCCCTTTTGCATCGACAACGAAGGTCTCAGGGACGCCATAGACGCCCCAGTCAATTGCCACACGCCCGTTAATGTCCGCACCTGTTCTCGTATAGGGATCGCCAAGGCTATCGAGCCATTCTGCAGCGTCGTCAGGCTGATCCTTATAGTTCAGACCATGCAGTGGAACGGTGCCGTCGCGGGCCAGTTTCATGAACACGGGGTGTTCTTCACGGCACGCGACACACCAGGAGGCAAAAACATTGACCAGCGACACTTCACCTTTGAGATCCGTACTCGACAAACCTTGCATCCGGCCTTTTACCGGCGGAAGGTCAAATTCGGGGACCTGTCTGCCCAACAGGGCCGAGGGGAGTGTGTTGGGATCAAGAGTCAATCCCTTCGCCAGGGCCACACCCAATATCAAGGCGATGCCAAGCGGCAGAAAATAGATCAGCCGGTTGAAGTGCTTTTGCGGGCGATGTTCTTTGGGGACTGCACTCATTTCGCCCTCCCGTCTTTAGGATTCAGATTGTGCTGGAATGCGCGTTCCTCGTCCGACCAGACACTCTTGATATAGCCAAGTACAGCGATGATCTCCTCATCACTCAGAACATCCTCGAATGCAGGCATATCGCTCTCATATCCCGGCACGACAGCGCCAATCCCGAACTTGGTCATCGCATAAAGTTCCAGGTCGCTATGGCGCCATGTATGACCACTGGCATCGTGCGGCGGCGCAGGCATCCGCCCGGTATCAAGGCGGCGCTTCCAGTTTTTCTGCCCCTCAAGATTTGCACCATGGCACGATGCGCAGAATTCAGCATAGACATCGTTGCCCAGTGCAATCTGTTCCGGAGTGATCGGCTTTTCCAGAAAAGTCAGATTCTCGGGCGTTGATCCAGCATCCGCTACCCCGGACAACAAAGCCATGCCGACGCCAGCCATTAATCCGGTGACCAATGATCCAGGCGATACAGCGATCATTTCCTGCCCCGCAGATATTTAAACAACGCGAGAACACTCATGATCAGGATCGCAAGGATCAGAAGAAACACAAGACCGCCTCCTGCCATCATCAGCATCATCATCGGGCCCCCCATCATCGAACCATCCATCATCTGTCCAAAACACTCATTCATTGGCGTAAACGGCAATGCCGTCCTCTCCGAACGCATAGGTTTTCAGCGTCCCGGTTTTTTCACGTGCCATGCCCGGCGCATTTGGTGGCATGCCGGGCAGCGTGATACCCGTTATATCCGGGCGTTCATCAAGCATCCGTTCAATGATCTCGGCGGGAACCAGCCCGCTTACGACATATCCGTCAATCTCGGCCAAATGGCAGCCCAGCCCTTGCTCCGGGACACCGGCGGCAACGGATCGCTTGTCGAAATCGCGATCATCGACACGGGTAACCTGATATCCATTGGTCTCAAGATATTCGCCATAGGCATCACAGCATCCGCAGTTCGGATCCCGATAGATTGTGATCGATTTGCTTCTCTCACCAGCTACTGTCACGTTCGTTTGCGCCTCTCCTTTTCCCGGAGCAAACATTGTAAATGCAGCACTTCCGGCAACAGCCAGAATCGCAACACCTGTCACAATCACTAATTTTCTCATCTGTTTCTCCATCATCATATGTTCGCAATGGCGGTCCACGTCCTGCCACCGTCTGGGCTTTGTAAAACCCCGTCGTTATTCACAATTACGAGATCATCAGCGCGTAGCGGATGAACCGCGAGTGCTGTTGCGATAACTTCTGAACGCTTTAACCAGGTGACACCCGCATCGTGCGATTGCCAAATTCCGGATGGCAATCCGGCATAAAGTGTGGCCGGTCGCGATACCGCACTGACCAGCGCACTCACAGGTTCACCCTCAGGTAAGGGTACTTTGGGAGTTGCCTGCTTTCCGGACGCAAGAGCATCCATGGCATCGCCCGGCTGAACATCCTGCCAACGGCAGAAACAATCCGGCACACGCGTTACACCGGTATCGGTTCCGGCATATAGCCAGATCCCACCCATTCCGGTTGCCAGATCGACTGAAGACAGTGCTGTCAGATCTCGCTCGGCATTCGCTAACCATGGCCGGTCCATGACAAACACCCATGACTGACCAGCATCATCGCTCTGCCATAAGCCGTCACCGCGAATGGCGGCATATATGGTATCTGGGTTTGTCACCGCCGTTGTGATGGCAGTGACGGCAGCTTCTGGCAGTCCTTGCCCGCGCACGTCCCAACTTTTCCCGCCATCGACAGACAGAACAATCCCGCCGGTATCCAGACCGCCAACAATGCGGCCCGGCCTTTCCGGATGTGTTGTAAAAGTGAGAATGGTGCCTTCCGACACCTTCGGCAGCGCTGTCCAGTTTTGGCTCCCATTGCGATAAAGAAGCGAGGTACCGCGCGCAACAATCAGCGAATTGCCGTCAAAAACGATTGCACTGCTTGTGCTTTTGCTAATCGCGGCAAAGGCCGTGGCTGGCAACAGGTAGAGGCCGGCACCCGCCATGAGACCGCGAAGCAGCACACGTCTGGAAACGGCGCCACCCACTATGGTGTTTCTCTTCATATGCCTGTTTCTCAAGGAGTTGGAGCTATCAGACCGTGATACGGAACCTGCTCACAATGATCCTATAAGGTTTGATCTTCAGGGGTCGGGCTCCCGTAAAAACGGGGCGCTCAAGGCAGGGGCGGATTGCCGCCTGTCCATTGAGTGAAGCCGTGCTTTTGGGCCTCGTAGATCGGAAAACATGATTTCCGACCCTGTCTGAAGAAGCTCTCAAGCCCGCAATAAAAATTGCGGGCACGAAGCAGCACGTCATGAGAAATCGCGGTGATGCCCCATGACACTGATATCCTCAAACCAAAACGGATTAAGGAGATATCAGTTCAGAGTGTTGGTTCTGGGAGGGAATGGATCGGGAGAGTTTGAGCGGCCGGTAAGGCTGCCTGTCGGCCCGAAATGCTCGACTGAGGCGAGTGCAGGTATTGCAACTTGTACAGGCGAAATTGCGATAGTTGATACCTGAGGGCACGCAATATCGCAGTCCGGCATGATGTCGCCGCTGCCAGAACAATTCTGGCAATTGTCCATTGCCATGTCCGCCATCGGCATCCCGACATCCATAACAGCAGCGTTGACCGTCTGGAGACTTGTCCCGACGGCAAAAGCAGCGATCAAAAGTATGGTCAGAAGCCTGATACAAGCTAGCATACTTATAGTCTTATCCCAAGAATGAATATCTGTCGATAATAAATTCCCGTGAACATTCCTCTGTCAATCAAGAACATGTCTCTGCGCATAGTCCAGATGGGAAAGTCAGTGGGCTGCCCGACCTTCAAGAGGAAATGACCGCACTACATTTATCGACAGATTGCCCGCAAACTACGCTGGCAGATAGAGGAACAACTCATTGTGTCTACTCATCATTGGCAGGTTCGTGGTTCGGAAGCAATAAGTGCCTTCCTTTGTTGTTAAGGCCGTTTATTTCCGATTGGCCAGATAATCCCTAAAAACCAGAAGGGTTTCTTCGCTAGCATAGTGTTCCATACCTTCAGCGTCAATTCGAGCCGTCTCCGCACTAATACCAAGGGCACAAAGAAAACTTTCGACAATCTGATGGCGCTCCCGGCTTTGTCGGGCGAGCTTGCGGCCTTGGGCTGTCAGGAAGATACCACGGTAGGGTCTCTGTTTGATATATCCGTCAGAAGCGAGGCGCTTGAGCATTTTGGCAACGGTAGGTTGCGCAACGCCGAGCCTGCGAACAATATCGACCTGACGAGCTTCTCCGCCATCAGTTATCAGGTCGGCAATCAGTTCGACATAGTCCTCAACCAATTCATTTCGGCGACTATTCCGCGTTTGCCGAAAACTCTCTACTTGTACGTTTTCATCAACAAGGGCACTCGAAGGCGCTTCTTCTGTCTGATCGGTAAGCATGCGATTTCCTTGGTAGTTATCAGCAATAAGGTATAGCTAAAGCTATACCTTATTGCAATACAGCAAACTGTTGTCTGATTTAACAGGAACTGACGTGGTGATCTGTTTTAACATAGCTATTGCTATATTATAGAGTAAGTGCTTTTATTGATTGAAACCCCTGTATTAAGGAAACTCTCATGCGTCGATGGCTACCAGTAGTTCTTAACCGTCGGAGGTTCCTCGGAGCTGGCATCATCGCAACTGCGGGGGCGACCTTGGCTGCTCGGGAGACGCTTGGCCAATCGGACACATCACAGGGCACGAAGAACCATGATGGCGACAGATTGGGTAGCGGAAATATGTCGGAAATGCCGGGCCATGCTACTAACCATGGAACGATGATGACCGTTGGAGATGTCGACGAGGTGCGCAATGGCTTCGACACCTCAAAACTTCTTACCGATTGGGATACAGGAACGATCTCGCAGCTACCTGATGGACGGCGTCTGCGTACTTTCGAAATTGATGCCATCGACAAGGAGATCGAAATTGCTCCCGGTGTCATGTTCCCCGCATGGACATATAATGGCCGGGTACCAGGTCCGGCATTGCGAGCAACTGAAGGCGAGCGACTCAGAGTCATCTTCCGCAACTATGGCTCTCACCCGCACTCGATCCACTTCCACGGGATTCATTCGGCTCGCATGGACGGTGTGCCCGGGGCCGGAGTGGTTGGCCCAGGAGAAGAGTTTATCTATGAATTCGATGCCGAACCGTTCGGCTGCCACCTCTATCACTGCCACGCACTCCCCCTAAAACGGCACATCCATAAGGGGCTTTACGGGCTCTTTATCATTGATCCTGACCCGGGACGACATCCCGAAAATACTGATATCGCCAGATCCAGACTGCTAGGGACAAAGGAGAACAATCAGTGGCAGGAATTCGCAATGGTAATGAATGCCTTCGACACCAACTTTGACGACGAGAACGAGGTCTACGCGGTCAATACTGTTGCACATGCCTACATGAAGCGACCTATCCCTGTGAGACGCGACAGACCGGTCCGCATTTACCTTGCCAATCTCGTCGAATTCGATCCGATCAACTCGTTTCACCTGCATGCGAACTTCTTCAACTATTTCGATCACGGCACCACACTAACGCCGACACAACTGACGATTGATACCGTCATGCAGTGTCAGGGGCAGCGAGGCATTATCGAGTTCTCGTTCGAGAATCACGAGCCTGGGCTCTACATGTTTCATGCGCACCAGTCCGAGTTCGCCGAACTGGGCTGGATGAGCTTTTTTGATGTTCAGGAGGCCAGAGCATGAGTGACACGGACCCTTTAGCCCCAAACATCGATGCTCGGGATGCTTCACCTCGCAACAAGCTGGCTCTGATCTGGCTGGTCCTGCCACTTGCAGCACTTGCCGCCGCTATTGCATGGCTCGTTACGAGCGATCTTTTAGGCAGTTTTGACAACGGTGTACCACCAGTAGAGAATTTAACCTTCGAGCGGACAATTCTGTCCTCGGACGGCATTGCCACTCGAGTTCGCGCCAGTGGTTCTGATCCGATGATGATTGCTCAGGTACTTGTGGATGATGCGTATTGGCAATTCGAGCAGACTCCTCCGGGACCCTTGAGCCGGGGGCAGAGCGCATGGATTCATGTGCCATATCCCTGGGTTCAGGGAGAAGCGCATGTGATCAAGACAATTACGAATACAGGGGCAACATTCGAGCATGAGATCCCAGTGGCGGTGACGTCGCCAACCCAGAGTAATGGCACGTTGCTCTTCCAAACCCTTCTTGGCGTCTTCGTCGGTATCGTGCCGGTATCTATTGGCCTCCTGTTCTATCCCGCCTTGCGCGGCGTCGGCCAGCCGGGCATGAACTTCCTGCTCGCCATGACTGTTGGCCTGCTTGCTTACCTCATGATCGACGCTGCAGGAGAAGCGTTCGAACTCGCCAGTCAGTCTGCTGCCATCTTCCAAGGGCAGATCATGGTTGTCTTCGCCTCGGCGGCAAGCTTTCTCATACTTATGGCTGTTGGTCGACGACATGGTGCGCCGACGGGTTTGGCTCTCGCCACATTTATTGCTCTCGGGATCGGGTTGCATAATCTGGGAGAAGGTTTGGCTATCGGTGCCGCCTTTGCGGCTGGCTCGGCCGGGCTTGGTACGTTCCTGATCTTGGGTTTTGCCATCCATAACATCACGGAGGGCATTGGAATTGCGGCTCCCATTCTCAAAAAGCGACCGTCGTTAATCACTTTCCCGGCTCTTACCCTTCTTGCAGGAGGACCTGCAATCATTGGTTTGTGGATCGGAAGTCTGGCAGCGGCACCGCAATGGTCGGCCCTCGCCCTGTCCATCGGAGCGGGTGCCATCTTGCAGGTTATCATCGAGGTCGGTTCCTATCTGGCCAGAAGCAACGGACGCGGCAGTGCAGCGCTTTATTCGCCTTCAGTGTTGAGCGGATTGATTTTTGGCGTTGCCTTCATGTACGCAACGGCAATGCTGGTGAAAATCTAAACCTTTCACTGTCGAATACAGCGCCTTCATGCATTCAGACGTGGCTCGAACACATGATAGAGCATTTAAAGGCAGTAGATTGACGATTGCATGCCCGGCAATCACAATCATCTTTGATGACAAGTCGCCGAATGCTTCCATAACGACTGCTATTGCACAGATGACAAAAGTCCCGGCCATTGGCAGACGTAAAAAATATACATGGAAAAAAACTAGGGCTTGTTGAGTATCACCGTCCATTGATAATGGCAGCGACAGCATAGATCATGGCGCAGAAGCTATCATCTGTCTTGTCGCTCCGCATGGCGATGCGTTTGAACTCTTTGAGTTTGCAAAAGAAGTTTTCGATCGGATGCCGCCATTTGTACACTTCAAGGTCGATTTCCACGGGTTCGAGGCGCTGCGGGCGCTGTGATATGCAAATCATGGCACCGCGTTCATTGAGTTCATCTATAATCCAGTTGCAGTCGAACGCCTTGTCGGCCAGCAAGCCGCCGAAGTCGATGCCGTGGATCAGAGGTTCAACGCCAATTGTGTCGTAGCGATTGCCGGGCAGAAGCTCAAAACGAACGAGATTGCCAAGCGCATCGGTGAGCGCCAGGGTTTTCGTCGTCCAGCCCCCTTTAGATTTGCCTACAGCCTGGCTTTGAGTCCCCCTTTTGAGCCTTGACCATGACGATGAACCTTGACGATTGTGGCATCGATCATCGCGTATTCAATGTCCGGTACACCGCTTAAGGCATTGAACATACGATAGAATACATCGCGCTTGACCCATTCGCGAAATCGCTTGAACACCGTGTTCCACTTACCAAAGCATTCTGGTAAATCCCGCCATGGGCTATCCGTGCGCGCAACCCACAAAACCGCTTCCATAAAAAGTCGACAATCACCGCCGGTACGCCCGGGATCAGTCGGCTTGTCCAAGCAATGTGGTTCCATCAACACCCATATTCGATCCGTGATCACAAACCGATCTTCATTCATCAAAACCTCCTCAAAAGGAAGCTTGAATCACATTCGAACCGATTTGTGAATCCCAATACTCAACAAGCCCTACACTGACGGGTGAAGAATCTGTCAGAGCCGCCGCTATTAAAGTAGACAGAATAGGTGGGGCAGTTTCTTGTTCAGGTTACTTGCCCCAAACCGCAATCATCTGCGGAAGATCAGATTATACGTCATTGAAGATCATATCGGTAAACCTGCCTGCCGCATCGACTTGCTCCACAAGTGCCTTGGCAAGGTTTTGCGAGTTTTCGGGCAATTAGCTTTGAACACGGGCGTCATCTTTTTTGGTATATGACAACATTTGTAGTTAGGATGCCGTTTGCTGAAGCGTAAGCTGGGGAATGCTTTTCATTTGACTGTTCCGACAGTCGCTGTGTTAGAGATGAGGCCATTGGCTTCATGGCATTACGCTTCCCAACCCCTCCGATACCAGAACGAACAGGACAAAGCCGCCGATGAAGGCCAAAGGTGAGATGTGGGTATCTTCTCCGCTTCCGTGAGCCTCGGATATCATGTCCTCGATGGCAGCGATCGTGAGAAGGCCTGCCGTGAACGTCAATGCCGCTAGTTTAAGCGCTTCTGATTGGTTCCTGAGCACGAAGTAAGCGAAGACGGTCGCCGAGAGTACAGGAATTGCAAAGGAGGCAGAGATCAACAGGCGTTTGCTGCGGGAAATCCCTTTGTCTTTCATGTTGGCGATCGTCGCGAACCCTTCAGGAACGTCCGCGAGGACTTGTCCTGTCGCAAGAACTATTGCAACCGACGGCGAGACTGCCGACCCTGCTCCGATCAGAAGACCATCACTGAACAGGTCAATGGACACTGCGATATAGATCATCCAGACACTTGTCTGACTGTTGTCTTCCTGCTTGCCTCGTCGCGTGTAGAGAGACTCCACGAACTTCTCGATACCTGTGTAGGCGATACCACCCAATGCAAAAGCAACGGCTATTACCCAGCCTGAAAGGTTATCTAGTGCACGTGGCATGATTTCAACAGCCACTACAGCAATTACAAGGCCAGCGGCCCCATGAAGAGCGTAGTTGAGATGGCGTCCTGTGACTCGAGATACCTCCGCGGCAAGACCACCACTAAAGTTCCCCAAGGCGGGAAATAGCGCTAGACCGAGGACCAGCCAGATACTATCCATCATCCTTCTCCCTTTATTAATTCCTGGGAGCGCCAATTTGAAACCGCAATCTTTCGCTACTCGTTGTTGTTCCGGTCTGACTTGGATGTTAAGGATTGTAACGATAGATAGCGAAACACAACCTTATCCATTTGTCCGGCTCACATCGATTTTCATTGCCAAAGCCAAACTCATACCATCAGCAAATGAGATAAGACAGTTGCTGCCAGATCGCTATCATCTCCGCGAAATCAGACTCTAAATTGGAGTGACTGCCGGAGACATTGATAATGGTTAGGGCGTTGCTATTCTTCTGATCTGGAAACGGTTCTTTCTGGCAAACCGTTCGGGCGTCCATATCACTTCGTCACAGTCACAGTACCTGTCTGATTTTGGGAACGGCTATGTCCCTTGACTCGTGAAAATCGATAACGCCAGCGAAAATTCCATCGGCGTCATAGACGAAAACACCTGCGGTATGATTCATCGTATAGCCGTTTTCTGTTGGAACTCGTTCGTATTTGGCCCGAAAAGCCCTTGCCGCTTTATCGATTTCATCAAGAGGACCGGTATAACCTTTGATGGAGGGATGGAAATTACGAACATATTCGGCCATTGCCTGAACGGTATCTCGTTGAGGATCGACCGTGATGAAAACCGCATGCAACCGCGAGGCATCCTCTCCGAGTTGTTCGAGCCAGCGAGTTATGTCGGATAAGGTCGTCGGGCAAATATCGGGGCAATATGTGAACCCGAAAAACACGAGTGTGGGGCTACCGATCCAATCTTCCGGGCCGACTTTCCTGCCGGAATGGTCTGTCAGTTGAAAATCCATCTCAGAAAAGGGAAGAGGCAAAGCGCTGATGCGTGTTTGACGCTGAGGGGCAGCTGGTCCATCCACCCGCCACCATCCCGTCAGCAAAGTTGCTACGAGCATGCTGACCGCTCCAGCAGCAGTCCAAACCATCTTACGCCTTGAGACAGGCATCGTTTACTCCTCTAATATGGCGTTAAAATGGGTTCTGTTTTCCAGCCTAACTGGAGTTTTTACGTGCAACATCCGTTCTTTTTCCAAGGTCGGGTAAGAGCAAGCACAATGCCCCGATCGTAATGAAAACATCTGCGCTATTGAAAACGGGCCAATGGTATTGACCAACGTAAAGATTAAGAAAGTCTGTCACTGCATCGTCATAGAGACGGTCTATGAGATTCCCTATGGCGCCGCCAATGATCAAAGTGATGCCGATGATCTCGTTCATCCGTTGCGCCCGCCAGAGCCAAATAATCAGGACACCGACGATTCCAATCGCCAGGCCAGATAGAACGATGGGGCCCCAACGACCAAGGTCATCAAGAAGACCGAAACTGACACCTCGGTTGAAGACGAGGACGAGATCGAAGAAGGGCAGGAGAGGAATACGGTGCGGCGGATCCATGATGATCGTCTCTACGGCCCACTTTATCGTCAGATCCACTACCGATAAAAAGGCGGCTCCCGCCAAGGAAAAGACGAATACAGGCAACTGCAACGGATATTTGCGGTTCTTATCCATTGCCTCATCCCTCTTCCAGGATATAGGACTCATCCTGTGCTGTATTTTTCGGAGCTTTGATTTTCAGATCCTGCAACAATCGTTTAGCGGTCCGCCGGAACCGTGCAAGCTCGTCATCTGTCAGTATCTGTCGTGAGGATAGCTCAACGGTCATCGGATTTACCTGCTTACCGTCTTGCATAACCTCGTAGTGCAAGTTAGGACCGCTGACCAGGCCGGTTGCGCCGACATATCCTATGACTTCGCCTTGCCGAACACGGCGCCCCTGCTCAACGTTGTCCTTGTACTTGCTGAGATGAGCGTAAGCTGTGGAGTATCTGTTATCATGCCGGATACTGATATATTTCCCAAAACTTCCTTTGCGTTTCAGCTGGGTAACAATACCATCTCCTGCTGCGAGCACCGGCGTCCCCCGCGGGGCAGCAAAGTCTAGACCTTTGTGCATCCGTGTGTAACCGAGCACAGGATGTTCTCGCTGGCCAAACAGCGATGAAAGTTGTCCACCATCAACCGGGGTCTTTATCAGGTTCGTTTGAACGCTGTTACCTTTAGCATCGAAGAAGCCGGTAAAGCCTTCTCTGGTTTTATATCGGAAGTAGCTCAGTTTACGGTCGGCGAGGGTAACAGAGACGTAACTTAGCTTCCCGGGATGAGCTTGCTCATAATCGCCATCATCAAATCTTTCATAGCCCAGCGCGAAGCGATCACCTTCGCGAATATCGCGTTGAAAATCGACGGCCAGCCCCATAACATCATATAATTGCAACAGAATAGACTGTGGTACTTCTTGTTTGCGTACTGCTTCGTAAAGACTGGTATCCACCACGCCTGAAACAGATATCAATCTGGCGGAATGTTTGATTTGTTGGGTTTGTGCATCAAAACTATTGGAACTGGTGCGCTGGACAAAAATCAGACGATCTGTCTCGGGTAGCAGAGTCAAATTTTCGAGGCGGCGTTCTTTCGCTTTTTCGGAGACTATACTGACAATCAAATCCAGTCTTTGCCCCACCTTTAGCGTACGGAGGTCAATCAATCCCTTCAGCCTGTTTATAGCCGCATATGCTTCGCTAGTGGGAATGCCGGCTTCGGTCAGCACGCCCAGCAGCGTATCCCCGGGGGCCAGAACCAGAGGTATGGTCATTTTGGTCGCCTCTTGCCGGATGGATGTCTGTTCTGGACTTGTATCTTCCCGCTGGGCATGATCAGTATCAAGGAACGCTGCGGCGGATGCCGACACATTCTGTTCTTTGATGTCCGGGTTTCGGGAAAAAGGCCACTCCAAAAGCATTATGATTGCCGTGATCCCCATAACTCCAAAACCGGTTAGACCATATACTTGAGTAGGCATCATTCCTCAGGCCCTGAAGCACCCAGACTGTAGATTGGAACCGACACGTTTACCCGGCCTGCCTTCTCGAAAATCAAGGTCATTGGAAACCGTTCACCTTCTACCAACGCTCTTTGCAACCCAATGAGCATTATATGCAACCCTCCAGGAGCCAGTTTAACAGCATCCTTCGCGGGTATTTCCACCGGACCAGCTGGCGACATTGTGGAAACGTTATCATTGGTCTTTATCTCATGAACTTCCGGCATGCTGGAAATTTCGGTTTCAATGCCGGTCAATACGTCGGCTGATGATCCTTCGTTTCTGATCGTGATATAAGCAGCTGATGGGCGAGATGTACCAATAGAAGCGCGGGCCCAAGGTGCTTCAACAACCAGATCTCCACCCCTAACAGACTCAGCAGTCGCCGGAAATGCAAACAGAAGGAATAACAATGACGAAAGAGTGTTGAATAAAACTCGAGACATAGTGAACCTCATAATCTCTGTTGGACGTCTGCTGCAATTTTTTCCGGAGACGTTCCGTAGCTGTAAGTACGGACAAATACACCTTCTGGCGAAATCAAATATACTGCGGAAGTGTGACCCATGGTGTAGCCATCCGGAGCAGTTTCCTGTGGCAGCTTCTCGAAAAAAGCCTTGAAAGATTTAGCCGTCGCCGTGACTTCAGTCTCGGTCCCGGTTAACCCCACGATGGACGGATGAAAAGCAGAGACGTATTCTGCCATTGTTTCTACCCGGTCTCGTTCAGGATCAATTGAAATAAACAACGGTTGGGTCTTTTGGGCGTCCGGGCCAAGCAGGTCCATCAATTGTGCAAGTTCACCAAGTGTCGTCGGACAGATATCCGGGCAGTTGGTAAACCCGAAAAAAACCAGAAGCCATTTGCCACGATAAGTTTGCTCCGTGACGGCATTTCCCTGGTGATCGGTTAGCGAAAATTCCGGACGAAGTGTGTCCGTGTTTTGCGATAACTCACTCACAAAACGTTGATTGCTACCCTGCGATGTGTACAGCCAGAGAAAGGCTGCCGATGCAACGACGACAGCTCCCCAAAGGGTAAGGCGTACAGTTTTCAATTTTTTTCCACCTCTGCCTTGACCAAATCATTCAGTTGTTGAGCACCGAACTCTGTCAGCGGCTTCCCGTTCACGAAGAATGTTGGCGTCTTGTTCACGCCGACTGCGCTGACATCCATCGCATCCATGTTCATCGTTCCCACAATATCGGGCATTTTCGCATCCGATTTTGCTTTTGGGATATCAAGACCTGTGCCATCCAGAACTGTCCACGCGCTATCCGCAGGTCTTCCATGGGGCGCCCATCGAGGTTGAGTTTCCATGAGGCGTTCAAGAACCGGTTCAAATTTACCCTGCAACCGAGCGGCTTCAAGAATACGAACGGCTTCCTCCGATGTTGGGTGAAACGCCGCATATCGAAGTATCAGGCGCACCTTGTCAGGATACGTCGACATGATTTCCTTGACGACGGGATAAAATGCCCGGCACGCTTCGCAGGCAGGGTCAAAAAATTCGACAATGGTAACTGGCGCGTCATCAGGGCCCAGCATAGGAGCGTGCGGTCGCACAAGTGGCGCGCTGTTTGCGTCCGAAGGTAAAGGGGGCGACAGGTTGTCACTGACAGGTTGATAAAACATCGCGCCGACGGCAAAAGCACCAAGAGCGACGACGGCAGTACCTGCTACAAAGGTTCGGCGGTTCATGTCGAGGCCTTTCTGAATGGAATGGTGAGCAAAAGAATAATTGCGGCAAAGGCAGCGACCGAAAGAAACGGTAACGGCAAAGCTCCGAACAAGGTCTGCTCATTTCCGGTACAGGACGGTCCTCCTCGTGAACAGGGTTGCACCGTCTCAGGTATAATTCCCAAAAACAAAAGACTGTGCCACAGAGCTACAAGGCCTCCAATCACTGCTATCGGCAATGCATAACGGCGAACTGCGTTGTCAGACAGGTAGGCAGCAATACCTAGTATAATGGTGAGGGGAAACATTGCGATGCGCTGGTACCAGCACAGAACACACGGTGTCCGTCCCATGATCTCGCCAAGGAATAGCGCGACAAGAGTAGATACAAGCGCGACTAACCAAGCCATATAGAGAGCGTTTTTTTGTGTTTGCACGGTAGGCATCTGATCATTTGTCCTAGTCGGCAGAATCAGTTTCAACGGAATATCGGCTTTCGCGAACTGCCTGCGTAATAATCTGCAACGCTGACCAAAGGAAAATCCTGGTCGTTACGCCAGCGACGACCAAGTCCGGCCATGCGGTGCCTGTAACAAAGACGCCGCTGGCTGCTAACAAAACGGCAACATTTCCAATAGCGTCGCGGAAACCTTCTGACGCACCCTAGAATTTTGGTTCGTTATCATCGCAGCTGGCAGATATGATTGTCTCAAAACTCTTTGATACATTCCCAATTCTCACGAAAGGTACTATCTCTAGTAGCTATAGGTTCAAGGAGAAAATAAGAATGATGAACTTGCTCACAATCGGCCGCGCGGCTGAAGCCGTCGGTTGCAAGGTGCAAACAATTCGGTATTACGAGCAGATTGGCCTTTTGCCATCTCCATCCCGATCCGGAGGCAATCAACGACTGTATGACGAAGAAGCAATCAGACGGCTTAGTTTCATTCGTCATGCGCGAGAGCTTGGCTTCCCATTGCAAACCATTCGGGATTTGATAAGCCTTGCTGACAATCCCGAATACTCGTGCGAGGCAGCGGATGCGATAGCAAAAAAACAGTTGGAGGATGTTGATCGGCGTCTAAAACGACTTCAGGCGCTTCGACGCGAGCTTGAGCGTATGGTGGAGCAATGCAAAGGAGGGCGGATTGCAAATTGCCGAGTGATAGAGACGCTTGGCGATCATACTCTGTGCGAAGCCAAGAATCATGACATACCTAAAGTTTGACCATGACAATTCCTTGCAAAATCACTCTTTGCGATGTCGCTATTGATTGATACAGGCTGTAAGAAGTTCTGCAGCTATTCCCTTATTGATTGGTGTGATATGACATTCGTTTTCATTAGCGAGGTTAGGTGTCAGTAATAGGAGCGTTTTCCGGTCTAATCGTCAGTGGCACATAATGTGATTTCACGGCGATGATTTCGATCTGGCGGTTATTAATCTGATCTCGTTCGCAGATAAAGTGGCTTTGGCACACGTGATAAAATCACTTAATCTGAACCAGAAATGCGCGATGAGTGCGAGTTTGGCCGCCGATAAGTGCAATCCTCTACACTTACCTGCCATCTTCTCTGATAGAAGCAATAAACGCATTTATTCTGGTCTGTGCTGCAAGGCGTGCCAGAGGTGACATTAATGAACATAATTCCATGCTGGTGCATGTCACTAGATTTACCCGCGTTCAGGGCGAGGTCGCGCGAATTGTAAAAGAAGAGTTTGATGATATACGCCGGCAGCTGGAGTATCCGGGATCAGGGGGGAACTCTCTCTCGAACCTCCGTGATCTTTGGGACCGTGACTTTGTCCCTACATCCAAAAAAGTGCGGCAATTACTGCCGCAAGAAGATATCAAACCGCTTCGCTGGGAAGACGTCGAAGGGGAAATTGTAAAGGCTGCCAAGCGAATTGAAGTCAGGGAAATTAATGGCTCTGCAAAAGACGCGTTGGATTATGTTGATCATCCCGACGGTATGTACGTGATAGCAATCGGCGGCGATAAACTTTCACGAGGTCTTACCCTTGAGGGGCTTAGTGTGAGTTATTTCATCAGAACATCGCGGATGTACGATACTCTGATGCAGATGGGCCGTTGGTTTGGTTACCGCCCAAGGTATGCAGACCTGCTCCGGCTTTATACGTCCCCTGAGCTGATCAAGTGGTACCGGCACATTGCAACTGCGACGTCCGAGCTTAGGGAGGAGTTTGATCATATCTTCTCCAGAGGCATGACACCGCTTGAATATACGAACAGGGTACGGACCCATCCGGACGGGTTGCTTATTACCGCTGCCAATAAAATGCGCGCGAGCCGAAAAATCCGGGCTGGTTTTTCGGGGACAATATCAGAAACGGTGGCTTTTGATATCAATGACCCGGTGCCAAAACAGAATTTTGAAGTCTTCGAGGGCTTTATCCGATCTCTTGGTGAGGAGCATTCCCGTGGAGAAAATAACACCCGTGACTGGCGCAACGTTGAGGCAGCAAAAGTAATAGATCTTTTTAAATCCGCTACAACCTCTCGTGAGTCGTGGAAGGCGAACAGCACGGCGATATCTCAATACGTCGAAAACCGGGTTGCCGCAGAGAAGCTCACTAACTGGTCTGTACGACTGGTTTCTTCCTCTCGCTCACAGGTGGACCCCGAGCGTATCGGCGGGCATGAAGTCGGACTTCTGACGCGTGAAAGCAAAATAGAAACCGATTCCAAGTACTCCATCGGGCGTCTAGTGGATCCGAAAGATGAGTGGATGGATCTTAATGATGAACAATTCGCTGCTGCGCTTGAAGAAACCCGGAGATGCTGGAGGGAAAAGGGAAGCAAGGGCAAGGAGCCTGATAAACCCTCGGGTGTTTGGGTCCGCCGTCAGAGAGCAGTAACTGATGGTCTTCTGCTTATATATCCGATCCATGTTAAGGGGATTGAGCGCCCGTTGATGGGTTTTGCTGTCAGTTTCCCGTATGACGAAAATGCTCCGCTCATCGATTACGCTGAGACCAGTGTTCGGGCACTTGAGGAGTT
Source organism: Thalassospira indica (assembly GCF_003403095.1). NCBI lineage: Bacteria > Pseudomonadati > Pseudomonadota > Alphaproteobacteria > Rhodospirillales > Thalassospiraceae > Thalassospira > Thalassospira indica. The sequence continues at coordinate 68,499 of NZ_CP031555.1, read as the reverse complement.
GTTCGAATGAAGAATAAGGAGCCCCAAAAGGTCTGGGCAGAGCTCATCGCGGAGGCAGACCCGCAACCTCAGAGCGGAATGACCCGTAGGAGGATCGCCAAGGATTGCAAAGTAAAGCTCTTCCTTGCCATAACATGGCCGACCGGAAATCGTGCGATTATCGTTGAGGGAACCAAATCCGGCGGCAACGAGAAAATCAAGTCTCCCTCCACGAAAGGGATCAAAGTCCAGGTTTCTGATGTTCCAGGTGTACCAGAGGGGTGTCTCTGTCTCTTTCTGGTTCTTGAAGAAAAGGAATTTGAAGATCTTTTCGCGACCTTTGCAGCTTCGCTCACAGAGCAGCTGTCCCGAGTTGCTGATGAAGAAGCTGCATTCCGAGAGGCCTTGGATTATCTGGCCCGCTGGAAGCGGATGATGGAGGGTGGAGGTGGCAAGGGGCTGTCACCAGAAAAGCAAAGGGGTCTTTTAGGGGAACTGGTATTCCTGAAGGAGCGCATGATCGGCCCCGTTTCAGCAACAGACGCGGTTTTCTCGTGGTATGGCCCTTCAGGCTCGCACCAGGATTTCATATGTGCCGAGACTGCGGTTGAGGTGAAGACCACAATCACGAAAAGGCATTCTGTTCTTAAGATAAACAGTGAGAAGCAACTGGATGATAAGCCGCACCAGTATCTTTTCCTTGCGCATATCCGACTTGATGAGGGTAGTGCAGGAATATCACTCGCTGAAACCGTGGAAGCAGTTCGAAGATTAATGGTGAAAGAACCCCTTGCGTTAGCGGAACTCAGCCTGAGGCTGAGGGAGGGGGGATATGAAGAAGGAGCGAACTCCGATTACACAGACAAAAAATACGTGATTTCCGATCCTGTGATTTACCGTGTTCAAGGAAATTTTCCGAGATTAACTGAAAAGGATCTGCCTCCCGGGGTGGGTGATATCAAATATACAATCGTCGCAGATGCGCTGAGCAGTTATCTAACCGACGGAGATAAATTCGGGGAAGTGCTTGGAGGTGTGAATGGCTGATCTGGAAATTGTTGATCTTGAAAGGTTTCAGCGGGACTTCGTTCAGGAGGTTATCGCCAGAGCGGACGCTCATGAAGAAGGGGCGTTGCGTGAAGATGAACTCACCCAGGTCTTCATTGAGTATCTGGTGGATATTGGTGAGATAGAGGATGCCGAGATTTCCTATCATCAGGCCCGCGGAGTAAAGGCGAATGGCTTTTATGTCTCCGAGGACGGAGACAGGCTTGACCTTTTTGTCACTGATGCAAGGCTTACGGAGGCCCTAGAAAGCGTAACAAAAACGGATGTTGATACAGCATTCAAACGCGTAAGATCTTTCCTCGAGAAGGCGCTTGATGGATATCACAAGTCTCTTGAGGAGGCGTCTGATGGCTATGACATGGCTTGGGCAATCTGGTCTTCGCGGCGTGATCTTGTTTCAGCACGATTATTCCTCGTGACCGACGGGCTTACAAAAATTGAGGCAATTGAGGATTTCAGGATTGGCGAGATTGAAATATCCCATCATGTCTGGGATCTGCGTCGGTTATACCGGGCTGATGTGTCGAACGCGGGCCATGAGCCGATCAAGGTAAATTTTGAGGATCTGACAGGCCAGCCTCTCAGGTGTCTGGCTGTCCCGCAGACCTCTGAAAAATACCGGTGCTTTATGTCTATGCTCACCGGCCAGACAATTGTGGACCTTTATCTGCGCCATGGTCCCCGCCTGCTCGAGCGGAATGTCCGAAGTTTTCTTCAGCTCAGGGGCGATGTGAACAAGGGTATCAGAAAAACAATCCAGGAAGAGTCTGATATGTTTGTTGCCTATAACAATGGGCTTTCGATTGTTGTCAGAGGTGTGACCGGTGAAGAGAATGGCATAGATAATTTTGAGATATCATCTACTGATGATTTTCAGATCGTAAACGGGGGACAGACTACCGGCTCAATATACCGGGCGGCCACAAAGGACAAATATGATATTTCGAAGATATTCATACCTGTGAAGATTACCGAGATCACTGGGACCGAGTACGTCGACGAGGTTGCTCCTAAAATTTCTCTTTTTGCCAACAGTCAGAACAAGGTGAACAAGGCGGATTTCACTTCCAACGACCCCTTCCACGTAAAGCTTGAAGAAGTTTCAAGAAAGACTTGGGCCCCGCCGAAGAGAGGTCTCCAGAAACAGACACGTTGGTTCTTTGAGAGAGCCCGTGGCCAGTATTTGGATAGCAAAACGCGTGAGGGGACGCCGGCACGGCAGAAAGCATGGGAGGCTATTAACCCACGCCGGCAGATGTTTACTAAGACTGATCTGGGGAAATTTGAAAATGCCTGGTCACAGCTTCCGCAGATAGTGGCGCGTGGGGCGCAGAAAAGTTTTCTCTATTTCATGGCCAAGCTTGATGAGCGTGGCGGCATAGAGGTTGATGAAGAGTACTTCAGACGCCTCGTCGCTAAAGCAATCTTGTTTAAGGAGACGGAGCGTATTGTTACCCGACAGAAGTTCGGCGGGTACCGGTCTCAGATTGTGGCATATTCCCTCGCTTTGCTCAGTCACTGTACGGCTCAGAGGGTTGATCTGGAGGAGATATGGGAGAGTCAGGATCTCCCTGAAGCGCTGGCAGCATTTATTGAGGAAATCACAGTTCTCGCTCACAAGCACATCACGAATGCCCCAAATGGCCAGAACATTGGTGAGTGGTGTAAGAAAGATCTGTGCTGGGAGCGGTTCAGAGAAACAGAGCTGGATGTGCCTGAAGCAATTTCCAAGGGACTGTCATCAAGGCCCGCCAACAGGCTGAAGAAAGGCACACATACGGCAGACGCGCCTAGTTCGGAGGAGGCCGCGCTTATAGACGCAATGGCGCACGTGCCTGCTGATACGTGGTTCGGGATCTCAAGCTGGGCAAAAGAGACCCATAATCTGCAGGGATGGCAGAGAAGTCTGTCATTTAGTCTTGGGCATCTCGCGTCTCAGGGACGTAAGCCAAGTCGGAAGCAGGCGGTTCAGGGGCAGAAGATCCTCAGCGAAGCGCAGAGCCTAGGCTTTGCAGTAAATCAAGAAGACGCATAGGCTTTATCCGCACATTTTTGCCTAATCTGAGACGCTTGGTTAGAGACCGCTTTCGCTCTATCTGATTAGGCCAACGTTTGGGCTTTCTTCATCTCAAGATTTTGTAAACCGCTTTAGCTATTTGCCAAGCCAAGTACGGTGGTACCGCGTTACCTACTTGATGATATTGTTTGGTTCTCGGCCCGCAGAACAAATAGTTGTCAGGGAATGTTTGCAAGCGTGCAGCCTCCCTCACGGTGAGTGAGCGGCACTGGGTTGGATCGGGATGGATAAAATAGTGACCATCCTTGGATATGTGGCTCGTGACGGTAGTAGACGGGCGCCCTGAAACTTGGGTACGAAAGCGGTCGGAAAAATGTCCAGAATCCCGGTTCTTATGAGCTGGCAGCAAAAACACTGGAAACTCGTCCAGCTTCGGGGAACGTGCGTACGCGCTCGAAAAGGCAGAAGAGAAAAGGTAGCGGCCAATATCGTCCGGGATGTGTCCTCGGGTCTCATGATGCATTGTTGCACGAAGTCGTTCATCATCGAACCACTCGAGGAGATGTTTTGGCATATCACCAGCAATCATCTTCTCGCTACTTGACCTCTCTTCAGGCAAGTTTTTGGCAGAAGAAATTCTTTGCGCGATATTCCTCACTTCTTTTGGAATGCTTCCTGTTCTGGAAATGCGCATAGCCTGTTCAACTATTGTAGTTTTCCAAGCTTCTGTCGTGTCGCCGCGGCTAAGTCCACTTCGGAGACGCGAAAGGCCACCAATTGCACTGCCCACGTTGACCTGCTTTTGGGGTTTGCCGAGAAGCGGGCCATCAAGTTTCAGGCGTTGTGCCAGATCCGCCCGAACTCCGAGAATGATTACTCGATGGCGGGCTTGTGGAACTCCGAAGTCTTCTGACCGTATCAGAAAGTCGTTGGCCGAAGCTCGGAAGCCGTCGGGTGGGGAGGAAGCTGCGAGCGGTAACAAACGGTACCCGTCTCCCGCCTCCTCAAGATCATCGAGGACTTTGCTGAAAATCCGACCGCCATTAATTTGGCTCGAGAGCATCCCCTTAACATTTTCCATCACAAAGGCCGCAGGGCGAAGCCGGTCTAGAATGCGCACATACTCCCGATATAGAAAATGCCGATTATCATCCTCGGGAACGTAACCTTCCTTGCCTCGATTTCTCGATCTTCCAACCAAGGAATATGCCTGGCATGGAGGTCCTCCGATCAAGATAGTATCGCCATGATGGCGTTCGCGTACTTGATCAAGCTCGGTTGCCAGTTCCTCGAATACGCCATCGCTTCCCAAAACAAGTTGACGTACCTCCTCGGCAGCAACTTTCCAATTGTTGGGATAGAGCTCAGCCCAGTCTGGAAGCTCAAGACCACTATTGATAGCGTCGTAATATTCTTGGGGAAATCGGTCAAAGGACCGCAGGAAGGCTCTCAGTCGCAATGTTTGAATTGCATGGTCATCCATCTCGATTGAGAGATGGGTCTTCATTGAGGTTTCCTCGTCTCGTCCTGCCTTTGAAAATCCTTCACCCAACCCCCCTGGCCCGGCGAACAAATCAATGATGGCAAAATCTTTGGACATCGTTTCTCCCCATAATGTCGAGCCTTTTACCAGGTTTCACCAAATGTAACCAGGTGGAAAATAAGTTTGATTGCGCTAAGTTCGTTACATCATGGATATCGTCGACCCCAAAATTCGCTCCAGAATGATGTCAGGCATCAGGAGCAGAAACACGAAGCCAGAGATTCTGCTGAGAAAAGCACTGCACGCTATGGGCTACCGCTACAGGCTCAATGTACGTCTGTTGCCAGGTTCACCGGACATAGTGCTGCCGAAGTGGCGAGTTGTGATTTTTGTGCATGGTTGCTTTTGGCATCGTCATCCGGACTGCAAAAAAGCGACGACGCCGGCAACAAACACTGATTTCTGGACTAAAAAATTTGCGGCCAATACCAAGAGAGATAAAACAGCGATAAAGGAATTGCATAACCTAGGTTGGCGCACTGCAATTGTATGGGAGTGTGCTATTGGGTCAAAGATTGATGTTGAATTGATTGACGGCTTGACTGGCTTCTTAAGTCAAACCGAGAATAAGAATGCCGAATTTGGGGCGTCTCAGAAGGGCAGCAATCAACGCTAGCCTAGGTGACTACCTTGGACCGTGATATCCAGTTTGCTGCATGACAAACTTACACTACAAGTAAAATTCGACACATGATCTTCGAAGTTTGTGGCCCTTTGCGCAAACTGAATATATGATAAGAAATTGATTTTATGGATTTTTTACTTCTCTTGGACGAAAAGCAGTCGTGAAGAAGCTGATCTGATTGTGCTGCCCGCAATGGTGTTCTTTCAATCAACCACTTCGTGATCATATTGTTCAGAGCCCGTCGCAGGTTTGGTATTCATGATCAAGTTGAGTTCCTTCTCGGAAAGATCAACCGTTTTGATTGACGCTCTGTAGCTGTTACGCAACTTCAGGAACTCCGTTCGCGACATAAGCACAAGCTCAGCACGACCATTGCACGTCACGCAAAGAGGCTCGACGAGTGCTCGCGATTTGTACGCACCAAATTTCTTTGCCAGTTCTGTTGCTGAAACTTTTTGCATGCCTTCATTCCCTCTCGTCCGTAAAGGAAAGCTTATCGTCGGTACCGTAAGTCAGAAAAACAAACTTGGCATTTAAGCGAGTATTCGCGCTTGGTTCGAGGCCGATGATAAACTGAATAGCCCCTGGAATTGTAGACACCCGGTTTGATCAGATTTGTCGCCTTTCGAATTCGACGGGTGAATGAAAGAATGAGTTAGTGCTTCAAGCCAATTCAAGCTTGAGCTTACGACCGACAGCTTTAGCGCCGCGGATCATGGTATCAAGCTGCACCTTGTCATTTGTGTCATCAAGCAATCGATCAAGTTGAGCGCGGCTTGTCTTCATCGCTCGGGCCATCATTGTTTTGCTCAAACGTTTCTTATCCATTTCCTGACGAAGCTGCCATGCGAGAACTCGCTTAATGGCGACATTTTCCACTTCTTCCTGAATGCCCCCCTCTTCGAGGAAATCATCAAAGGAAGAACCAATGTGATCATTCATTTCTCAAGTTCCTTGTTGCGCAAGAGTGCAAGGTTCATATCTTCGGGCGGCGTTTTTTGCGTCTTCTTAGTGAGGGCGTGGAGTAAAAGGACTGATTGGTTCGCGATACATAAAATAACCCTGACAATTCGCTTGCTGGAGATATTGCTTAGTGCTTCCCAAAGTCTGTTGCCAAGCGGTCTGCAAGTCGGCATGCCTAGCGGCCAACCATATTCTACAGTAGCAATATCCTCACCAACGCTTTTACGATCCGGTTGATCAAGTTGTTTGAGAAACTCTCGTACCGGCTCTATCTCGCCTTGTGTTCTAGAGAAATGCGCTTCAATCCTCTTCATTCATTGCCAGCATGTACCGTGCACGGTACATGCTGGGGCTTAATGACTTACTCGTCAACAAAAAATGGGATTAGTACCAATGTTTTTGGGATGGCTCTTCAGGCTGGAAATGTGACAAATAAAGTTGGAACTTTGGCAGCTTGAAGGTGTGAGGCGGGTTCTCTAGTCATTTGTTTTAAAAAGATAATTTCTTACAGAAGAAAAATTACAGTTAGTTGTGTCAGAATGGGCTAGTTTTATGTGTCATAGATTGTGTGATTTCCTGGAGTTTTGGCATTTTGAATTCCAGTTTTATGCGTCAATTCACAACTGTGAATTGACGCATAAAACCGGAAACGCGACGCATAATTTTAGAATCTGTGACGCGTAAAATAAGAAGCCGAAGGCATTGCCTTCGGCTTTTCTAGTTTTTTCGGTGAATTACCGGTTGCTTAAACTATTCCACCACCACTGCTGCGACTAGCCGGGCGTTGTTTGCCAACAGCGTTTCGATAACCGGCTTTACGATAGGCGATAACCGGGTCAATTGCCCCGCCAGCACGCTGACGCGCCATGGCGAGTATTGGTGACACATCGGTATTGTATGCTGTCTTGAGCGTACGGTTTGCCATCATCACATCATTTTCGTCCTGATAGCCTTCAAGCGCGGCACGGTCGACGAGCAATGCCTGCACATAAGCCCGCTGCACTTCAACCGCACTCGAAATCAGGCTTTCGATCGGGTCCGTCACATTGTGGGATTGATCAAGCATGTAGGCCGGATCGAATTTTTCCGGCGCACGGCGCTCTGCCTCGACCAGTTCATTGAAAACAAGGAACAGCTGATAAGGATTGATCGATCCGCTATCGAGGTCATCATCACCGTATTTGCTGTCATTGAAATGGAAGCCGCCAAGCTTACCGAACTGAAACAGCCGGGCAACGATCATTTCGATATTTACATTCGGCGCATGATGACCAAGATCGACAAGGCAGGATGCCTTTGGACCGAGTTCGGTTGCGGCGAGATAGTTGCTCCCCCAGTCCTGAATGACGGTTGAGTAGAAAGCCGGTTCAAAAATCTTGTGTTCGATGAACAGCTTCCAGTCATCGGGTACGCCTGCATAGACCGCCTTCATCGCATCAAGATAACGCTCAAAGCTGCGCGTAAAACTTTGCTGTCCCGGGAAGTTCGTTCCATCCCCAACCCAGACAGTCAGCGCCTTTGAGCTAAGTTTCTGACCAATTTCAATACATTCAAGGTTATGGGCAACTGCCTGTTCACGCACCGCAGCTTCAGAATGACTGAGGCTACCAAACTTGTATGACTGGTTTTGATCATCCTGGTCCTGAAACGTGTTGGAATTCATCGCGTCAAAACCAAGGCCATATCCCGTCGCGACATCGCGCAGTTCACCGAGATCATCGACCTTGTCCCACGGGATATGTAGCGACACTGTCGGCGTCGCACGGCCCAACTGCTGAATGACGGCGCAATCGGCAAGCTTTTCAAAGATGTTGCGTGGCTCGCCCACACCGGGGAAACGCGCAAACCGCGTCCCGCCGGTTCCGACACCCCAGGACGGGATTGCGACCGAAAAGTTCCGGGCTGCCGTCGTCAGTTTTTCGATATCAAGTCCACGACGGGCAAGTTGCTCACCCAGTGCGCTATAATCTGAATCCGATGCGGAACGATGCGCATCGTTATGTTCGGCAATCAGTTCTGCCGAAATCGGTGCTTGTGAAGCCATGGGTTCCTCCCCGGGTCGTTATAGCCGACCCTTGATATGTTTATCGGGTGAATGACGGTGCATGACCGGCATCGACATTAACCACGTTACCCGTTGATTTTGCCGCATTGTCGGAGGCTAGGAAATAGATCGCCTCTGCAATGTCTTCTGGCAAGACATTGAGCTTGAGCATACTGCGCTGACGGTAATGCTCTTCAAGTTGATCGGGTGCCATGTCATAGGCCTTGGCGCGTTGTTCGCGCCACTCACCAGACCAGATTTTTGATCCGCGCAGAACCGCATCCGGGTTAACCACATTGACGCGAATGCCAAACGGTGCGCCTTCCAGCGCGAGACAACGGGCCAACTGAATTTCCGAAGCCTTGGCTGTGCAATAGGCCGATGCCCCCGGCGATGCAACCAGCCCGTTTTTGGATGCAACAAACACCATGCTGGCTGGGCGCTTTTGCAACTTCATGATCTTGAAGGCTTCACGCGCAACCAGGAAATAACCGGTTGAGAGGATATCCATGTTGCGCTGCCAGACTTCGAGGCTGGTTTCATCGATTGGTGCAGCAGACGAAATGCCCGCATTCGACACCAAGATATCGATGCCGCCAAATTCCGCACAACTGTCATGCATCAGTTTGATGACTGAGTCTTCACTGGTCACATTGACGGGAAGTCCACGCACCTGATCCTTGCCAAAGACGGATTGCAGGTCTGAGACTGCCTCGCTCAGTGCTGTTTCATCAATATCACAGGCAACAATACAGGCGCCCTCCTGCAACAGACGTCCGCAAGTTGCCTTGCCGATGCCACCGGCACCGCCTGTGACAACCGCAACGCGGCCCGCCAGACTTTTGGGTTTGGGCATGCGCTGTAATTTGGCTTCTTCCAACAGCCAGTATTCGATATCGAACGCTTCCTGCTCATCCAGCCCCATATAGGTGCTGACGGTGTCGGCACCGCGCATGACATTGATCGCGTTGACATAAAACTCGCCAGCAATACGTGCTGTTGCCTTGTCCTTGGCAAAGGACAGCATCCCCACACCCGGGATCAGGTAGATCACTGGATTGGGGTCACGCATGGCGGGACTGTTATCGTGTTTGCAGCGCTCGTAATAGCCTTTGTAATCCTCGCGATAGCTGGCAAAGGCTTCAGACAATCCTTCGATCACAGCGTCCAGATCAGGTTTGGCCGGATCAAAATCGATAATGATCGGACGGATTTTGGTTCGCAGGAAGTGGTCCGGACATGACGTCCCAAGTGCAGCAAGCTCTTCCAGCTTATGCGAGTTCACAAACTCCAAGACCGCTTCGCTATCGTTGAAATGACCAATTTTGCGTTCGCCCGCATCAATAAAACTGCGGATCCGCGGCATCAGGGTCGAAGCAATTTCACGGCGACGCCCCGCATCGAGGCTTTTGTGGCGCACCCCGCCAAAAATTTCGGCACCTGCCGTTTTGCCATCAAACCAGGCAATTGCCTTGTTAATGATTTCAACTGTGGTGTTGTAGCATTCCTCAGCGCTGTCGCCCCAGGTGAACAGGCCGTGGCTTTCAAGAACGACACCCTTGCTGTTCGGATTGTCGTTAAAATACTGCTCAAGCATCAGGCCAAGCTGATAGCCCGGACGTTTCCAAGGTAACCAACCGATATCATCACCATAGATTTCCTGAGTTATCGCCCGACTGTCTTTTGAGGCGGCAATCGCAATCACGGCATCAGGGTGCATGTGGTCGACATGCGGCTTATTGATATAGGCATGAAGCGGTGTATCGATACTTGCCGCGCGCGGGTTGAGGTTAAAGGTGCAGTGCGGCAGATAAGCCACCATTTCATCTTCGAACTCTTCACCGCGATACAGCCCCTTAAGCGCGCGCAGCTTATCCATGTAAAGGGTCGAGAACCCGTCAAGCTTCATGCTGCCGACATCACCACCTGATCCCTTGACCCAAAGCACTTCGACTTCATCGCCGCCAAGTGGATCCTTTTGCCAAACCTTGGCGGATGTATTTCCGCCACCAAAATTGGTGATGCGCAAATCAGAACCAAGAAGGTTGGACCGATACAGCAAACGCTCAGGCTCACTCAGGCCTGCGGCGTGTTCCGCGTCCCATTTGTTTGGAAGAAGAATCTCAGAGGGAACAGATGACATGATCCGATAACCTATCACTTGGACGTTACACATGGCGGTCTGCTATGAATGCTTTTGCCGCCTCCCATTTTTTTCAAGCAACTAAACCGGATTCCAATCACAGTCAATCAAAAACGATCATATTCTTTCAATATTGCGCTGCAATATGATCAATTATGACATTTTTTGTTTGACAATGACTGAGTATGCGCGAATATCAGGCGAATGGAGAGCCAATGATGCATGAACGTGAACGACATAGATTGATTTTGCGTGCGGTCGGGGAACACCCCGTTGTCACGGTCGCCCAGCTTGTGGATATGCTGGACGTTTCCGAGGCCACCATTCGCCGCGACATCGCTGCACTCGACGAAGATAATAAGCTTCGTCGCATTCGCGGCGGGGCAGAGGCCATCAATCCAGTCACCAGCAAACAATTGCTGGGACGTCCGTTCTTTGTAACAAAAACGCTCAATGTTGCGCAGAAGGCGGCGATTGCGGAACGCGCTGTCGAGATGTGCGAACCGGGCGACTCCATCATCATTCATGGTGGTTCCACCACCTACCAGATGGCCCCGCTTCTCAAGTCCAAGAAGATGCAGGTTCTGACCAATTCCTTTCCGCTGGCCGATTACCTGATCGAGCATAGCGAAAACAGTGTGGTTGTGCCTGGTGGCACCATTTATCGCGAACAGAACATCATTCTCAGTCCGTTTGAAAGCGATGTGATCCACAACTTTTACGCCTCCAAAGCATTTGTCGGGGCACAGGGCATCAATTCAATGGGCCTGATGGAAAGTGATCCGATGATCATCCAGTCGGAACAGCGCCTGATCGCGCAAGCAGAGAAGCTGGTGGTCATGATCGACAGCACCAAATTCAGCCAGCGCAGCAACATGTTCCTGTGCAAGCTCGACAATATCGACACCCTGATCACAGACGACGGAATTGGTGACGAAGACCGCGCCATGCTTGAGCGCGCCAGCATCAAACTTGTCGTTGTGCAGGCCAAGGAACAAGAAGATCGAAATACGGCAAGCGCATAGCCCAAAGGGACAAAAAGAGCCCGGCGCCTGTCAGACAATAACCAATAAAATCAATCATGGAGGAACGTTATGAAATTCAAGAAGTCTCTGATGGCCGCCGCCATTTTTGCCATGGGCATGGCATCGGTAACCGCACAGGCCGCTGATCCGGTTCGTGTCGGACTTGTTGTTAAATCGCTTGGCAATGGCTTCTTTGAAGCGGCCCGTGATGGCGCAATGGAAGCTGCCAAGGAAGTCGGCAATGCAGAAGTCATTTATACCGGGCCGACCTCGACCACTGCCGAAGGTCAGATCGAAAGCATTAACTCCCTGATGGCGCAGCGCGTCGATGCAATTGCGGTTTCCGCAAACGATCCTGATGCACTCGCTCCGATCCTCAAACGCGCGATGGATCGTGGTATCAAAGTGATTTCCTGGGACAGTGGCGTTGCCGAAGATGCCCGCATTGTTCACCTTAATCCGTCAAGCAACGCCTTGATTGGGGCAATGTGCGTCAAACTGGCAGCGGATGTCGTTGGTGACGCTGGTGGTGAAATGGCAATTCTGTCTGCGACCCCGACCTCGACCAACCAGAACATCTGGATCGACGAGATGAAAAAAGTACTGCCTGAATACAGCCAGTTGAAACTCGTTGATACCGTTTATGGCGATGACCTTGCCGATAAATCCTATCGCGAAACCGTCGCACTGCTCAAAAAATATCCCGATCTTAAAGTGATCGTTGCGCCGACATCTGTTGGCATTGTTGCTGCCGCACAGGCTGTCGCTGATCAGGGCAAAATCGGCGAAGTCTATGTTACCGGTCTTGGTCTGCCGTCTGAACTGGCAGGTCACGTCGATGCCGGCTCCGTCAAAAGCTTTGCCATCTGGAACCCGATTGATCTTGGCTATTCGGCCATGATGATTGCTTACCAGCTTACGCAGGGCGATGAGCACATGATGATCGAAGCCGGTCGCATGGGTACCATCACTTTTGACAAAGACGGTAATGGCGCAATGTCCGATCCGTTCGTTTATGACGCGTCGAACGTGCACAAGTTCGCCGACATTTTCTAAGCGATACCACGGAACTGGCGGAAACCCTTTACTCCCTGAACCGGTTTCCGCCACTCTTTTTCCCGCGATGATGACGCTTCAGGCATCTGCATCGAACGCATGCGGCCTGAGCCAGAATTTCCAGACTTTGATGTGAAGGCTTGAGAAGCATGGACAGGCCTGTTCTTGAACTGCGCAATATTTCCAAGACATTCCCCGGGGTTAAAGCGCTTGATGGCGTCGAACTGCAACTCTATCCCGGACAGGTCACCGCCCTGATTGGTGAAAATGGCGCAGGAAAGTCCACTTTGGTAAAGGTGCTTACCGGCATCTACACACCTGATGATGGCGACATCCTGATTGACAATAAGCCGGTCAAAATGCAGGCCGCTACCGATGCGAAGCGCCACGGCATTTCCGCCATTCATCAGGAAGCGGTGATGTTTGACGAACTCACCGTCACCCAGAACATCTTTATCAACAACCAGAACCGCAACAGGTTTGGTCTGTTGGATTGGCCGCTTATGCGCAAACGCGCCAAAACGCTTCTGGAATATCTTGATGTCAATATCGATCCGGACCTTCCGCTGCGTGAACTAAGTGTCGCACACAAGCATCTGGTGTCCTTTGCCAGTGCGCTGTCGATCAATTCCAATATTGTCATCATGGATGAGCCAACAGCATCCCTGTCCCATCATGAAATTCAGGAACTCTATCGGTTGGTCCGTCGTCTGCGCGACGAGGGCAAGGCGATTTTGTTCATCAGCCACAAGTTCGATGAAATCTTTGAAATCTGCGATCGCTACACCGTCTTTCGCGACGGCCAATTTGTTGGCTCGGGCGAAATTGACGATGTGAGCCAAGATGACCTGGTCGCAATGATGGTCGGCCGCACAGTCAAACAAATCTATCCAAAGATCGAAGCCGAAATCGGCGAACCGGTCATGTCGGTCGAAGGCCTGTGCCATCCGACAGAGTTTGCTGACATTGACTTTCAGCTGCGCCGCGGTGAGATCCTGGGATTTTATGGCCTCGTCGGGGCAGGACGCAGTGAAGTCATGCAAGCCCTGTTTGGCCTGACCCGGACCTCGGCCGGATCGATTATGCTGAATGACAAACCCTTTAACCCGCGCACACCTGGTGATGCGGTCGATCAGGGGCTGGTTTACGTCCCCGAAGATCGCCAGCATCAGGGCGCGATCCTGAGCCTGCCAATTTTTCAGAACATCACACTTCCGCAATTGGGCGGTCTGTCGCGATCCGGCTTTATTGACATGGCCCGTGAGTTTGATGTCGCGCGGCAATATGCCACGCGTCTTCAGCTCAAGGCGGCAAGCCTGTCGGAAAATGTTGAAAACCTATCTGGTGGCAATCAGCAAAAGGTCGTCATCAGCAAATGGCTGGCCACCAATCCGAATGTCATCATTGTTGATGAACCGACCAAAGGCATCGATATCGGTTCGAAAGCTGCGGTTCACAAATTCATGGGTGAACTGGTCGGACAAGGATTGTCAGTGATTATGGTGTCATCGGAACTTCCGGAAGTGATGGGCATGTCGGACCGCATTATCGTCATGCATGAAGGCCGGATCGCAGCACGATTTGATCGCAACGAGATGACAGCCGAAGCCATCGTTACTGCGGCGACAGGAGCCTGATATGAAAAGTACTTCCATGATCGGCAAACTGATCTCGCATCGTGAATGGCTGCTTGGTGCTCTGATCATCATGATGCTGGTTGGCGTGGGATCAGCAGCCCCGTTCTTTGTCGGCGCAGCGAACTTGGCTGAGGTTTTCGACGATACAGCCATTCTGATCATGCTTGCATGCGCGCAGATGCTCGTAATCCTGACAAGATGTATCGATCTGTCAGTCGCATCGAACCTGGCATTTACCGGCATGTGCGTGGCTCTGTTTAATGTCGCCTTTCCGGAAACGTCCGCTTTTGTGACGCTTGTCATGTCGATTGGCATCGGGCTGATACTTGGCGCCTTTAACGGCCTATTGGTCTGGCTGGTCGGCATTCCGTCGATCGTTGTTACCCTTGGCACCATGAGCGTCTATCGCGGCTTTGTCTTTTTGCTCAGCGACGGGGAATGGGTAAACGCCCATGAAATGACCCCGCAATTCCTTGCCCTACCGCGCGCAACTTTCCTTGATCTGACGGTCCTCTCCTGGATTGCTATCGCGCTGACATTGGTGATGTTTATCTTTACACGTTTTACCAAGACCGGCCTTTCGATCTTTGCGGTTGGCGGGAACCCGAAGGCTGCTGTCTATAGCGGCCTGGATGTTGGCAAACACCAGTTCATTACCTTTTGCATTTCCGGTGCTGTCGCGGGCATGTGCGGATATCTGTGGGTTTCGCGCTACGCGGTTGCCTATGTGGAAGTTGCTCTGGCCTTTGAACTTCAGGTCGTTGCCGCCTGTGTCATCGGTGGGATCAGTATCGCAGGGGGGATCGGCTCGATATGGGGTGCGGTACTTGGTGCCATTTTCCTTGGCCTGATCAAGAATGCACTACCCGTGATCGGTATTTCACCTTTCTGGCAACTTGCGATTTCCGGTTTGGTGATTGTTCTGGCCGTGATCATCAATTCACGTAGTGAAAAGCGTGGTGGCCGACGCATCCTCCGCGAGGCCCACCAATGATCAACGAAGAAACCTTGAAACAGCCCATGACCAAAGAAATATCACGAGAGCTGCCTGACAGCCTCAATGGCGATTTACGAAGCAAATTGATGCGCTGGGAAACCCTTTTAATGGTGTTTGTCGCGATTGCGTTTTTCACCAACACTCAGCTATCCCCGTATTTCCTTGATCCGTGGAGCTTGTCGGACGCGACATTCAACTTTACCGAAAAGGCGATCATTGCACTGCCTATGGCGCTGCTAATTATCGCCCGCGATATCGATTTATCGGTTGCCTCGACCATTGCACTTGCATCGGTAACGATGGGCTTTGCCAATAGCATGGGTGCTGGTCCGATCGAACTTGCCATGATCGGCATGGCGGTTGGGGCCGTCGCCGGCTTTGTAAATGGCTGGATCATCACCAAGTTCGACATACCGGCAATTGTTGTGACAATCGGCACCATGAGCCTGTATCGCGGCATTGCCTATATTGTTCTGGGCGATGATGTGTATCGCAGTTACCCGGACGGCTTCGCGTTTTTTGGTCAGGGCTATGTCTGGGGCGTGGTGTCGTTTGAGTTCGTTCTGTTCCTGTGCCTTGCCGTTGTGTTTGGAGTTTTGCTGCATAAAACCACCTTCGGGCGACGGGTTTACGCGATTGGCAACAATCCGACAGCAGCCTTGTTTTCCGGGATCAATGTCAAACGCCATCGATTGTTCCTGTTTACCCTTGTTGGCCTTTTTGCCGGGGTTGCAGCAGTTCTTTTGACATCACGGATCGGTTCAACCCGCCCGTCAATCGCAATGGGTTGGGAACTTGAAGTTATAACGATGGTGGTTCTCGGCGGGGTCAACATCATGGGAGGATCAGGCAGCATTGTTGGTGTGTTTATCGCTGTTTTCCTGATGGGCCTTGTCACCTTTGGCATGGGCCTGATGAACGTGCCGGGCATTGTGATGTCGATCTTTACCGGCCTGCTGCTCATCCTTGTGATTGGCACACCGATCATCTGGCGCCGCATTTTGAGTGCACGCAAATTGCGATCACAAAAGCAGGGCTAGCATCATGGAAAAGATTGCCTTCAAAATGCTGCTGAATCCGGGTCGGGCAGACGAGTACAAAAAGCGCCACGACGAAATCTGGCCCGATCTGTGCGAGCTTCTGCGCAAAGCAGGTATTTCGGATTACAGCATCTTTCTTGATGAAGAAACCAACATCCTTTTTGCTGTGTTACGCCGCTCCAAGGACCACGGTATGGATGAGTTGCCCAACCATGAAATCATGCAGCGCTGGTGGGGTTTCATGGGCGATATCATGGCCACCAACGATGATGGCAGCCCCGTAGTTGTTCCGTTGAAAGAAGTGTTCTATCTGCCATGACAGATAAGCGCGCCATTGCCGTCATTGATATTGGCAAAACCAATGCAAAGCTGGTGGTGTGGGATACCAAGACCCGTGCCATACTGTTTGAAACAAGCTGTCCAAATCGTTCAATTGATGGATTGCCTTATCGCCATCTTGATGTTGAAGGACTGTGGGACTTCTATAAAAGCGCACTGAAAGATGCGGCACGTGAGACCGTGATCGGACGGATCGTTGTAACGACCCATGGTGCCACGGTCGCGGTCCTTGCGGGGGATGAGCTTGCTCTGCCGGTTGTGGATTACGAAAACACATATGCCCCGGAAATCAATCATGCCTATGACAGCGCACGTGATGATTTCGCCGATAGCCAAAGCCCCTGCTTGCCTGCAGGGCTGAATTTCGGGCGGCAGATATTTGCACTTGAACAAACCTTTCCCGAAGAAATGGCGCGTGCCACAGACTTTCTACCCTATCCGCAATATTGGGCATGGCGGTTGTCTGGCATAAAAGCCTGCGAGGTCACGTCGCTTGGCTGTCATTCCGATCTATGGAACCCGCATCAGGCCGATTGGAGCCAGCTTGCCAAAACCCGAGGATGGGCCGGAAAATTCGCGCCCATGCGTGGGGCAAGTGATGTCTTGGGCAATATTCTGCCGGAAATCGCTGCCGAAACCGGCCTGCCACCCGATTGCGAGATCCATTGTGGCATTCATGACAGCAATGCGTCGCTAGTGCCCTTGATTACCAGGGTTAAGCAACCGTTTTCGCTTGTATCATCTGGTACTTGGACAATTTGTTTCTCGGTTGGTGGAGACGCACGACCACAGCTTGACGAGTATCGCGATACCCTGTGCAATGTCGATCTGAATGGCAATGCCGTGCCCAGTGCAAGGTTCATGGGCGGGCGTGAATATGCGTTCCTGGCTGAAGGTCATACAGATAATCCGGATATCTCTGATATCAAACGTTTGATCGCGTCAGAATGCTTGGCGATACCTTCATTTGCTGAAGCAGGGGGGCCTTTTGGTCATCACTCGGGGCATCTGATCAACAAAGCTGCACTGCGAACTGAACGCGACAAGGTTGCTCTTGCGACAATTTATTGTGCCTTGATGATTGATTACGGCCTTGAAATGATCAGCAGTGAAGGGCCGGTGATTTTTGAGGGGCCCTTTGCGACCAACACGGCCATGTGTCAATTGCTTGCCAGTCTCCGGAAAGATCAGCAGATTTTTGCTTCAAGCGACAGCTCTGGAACCAGCTATGGCGCGGCAATTCTGACAGGTCGGATGCATCAGCATCACTCACATGCTTCAACCCGAATAGACCCGATCGCGGATACCGGTATTCTGGCCTACAAGAATTTGTGGCTACACAAACTTTCAATGATTGATAAGGACCATCTGCATTGAAAGTGGGAACGTCTCGTTCTGGATGGATTGAACCGTCCTGCAACAAGTTAACCGCTTGAAGCATGACACATAAATCTGGAAATACGTCGATCTTGAATAAAGCTATTTTGAGTTAACTAACTGATTTTTTAGATATAATTATTGGAGTGCTTTATTTTCCAGATAACTGCGTCAGATGGGGTGAATTATATATGTCACGGACGTCTTCAAGTGGTTGGTTTTTGCATACAACAGTTCCAGTTTTGTGCGTCAATTCACATTGACGTTGTAAAATAGCGCCAAGCAAAACAAAGCCGGAGATGGGAAAACCCACCTCCGGCTTTTTGATTGGTGCACCTCGCGTGCTAATTTTGCGCGGCGATTTTTAGATCAAAGCATCCCTTCGGACTTGGCCCACTCAAGTGCCCGGTCAAGCGCGCGGCCAAGGCGGGTGTGGATTTCGCGGATATCATCCTCGGTGACGATCAGCGGCGGGCAAAGCGCCACCGTGTCATAGACATTGCGGCAAATAAGCCCTTCTTCGGCGGCCAGTGCCACGACCTTGGCGGCAACAGTGCCGGGTTTGCCAAATGGCTGTTTGGTTTTCTTGTCTGCCATCTCAAGGCCTGCAATCAGGCCGACACCGCGAATTTCGCCGATCAACGGATGATCTGCAAAGGCGCGCAAGCCATCCTGGAACAGTGGTTCCAGACGTTTGGCATTGCCCATCAAATCGCGTTCTTCGATGATGTTGAGGTTTTCCAGACCAACCGCACAGGACACCGGATGTCCGGTGCCGGTGAAGCCGTGGCCGAAATTGCCAAGCTTGGCAGTGTTATCAGCAATCGCGTTATAGACCTTGTCATTCACAACGATCGCTGCCAGCGGCATGTAGGACGAGGTCAGCTGTTTGGATGTCACCAGAATGTCCGGCGTGAAGCCATATTTTTCACAGCCAAACCGCGCACCGGTCCGGCCGAAACCGTTAATGACTTCATCGGAAACAACCAGAATGTCGTACTTGTGGCAGATTTCCACCACACCCGGCCAGTAGCCTTCCGGCGGCGTCATCACACCACCCGCACCCATCACCGGCTCACCGATAAAGGCCGCAATGGTTTCCGGGCCTTCGGCGATGATGGTGTCTTCAAGCTCCTTCAAAAGGCGCGCGGTGAACTCTGCTTCCGTCTCGCCCTCTTCGCCATAACGCCAGAAATGCGGGCAGCTCAGATGCGTTACCGGAATGGCCGGAAGGTCAAAGTCCTTCTGGTTGCCGGCAAGCCCGGTCAGTGAGCCCGATGCAATCGTAATCCCGTGATAGGCCTTGGTGCGCGACAGGAACTTCTTCTTTTCCGGGCGACCCAAACCGTTATTAAGGAACCAGGCCATCTTGACGACGGTGTCGTTGGCTTCCGATCCGGAATTGGTAAAGAACACGCGGTTCAGGCCCTCGGGCGTCATTTCCACCAGCTTTTCGGCCAGACGGATCGACGGCTCATGCGCCTTGTGGGCAAAGCTGTGGTAATAGGGCAGGCGTTTAAGCTGCGCATATGCCGCATCGGCCAGACGGGTTTCAGAAAAGCCAACCGCAACCGACCAAAGCCCTGCAAGACCTTCGATATATTCCTTGCCTTCGCTGTCGGTGACGCGGGCGCCATTGCCCTCGGCCATGATCATCGGGCCCTTTTCTTCGTGCAGTCGCATATTGGTGTATGGATGCATCGAATGCGCGATGTCGGACATGTGGAGCGAATTCGGCCGATGGTTCATGTGAAACTCCCGTTCTGATGATGAGGCCCTGATATGGGGCGGCCATTCTGTTCTGCAGTATATGCGGTTGCGATCAAACCCGCCATTGGTGGCTGATGCGGGTCAGTTTCTCTCAAGTGCGGGTATTTTTGCGCCCAAATAACCCGAAAGAAAAGATGTCAGCGACGTTGTCAGTGATGGTGTCAGATATCCACCCTCTTGCACAATAACCGTCGGATAGCCCGCCGCAGCAATTTTTTCACCGGCACGGCGCAGTCCGTCCCAACTGACTTTCATGCCAAGCAACGGGTCATCCTCGTGCGTATCAAGCCCAAGGCTGAGAACCAGCGCACCGGGATTGAAGTCGGCAATACGGTCAAGGACGGTATCGATTGCGGCAAGCCATGCTGCATCTGTGGTGGTGCGAGGCAGGGGCAGATTAAGGTTATATCCTTCGCCGTTCCCCGTCCCGGTTTCGTGGGCAAAGCCGGTAAAGAACGGGTAATAGTCCGTGGGGTCGGCGTGGATGGAAGCGGTCAGGACATCGTTGCGATCATAAAAGATATCCTGCGTGCCGTTGCCATGATGGACATCGATATCAAATATGGCGACGCGATCATGTGTGGTGCGCAGGCGTGCGGCCGCAATGGCGGCATTATTCAACAAACAATGCCCGGCGGCAATTTCGGCACTGGTGTGATGTCCCGCTGGCCGACACAGCGCATAGGCCTTGTCATCCCCCGCCAGCACCGCATCGGTTGCGGCAATGGCGCAATCGGCGGCGCGCAAGGCCGCCTGCCAGCTATGCTGGCCAATCGGCGCAGACGTATCGCCCATATGCCAGCCCGCCCGGGCCAGAATGGTGTGCGGATAGGACGATGTTGCGGCACGCGGAAATACGTTGGGGACGACTTCCGGGCCAGCATCGGGCTGCTTTTGCCATTCATCCCACGCCGTTTCCAAAAACTTTAAAAACCGCTTGGTATGAACGGTTTCTAGGGCTGCCATCGGGGCGCGTCCGGGTTCGGTTACTGACAGGGAAAGCGCATCAAGACTAGCCAGCAAAAGCTTGGCGCGTTCGGCCTGTTCGGCATTACGCTGGATCTTGCCATAGGTCAGGCGAAAAATCGGATCATGTGTTTCGGTTTCGGGGGCGTAGAAGCATTTCATGTCGACGTTTTGCCTTCTTCCAGAAGGCGGAACTGATCGATCACGATGCGTTGCGCCTCCGAAATGTGGTAGCGGATCGACGAAACGGCCTTGGTGGCATCGCGTGCCCGCAGGGCTTTAAGAATCGGTTCGTGTGTTTCTGCAATTCGGGTCGGATCGTCATACAACTGCCCGATCAGCATGATGCTGAACTCGGTTTCTATGGCGACCTGTTCGAACACCTGCAGGAATTTCGGGTTGTCGCTGCCGGTGCACATCAGCCGGTGAAACTGCATGTCGGCCTCGACCTGGGTGAAAATATCGGCCTCGTCGGTGGCAACCCGGTGAAGCTCGGCCACCTGCGCAGTCAGGGTTGCGTTGAGCTCTTCGTTCCAGTTCTGCACCAGACGTTCGACCACGGCCGTTTCAATCGCCAGTCGCAACTCATACAAATCATTGAGTGCCTTTATCGAAACCTGACGCACGAAAAATCCCCGGTTCGGCTCGGACCTCACCAGTCCCGAACTTTCAAGCAACCTTGCGGCTTCACGGACAGGTGCCCGGCTGACCCCCAGTTCGCGGGCGACGACCGATTCGGATAACCGCGCGCCCGGTGCAAGCTTTCCGCTAACGATTGCTTTGCTCAGCAACTTGGCAACCCGCTGGACGAGCCCTTCACGATCAATCTGTTGGAAGCTGGAGGACGGCTGTGCCTGTGTCATATGTAAGCCCGCAGAAGGTGGATTTGAGTTCTTTGAATTAAGCCCGCAACAGACGCCAAAGAAAGATGCATGACTCCGGTCAGTCTAGGCAACGAATTGTAGATTGTCGACAATTTACTTGACTGCGCCGGGATCATCCCGCAGCCTTGAAGCAATCAAAAAAGCGACATAACGAAAGGGCGGCATTAATGCGTGATGCTATGAGTGATCAATCGATATCCGAAATCCGCCGCGATCTGGCTGCGGCCTATCGGTTGATCGCGCTCGAAGGCATGGATGACGGCATCTACACCCATATTTCCGCACGGCTCCCATCCGGACCGGGGGGCGAGCAACGCTTTCTGCTCAATCCGTTCGGCCTGCGGTTTGACGAAGTCACCGCGGCCAATCTGGTAACCGTCGATGAAACCGGTGCCGTGATTGATGACCCCTATGGTGCCGGGGTGAATGCCGCTGGCTTTACCATCCATTCGGCGGTTCACATGGCGCGTCACGATGCAGTTTGTGTTCTGCATACCCACACGGTCGCGGGTGTGGCGGTTTCATCAAATCAGGAAGGGCTGCTGCCGCTTAATCAGTGGTCGGCACAGTTTTATGATCGGATCGCCTTCCATGACTACGAAGGCATTGCGCTTAATCTAGAGGAACGCGCCCGCATTGTTGCCGATCTCGGCGACAAATCGGTGATGTTGCTGCGCAATCACGGCACGCTGCTTTTGGGTCGCTCGGTGGCAGAGGCGGTCAAGCTGGCCTTGAACCTTGAACGGTCCTGCAAGGCGCAAGTGGCTGCGCTTGGAATGGGCCTGACCCCGGTTGTGCTCGGCCATGACATTGCCGAACACACCGCATCCCAATACCAGTCGATGTACGATTCTTATGAACAAAAGGGCAAACCAGACCCGGAATGGGCCGCCCAACTGCGCCGGCTTGATGCCAGCGCCCCGGGTTACCTCGGGTAACCTGTGCGCCTGGGTCACGCTTGTGGCCCTTGGTTAAACAAAACGTGCGTAACACCAATAAAAAGAAGAACCTAAATGCAAAACAAAATCAGGGAATGCTATGAAATATTTAAAGGTGACTACTTTTCTCATCGCCGCCGCCCTGGCCTCGCCAGTGGCGGCACAGGAAGCTGGCGGTCGGCTTGATATCGTTGTTCAGCCCGAACCACCGGGACTGATGCTCGGCCTTGTGCAGAATGGCCCGACCCAGCTTGTTGCAGGCGATATCTATGAAAGCCTGCTGCGCTATGACAGCGAACTGACCCCGATGCCGAGCCTGGCCAAAAGCTGGGAAATCTCCGACGACGGTCTGACCTACACCTTCAAGCTTAATGAAGGTGTCAAATGGCATGACGGCGAAGATTTCACCGCCGATGACGTTGTCTTTTCCGCCGATGTTTTCCTGCGTGAAACCCATGCGCGTCTGCGTGCGTCACTCGCCTATGTCAAAAGCATCACCGCCCCGGATCCGATGACGGTTGTCTTCAAACTAAAAGAACCGTTTGGTCCGTTCATCAATGCCTTTGAAAACGGCACCATGCCGATCGTGCCCAAGCACATCTACGAAGGTACTGACTTCGCCAACAACCCGGCGAACGCCACGCCGATTGGCACCGGACCGTTCAAGTTCAAGGAATGGGTCAAGGGCAGCCACATCCACCTTGTTAAGAACGAGGACTATTATGTCGATGGCCTGCCGTATCTGGACGAAGTCTTTTACCGTGTGATCCCGGATGCTGCGGCCCGTGCGGTGGCGTTTGAAACCGGCGAGGTTGATGTTCTGCCGGGCGGTTCGGTTGAAAACTGGGATATCCCGCGTCTGGCCGAAATGGATGGTGTTTGTGTCACCGAAAAGGGCTGGGAATTCCTCGCACCGCTGGCATGGATGTGGCTTAACAACCGCGAAGGTCCGACCGCCAACGAGAAGTTCCGTCAGGCTGTCATGTACGCCATGGATCGTGAATTCATGCGCGACGTCGTCTGGAACGGCTTTGGTAAAGTTGCGACCGGTCCGATTGCGTCGAGCACCAATTTCTATTCCGATGACGTGACCATTTATGATCACAACCCGGACAAGGCCAAGGAACTTCTGGCCGAGATGGGCTATGACGGCGAACCGGTCAGCATCCTGCCGCTGCCATATGGTGAAACCTGGCAACGCTGGGCCGAGGCCGTCCGTCAGAATCTCAGCGAAGTTGGCATCAATGCCGAAATCGACAGCTCTGATGTCGCTGGGTGGAACGAAAAAACGTCCCAGTGGGATTACGACATGGCCTTCACCTATCTCTATCAGTACGGTGACCCGGCCCTTGGTGTTTCGCGCAACTATACCGCCGATCGCATCAAAAAAGGCAGCCCGTGGAACAACGTCGAAGGCTATGAAAACCTGGCACTCGACGAAAAATGGGCCGCTGCTGCGACGATGGTAACACCCGAAGAACGCGAAGCAGCCTATGCCGAAATCCAGAAGGAAATCGTCGATGACGTTCCGGTCGCCTGGATGCAGGAACTGACCTTCCCGACGATCTACCGTTGCAATGTCAACGATCTGGTGACCACGGCCATCGGTATCAATGACGGTCCGCGTAACGCCTGGATCAAGAAGTAACATTGCGGGCGGACCGTTTGCCGGTCCGCCCCCTTCTTTTCCTGATTGCCCGCGTTCAGGCGGGATTTCAAATACGGGATGCTACGGGGACCTATGACCATATTCGCTGTCGTGGTGTCGCGGCTATCCAAGGCTATTTTGACCTTGCTGGCCATTGCGATTCTGAACTTTTTCCTCATCCATGCCGCGCCGGGTGACCCGGCTGTCGTGCTGGCCGGTGAAGCCGGTGCCGCTGACGAGCAGATGATCGAACAGCTGCGCGAACGCTTTGGCCTCGATCAGCCGCTTTATGTCCAGCTTGGCAAATATGTCGCCGGTATTGTGCAACTCGATCTTGGCTACTCCTTCCGCCAGGGCGCGCCTGTGGCTGAACTCATTGCCGACCGGTTGCCGGCAACCTTGTTGCTGACATTAACCGCCTTTGTCGTCTCCCTGGTGTTGGGCATCGCCTTTGGGGTTGCCGCCGCCGCACGCGTTGGCAAACCGTCCGATACTGTCCTGACCACGATGGCGCTTTTATTCTACGCAACCCCGCTATATTGGCTGGCCCTTATGGCGGTTCTGGTCTTTTCCGTATGGTTTGGATGGCTGCCGGGCTTTGGCTATGAAACTGTCGGTGCCAATTACACCGGTTTCGCCCGCGTCATTGATATCGCCAAACACCTGATCCTGCCGGCTCTGACATTGGGTCTGTTCTTTACCGCGGTCTATATGCGCATGGCGCGGGCATCCATGCTCGAAGTCTCGCAGCTTGATTTTGTCAAAACCGCCAAGGCCAAGGGCCTGTCGGATGCAGTCATTCGCCGTCGTCACATCCTGCGCAATGCCATTTTGCCGGTGGTGACTTTGGCTGGCTTGCAGGCCGGTCAACTTGTCGGCGGGGCGGTTCTGACCGAAACGGTTTTTGCCTGGCCCGGTATTGGACGCCTGATGTTCGAAAGCTTGGCTGCACGTGACTACAACACGATTTTGGGAGTGTTCCTTGTCTCGGCGGCCATGGTCATCCTGTTCAACATCGTGACCGACATTGTCTATCGCATTGTCGATCCCCGTATCGGAGCCCGTAGCTGACATGTGGAAACGTTTCAGAAGCAATATGGGCGCCATGATCGGTGTCGTCTTGCTGATCTCCGTGATCGTCATCGCCCTGATCGCCCCCTTGATCTTCTCCGATGGGCCTTGGCAAATGGTTCAGCGCCCGTTCCTCGCCCCCTTCGCCGTTGATGGTTTGCCCCTGGGCACAGATACACTGGGCCGCAACGTGGCAGCCCAACTGGCCTATGGCGCGCGGGTTTCCCTTCTGGTCGGGCTGGTCTCGACCGTGGTTGCCTTGCTGATCGGTGTGCCGCTTGGCGCGTTGGCCGGGTTCTATGGTGGTTATGTCGATGAAGGTGCGATGCGCTTCACCGAGTTTTTCCAGACCATCCCCAACTTCGCGCTGGCCATCGTGCTGGTGGCGATTTTTGAGCCAACCCTGGCATCCATCACCATTGCGATTGCCATTGTCAGTTGGCCGCCCGTCGCCCGCCTTGTCCGTGCCGAGGTAATGTCGGTGCGCACCCGTGAATTCGTTGATGCGGCGCGTCTGGCCGGCCTTTCAAAACCGCGCATCCTGATCCAGCAGGTGCTGCCAAACACCGTCTCACCGATCATTGTGATGGCGTCGCTGATGGTCGCAACCGCGATCCTGCTTGAAAGTTCGCTTTCCTTCCTTGGGCTTGGCGATCCGAACTCGATGTCGTGGGGCTACATGATCGGGGCTGCGCGCACCGTCATCCGCACCAGCTGGTGGCTTAGCTTCTTCCCCGGCATTGCCATCGTCATCACTGTTCTTGCACTCAACCTGATTGGTGAGGGGCTGAATGATGCCTTCAATCCGCATCTGTCGCGAAAGGGCAAAGCATGAGTGCGACACTGACAATTGAACGGCTGACAATTGGCCTGCCCGAGGGTGCAGATCGCCCCTTCGCGGTCGAAAATGTCAGCTTCGACATCGACAAGGGACAGATTCTTTGCGTGGTTGGTGAGTCCGGCTCTGGCAAGTCAATGACGGCCAATGCCCTGATGGGGCTGCTCCCGCAAGGGGTAGAGGTCAAATCGGGCCGGGCGATGTTTGAAGCCCGCGATGTCTTGCGCCTGCCGGAAGTTGAAAAGCAGGCCCTGCGCGGTGCCCAGATCGCCATGATCTTTCAGGAACCGATGACCGCACTCAACCCGTTGATGCGCATCGGTGATCAGATCTCCGAGGTGTTCGCCGCACACGGTCTTTATACCCAGTCCGAACGCCGCAAACGCGCATTGGATCTTGTGCGCGAGGTGGGTCTTCCCGATCCGGAAAAAATCATCCGGGCCTATCCGTTCCAGCTTTCAGGCGGGCAACGCCAACGCGCGATGATCGCCATGGCATTGGCGTTGGAACCCAAACTCCTGATCGCCGATGAACCGACAACCGCCCTTGATGTCACCACCCAGGCACAGATCCTGAAGCTTATTCTCGATCTGCGCAAAAAGCGCGGCATGGCCGTGATGTTCATCACCCATGACTTTGGTGTGGTCGCCGAAATTGCCGATCAGGTGATTGTCATGCGCGAAGGCAAGGTTGTTGAACGCGGTGATGCGGCATCGGTTCTTGATAACCCACAGCACGACTATACCAAACGTCTGCTCGATGCCATTCCAACCGGAAAACTTCCGGAGGCGCGTGAACTGAGCGACACGCCTGCGCTTGAAATCAAAAACCTGCGCAAGACTTTCCGGACGGGCGGTGGCTTGTTCAAACCCGTACGTGAAGTTCGTGCGGTCGATGATGTCTCGCTTACGGTGGCCCGCGGCGAGGTGCTGGGGCTTGTCGGCGAGTCCGGTTCGGGCAAGTCGACATTGGGCCGAACAGCTGTTCGGCTGGTGACGCCGGATGGCGGTCACGTCATGGTCGGCGGCGTTGATCTTGCCGCACTGTCCGAGGAAGAACTCCGCCGTCAGCGCAACAAGGTCCAGATGGTCTTTCAGGATCCCTATGCATCGCTTAATCCGCGCCAACGGATCATGAGTGCGCTGACAGATGGGCCGATCAATCGTGGCGTGCCCAAGGAAAAGGCCCAAGCCAAGGCAAAGGAACTGCTCGAAATCGTTGGCCTGGGTGCCGATGCCGCCATGCGCTATCCGCACGAATTTTCCGGCGGGCAACGTCAACGCATCGGGATTGCCCGTGCTTTGGCCATGGAACCGGAACTGATCATTGCCGATGAAGCTGTGTCTGCACTTGATGTGTCGATCCAGGCACAGGTGCTTGATCTGCTGCGCGATTTGCGCGAACGCCTGTCTTTGTCGATCCTGTTCATCACCCATGATTTGCGGGTCGCGGCACAGCTGTGCGATCGCATTGCGGTGATGCAAAAGGGCAAGCTGGTTGAAATTGGCCGGGTCGATGAAATCTTCCTGTCGCCCAAACAGGAATATACCCGTCAACTTCTCGCCGCCGTTCCCGGTGCGGACTGGGCCCAAACCGAAGAAGTGCCAGCATGATTGGCGTTCTGTCTTGTAGCAAAATCGATTTGCGGGGCATTTACGGCCCGCATTTTGATGCCCTGGCACCCGAACTGGACCTGCGCCTGCCCGGCGAGATCGACCGGCCCGAAGATGTCAGTTTCATGGTCACCTTTGTCCCGGCACCGGACGCCTTTACGCGCTATCCGAATTTGCGTGCGATCTATTCGGTGGGGGCCGGTATTGATGCCATCATGGCGTGCCCGTCCTTGCCGCCGGGTGTGCCGATCCATCGGGTCGAAGACCCGGATCAGGCCCTGCAAATGGCCGGTTTTGCCACCTTCCACGTGCTTTGGCACCATCGCAATATGGGCAATCTTCTTGCCAATCAGAAAATCGGACACTGGGAACGCCAGCTGACCGGGCTATCACCCCGTGCACGGCGCATTGGTGTTCTGGGGTTTGGTCTGATGGGCCGTGCGGTTGCAAGGGCATTGGTGGCCCTCGGCTATCCGGTCGCAAGCTATTCCCGATCCGCCCCAAAGCCACCCGAAGACGGGGTGACGCATTATCGTGATGGCGCGTTTGATGATTTCTTGGCCCAAAGCGACATCCTGATCAATGTGTTGCCGCTCACTGATCAGACCAAGGGACTTTTGGGGGCAGAAAACCTTGCAAAATTGCCCAATGGTGCCGCCCTGATCCATCTCGGCCGCGGCGGGCAGGTCGATGAAGCCGCCCTTGTTGATGCCCTTGATCGTGGGCATTTGTCGGGTGCGTCGCTCGATGTGTTTGAAGCCGAACCCCTGCCGGCCGGACATCCGCTTTGGCACCATCCCAAGGTTTTCGTCACCCCGCATGTCGCCAGCATTTGCGAACCAAAGGCGACCGTTCTGTCGATCCGCCGGAACCAGCTTCAGTCCGAGCCGATGACAGCTTAACCCAAACCCATAAGGTAGCGCCCCACATGACCAGCGATCCGAATTCCCTGTCTGCCCGCGAATTGGCCCGCCGTATCAAAAGCCGGGAAATGCGCGCCACCACGGTCATTCGCCAAATGCTTGATCGTGTGGCGCGGGTCAATCCGGCCATCAACGCCATCGTTCAGGATTGCGCAGATGACGCCATGCAAGAGGCAGAGCTGCTTGATGCCCGCATCGAGGTCGGGGACGCGGTTGGTCCCTTGGCGGGCGTCCCGGTCACGATCAAGGTCATCTCCGATCAGGCGGGCTACGCCACCACCAATGGCACGACGCTGGCTGCGGATTTGATCGCAATCCAAGACAGCCCGTTTTTGCGCAACATGCGCAGCAAGGGCGCGATTGTGATTGGCCGCACCAACACACCGGCTTTTTCCTATCGCTGGTTTACCTCCAACAAGGTGCATGGCACGACGCTTAATCCCCACAACCCGGCCCTTACACCGGGTGGATCATCGGGCGGGGCGGGTGCCGCGACATCGGCGGGCTTGGGGCATATCGGTCATGGTACGGATATTGCGGGCTCGGTACGTTATCCGGCCTATGCCTGCGGCATTCAGGGATTGCGCCCGACCCATGGACGCATTCCGATGTTTAACCAGACCGGCGGTGATCGTCCGATTGGCGCACAATTGATGGCGGTATCAGGACCGCTGGCGCGCAGGGTTGATGACCTCAGGCTCGGGCTTGAGGGGATGGCGGGCTATTCCCCCGATGATCCCTGGAGTGTGCCAATGCCACTTCGCGGTCCCGATTTTGCCAAGCGTGTCGCGCTTGTCGCCCATCCCGGCGGCATTGAGACCGATCCGCGCATTCTGGCCGATCTCGAACGTGCCGCCGAGATTTTCCGTGCCGCAGGCTGGACAGTCGAAACACCGGAAATCCCCGAAATCCG
This sequence comes from Thalassospira indica, assembly GCF_003403095.1. Classification (NCBI taxonomy): domain Bacteria; kingdom Pseudomonadati; phylum Pseudomonadota; class Alphaproteobacteria; order Rhodospirillales; family Thalassospiraceae; genus Thalassospira; species Thalassospira indica. The sequence continues at coordinate 39,082 of NZ_CP031555.1, read as the reverse complement.
CGAGGCCGTTGATCTTCAGATCGACCTGTGGCTTTCGGATGATCACGAAGCCAAACTGAAAGCCGCCCGGGCCGAAGACGATCCGGGCGCGATTGCCCTTCTCGAACATTATGCCGATCGCGCCGCCGCGATTGATAAGGACACGTTTAGTAAGCTCTTCCTGCGCCGCTCGGCCCTGATCCGCGCCTGGCGGGCGTTCCTTGAAGATTATCCGGTCGTCCTGATGCCGGTTTCGGCAGAACTGCCGTTCCGCAAGGACGAGGACCTTGAAGGTCCCGCAACCCTGATCCGCCTGTGGAAGGCACAATTGCCGCAAATCGCAATCCCGCTGCTGGGGCTTCCGGCGATCTCGATCTGCTCCGGCGTCGAAAAAAATATCCCGTCGGGTGTTCAGCTCGTCACCGCCCCCTGGCGCGAAGACATCTGCCTGACCGCTGGCGAGGTGCTTGAACAGGGCTTCGGCCTGCCGCAGATGACGATGTGATTACTGTTCGTCTGATGTGCTGGTTAAGTAATCATCTAATTTAGCTTGAAGCGAATATGCAAAAGCCAAAGGTGACGTAAGTTTCATCTTTGGCTTTGCTTTTGGCATGTGATGCCCTCATCGGCTTTTTCTGCCAGACGCCAGATTCTCGATCAGGGTCGTTTGCCGATCCAGACACCGTCGAAGGTCAAAGTGATTAAGGATCGTCTTGCGGGCCCGTTCACGCAAGGGTGTCAGGTCGTCACGATGGGTAAGGCAGAACGCCATCTTCATCGCCAGCGCATCACTGTCCCAGAAGTCGGTCAGAAATCCGTTCTGCCGATCGCGGATCATGTCATGGCACGGCCCGGTGTCCGAGGCGATGACAGGTGCCCCGCACGCCATGGCTTCCAGCACCGACCACGACAAGACAAACGGATATGTAAGGTAAACATGCAACGAACTGATCTGGTACATCCGGATCAATTGGTCATGGGGGATCTGGCCCAGAAAGTGGATGCGTGACGGATCGATCTGCGTTTCTGCCATCATCACATCACGCCAAGTCCGCCCATCCTTGCGCGCCTGTCCGTAACTGACGCCATCGCCCCCGGCGATCACGAACTGGGCATCCGGATTTTGCTGGGCCAGTTTGGCGGCCGCACGTATAAAGGTCGGAAATCCGCGATAGGGTTCAAGATCGCGCGCGACATAGGTAATCACCTGATCACGCGCGGTAAGGACCCGCCCATCGGGCAAGGTCAGGCTGGCGTTTGGATTTGGCTGACAGCGGTGGGTATCAATCCCGTCATGGCAAACGCCGATCTTGTGGTGATAGGCCGCCGGAAATGCTGATTTCTGCCATTTGGTCGGGCTGATGGCGGCATCAAGCTGATCAAGTGTCGTCAGTTGGGCTGCATTGCGCACGCGAAGCTGCGCACGTTTCGCCAGCGTGATTTCGTCATCCGGATCAAAACCAACGTCGCGCCCGGTGGCGTGATAATAATGTTCGCAATAACCGATCAGGGGTGTTTTGGGCAAAACGTCGCGGGCGAACATCATGCTGCCCCAACCAATATGGCCGTAAACAATGTCCGGTGCGCCTTCTTCGCGCACAAGGCTTTCAAGGGTTCTGGCGGCCTTAAGTCCCACATCCTGATGATATTGCGCAAACGGTATGGCAGGCGGTGGAGCTGTGACAGGCTGGCGGAGTGTCCGGATGCCGGGCAGGCGCACATTCATTGCTTCGCACAGGAAGGAAACCTGCCATCCGGCATCGGCCAGATGGCAGGCAAGATGTACAAACTGTCCCGGTCCATGACGATGAACGAGGACAATTTTCATCGTCTGTTTCGTGCCTCCTGCACGGCGACGGACCCATTAATGGGAACACCCCCGTACCTGAGCGTCTGTGTCCAGAATTCTTCCAGTCTGCGCAACGTACGCAGCGCTGTTTCCATCTCCTGCTGGTCTTCAAGATTGTTGGTCAGGGCGTCGTGATATTCTTCGTGGAATTCATGCAATGCCTGACAGAGTTCATGGCCCTTTTTGGTCAATTTCAAACGGGCAGAACGCCTGTCCCGTGCCATGACCTGACGTTCGACATAGCCCGATTCCGCGAGCTGTTTAAGATTATAAGACGCGTTTGAACCCATATAATGTCCACGATCAAGAAGATCGCGCACCGAGAGTTCATCTTCGCCAATGGTAAAAAGCAGCGCCACTTGCGCCGGGCTGATGTCATCCTTTCCGAGTCGAATGAGATCTACCCGTAACAAATCCGCAAACCGCCGATAGATCCGCTCGACGGTATTTGCCAGTTCAAGATGAGTGACGGTCATGAGTTTCGATCCGTTATCTGGTCCCAAGCGAGAGTTGATGCCAAGGCGCGATTGCCCTGACACAAATTTCGTATTGGGGAAGATAACAAGACGTTGTTCTTGAACAATTTTTCCGAACGCCTCTTTCTTCCCGCAGGTTTGCTCGTTGTCCGGAAGTAATTCGAAAGTGTTTTTATTTTTGAATTACTTCCATTGTTAATGTTTTTACATTGTCTAATCATCAACATGAGATCGACATATTTAATTTTATTGTAGATCATCCTGTCATCGCAACTATGTGATTAGATTGCGGAAAAACTATGACTTTTGCTTAATTGGATGATTTTCGATGCAATTTCGCCGCAAAAAGCTGGCAAAACCGGTGGATTCGCCTGTGAGTTCGCCCGCGAACTCGAAGGAAGCCCGGCCCGAACTTGATGCAAGATCGGTCATTCGCGAGGCCCGCTTTACGTTCGTGCGCGGGCTTGGATGGGCCGGTGTCATGAGCGGCTTCATCAATATCCTTCAACTTACCGTGCCGCTGTTCATGCTTCAGGTGCATGACCGCGTGATCAACAGTCAAAGCACCGATACCCTGCTTTTGCTTCTGGTGATCGCGGTCGGTGCGATCATTTTGTATGGCATCCTTGATTTCGTGCGCGCGCTTGTCTTTCAGGAAATGGCAAAGTCGCTTTTGCGCCGGTTGAACCTGCCGGCAATTTCGGCGGCGATGCGTGTGGCGCTTGAAAAAGGATCGCTGCACGGAACCCAGGTCCTGCGCGACCTTTCTGATCTGCGCAACTTCATCACCGGCACTACCATCGCCGCCCCGCTTGAGGCGATCTGGTCGCCGATTTTTCTTTTCGTGATGTTTGCCCTGCATCCCTATTACGGGATTGCCGGGCTGGTGGCGGTTCTGACCCTGATCGGGCTAAGCCTGCTCGGTGATGTGATGGTCCGTCAGGTCACCAAGGAAGGAACAGACGCCAATCTGCGCAATATCGGCGATATCGGATCGACGGTTTCAAACGCCGAAGTGATCGAGGCAATGGGCATGATGCCAGCCCTCGCCCTGCGCTGGCGTCAGGCACAAATCCACGCCAGCGAATTGCTTGATGTCGGTAACGTGCGCAGCAAGGGCATGTATTCCATCACCCGCTCTGCCCGGTTCGGCATGCAAATCATTGTGCTGGCCATGGGGGCCTACCTTGTCATTCAGGGCGAAACCACGCCCGGTGCCATGATCGGCGGGACCGTGATCATGGGGCGGCTGTTGTTGCCGTTTGATAATGTCACCCGCGACTGGCGGGCATGGGTCGGGGCGTTTTCATCGTGGAAACGCATTCGATTGATGCTCGAAGAAAGCCAGTCCGAACGCGAAATCAAACCAACCCCGCGTTCCGAAGGCCCGCTGGTTGTCGATAATCTGGTCTATGCCGTGCCGGGATCGAATGTGCCGGTGCTGCGCGGGATCAGTTTCGAACTGTCGCCGGGCGATATATTGGGTGTGGTCGGGCCGTCTGCGGCCGGGAAATCAACCCTTTCAAGATTGCTGGTTGGCACGGCAAAGCCTGCGACAGGCGGTGTCTATCTTGACGGCCACAATGCCTATCTGTGGGAGCGCGGATCATTTGGCGACATGGTCGGCTATTTGCCGCAATCGGTATCGCTTCTGAACGGCACCATCCGCGACAATATCAGCCGCATGCGCGACGCAAGCCCGCGCAAGGTGATCGAGGCTGCCCGTGCAGCCGGCGTGCATGAAATGATCGGTCGATTGCCGCTGGGCTATGACACGCCGATTGGTGCCGGCCGACATACCCTGTCTGGCGGGCAGCAACAGCGCATTGCTTTGGCGCGCGCGCTTTATGGCTGGCCGCGTCTGCTGGTGCTTGATGAACCCAATGCCAATCTTGATGCCGAGGGCGAAGCATCCCTTATCCGTGCTGTGCGCCAGGCTGCGGATTCCGGTGCAATGGTGGTGCTGATCGCGCACCGTCAAAGCATCATGCAATATGCCAACAAGCTTTTGGTGATGCAGGACGGGCGGGTCAAACAGTTCGGCGAACGAACAGACGTGATTCGCAATCTGTCCAATGAAAGCGACGACATCAAAAGTCTGCCCCCGGTAAAGCGTAAACATGAAAACGGAGGTGCGGCATGACCCGTGTCATTAATCTTGAAGGCGGTGGCGCGGCACTCCCGGCCGAAGAACCGCAAGTCGCCTGGCACCAGATCCTCTCGGAAGAACGCGAAGCATCGCGCCAAAGCCTGCGCAAGCCGATCCTGGCCGGATTGTTCGTTATTGTTTTGGGCTTTGGCGGGTTTCTGACCTGGGGCTTTACCGCCGAACTCGATAGCGCGGCTGTTGCGACCGGCTCGGTGATTGTCGATTCCAAAAAGAAAGTCGTTAATCACTATGAGGGCGGCATCCTCAAACAGCTTCTGGTCGAGGAAGGCGAAAAAGTCACCGCGGGCCAGACCCTTGCCCTTCTTGATGGCACACGCAGCGAGTCGGAGCTCGGCCAGTTGCGCGGTGAACGGTTTGGTCTGATGGCCAAGCTTGCCCGGTTGCGCGCCGAACAGCGCGGCCAGGAAAACATCACCTTCCCACAGGAACTTCTCGCCAGTGACGAGGCCTATGTCGCCGATATCCTCAGTGATGAAAAACGCCTGTTTGCCAAGCGCAAGGAAGTCTATGCCGCCAAACGCGATGCCCAGGCCAAACAGATCGAACAGTTCGAGGCCGAAGCCGAAGCACTGGTCTCACAGATCAAAGCCCGCACACGTCAGGAAAAGCTCGTCGCCGAACAGCTTGCCGGGATTCGCCAACTGGCCGAAAAGGGCTTCGCCACCCGCACCCAACTGGTCGAGATTGAAAATAACTGGTCGGATCTGGTGGGCGATATGGGCGAATTCAAAGCCCAGCGTGCCGCCGCCCAACAGCAAAAGGCCGAAGCCGAGATCAATCTCGCCTCGATTGAAATGGAATGGCAAAGCGATATCGCAACGGAAATTCAGGAAGCCCAGCTTGCCTTGAACGACGTCACCCAACGTATCCGCGCAAGTCAGGACGTGCTTGATCGCCTCGAAGTGCGTGCACCCCAGGCCGGAACGGTTGCCAACATCCAGATCAGAACCCCCGGCGGTGTGATCAGTCCGGCTGAACCGATCATGGATATCATCCCCGAAGATGAACCACTGGTGATCGAAGCACGGATCAACCGACAGGATATCGACTCGGTCCAGGTCGGATCAAAGGCGCAAATTCGCCTGACCGCCTATAGTCAGCGTCGACTGGCCCCCCTGAATGGCGAGGTAAGCTATGTTGCCGCTGACCAAACCGTCGATGAACAGCGCGATGCGTCTTACTACATCGTGCGGGCGGCGATTGATCCGGCCGAACTGGCAAAACATGATGACATCAATCTGCGTCCGGGCATGCCAGCCAACATTCTGGTTTTGAAAACCCCGCGCAAGGCCATCGATTACCTGATCGATCCCATCACCCAAAGCATGGAAAAGGCCTTCCGCGAAGAGTAATCCTCCCCCGCGAAATGTGGGTCGAACTCGGGGCCTTTCCCGGTTTTTCGCCGGGTTGGCCCTTTTCTTTTCAAGTATAGATCGAATTTTGAATCAAATAATAAATAAAGTAGAACTAGTATTTTCATAGTAAATACAATGAATATCAAACTAAGTCATAATGTTGACAAAATAAAAACACGACAATACCCTCCAATAACAAAGTAAAAAAATATAGGATTTCTGAGTGGTCGTTTCCACGGGGCTCAGAATGTCCAGAGGGAACGGCCATCCTCTCGTGAGGGAAATATCCCCACGATGTCATTAATGTTGGGACACGAAGGAGGATTACATGGCAACTCTCGAAGGCGGCGCCTTTGATGATGCGCTTCTCGGATCTCGTTTCAGTGACGTCATCTTTGGACGTGGCGGAGACGATACAATCTTCGGACAAGGTGACGACGACGTGCTGTTCGGCGAAGAAGGCGATGATGTCTTGTTCGGCGGATCAGGCGACGACGTTGCCGTTGGTGGCGAAGGTGATGATCTTCTGTTCGGTGGATCGGGTGACGATGCATTGATCGGAGGTGCCGGCAGCGACCTGCTCTCAGGTGGCTCTGGCGAAGACGTTCTGTCAGGTGGATCGGGTGACGATATCATGCTTGGCGGATCGGGTGACGACGTTCTCGACGGCGGTTCTGGCGATGATGTCATGACCGGCGGCGGTGGCGACGACATCATGCTCGGCGGTGCCGGTGATGATGTCATGCTTGGCGGTTCTGGAAACGATGTTCTCCAGGGCGGCGAGGGCAATGACGTTCTCTTGGGCGGCTCCGGGGATGATGTCCTCGAAGGCGGCGCTGGGGACGATGTTCTGTCCGGTGGTTCCGGTGCAGACACCTTTGTCTTCTCGGGCGGCGGCGGCAACGATGTCGTGCTCGATTTCCAGGCTGGCGAGGACATGCTTTCCATTAGCAGCAATATCAACGACACCGGCATCGAAAGTGCCGATGACGTCGCTGCGCGTGCAACGCAAGTCGGTGCCAACACCGTCATTGACCTTGGCAATGGGGATTCCATCACCCTCAACAATGTCGATGCCGAAGATGTACAGGACGATCCGGACAGCTTCTTTAGCGTCCAGTAATCCGTTGGCGGCGTCCGCAGCTTCGGCTGCGGGCGACCCGTCCTGAACTTCAAGTGAGTGAAAGATTGTCATGCTTGAATTTGCCTCGTCCGATGCAGTGCGGACGACCGGCGAAGCGCCCGGTGTTTGCCTGCTCAACCCTGATACGTTGTTGTTAAGTTGGGATACACCCACCCGTTTGTGGGAAGTTCCCCGGCTTGAAACCATTGATGGTGCTGCGATTTCGCCGCAGGCCACATTGCGTTTGCCACTTGACGGGGGCGGGACCCGGTTGCTGCGCGTCATCCGCCGTCCCAAGGATGAACCGATCACAATTCTGGCCGAGGCCGGAACGCTGGGCCGCAAGGACGAGATCACAATCGACCCCGATGGCGATTTTGAATTTGCCACTGCATCAACGCTTTTGAACGGTGTGACGCCTGCCGGGCGGCTGTCATTGGTCTCGACCCTTTTGGGGATGTGGGCCAGCCTGTTTCGCCTGCGACTGTCCAAAAGCTACAACAGTTTCCTTCTTCAACTGGTGGCCGAGATTGTCGACCGGCCCAAACCGGCCAAGGCGGTCGCAAAGCTTTCCGGTGAGAAGATCCTGCTGGCTACGGCATTGCCCGATGCCTTTCACGATATCGAAGCCGTCTTCATCGTCGCCCCCTCGGGGTTCAAGCGTTTGACGCAGCTTCCCCATATCAGCAAGACCGGGCCGCGCGGCCAGAAACTGGTTTATATGATTGCCGACCAGCCAAGTACGGCATCCGGGGCCTATATGGTCGTGACGGGCGTGCGCACCCTGGCCATTCGCCATTTGCCCGATGCCTCAACGCTGCCGTCGCTGGCGCGCTGGTGGCAAGGCAAGGGCAAATCAGATGCCGATTTGCGCGAATACATCATCGGGTCGCTGGCCCGCGCCGATATGAAATCCAGCAAGGCCGCCATTGAATTCCAGCTCCGCTGCCCGCTTTCAAGCCAGCGCGTATCGGGCGGCGGGTCGCTTCCCAGTGGCGAAGTCGACCTTGCGGTCACGACCGCGCGTGGCACCTTGATTGGCGGCTGGTATCGCGATCCTGTCGATATGATTGCCAGCATCGATCTTCTCGATAGCAACGGCATCGCTCATCCATTTGGCGACGGATTCTATCGCTATCAGGGCAACGTACAGGATGACGGTCAGACGGTTCCGGCAACCGGTTTTGTCGGCTTTTATCAGGATATCCAAAGCCCTGTGCCAATCCTTCAGCCCCGAAGCCTGATGCGCCTGAAATCAGGCAACCGCCATCTGATGGTTCCACCCGCCCAGCCGATTGACCCGGCCGAGGCACGTGCCCGCATCCTGCGCGCCGTCCCGCCGCAACACCTGACGTCAGAAATTATTGAAAACTGCCTGGCACCGGTGATTGGCGATCTGCAGCAAAAACTGATGGCATCAGCCAAGGTCGACCGGGTGATTGATATTGGCACCCCGCACGAAGACCCGGATGTGTCGATCATTGTGCCGCTTTATCGCGTTCTGGGCTTCCTGCGCGCGCAAGTTGGCGCCTTTGCCTGTGATGACTGGGTCGCGAAATATTGCGAACTGGTCTTTGTACTCGACTCCCCCGAACAGGCCGAAGAATGCGAACATCTGTTGCGCGGTCTGCATGTTCTTTATGGCATTCCGATGCGTCTGGTCGTGATGGCACGCAATGGCGGCTATGCCCGGGCGTGCAATGCCGGTGCAGAACAGGCGCACGGCCATTATCTGGCGATGCTTAATTCCGATGTCATTCCCCATACGCCCGGCTGGGCACAGGGTTTGGCCTCAAAACTGGGCGGTGCTGACGAGGTCGCGCTGGTTGGCCCGAAACTTCTGTTTGAAGATGGCTCCATCCAGCATGCCGGGATGTATTTTGCCCGCAATGAAAGCGGCAATTGGCTGAATTACCACTATCACAAAGGCATGCCCGATCAGTTCCGGGATGCCAATATTGAACGCTCGGTCCCCGGTGTGACGGGTGCCTGCATGATGATCCATCGCGATGCCTTTGAGGCGGTCGGCGGCTTTACCGAGGACTATGTCATTGGCGATTACGAAGACAGCGACCTGTGCCTGAAAATTCGCAAGGCCGATTTCGACATCAAATACATCCCCGATGTCAGCCTCTATCATTTTGAGCGCAAATCCATCTCGACCCATGCCGATTACATGCGCGGGGTGGCTGCCCAATATAACGCCTGGCTGCATGCCGCGCGCTGGGCGGATGCGCTTGAAGACATTCACACCAACGGTGTGCCGCAATCCCGATCCCACAAAACCACCGACGGAGAAGCGGCATGAGCCAGGTTCTTGCACTGTCCGAACACCCATCCCCGCTGACATCCGATATGGTCGATAGCCATCTTGCATGGTTGTGCCAACAGATCATCTCCAACCGTTTCCTGCCGATCCCGCCCGAAGAAGACGTCTTTGTCGGCGATGGCGACTACCGCGTCATCGGGGCGGAATTCCTCGATCATTTTGTGCGCATGGCCGGGCTTAAAACCACCGAGGATGTTCTTGATATCGGCTGTGGCATTGGCCGGATTGCCGTGCCACTCACCCAGTTTCTCGACCCCAAACAGTCGATCTATCGCGGCATGGATCCGGTACGCGGCGGCATTGACTGGTGCAAACGCGCCATCACGCCCGCCTATCCGAATTTCCGGTTCGAGTGTTCGGACATCAAGAACCAACTCTACAACCCCGAAGGCGAAATCAGCGGGCGCGGCATGCGACTGCCCTTTCAGGACGGAACATTCGATTTCACTGCAATGATCTCGGTGGCAACCCACCTGCCGCCAGACGAAATCGAAACCTATTGTTCCGAGGTGTTTCGTGTGCTGCGCCCGGGCGGTCGGCTGTTTTTGACGGCCTTTGTCATTCGCGAAGATGACGACCCGTCAAATCCCGACCGCGATGCCCGCCTCAAGGGGTTCGAGCGGGCCGAAGGCCAGCCTTGCTGGCATCTGCGCGGTGAAAACCCGATGGCCGCTGTCGGCATCGATGATGCGTTTCTTGAGGCTGCCCTGACCGATGCCGGGTTCGATATCCACACCAAAAGCTTTGGCACCTGGCGCGGCAAAACCGCCGCCCATTACCAGGATTTCCTGATTGCTCAGAAACCACGGAGGACCGCATGAACCCCCGGATAATGGTGCTTGCCCACAATCACCCCGATCTGCATCCGGGTGGGACTGAAATTTTCGCCCATGATCTGTTTCATGCCTATAAGCGTGCGGGATGCGATGCACTTTTCATCGGGGCGACCAATGATGTCCATCGCGAACGCCGTCCGGGGACAAGCTTTCAGGCGATCAATGATGCCGGCGATGAAATGCTGTTCTGGGCCGGGCATTTTGACCGTTTCAACATGTGCCAGACCGATCTTTATGCCGTCGCCCCGGATTTCGCCCGCCTTTTGAAAAGTTGGGCACCCGATGTGGTGCATATTCATCATCTTGTTCTGTGGGGCATCGAACTGCCGATGCTGATCCGTCGTGTTCTGCCGAACTGCAGGATCGTGATGACCCTGCATGACTATTATCAGATCTGCCCAAATGACGGCCTGATGATCCATCGCGGGACCAAAACCCGCTATACCAAGGCCGATGCCATCGGGCGTTTGTCCGGGCTTGATGGTTTTACACCGGATCAACATGCGATGCGCGCGGTCAATCTGCGCAACCATCTGCGCGCGGTGGATCATTTCATCTCGCCCAGCGAGTTCCTTCGCGATCGCTATATCGAATGGGGCATCAATCCGGACAGGATTTCCGTCATCCACAATGGCCGACCGACCGTTGCACCCGTACCCAAACGCGACATCGGCACTGCCGGAATGCCCAATGTCTTTGGCTATTTCGGCAATCTCAACCCGTGGAAGGGCGCGGATGTCCTGCTTGAAGCCGGTCGGATCCTGGCTGCGGATATGGTTGATTTCAATCTGCGCATTCATGGCGTGGCACTTTATCAGACCGATCAATTCACCAGTCGCATTGCCGATCTGGTCGCACAAAGCGGCCCGCAGGTTCACCATATCGGTGCCTATCAACGCGAAGATATTCCCGATCTGATGGCACGGGTCGACTGGGTCGTTGTGCCGTCGATCTGGTGGGAAAATGCGCCTCTGGTCATTCAGGAAGCCTTCCAGCATGGCCGTCCCGTGATCACCAGTTCCATCGGCGGCATGGCCGAGATGGTCCGCCATGGCCATGACGGCATTCATGTCCGCCCCGATGACCCGGCCGAACTGGCGCGCGTCATGAAAGACTGCGCAACCAATCCGAAACTCTGGAAAAAACTGTCGGGCCATGTCCGGCCCCCGCCCGGGATTGACGATGTTGCCGAGCAATATCTGGCGATGATTCGCCGCATGGTTCGCCCTGATTTTGTTGCCGCCTGAGTTTTAACAAGGAGGCCACTATGGCTGTTGCCGAAAAACAGACACTGGAAGAAACCCCGACGCCGACCCCAGCGGCTGTGCAGGATGCCGAACAACCGGCGCCGACGCTGGAAGGGCGGGTGGATGCCATTGATCAGAACCGCCTCTATGGCTGGGTCTGGTCGCCGCAAAGCCCCGACGCCCGGATCGAGGTGGTCGTGCGCCTGAACGGTCATGCCCTGCTGCGCGTGACGGCCGAAAATGAACGTGTCGATCTGCGCCGCAACGGTATCGGCGATGGCAAGCACGCGTTCGAGGTCGAATTGCCCGATGCCGCGGTTGCCAGTGTCGAAAGCCTTTCGGTCTGTGCCGTCCTGCCTGGTACGAAGGATGAAATCACGCTGCGCATCCCGTCGCAAAGCGAACAGGAAGCACACACGGCTCTCAACGCGCCGCTTGGCAAAATCCTTGATCGGTTGGACCGGCTGTTGGCCGCCCAGCACATCTTGCAAAACGGCCAGCGCGAAGCCGCCAAACGTCTGGTCAGCGCGTCAAAGCGCATGGATGAACTGGCGTCCGCCGATGATGGCATCGAAGCCGGCGTGAAACTGGTGCGTACCGGTCAGGAAGAACTCTCAAGCCGGGTGGAAGAACTCGAAGTCTTTCTGGTGCGCTTTGACAAATCGCTGGGCGGGTTTGACGAACGGCTTTCAGTCCTGACCGCCCGCCACACCAATGATCTCAAAACCCCGTTGCTGATCCTGGCCTGCCTGATTGGTGTGACCACCGGGTTGGCAATCGGCGCCTTTGTCTGGTGATCGCCATGGCGTGGCAATCATCCCCTTCGAAACACATCGATAACAACAAGGAGGCCCGGACATGACAGAGCAGCATGGAATGCCACTGGATGGCAGAACCGTCGTCGCCGCCTTGGTCGACGAGGGTCTGGCTTTGATGGTCGGGGTGGGGAACGCACTGCCGGCAACGATTGATATCTACCTCAACAGCCAGTCTGACGCCAAAGTACAGGCATCCATCATTTCATGGCGCCGCCACGATGCGGAACCCGACAACGCCTATGGCTTTGTCGCCCTCTTGCCGATGAAGGATGTCTCCGCCCGCCGTTTGAAAACCGCTCTGTTTCGCGGGGCTGGCAAACCGCGTGAATACCGCATCGATAACCGGCAGCAACGCATTGAAGCGGTTCTTTCTTCTGTCGCGGATCAATCCGGCCCGGCCTTTGCCACCGTGATTGATGGCTTGATCGAAGCCCTGCTGGCCGGTGATCCGGATAAAAAACGCCTCAGCAAGGTGGCCGCATTGGTGCAAAGTGCCGCGCGTAGCAATGGCTTTATCGAAGTGCTGGGCGGGCTCGAAGAAGGTGATGTTTATATTCAGGGATGGTCAAGCGGCTTCCCCACTGGGCGCACCCGCGTCATTGCCATGGCGGATGCTCCGGTCTTGGCGGAACTGACCAGTGCCGATTTTCAGCGTGATGATCTGGGCGACGAGGCATCCGGTGTAACCGGCCTGATGCTGGGCGATAAGCCGATCAGTCCGAAAAAACTCAAACGGGTTTACTTTCGCGGACGCGATACCTGGCACTCGATCGAGGTGTATCAGCATCGCGTTCTGGTCGCACCGCCCGATGTCCCGGCCCATATCCGCTCGGTTCTGGATCGCGTACGCGCGCCGGAAAAAATCCTGCATACCCTTAAAATGGCCGCACATCGTTTTGATGGCCGCGACACGGTATCCGAACTGGATCGCCCGGTCCGCATCGGCATTGATTTCTCCCTTCTGATCGAAGGAAGCGGCGTTTTGATTTCCGGTTGGATGCTTGATCCCGACCGGGCCGTCAAGGATGTGTCCCTGCGTGTCGGCGGTGAAGTCGTGCGGATCGATGATCACTGGACGCGCCAGTCACGCGCCGATGTCACCGATGCCTTTGCCAATGATCCGATGTTTTCGGGCATGAACCCGGCCCGGAATAATCACGGTTTTCTGGTGTTTTGTCCGTTGGAGGCAACCCCGCCATCCGATCAGGCAACCTATCTTGAACTCGGCATTTCTGATGCCTTTCCGGCCTATTACCCGCTGAACCCGACGCGTGCGTCGGCCCGTCAGGCCCTTTCACGGGTTTTGCCCTCGCTTGATCCGCGCTCGGTCACGGCCTCAAACAGTATCGAACGTCAATTCGGCCCGATGTTGCAGGCCATGACCGCACAGCGCCCCTATGCGGTGGATATCCATGATATCGGCGACTTTGACGAAGACGCGCCGGTGACCCTTGTGGTCGGGGTGGATGACACGATCAATGATATCGGCGTCACCATTGCTCTGTTGGGACTTGATAGCGCGACCCGCCATCTGCCGATTGTCATTGCCGGCCCGGTCGAAAGCTTTGATCAGGTTGGCAGCGAAATCTTGCGTCTTGCCGCCTTCTATAAGCTCAACACCCGGATCGTTTTCGCCGAAGGCGTCGAAGACTATTGTGATGCGCTTGAAGTCGGTGTGGATGCCACCAATTCTGAAACCGTCGGGCTGGTGTCGGCACATATCCTGCCACGCGATGATGGCTGGTTTGATCAGTTGCTTGCCGCCTATACCAAACGCGGCAACAAAACCCTCGTCTCGCCGACCATCCTGTTTGAAGACGATTCTGTCCGCTGGGCCGGAACATGGATCAAGGCCGATGCCAATGGCGGGCAATATCTGTCGGATCGCTATGTCGGCTACCCTTGCGCGGTTCTTGCCGATGCCCAACCCAGCGAAGTCAGTGCCGGCACGTTTGAATGCTGCATTCTGCCGCGCAAAGCTTTTAAGGACAGCGACGGTTTTACCCGCGGCTATATCGGGCCCGGGGAAAAAAGCCTCGACCTTGCACTCAAGCTGCGCATGGCGGGCACACCATCCTACTGGATCCCCGATGTCGAAGTACTGGGCAGCGAACAATCCATAAGCAAAGCCCCTGCCTGGGAGGAACTTTCCAATCGTCTTGACCGCTGGGCGTTTGATCGCCGCTGGTCTTTGGTCGTTTCAAACTTGCGGAGCCACAACCATGCCGTCGACTGATTTACGCGTCCTCGTTATTTCGCATGGCCATCCCAGCATCTCGCTGGGCGGGGCCGAAGTGGCCTCCTACAACCTGCATAAAGGGTTGAACAAACTCGATGGGGTCGAAAGCTTTTATCTGGCGCGGGTTGGCAATCCCGTCCCGCGTCACGGGGCCTCGGCGCTGATGAGTTTGCGTCAAAAGGACAATGAAATCCTCTATCACGCGGAAAACTACGATCATTTCCTGCTCTCAAACGGCAGCACCGATGAAATTGATCGCGATTTCCTGCGCTTTGTGAAGGATTACGAACCCGATGTCGTGCATTTCCATCACTATCTCGGGCTTGGTCTGGAAACCATCTATGCCATTCGCGAAGCCCTGCCCGAAACCGCGATTTTCTTCACCTTTCACGAGTTTTTGACAATCTGCCACAATCACGGGCAGATGATCAAAAGCGGCGGAACCAAGCTCTGCAACCAGGCAAGTCCCATTGATTGCAATGGCTGTTTCCCCAACATCTCACCGGCCTCATTCCTTCGGCGTGAACGTTTCATCAAGGCGATGTTGGAGCTGGCCGATCACTATGTCTCGCCCAGTGAATTTTTGGCTAACCGCTTCATTGACTGGGGCATGAAGGCCGAAAAGATGTCGGTGATCGAAAATGGTCTCGACATCGATCAACGGGCCAAGGATCGCCCGCTTTCCAAAACCCAGCCGCGCCGGTCGCGTTTTGCCTTCTTCGGGCAGCTCACGATGTTCAAGGGCGCTGACATCCTTCTCGATGCCGTCGGGCGTGTGCCTGATGAAATCTGGGGCGATGATGCGCGCCTGATGATCTTTGGCGGCAACCTTGATCGCCAACCCAGGGAATATCAGGACAAGGTCCACGACCTGATCGAAAAGGCCGGCGAACGCGTCCGCTTTTACGGGGCCTATCAAAACACCGAAATGCCCAAGCTGATGGAACTTGCCGACTGGACGATCATTCCATCGATCTGGTGGGAAAACTCACCTGTGGTCATTCAGGAAGCCTTCTTCCACGGGCGTCCGATGATCTGTTCCAACATTGGCGGCATGGCCGAAAAAATCACCGATGGGGTGAATGGTCTGCATTTCCGGGTCGGAAGTGCCGAAGACCTTGCCGATCGGATGGTTGAAGTTCTTAGCGACAACAAGATCTGGGATCGCATGCGCGAGGGAATACCAAGCGTGACGACCTATCAGGAATGCGCCGAGCAACATCTCGCGCAGTATCGGGAGGTTCTGGAAGCGCGCCGTATGTCTGCAAAGGCTGCGCGCCCGCAAACCGTGGCAAGCACGGCATGAATTCAGAACAAAAACGTGATCAACCAAGGAGAGACAACATGGCGCGCGTACTCGTAATGATCCCGTCCGGCGAAGTCTACGACCACGACTGCGTCCGATGGTACAACTATCAGGATGTTCAAAAGAGCATCAATCACTACCACAATATCGGCGACGCCTTCGTCTTCGATTCATCGCTCAAACTGATGAATTATGACAAGCTCGGAGTCTTGCCAATTGCCGATCCCAAGATGGAAGACATCGACCGTCTGCGCGAGGAATATGACTATGTCTTCCTGCGCGGGTCGAACTACATCCATTCCGATATGGACTGGCGCAATACCATCGACGTTCTCAAACGCCTGAAGCTGCCTGTTCTGGGCTTTGGCATCGGTGCGCAGGCCCCGGTCAAAGGCAAGATCGAACTGTCCGAACAGACCAAAACCGTTCTGCGGATGATGGCTGATTCCACCACCTCGATCGGTGTGCGCGGGGCCTATACGGCACAGGTTCTTTGGGATCTTGGCATCACCAATGTCCGCATTGTCGGCTGCCCGACCGCGTTCCGGCAAAATAATCCCGACATGCGCATCAAGCTGCCATCGCTTGATAGCGTGAAAAATGTCGGCATTACGCTGCGCCGTGAAGTGTCCCCGGCCTATGCCCAGGACATCAAACGTTATCTCACCTTCCATCGTGATCTGGTCAAACATCTCGCCGACCGTTTCGATGACATGACCCTGATGGCCCAGGGCGAACCCGAAGAGAAAAAGCTCGTCTTTGGCAGCAACGCCCAGCGCGAAGAAGCCATGCAGGCGCTCAAAAACAACGACTGGGTCAAGAACTGGTATCTCGATGACACGATGGAACGCCTCTATCGCGAGAAGCTGTTCTATTCCGATGTCGTATCCGATTACGAAGATCTGGTGCGGACCAAGGATTGCGTGCTGGGCTATCGCCTGCACGGCAATCTGATGGCGCTGTCGAACGGTGTTCCGTCGATTTACTTCACTTATGACAGCCGCACGGTCGAATTCGCCGAAACCTATCAGATCCCGTCCTATGACGTGTTCTCGGAAAAGGAATTCGTGCTTGAGGATTACTGGAATCAGGATCTGTTCGACAAGTTCAACCGCGCCTGGTTCCAGACCTATCGCGAAATGGCGCAGTTCCTGACCGAAAACAACATTGATCACAAAATGGTCGATGTCATGAAAGCTGATACGCAGCCTCAGCGAAAGGTCGCGTGATCCCACCCGGTATGGCCGTTCTGGCGACCCGGATCGGGATCGCCGGGCGGCCGTGCCTTCCAAAGCAGCCTGAACCAAAACAGGCAACATCAACAAGGAGACACGGCAATGACTGTACTTGTAACAGGTGGCGCAGGGTATATCGGCAGTCACGCGGCACTGGCACTTCTCGATGGCGGGCGCGATGTCGTCGTGCTGGACAATCTAAGTCAGGGGCATCGCTGGGCAGTCCCAACCGGGGCGGCCTTCGTTGAAGGTGATTGTGGCGACGAAGATCTGGTGCGTCGCGTCATCGCCGAACATGATGTGACGGCCATCATGCATTTTGCCGGGTCGATCATTGTACCGGACTCGGTCATCTATCCGCTGGAATATTACCGCAACAACACGGTCAATTCGCGTGCGCTCTTGCAAGTTGCCGTGGATAGCGGCGTAAAGCATTTCATCTTTTCCTCGACCGCGGGGGTGTATGGCGAACCAAAGGCCACTCCGATTAACGAGGACTTCGCCCTTAAGCCGATCTCGCCCTATGGCACATCAAAAATGATGACCGAAAAGATGTTGGCCGATGCCGCCATCGCCCATGACTTGCGCTATGTCGCGCTGCGTTACTTCAATGTTGCCGGTGCTGATCCCAAGGGCCGCTCCGGCCAGACATCGCGCAAGGCAACCCACCTGATCAAGATAGCAAGCCAGGCGGCAACCGGTACGCGTCCGCAAATGGCCATTTACGGTGAAGATTACGAAACCCCCGATGGCACCTGCATTCGCGATTACATCCATGTATCCGACCTCGCCAATGCCCATGTTCTCGCCCTTGAATATCTTGAACGCGGCGGCGAAAGCGACGTGATGAATTGCGGTTATGGGCGCGGGTTCTCGGTGCGCGAAGTGATCGGTGCGGTCAAAAAGGTGTCTGGCGTTGATTTCGAAGTCGAACTTGCCGACCGTCGCCCCGGTGATCCGGCAGCCCTGATTGCCGCGGCCGATCGTATTCGCCAAAAACTCGGCTGGACCCCGGTTCATGATGACCTCGAAGACATCGTGCGCCACGCCCTTGATTGGGAACAAAGCCTTAAATCCCGCGAGGTCAGTGCGGCTTAACCACACCTCGCAAGACCTGCACTTCCAAACACGAGCAACGGTTCGACACAACGTCAAAAATGACACGAACCAAACACGCAGGAGCATAAAATGGCACCCGAACTCCCCACCGGGGGGCGCAAGCCCCGTATTGGCGTATTGATGCCCGCTGGCCGTCTTGAGGGCAATCTTGGTGTTGTCACCCACACCTATAATGCGCCGGAAAAGGCAAAGACGTTATTCACCAATATCGGTGACTGCTTTGTCTATGATTCCTCGCTGCGCATTCTCGATTATTCCGAACTTTTTCCGATCTATGTGCCCTCAGACGGCAATATTTCGGAAACCCAGATCGAACAGATCAACCGGCTGGATTACATCTTTCTGCGCGGATCGAACTATATCAACACCAATGGTCAATGGGATCCGATCACAGCGGTTCTTGAAAAAACCAAGGTCCCTGTGATTGCCTTTGGCATCGGTGTTCAGGTTCCCGACAATTCCGAAAACTACGTCAATGAGTCGACCCGGCGTTTCTTGAACCTGGTTGCAGATCGCTCGGCCTCCATTGGCGTGCGCGGTAATCTGTCGAAAAAGGCACTGAATTCGATCGGGATCAAAAATGTCCGCATCTTTGGCTGCCCGACGGCGTTCCGCCATTGCAAACCGGAACTGAAATTGCGCCGGGTTGATGCCGCATCGATCAAAAGGCTGGGCTTTACGCTTCGTCGCAAGACGCACGGTTTCCAGACCCAGCAACGCTTTATGCTGCGCACATTGGCCGAACGCTACGACACGGAAATCCTCTGTGCCGGCGAGCTTGAAGAAAAGCAGATCTATTACGCGCGTTCCAAACAGGTCGAAAATGACGCGGCTGTCATGGACGACGCGGTCAAAAAGCTGACCGCGGAAAAGTGGTTCTATGGTCCCAAAGATCCGTTGCTGGACCTTTATAAATCATCGCTTTCGGTGTTTGAAAGTGTCGCGGATTTTGAACGGGCCGAACAGAACCTTGATGCGGTGACCGGCTATCGCCTGCATGGCAATTTGCTGGCCTTGGCCAACGAAGTTCCGGCCCTTTATGTCACCTATGACACGCGCACCCGCGAATTTGTCAAAACACTTGGCATTCCGTTCGTGGATGGTCGCTACATGGACAAATTCTCGTTCGAGGAAGCTTGGGATAACGCCGATTTCGATCTGTTCGAGCAGACCTATCAGAAGCGTTTTGGCGATCTGAAAAACTTCCTTGAAGAAAACAGCATGGCACACCGTCTGGGCAGTACCCCGGCCCCATACGTCGCAGAGGCGGCGTGACCTTGCTGTCTGGTGCGTGGCGTAACCCCCAGTAACGCCACGCACCACACTTTCTCATTTGATTTCAAACCTGGCGGGTGAAACCTTGGGCACACTTCGTTTCTCAAAACGCATTACAGGTCTCTCGGCATTTCTGATCGGATTGTCGGTCGGGGGCATGTTTGGCTGGAACCCGGATTTGCGGGCCGCCGAGGTAACTGTTTCGGGCACCGAAACCGTCATCTTTGATAGCGACGTCACCGGATGTGACAACCATCATCTGCCCGATTCACCAGCACGTGCCTTTCGCAATAATCAGGGCCAAATGGTTCTGTTTGCCCCGAACTTTCAGAACCGGGCCTTTGTCGGTTATGGCTTTAACAGCCTGAAACCCGATTGCGACAGCCGCTTCAAGGCCGCGGGCAAAGCCGTACCCGAACTTCTTGATGATCGCACCTGGCTTCAGGCGATCTATACCCGCGACGGGCGCGATGTTTATGCGCTGGGCAGTGCCAGTTTCATGCCCTATCGCCATGACATGCCGTGCAAGGGCCGGACAAAACGCACCGATTGCTGGATCAATGGTCTGGTGACGCTGAAATCAAGTGATGGTGGCAAGACCTTTGACTATCTCGGCAACCCGCCCCGTCACGCACCGTTTCCGCCGCCTGAACCCTATCGCGATGATCGCAAACGCGCCCCAAGCTATGTGACGGTGACCAACATCATCTCCTGGCAGAACTACTATTACGCCATTGTCTGGCGTCGCGCCGATAACTGGGAAGAGTCGCGCAATTGTCTGGTGCGTGCCCCGATTGATGATCCCAAACGGTGGGATGTCTGGAACGGCTCAAGTTTCGAGTTGGCCGCAACCCTGACCGATCAGGGATGGTCGGCACGCGAAACCGAATGCGCGCGCGTCGGGCCGGTTGGTGTTTCCTCCATCCGCGGTCTGGTCCGCCACGAAGGATCAAACAGTTTCATCACGGTCTACCTTCATCGCATCCGCAAAAAGGGCGAGCCCGATATTGCCGGCTTTTTCTATTCGTCCTCGACGGATCTCAAAAGCTGGTCGGAACCCAAATTGCTCTATCGCCAACCCTTGCAACGTGACGCGGCAGAGGGCGAAACCTTCTCGGCCTATCCGTCGATCATCGACGAAGACAGCACAGACCGTCTTTTTGGCACGGTTGATGACGAAGCCAGCCTGGTTTTCGTCCGTCTTGTCCCGAAACCCTACAAGGATCGCTGGCGTGTGCCGCGCCAACTGATCCGTGTTCCGATCTCGATCAAGGAGTAATGAACAATGCCTGTCGAATTTACTGAGTTTGATATCGAAGGTCCGGTTTTGTTTGTGCCCAACCGACATCGGGACAAACGCGGTGTTTTTGCCGAAACATTTCGCTATGACGATTTCTGCGAGGTGGTGGGCGATATTGATCTTGTACAGGAAAACCATTCGATCAGCGTTCCGATCAACACCATCCGCGGCCTGCATTTTCAGACCTGCCCTTATGCCCAGGGCAAACTGATCCGCGTGACACAAGGTGCCATCCTTGATGTCGCGGTCGATATCCGACCGCGCTCCGCGACCTTTGGCCAGCACATCAAGATCGAACTCAGTGCTGAAAACTGGTACCAGCTCTGGATCCCCGAAGGCTTCGCCCACGGCTTCAAAACGCTCAAGCCCGACACCCATGTCATGTACAAGGCGTCGAACTATTACAGCCCCGACCATGATCGCGGCATTGCCTGGAACGATCCCGATCTTGGTATCGACTGGCAGCTTTACGGCCAACAGCCGGTGGTGTCCGAAAAGGACAGCAGACAGCCTCTATTGTCCGACCTGAACCCTGAAATCCTTGGTCCCATGGGTCACACGCCGCCAAATCATGATTTCACACCCCTCAATCTCAACCGCGCGAATGTCACGGTTTTAAGTGCCAATCCATCGTGATTGGCCCACCGTGACTGTATTGAGTGCGCACGGGTTGCCCATCCAGTCTCCCTGTCCGATGCGCACTCAATCCGGAAATGGGCCCGTTATCGGGCCCATTTCTTGAAACACGCTATCCTTACCTAACCAACCACATTGAAGTCTGGGCCATAGGGATTGCCCTCGGCATGGTGTAATACCGAAATCACCGGAAACATTCCGCGTAACGGGATGCGCAAGCAAGTGTTCGATCATTCGGGGGTGTGGCGCGTATCAAACAACGCCCCGTGGGTTTGGATGACCTGTGCCGACAGGGCCTGACCAGCACGAATGGCATCGGAAATCTCCGCACCATCCAGTCGTGCTGCCAGAAAGGCCGCATTAAACGAGTCCCCGGCACCGGTCGCATCAACAGCATTTGTAACCGGCACTGTCGCGATGCTTTGTGGTTTGTCACCGTTTGAAAACCAGCACGCTTCCTTGCCGTTCTTGACCACCACTTCAGCCACCCCAAGATCGCGATAGCGTATCACGGTTTCTTTGGCTGAACGGTCGCCAAACAGTTTGGCCTCATCGTCAAAACTGGGCAGGACAATGTGCGATATTGCCGCAACGTCTGTAATCACCTTGGCGCAGATTTCAGCACTTTCCCACAGAACCGGACGGATGTTTGGATCAAACGCAATCCGGGTGTGTTCGGCAAGCCCCCTAAGCAGATCAATCAATGCGGCACGGCGATCCGGCCCAAGAATGGCAAGCGTAATGCCCGAAAGGTAAATCACATCGGAATTGCGCACAGCACGGGCAAGCGATGCCATATCATCGGCCATTTTGCGCGCCGCCGAATTTTCGCGCCAATAGGTGAAAACGCGGTCGCCATTTTCCTGATCAATCAGATAAAGGCCCGGCCGTTTGCCCGGCAGACGTTGAATGGAGCTGACATCAATGCCTGCATCGGCAATGAATTTCACAATCCGTTCGGAATAGCGATCATCGCCAAGGGCGGTGACATAGCTGACATGCCAGTCATCTGCTGCTGTCGCATTCCGGAAGTGCCATGCGGTATTTAACGTATCTCCGGCAATGCCCATTTTCCACTGGTCATCCGCACCGCCCGCCATTTCGATCATGCATTCCCCGCAGGAAACAAACCGCTTTGCCGTCATGGTGCCAGCTCTTGCGCAATCGCGTGATCGGCACCGTCCAAAAGCAATAGTGACAGGCGGGCGATCACCGCCTCACGCCAAACCGCACTTTCCTTGAGGCCTTCGGGCATCCAGTCTTGCAAATGTGCCAGCCGGTCATAAATGGCGGCCGCCTCCTGATTATCGCCAAGGGCGGCGACAATATCCTCTGCGCGCGGATCGTTAAGGGTCTGAGCCGCCTCGCTGGAATCTGCCCCATTGATCCGTGTGCGCATGACGGCAAGCCATGCCGCAAAGCAAAGCGCAAAAGTACCAAGCTGCTCAGGTGCATTTAGCATCTGCAATGCAGGGGCGAAAATCCGCTGCGGCAGTTTTTCGGTGCCGTCCATCGCAATCTGGCGGGTTTCGTGGGCAATTTCCGGGTTGCGGAAACGCGCCACCAGTTCGGCCCCGTAGTCGGCAAAATCAATACCCGGCAAAGGCGTCATGGAGGCGGCGGCATTTTCCATATGCCGTGCGACCAGTTTGGCAAACATGTCGTTTGCCATCGCATCACGAACATACCGATAGCCGCCCAATTGCCCGACATAGGCAATCAGCGAATGACTGCCATTAAGCATCCGAAGCTTCATCAATTCATAGGGTTCGACATCCTTTACAAGGATGGCACCGGCCTTGTCCCAAGCGGGTCGGCCATCGGGAAAACCATCCTCGATCACCCATTGCGAAAACGGTTCGGTCTCGATGGCGGCCGGATCGTCATGGCCGGTCAGGCGTTTGGCATCGGCAAATGTTTGCGCCGTTGCTGCGGGTGTGATGCGATCAACCATGGTCGACGGGAAGGATACATGTTCGGCAATCCATTGACCAAGACCCGGATCGATCTGCTGGGCAAAATCAATCACACCGGCCCGCAACAGATGTCCGTTTGCCGGAAGATTGTCGCAGGAAACGATGGTGAAAGGACGAAGTCCCGCATCCTTGCGGCGTTTGAGCCCGGCAACCAGAATGCCGACCAACCCTGATGGTGCGTCGATATTTTCAAGATCGTGCTTGATGGCAGCATGGTCGTGCTGCACCTTTCCGGATCGATCAATGCCATAGGCCTTCTCGGTCACCGTAATGGTCACAATCCTGATCGCCGGGTCGGCAAGGGCGGCGATCACCGGTGCCACATCGCGCGCGGCGGCAACGGCGTGCGTCATGCTGGTAATTTTGCGCGCCTTCGGTCCATCGGGATGGCGTTCGATAACGCTAAAGCCACAGCCTTGCGCATTAAGTGCATCGACAATTTCGGTGCTGCGCAGACTAACACCAATAATGTGCCAGTCGCCGGCCTCTGCCGCCATGGCGTCATGGGTATAGACCGCCTGATGGGCGCGGTGGAAGGCACCGATACCGATATGCACGATACCGGCACCTGCCATCGGCAAGTCGGATCCGGTATCCGGCGTGTCGGGATATGTCATTTCTTACTCCGCAAGCTGGTCAAGTCGTGCTGAAAGGGCGGTCATCACGCCGCGCAGTTCGGCAAGGCCCTTCAGACGGCCAATTGCCGGATAGCCCGGCTGTCCCTTGCGATTGAGATCATCAAGAATGTCCTGACCATGATCGGGGCGCATCGGAATTTCCCAGTTTTCCCGACCAGCGGCTTTGCGTCGTGCTTCCTCGCGCAGGATTTGCTCGATCAGGGCGACCATGTCGGTATCACCACCCAGATGTTCGGCTTCATGGAAGCTGCACGGCAAGCCGGAACTTTCACGTGTGGTGTTGCGCAGATGAATGAAATGCACACGCGCGCCCCAGCGTTTCATCATGCCCGGCAAATCGTTGCCCGGATGAACGCCAAGTGATCCCGAACACAAGGTAATGCCGTTTTCGGGAATATCGACTGCCCGCATGACAAAGGCATAATCGTCCTCGGTCGACATGATGCGCGGCAGCCCCAAAAGCGCAAAGGGCGGATCATCCGGATGGCAGCACATGCGAATGCCAACGTCGCGCGCGACCGGTACGACTTCCTCAAGGAAGGCGACCAGATTGGCACGAAGCGTATCGGCGTCAATCTCGGCATAGGTGGCCAGAAGCCCGCGCAAATCATCAAGTGACAGATTCTCAACCGAACCCGGCAGACCAAACGCAACGGTGCGTTCAAGTTCCGCACGACGGTCTTCGGGCATTTCACTGAAACGGGTTTTGGCATCCGCAACAATGGCAGCCGGATAATCATCTTCGGCACCGGCACGGCGCAGGATGAACAGGTCAAACGCGACAAAGTCGGTCAGATCAAAGCGCATGCAGGTCGCACCGTTTGCCAGACGCCAGTTCAGATGGGTGCGTGTCCAGTCAAGAACCGGCATGAAGTTATAACAAACAATGCGAATGCCGGATTTCGCAAGATGGCGCAGGCTTTCCTTATAGGCCGCGATATGGTCGCGCCATGGGCCGACCTGGCGTTTTATGGCCTCTGAAACCGGAAGACTTTCAACCACATCCCAGGTCAGGCCGGATGCGCTACCGTCTTTCATGGTCGCAATCTCGGTGTGACGCTTGGCGATTTCTTCTGGGGTCCAGACAGCGCCGCTGGGGATGTGATGAAGGGCGGAAACCACGCCATGTGCACCGGCCTGACAAATATCGTCAATGCTCACGAGGTCATGGGGGCCGAACCATCTCCAGGTTTGTTTCATATGCTTCTCTCTGTATTGGCGTGAAGTCTGCAATAGCGACTATAACTGCTCTCGATATTATCGCGCCATAATTATGTTGACTAGTATGGTAGTATGCAATAGGACTCGAAAAGGCAAGGAGATATTGATGGGCGATCCCGAACACAACGACTGGGAAATCACGCACGATCAGGCTGTCGGCACCCAGATCCATCGCATCATTCGCGAACGGATCGTGTGCACCGACTTGCTTCCGGGCGTGCGATTGTCCGAAGCCGAACTTGCAAAACATTTCAATGTCAGCCGTCAGCCCGTCCGCGAGGCCTTTATCAAGCTTGCCGACGAAGGCTTGCTTGAAATCCGCCCGCAACGCGGCACCTATGTCAGAAAAATTTCTGTCGCGGCTGTTCTTGATGCCCGCTTCGTCCGCGAAGCAATCGAAGCCGACATTGCCGGTTTCGTCGCAAAAGAACCGGATGCTGCTTTTCTTGCCCGGCTCGAACAATTGATCACCGAGCAACGCAAAGCCATGAAAGGCGATGCACGGGCTTTCCTGAAACTTGATCATGATTTCCATCGCTGCCTCGCCGAAGTCGCGGGCAAAACCTATGCCTGGAAAATTGTCGAGGATGTCCGCGCCCAGCTCGATCGCGTGCGGTATCTCAGTTACTTCCAGTTTCCGATGGAAGAAATCATTGATCAACACGTCGGAATTGTTTCGGCAATCACATCACGTGATCCCGAACAAGCCAGCGCAGCCATGCGTGAACATACTCGTGAAATCCTGCATACGCTGCCTGATATTGCGCGCTCCAGAACGGAGCTATTTGACGACGCAGACAAGATTGCGCCGTCACCCTAAGGCATCACCAAATAGGGAGGAAAAGATGCTTACAATACAATCAACCAAGAAACTGATACTCGCCGGCGCAGCCGCCATCCTGATGAGCAACTCTGCAATCGCAGCAGAGATGACGATCAAGCTTGGCCATCTGGCAAATGAACAGAACGCCTGGCACAAGGCCGCCGTTAAATTCGGTGAGGAACTGGCAACCCTCACCGATGGCCGTATTGAAGTTCAGGTCTTCCCGAATGAAACCCTTGGCAAGGAAATTGATCTGATCAACGGCATGCAGCTTGGCGCCGTCGATATGACAATTACCGGTGAAAGCCTTCAGAACTGGGCACCAAAAGCAGCCCTTCTTGCCGTGCCTTATGCCTATAAAACGCTTGAAGACATGGACGCCGTTGCCAGCGGTGAAATCGGCGATCAAATTGAACAGCAGATCATCGAAAAAGCCCGTATCCGCCCGGTTGCCTATTTTGCCCGCGGTCCGCGTAACCTGACCTCCAACCGCGAAATCAAATCACCCGATGACCTGAACGGTCTGAAACTGCGTGTTCCAAACGTGCCGCTGTTTGTTGACGTCTGGAAGTCGCTCGGTGCGCAGCCAACCCCGATGGCCTTCTCCGAAGTCTTTACCTCTCTGCAGGCAGGCACGATCGATGCACAGGAAAACCCGCTGGCTCTGATTGACTCGGCAAGCTTTGATGAAGTTCAGGACTTCGTGAACAAAACCGAACATGTTCGTTCGTGGATTTATCTGACCATCTCGGAAATTACCTGGGGTAAGCTGTCTGACGCTGACAAGGAAGCCGTCATGGAAGCCGCAAGTCGTGCACAGGCCTATGAGCGTGATCTGTTCACCGCCGACGAGGAACGCCTGACCAAAGAACTTCAGGAAAAGGGCATGACCTTTGTCGAAGTCGACAAGGATGCCTTCGCCTCAAAGGCCAAAGATGCCGTTCTCGCAAACGTTTCCGATGAAATCCGTCCGATTGTCGAAGATCTGTTTGCTAACTAAATTCTGCCGGTTCGGCCGCGGGGTTGCGGCCGAACCTTTTCCGACGGGGAAGTAACGTGCTTTCAGCCAGATTATACGCGTTGATCATAGCATTGTGTCGGGTTGGAACAGGTGCCGCTTTCGGCGTTCTGATCTGCACGGTTCTGATACAGGTCTTTTCGCGGACCTTCTTGCCCAGTTCTCCGGTCTGGACAGAAGAACTTACCCGTCACGCGCTGCTATATATGGCCGCTTGTGGCGTTGGGCTGTCTTTTCGAAATGGTGAACTGGTCAATGTCGAAATCATCTGTGACCTGCTGCCCCTGCCGGTTCAGCGCGCATTGATGTTTATTTCTGCGGCCCTTACGGCCGGTTTCTGTCTGGTATTGCTGTCACCGGCATGGATGTTTGTTTCAATCGGCGTGCTTCAAACCTCTCCGGCGCTCGGTGTCCGGATGGACTTCATCCACGCGACTGTTTTCATTTTACTTGCCGTTCTCTGCCTTTTTGCGGTTCTGCGCATCATCCGTATTATTGCCGGCGTCTCTGACGGAAAAGCCGAAGATACGACAAAGGACGTCCCATGAGCCTCGCAATTCTATTTGGCGTTTTCGTTCTCGGCCTTGTCATCGGCCTTCCGGTTGCGGTGACACTCGGGCTGTCGTCATTGTGTTACCTCCTGCTCGAAGGCATCCCGCTTGTCGTCATTCCGCAAAAACTGTTTGCCGGGATGGATGTCTTTGTCTTGCTGTGTATTCCGGGCTTTATCCTGGCCGGGAACCTGATGAATGGTGGCGGTATCACGCCGCGTATTGTGCGTTTTGCCAATGCCCTGGTCGGCTGGATGCGCGGGGGTCTTGGTCTGACCAACGTGACCGGCTCCATGCTGTTTGGGGGCATTTCCGGAACCGCCGTTGCCGATGCGGCATCCATTGGCGGGATGATGATCCCGGGTATGGTGCGCGCCGGATATACCCCGGCATTCTCGGCTGCTGTGACCGCAGCCTCATCAACCGTCGGGCCGATCATTCCGCCCAGCATGCCGATGATTATCGTCGGCGCGCTTTCGGGGATTTCGGTTGGCAAGATGTTCATCGCCGGTGCCATTCCGGGCATTCTGATGGGGCTTGCCATGATGGTGACCTGTTACATCATCGCCGTCAGGCGCAATTTCCCGCATCAACCCTGGCAGGGCTTTGGTGAACTGGGCCGTTCCTTTGTCGGTGCCTTCTGGGCGCTTGCGATGACCGGACTGATTGTTGGTGGCCTGCTCAGTGGTATTGCAACCCCGACGGAAACAGCCGTCATTGCCAGCGTCTATGCCTTTGTTGTCGGCTGTTTCATCTATCGCGAATTGCCGCTGCGCAAGGTGCCAAAAATCATCATCGATAGTGCGGTGACGGCGGCTGCCATTCTGGCGCTTGTCGGGCTGGCAAATGTGTTTGGCTGGATTTTGGTCTCCGAACGCATCCCGCAGATGATCTCCGATACGGTCCTGTCGATTACCGACAATAAATATGCCGTGATCCTTCTGATCAATCTGGTGTTGCTGGTTGTCGGCATGTTCATGGAAACCATTGCCGCGCTGATCATTCTGTTTGTGCCGCTTCTGACCCTTGCGACCAATGTCGGTGTCGATCCGATTCATTTCGCGGTCTTTGCAGTTCTGAACCTGATGATCGGTCTGACAACGCCGCCGGTGGGCATTTGCATGTTCATTTGTGCCAATATCGCAAAGGCACCTGTCTCCACTGTGATCCGGGCACTGGCACCGTTCCTGCTGACCAATATCCTGATCCTGTTTCTTGTTTCCTATATTCCGGCGCTGTCAACCTGGCTGCCGTCCTTGATGGAGTAATCAATGCAAACACGCGTTTGCCGGCTTTATGGCCAAGATGATCTGCGGATCGAAACCGAAGCAACCACCGATCCGGTTGGCGATGAAGTCCTGATCCGGGTCGGGGCAGGCGGCGTCTGCGGTTCGGACATGCATTACTATTTCGAAGGCGGGATCGGTCAGATCCGTGTCCGCGAACCGATCATTCTGGGTCACGAGGCCGCCGGTACAATTGTCGCACTCGGTCCGGATGTCAACGGCTTGTCCGTCGGGCAGAAAGTCGCAATCAATCCAAGTCATCCCTGTGGCACCTGCAAATATTGCCAGCAGAACCTGCAACAGCATTGCTTGAACATGAAGTTCTTTGGCTCGGCCATGCCGATGCCCCATATTCAGGGCGCCTTCCGCGATCTGGTCAATGTCGGGCAGGGGCAATGCCATGTGATTGGCGATCAAACAGATATCGGCAAGGCGGCCTGCGCCGAACCGCTGGCTGTCTGTCTTCATGCGGTTGCGCGTGCGGGCGATCTGTCGGGCAAAAAGGTGCTGATTACCGGTGCCGGTCCGATCGGAAGCCTGTGTGCCGCTGCGGCCAAACGCGCCGGGGCCAGCGAAATCGTCGTGACCGACCTACAGGATTTTGCCCTCGATGTTGCCCGCCAGATGGGGGCAACGCGCACGATTAATATCGCCAACGCCGCCGATGACCTTGCGCCTTACGAGGCCGAAAAGGGCCAGTTTGACGTCTGTCTGGAATGTTCGGCCGCACCGGCGGCGCTGCGCACCGCAATTGCGACGCTGCGTCCGCAGGGCATTCTTGTGCAGGTCGGAGTGGCCGGTGAAATGCCGGTGCCATTCAACCCGCTGGTCGCCAAGGAACTCACCATTACCGGCACCTTCCGGTTCCACACCGAATTTGCCGAGGCGGTTGGCATGATTGATCGCGGCGAGATTGATGTCGCACCGATCATCACCCAGACCTTTACGCTTGAAACCGCAAAGGACGCCTTTGATGTCGCCCGCGACCGCAGCAAATCGGTCAAGGTTCAGCTTTCCTTCGCCGACTGACTTGCTTTTTGATATCGCGAAAACGGGCTCGATGCAGGGCCCGTTTTCTTTTGTCGGTTTTATCCGATCACATTGAATTCCGGACCATACGGGTAGCCGGTGATGTTCTCATTGCCGTCTTCGGTGATCACCAGAATGTCATGCTCGCGGTATCCACCGGCCCCCGGATTGCCCTCGGCAATGGTCAGCATCGGCTCCATGCTGATCACCATGCCCGGTTCAAGTTTGGTGTCGATATCTTCACGCAGCTCAAGTCCCG
The DNA here is from genome assembly GCF_003403095.1 of Thalassospira indica. NCBI lineage: Bacteria > Pseudomonadati > Pseudomonadota > Alphaproteobacteria > Rhodospirillales > Thalassospiraceae > Thalassospira > Thalassospira indica. The sequence goes on along the minus strand of NZ_CP031555.1, from coordinate 8,989 downwards.
CTTCGCGGCCATAATAATGCGAAAGCAGCCCAAAGCTGTGGCCGTAACCGAATGTGCGATATTGCAGCAAATCGCGCTCGGCAAAGAAGGCGTTGATCTGCTCTGTCACCTCGGCACAGGACGCACCGGGTTTCAGCAGGCTCATGCCATATTCATGCGCCCCGACATTGGCGTTCCAGATTTTAAGGCTGGCCGCATCAACCGCGCCAACAAACAGCGTGCGTTCAAGGGCTGTGTAATAGCCCGAAATCATCGGAAACGTATTAAGTGACAGGATATCGCCCCGTTTGAGCTTGCGCGCCGTCACCGGGTTATGCGCCCCGTCGGTATTGATCCCGGACTGGAACCACACCCAGGTATCGCGATATTCCGCATCCGGGAATCGCTTGGCGATTTCAAGTTCCATCGCGTCCCGCCCGGCCATGGCAACATCAATCTCGCGCATCCCTTCCCTGATCGCATCCCGGATGGCATAGCCACCGACATCGGCGACCTGCGCGCCATGGCGGATCAGGGCAATCTCGGCAGGCGACTTGTGCATACGCTGGCGCATGGTGGCCGGGGCAATGTCGTGACTGCTGGCGGGTTTCAGGAACTCATCCATCAACGACTTTTGCGTAAGCGTCAGGTGATCGCCCTCAAAACCAATCACCTTTCCTGTGCCCGTGACCGACAGGATCGCCCGCCAGTAATTGTGTCGTGCCCAATCGGTATAGGTGATGTTATCGCCATGGCAGCGCCGCCACGGTTGGGCGGCATCAATCCCGGCACTGATCGTGACATTTTCGCTTTGCGTCACAACAAGGCCGTAGGGCCTGCCAAACGCGCAATACAGGAAGCCTGAATAATAGGCGATGTTGTGCATCGATGTGAAAACACAGGCTTCAACACCCGCATCATGCATGATCTGGCGCAAGCCTGTCAGGCGGGCATCATATTCGGCCGCCTCAAACGGCAGCACACGATCCCCTTGGTGAAAACGGTAAAATTCCGGGCGATCCATAAGCGCGTTCCCTCTTTTACGCGCTGCGCATCAGAAGGGACGAAGACCTCCCCTTGTGCAAACAGCGACAAAGCAAGATCCCGGCGTTCAGGATATGGTTGGTGATGGTTGGGCGCGGGCTTCAAATCCATGCCACGCTGGCGACGCCATCGCCTGCCCTTGGGGAACTTTGGCGATGCATGCGCATATTGGCAAGCAAAATGTGCACCCCCATATCACAGATCACAGACAGCCTTGTTTTGTTCGCCTATGGTCCGGACCTTCTTATGAGAAAACCATACGTTTGTATGGTTAAAAGGACTTTATTAACAGCTTGGCGCTTTACTGTGAGTTTAGCGCATAAAAAGCGGGCAAACAGACGGATATTCGGCGTGGCAGAAGAAAACGACGACAACGAAAACGAACAAGGCGGCAGGACAGCGGCCAAAGCGGCGATGAAACGCATCGCCGAAAAGGAACTGCGCGAGATCCGCAAACGTCAGCGCCGCAAACGCATGATCGTGATTGGCCTGAGCTTCTCTGTGCTGTTTCTTGCCATCTTCGGCAGCCTGTTTACCATCAAGTCCAACCTTGATCTCAGCCGCAACATGGTGCGCAGCCCCGAAGTCCGTATTCTGGGCTATGACGGTGCGCTGCTTGAAACCATCAAGGGCCACTATAGTCAGGATGTCTCGCTGACCACTTTGCCCGAACGGGTTCAAAACGTTTTTGTTGCCGCCACCGATCCGACGTTTTTTGATCATCTGGGGGTTTCGGGTGCGGATGTCGCGCGCATGTTCAGCACCGAAAATGCGCCTGGCTCAACCATCACGATGAAGGTCGCGCGCAGCTTTTTCAAAACCAAGGACAGCGGCCCGGGCCGCCACATCCAGGAATTTCTTGTCGCGCTTTGGCTGGAATGGAGCTTCAGCAAGAAAACCATTTTGCGAAGCTACCTTGAACGCGCCTATGTCGGGCGCGGCATCTTTGGCATCTCGGCGGCATCGCGTCTTTGGTATGGCGGGCCTGCCGAACGCATGACCCTGCATCAGGCCGCCGTTCTGGCCGCCGCCATCAGCGACCCTGAAACCTTCAATCCGCTGTTTTATCCGCGCGAAACCGCCGAAGAAGCCAACAAGATCTTGGCCCGTCTCGCACAATACAAGTTTATCGAGGCCGATCGCGTGTCGGCTCTGACCTTGCTCGAACCGAAACTTGATGTGCAGTACGAAGAAAACGTCCTGTCGGGCTATGTCGTCGATATGGTGCTCGAAGAAGTCGCCGATATTGTCGGCTACAGCAGCCGCGACATTGATGTGCTCACCAGCATCGACTGGAAAATTCAAAATCTGGCACAGGAAATTGTACCGGAAATCGCCGAACTGCGTTTCAAGCCGCGCGGCGCGTCACAGACGGGATTGCTGTCCATCAGCCCCGAAGGCCGCATTCGCGCCCTGATCGGCGGGCTTGAATATTCACCGTTCCAGCGCAACCGGGTCACCGACGTCCGCCATTCGCCCGGGCGGATGATCAAGATCGCGACCTATTACTATGCGCTCAATGAAAACAGCGATCCGGCCCAATGGGTGCGCGATAACCGCATGGCGGTGGGCGGCTGGCGCCCGATCAACCCGGACCACGACTATATGGGCATGATTTCACTGCGCGAGGCATTCGTGCGTGATGTCAACACGGTGCCAACCAACCTTGCCGATCACTTCGGTCTGTTGAATGTCCGCCAATATGCCCACAATATCGGCATCAAAAGCCCGCTATCGAGTGATATCAGAACCGTCGTCGGCCTTGATCCGGTGACAATCAGCGACGTCACAGCCATTCATGCCCTGCCGCAAAATTCCGGCAAACCACCCCAGATGACCCTGATCAACCGGGTGTCCTACACGGGCGATAATAGCACGCCCCCTGTTTATCAACGCGTCGAGGAAGTGCAGGAAAAACGCCTGACCGACGAGGGGATTCAGGCGTCCTACGTTCTGTTTGCCAGTGTCACCGACCCGCAAGTGCGTCTGGATCGTCCGTTTGCCGGCTATGGCACGGTGGCCGGTGGCCGCACCGATGCATGGTATGTCGGGTTCTCGTCCGATCTGATCACAACCGTCTGGGCGGGGAATGACAATCGGTCACAGATGGATGTCCGCGGCGAGGTAGAACTTGCGTCTTTGTGGCGGTTATTTATGCTGGAAGCGCATGATGGTTTACCCATCCGTTCCATGGTCCGTGCATCGTCTGAACGCCGTCGCGCCGGCGATGGCGTCAAGGACCTGTGGAAAATGGGTCAAGTTGACAGTGCAAACGGACAATAACGGATAAAACCGTCGCAAAACGGGGAGACGGGGGACTCCCTCCTCGGTTGGGACATAAAAATTGAAATTCGCCGGAAAATGCGGCGCTATCGCCTGTCAGACGCACTTTGGGGTTGTGCGGCTATGACGGGCCGGTTGGCGTGTGCACGGCCCGGACCAGACCGATAGGTGCTTTTGTGGCCCAAAGAGAATTCAAAAGACAAAAAAGCGTCCGCAAGGGGGCCAAGGGATCGAAAGGTCCCAAAAAGACCAAAAGGCGGGTCAGCAGTTCGGGCAAGAAAGGCAGTCTTTTTGCCCGTCTGGGCGATATGATTCCGGGGCCGGAGGCGATTGCCAAATTCATCGTGCTGGGCTCGATCTGGGTCATGGTTATGGGCGGCGGGGTTGTTGCCTATTACGGCTATGGTCTGCCCGATAAGGTCAGCTTTGATGTCGCCAGCGAACGCAAACCATCCATCCGTGTGATCAGCATTGATGGCGCCACCCTGGCGGCCTATGGCGATCGCTATGGCAATCCGGTCGAAGTCCGCGACCTTCCCGAATATGTCGGTCAGGCGTTTGTTTCCATCGAGGACCGCCGTTTTTATGACCATTTCGGGATTGATGTGGTTGGCATCATGCGCGCGGCCTGGGCCAACGTGACCGCCGGGCGCATTGCCGAGGGCGGCAGCACCATCACCCAGCAGCTGGCCAAAAACCTGTTCCTGTCGCCAGAACGCTCCTTTGGCCGCAAGATCGAAGAGGTGCTTCTGGCCATCTGGCTGGAATTCAAATTCGACAAACAGCAAATCCTCTCGCTTTATCTCAACCGGATTTATTTCGGGTCGGGCCTGTATGGCATTGATGCCGCCGCCCGCCATTACTTCGGAACCGATCCGCGGCGTCTGAACCTCTATGAGGCCGCCGTTCTGGCCGGTCTGCCCAAGGCACCAAGTCGCTATAACCCGATGGTCGATCCCAAGATCTCGGCCGAGCGCGCCAATGTCGTGTTAGAGGCCATGGCATCGACTGGCGCACTGACCAAGGCGCGTGCCGAACGCGCCAAACAGACCCGGGTGCGCACCGCTCGTTCGGCCCAGTCGGGGCCGGGTGTGCGCTATTTCGCCGATTGGGTGCTTGATCGTGTGAAAGATTATGTCGGCTATGTCGATCAGGATCTTCTGGTTTATACCACGCTTGATTCCCGTCTTCAGGCCATCGCCGAAGAAAACCTTCTGCGTGCGCTCGCCAGTAACGGGGCCAAGGAACACCATGTCGGGCAGGCCGCCCTTCTGGCGATGACCCCCGATGGGGCCGTGCGTGCCATGGTTGGCGGTCGTGATTACTATGAAAGCCAGTATAACCGCGTGACACAGGCCCGCCGTCAGCCGGGCTCGGTGTTTAAGCTGTTTGTCTATCTCGCCGGGCTTGAAAACGGCTTTGGCTCGAACGACTGGATGCGCGACGGACCGATCGTCATTGATGGCTGGGAGCCGCGCAACTTTGATCGCAAGCATCACGGCACCATGTCGATCCGCGATGCGGTGGCAACCTCGAACAACTCGATCGCAGTCCAACTCTCGCTGGAAGTCGGGCTTGATAAGGTCATCAAAAAGGCCCGCGACATGGGTGTGTCGTCGGAACTCAAACCGGAACCAAGCCTGGCGCTCGGCACCAGCGAAGTCTCGATGCTGGAACTCACCGGTGCTTATGCGATTGTTGCCAATGGCGGCTTTGCCGTCTTCCCGCACGCGGTCAGCAAGATCACCGGCAAGGGCGGCGAAGTGCTTTATGAACGCTCTGACGACTTCCCGGTCCGTTTGATGAACCCGCTTCATGCCGGGGAAATGAACAACATGCTGGCCGCCGTCGTCTCCAAGGGGACAGGCCGTAACGCCATCATCGACCGCCCCTCGGCGGGTAAAACCGGCACCACGTCCGATTACCGCGATGCCTGGTTCATCGGCTACAGCTCCGATCTGGTCGCGGGCATCTGGATGGGCAATGACGATGGTAGCCCGATGGATGAACAGGTCACCGGCGGCGGCCTTCCGGCCGCCCTCTGGCGTGACTTCATGCTGCACGCCCACCAGAACATCCCGGTCCGATCGCTTGGCAAGGCCGCGCTCGCGCGCTCCAAAAAGATCGGCGAAGACGACAGCTGGCGCGACTTCACCGCCGGCTATAGCTCGGGGAATACCAAGCAGTAAGGCACCTCAACTGTCTTTGACGAAATCACAGGCGGCCTGAAGGCCGCCTGCTTTCGTTCAGACTCAATCCGGTTGTTCGTCATTCCCGCGAAGGCGGGAATCCACGACGGTTGCAACGCTGCATGGATTCCGGGTCTTCGCTCCGCTTCGCCCGGAATGACGATACCGTAAAAAGAGTACAGTCCCATTTTTCCTATGAAGGTCAAAAAATAAAACTGTCCCCTTTTTCTGCAATCTGAATAGATACTTTGCGGCTGAATACGTGTGTAAAGCAATGGTATTTCAATTTTGAGATATGTATATTAGGCTTGTATAAAGATTCAGCGGAGGGAACATTGACAGTTGATGAATTTGTTATGCTTATAAAATCTAGCCGTTATGGCGGTAAAATGGTTTACCATTTTACCGATAAGGCAAATTTTGAAAGCATCGGGCAAAAAGGATTGGTTTCGAAGGCGCGAATGCGCATGGAAAAGTGGTGGCCAGCAAAAGTCGGTGGCAACGACATAAGCCACAAAGCCGACACAGCTAACGGCATAGATCCCTATGTTAGTTTATGTATGACTCGTGATCACCCAATGAGATTCTTGGCTCAAAGGGATAATCGGCTCACAGAGCCGCATTATTTAGCTATTGATCCTGATGTTCTTAAGCTAGATGGGGTACTAATTTCACTCGGCATTGCCAATGCGAATGGAGCGGAAAAGTTGCCTGTTAAAGATGCCATACCGTTACTTGATCTTGATGTGCTATATAACTTTACTGACTGGAAGAAGCCGGAAGTTCAAGATCGTAAGAGGGTCGCTAACAAGTACGAAATTCTTGTACCTGACAATGTTCCGGTGAATTTGATCAAAGGGTATTACTAAATTGGCTAGTCGTCCCGTTTTTTTGCCTGTGGTTGAAGGTTCCGCCCTAGTTGAAGAGCGCAGTTTCGATTTTCCCTGGGCGTCTGGATTTGCGGAAGTACAAAAGAAAAAAAATATCCATTCGCTGCATGCCCGTGCGCGGGAAAGCGGAATATCAAACATATTAGAAATCTCAACAAAATCTGACGAGAAAGTCGGCCGACATTTAAGTGCATTTAGCCTGAAAATTTATATTGGAAATGAAAAATTCCCACTCGAAAGTGTTTATCAGGGTGCAAAGGTCTTCGAGGAAGGAGGGCCTTATCCTGAAATATTTTCAATGTCGCCAAGGGAGGCCAAAAAGTTTATTCGCTCAGAAGATAGAGGAAATTTGTTGCGGTTCGAGCTAGATGGAAAACGTTTCCCTTTAATTCCTAAGAACGCGTTTTACGATTGGTTATATATTAGATCTCTTGTGGATCATACTGATTGGATTGTAAAAAACGTCCAATACGACGCATTTACTGATATAGAATTCAATCCGAATAAACAGGTGAACTGCCAAGCTAGAGCGTTCGCTGAGTTTATCTCATGGTTGAGCGGAAAAAAATATTTGATGCAGCTAAAGATTTTACAGTCTTCTCAAATTACCTTCCGGCTATCTAGATTTTATTGATTAAACACTACAATAGGTCGTAGGCACTTTCTTCCGCCCTCAGTGAGGTGGTGAACCGACTCTCATTAAGTTCATGAGGCACCTCACCTGTCCCCAGTCAATCGCAAACGGTGACCGGCAAGGATACGAGGGTTGCATGCGGCGAGTGTCAGTACTAATTAGCCTTTAACAAATTCAATGCATTAAATATCAATTTTTAGAAGTGAACAGATTGATTTTCCTCTTGTCTTGGCATGACATACGCACAAAAAAAGACCGGCATCGAAATCGAGCCGGTCTTGAGTTTGGCTTGCTTTGACCACATCGGGGGGGGGATGTGGTCGGGAGTTTCTCCACCTGTCAGAACCCTCGGGACGCAGCGTGGGTAAGGGAGACTGGCTGCAGGATTCCGACTGACGGTGCGGGTGGCGCTTCGTCATGGTGAGATATCAGGCCGCGATGGCCTGATTGGTGAGCGCGTCAAGGAACTCAAGGCATTCCTCGATCTGCGAAATTTCAATAAACTCGTTGGGCTTGTGCGCCTGTCGGATGCTGCCCGGGCCGCAAATGATCGACGGGATGTTGCCCTGCTTTTCAAATACGCCGCCTTCGGAGCCATATGACACCTTGCCCGAAATTTCCGGGATGATGTTACTGACATAGGAAAAGGCTTCGGCATCGGTGCAATCACCCATGCCCGGATAGGAAAAGATCTTCTCGAAGCTAAACCCGGTGTCATCCGCCTTGGCCTTCATTTCGGCATCAAGCGTGTCCATGATCGTGGCTTGCAGACCGGCAATCACCGCTTCCGCGTCATGTTCGGGCAGATGGCGAATTTCAAAGGTGAATTCGCAATATTCCGGGGTGACGTTGGTCGCCGTCCCGCCGCTGATGGTGGTGGTCAGCATCGTGCTGTGCGGCACGGTGAAGTCTTCATCAAACGGGCCGTTTTCTTCAAATTCGCGGGGCCTTCTCGGCGATCAGATTGATGGCACGGGATGCATATTCGATGGCATTGACGTGATTGGGTGCAAAGGAACTGTGTCCAGCCGTGCCCGTGACACCAACCCGCATGGAATATTTGCCCTTCTGGCCGTTAATCACCTTCATGTTGGTCGGCTCGCCAATCACCGCCAGACGCGGCGGCGTATCCATCGCGGCCAGATGATCCACCATCGATCCAACACCGATGCAGCCGACTTCCTCGTCATAGGACAGGCAAAGATGGAACGGGATTTCAAGGTCACGCTTGACCAGTTCCGGGATCATCGCCAGCGCACAGGCCGAAAAGCCCTTCATGTCGGCTGCACCACGACCATAAAGCTTGCCATCCCGCTCGGTCAGCTCAAACGCCGGGCTTTCCCACGTGGTTTCAAGCGCTGGCACCACATCGGTATGACCCGAAAGTGCGATGCCCGGCACCCTTTGGGACCGATGGTCGCCAGAAGGTTGGCCTTCTGCCCGGTTTCGTCATGGATCAGGATCGACTCAATGCCATACTCGGCCAGATAGTCGCGGACGAAATGGATCAGACCAAGATTGGAGTTTTGCTGGTCGTGTCGAACGCCACCAGTTTGCCAAGCAGATCAATGGCATTGTGGAGACGCGACATGTTTGGCTTGGACATTATTATCTTCTTTTTTGCTCGAATTAGGACGCAGATGCCGTATCGGCATTGCGGTTGCTGCGCCATTTCTTCCATTCGCGGCGAATGGTCAGAGTGACGAACAGAATGGTCAGGGCAAAGAAGCCCCAGGAAATCCATGACTGGAAGAAGACGCCAAGATCACCGCGCGAAATCGCAAGCGAGCGGCGCATATTGTCTTCAAACATCGGGCCAAGGATAAAGGCGATCAGGAAGGGGGCTGCCGGGATGTTCAGCAACATCATGACAAAGCCGACCACACCATCACCAGAAGGACGGTGACATCAAACGGCTCGCCCCGATCGAATAGATGCCATAGACGCACAGGATCAGAATGCAGGGCAAA